>NZ_CP095053.1:3221371-3861089 GCF_022921095.1 Hymenobacter aerilatus
CGAGTAATAACTCTCGCGGAAGTCCACGGTTAGCTGCTCAGCGCCGAAAGAATTGGCGTGGAATGTTTTGATGAATGTTCCGCGCTTATCGTGGCTAACGAAGTTCTCTAGCAGCAGCACGCCGGCCAGCGCCGTTGGATTAGCTTTCATGGCGGGCAAATGCGTTGATTTGTTGAACGGTAAACTGCTGTATAGCAGCCCGCTGCTCGTGGAAAGCCTTGTACCACTCCAGGGTCTTCGCAATGGCTTGCTCGGCCAGATACTGTGGCTTCCACCCCAGCCCACCAACGGCCTTGCTGATGTCCAGCTTCAGTAAGCCGGCTTCGTGGGGCTGGTTGGTAAGCACCGGCTTGTTGTAGGTGCCGCTGCCCCATATCTGCAGGGCGGTCTGCACCAGCTCTTCCACCACTTTGTTGTCTTCGGCATACGGCCCGAAATTCCAGCTACCCCCGTAGCGCAGCGGCTCGACAGCCAGTTTGGCCCCCAGCAGCAGATAGCCGCCCAGAGGCTCCAGTACGTGCTGCCACGGCCGCACCGCCTGCGGGTTACGCACGGTTACGGGCTGCGCGCTTCGCAAAGCCCGAACGATGTCGGGAATAATCCGGTCCTTGGCCCAGTCGCCGCCCCCAATAACGTTGCCGGCACGGGCACTAGCAATACCTTTCTGATGCTCGGCAAAAGCCGCCGGATTGAAAAACGACTGCGTGTACGAATTGATAACCACCTCGGCGCAGGTCTTGCTGGCACTATATGGGTCATAACCGCCCAGCCGGTCAGTTTCGCGGTATGGGTACAGCCACTCCTTGTTCTCATACACCTTATCGGTGGTGATAAGAACAACGGTGCAGGGCATTGGCAGCTTACGCACGGCATCCAGCACGTAAGCTGTACCAATGGCGTTGACCATAAAGGTTTCAGCCGGAATGGCGTACGAAAGCCGTACCAATGGCTGCGCGGCCAGATGGAAGATGAAATCCGGCTGAAACGCCACTATCTCCTGCTCCAGGCGGGCGGCATCGCGCAGGTCAGCGATTACCGACTCGCACAACGTATCCCCTTCTATCAGGTTATACAGGTCGTCGGCCTGTTCGGGAGCCAGAGCGTAGCCTTTCACCTGGGCGCCCAGCAAGTGCAGCCACTGAAGCATCCAGCTGCCTTTAAAGCCGGTGTGCCCGGTGAGAAATACCCTTTTGCCTTGATAAGCTGTCCGCAAATCCGTTTGTCCAGCTACCATGTTTTCCATTTAGCCTGGCCTTGCTGCCATTCGGTTTCCAATTCTACCTTATCGCGCAACGTGTCCATTGGCTTCCAGAAGCCATGGTGCTTGTAGGCCTGCATTTGGTTAGCGGCGGCAATCTGTTCTAACGGCTCTCGCTCCCAGATGGTGGCATCGTCTTCGATGTAGTCGATTACCGCTGGTTCGCACACAAAATAGCCTCCATTAATCCAGGCACCATCACCTTTAGGCTTTTCCGTGAAGGAAGTTACTTCGTCCTGTTCACTGAAGTTGAGGGCGCCAAACCGGCCACTAGGTTGCACCGCCGTCACGGTGCACAACTTGCCATTTTTTTGGTGGTAGGCCACCGCGTCCGTGATGTTGACATCCGACACCCCGTCGCCGTAGGTCAGTAAAAACGTCTCGTTGCCAATATGCTGCTTTACCCGCTTGATGCGCCCCCCGGTCATGGTATTCAGGCCAGTATCAACTAGAGTGATATTCCACGGCTCAGCGAAACTATCGTGCACCTGCATACTATTTTCTTTCAGGTTAATAGTCACATCCGATTTGTGCAGAAAGTAGTTAGCAAAGTATTCCTTTATAACATAGCCCTTGTAGCCTAGGCAAATCACAAAATCGTTGAAGCCGTGCGACGAATATATTTTCATGATATGCCACAAAATAGGCATATCACCAATCTCTACCATCGGCTTCGGTTTAAGCACCGTTTCCTCGGAAAGCCGCGTACCTAGGCCACCTGCCAGAATAACTACTTTCATATTACAAAGACTTTATTTCAACGTTCTTAAAGTTTACATAGCCCCACTCCGAGTGCCACAAGGTCATCATCTGGGTTTTAAGCAAATCTTTGTAAGCTATTTCGAAGAACAAGGTTTTCAGCACGATATCGTACTCCGTAGTCCCCGTCAACTCGTTACCGATACCGGTTGACATACTGATGTAATACTGCCCTTTGGCCAGTTGATGATTTTTGATGCGGACGATAAAGTTTTTTTCCTCGTTTTTGCGGATAGACAGCTCTTCTCCCGAAAAGAATGTGCCCACTGGGCTTTCGTCGAGCTTATTGATGGAGAACCCCAGCCGGAAAGCGTCACGGTCAACTTTACTTTTTAGAGTCACCAGCAGCACAATGTCTTCACCGGTTGAGTACATGTTGTTCTCAACCGGCTCCAGAAACTCAATGGATTTAAATTCGATGGTTCGGGACAGGTCGTACTCACGGGGCGCTCCCAGCAAATCTACCTTGGTATCGCTATTGAATTGTAGGAAGTTTGTGATATAATAGTCCACTACTTCATCGGCTGTGCCTTGAAAAGCCAACTGCCCGTTCTTCATTAAAATCCCGGTCGTGCAGATGTTTTTTACGGCCGCCATGCTGTGGCTTACAAATAAAATGGTGCGCCCATCATTACGGCTCACGTCCTTCATCCGACCCAGGCACTTCTTCTGAAACTCTGCATCACCGACGGCCAAAACCTCATCTACAATCAAAATTTCAGGTTCCAGAAACGCCGACACAGCAAAGGCTAGCCGCACGTACATGCCGGACGAATAGCGCTTCACGGGCGTGTCGATGTAGCGCTCCACCCCGGAAAAGTCTACTATCTCATCAAACTTGCGATTAATCTCGCCTTTCGACATGCCTAGAATGGCCCCGTTCAGGTACACGTTTTCCCGGCCGGTCAAGTCAGGATGAAACCCGGTGCCTACTTCCAGCAAAGAGGCGATGCGACCTTGAATTTTTATTTTGCCGGTAGAAGGGGCCGTTACTTTCGACAAAATCTTAAGCATGGTAGATTTGCCCGCACCGTTGCGACCCACAATGCCTAGCACCTCACCTGCTTTTACGTCAAAACTAATATCACGCAGGGCCCATACATAGTCACTGTTGCCTTTGACAGTGCGGTCATTTACCTCCCCAATTTTGGCAAACGGGTCTTCTTTCCCCCGCATACGTGACCACCATCGGTTCAAGTCGTTACTGATCGTCCCGGTGCCAATCTCACCGAGTCGGTACTGCTTGCCTAACCCTTCTACTTTTATGGCAATATTGCTCATGTACAGCGCTAATCGAGATAAATGAGCTTATACCGTATCGGTAAAACTCTTCTCTACTTTGTTGAAGATGATAGTACCCAAAAACAGGGCAATAGCCGTGAAGCAGGCACTGTATGCCAGATAACCCCAGTGGAAAGAGCCAGAGCCCAGAAACGCATACCGGAAGGTTTCCACAACCGCGCTCATCGGGTTGGCCAGGATCAGCCATTTATACTTCTCCGGAATGCTGGACAGCGGATAGATAACCGGCGTGGCGTACATAAGCAGCTGCATACCAAACGTGAGTAGCAGCGACAAGTCCCGATACTTGGTGGTTAGCGAGCTGAAGATCATGCCTAGCCCCAGTGACAGCAGTCCCATCATAAGAAGCAATACGGGCGTGAGAGCAATCAGCCAGTTAGGATGAATAGAACTCTCACCACGTAACAGATAGTACAGCCAGATAGCAACGAATAGCCCGAATTGAATCAGGAACCGGACAATGTTAGACACTACAATCGACACCGGCATCGTCAGCCTCGGAAAATAGACCTTACCGAAAATGGCTGCGTTGGAAATAAATACTGTAGACGTTGCCGTGAGTGTCTGGGAGAAATAGCTCCACACCGTAACACCAGCCAGATAGAATATCACGGGCGGCAACCCATCCGTGGATAGCTTAGCTACCCGACCGAAGATGATGATGAAGGTGATGGTAGTGAGCAGGGGCTGGATGAAAAACCAAATAGGCCCGAGGATGGTTTGCTTATACGTGGACACAAAGTCGCGCCGCACAAACATCATCACTAAATCCCGGTAGCGCCACACGTCGCCCAGGCGCAAATCCAACAGGCTGGTTCGGGGCTCAATGACTTCCGTCCAACTCTCCTTAGACTGCATATCGGCTACTACGTAATTAGCCGGTATTATTTCTTTTGGTACAGACACTTTGCTAAAAAAACAGTCAGAACTAAATTCTTACGTTAGCCATCTAGAAGGAGCAGATCACTACACAGAGTGAGGCAAAGATACGCCCTAGTCCTCGAATGCACTTGCAATTGCAGTAATGCATCCTGCATTCAAACTTCAGCCAACAGAAGATGGCCTTGTTTAAATCAACTCTTTAGTTTCGCCACCAGCTCAAATCTATTGCTGCAGGAGCTGTCGATGCAGCAGTAGGCCGTAGCGCTTTCAATACGCTGGTAGGTACCAGACGCTTAACCAAAGGAGTGACAGAAGCGCCCAAAATTGTCCGTTGCGTACGCGGGCTGTAGGTTAATAAGCCGGGCAGTTTGCGAAAAGCAATGGGCCTTGCTTCGGTAGGGCTGCGCTTATTTGTCCAATTGATTTCCCAATAGGTATACAAATTTCGTCTCTCTTCCTCTGTGAGACGAAACTTGGAGCCGTAGGCGGGAATCTGCTCACAGCTTTCTACCATCTTCACCAGGTTTGGAAACCATTTTGGCGAGGTAGCCGTGCGCTGATCGGGGTGCAGCTGGTAAGCGGCTAGCATATCCGGAATGGCATAGCCGGGCGCGAAATGAGCCACCCGGTACCATAAATCAATATCAGCGCACATATCTACCTCTACACGCATGCCCTCCGTTTTGTCTAAGACTTCCCGTCGTACGAATGTAGCGTGTTGAGCTGGTACAAACCGAAAGAGGATGGAATGAGGTGTAATGGGCCCTGTAAAAGAGTTTGCGTACTCTATCTGGTCCTGTAGATCAATGCCATACTCGCCTCCCGAGATGAAGCCTGCTTCCGGATGCTGCTGAAAGGCTTCTGCCATACGACGAAAAGCACCGGGCAGATAGTAGTCATCACTGCTCTGAATAGCAATAAGCTCCCCCGTAGCCTGCGCCAGCCCTTTTGTTACAGCATCCACAAATCCTTTGTCGCGGGCAGACCACCAGGTTATTTTATCCTCATATTTCTTTAGCACTTCTACCGTTTCATCTGTTGACCCCCCATCAGAAACGATTATTTGCACGTCACCAGGGTAATCCTGCTTTAGGATGCTTAGGAGTGTGCGCTCAATGAATCGACCTTGATTCCAGGAGGGAATGACGACAGAAAGCGAAGGGTAAGGCTGCACTAGAGAAGGACGTATTAGATGAAGCTGATGAGGGAGTGTTTAACTCCCGGAGCATTTTCCAAGCCAGAAGGCGTATAGAAGCAATAGGCTGTAGCCTAGTGGATGGGCTGGAACTGCTATTCAGTAGCTCTTGCTGCCGAAAATTTCACGCCTACCCTCTCATTTAGAAGGTAGTGAGAGTAGGCGTGCGTGTTGACAAACTTCTTTTAGAATCCAAGCTTCTTTAAGTCAGCGAGCCAAAGCTTAAGCAATTCTATTTCATTGCTCGTAACGATTTGCTCACGTTCCAGAGCCTCGTAGGCACGCAGCAGATTCTCACCTACTGTGGCTTGTTTATCAATAGCACCTTCTACGGCGGCTATTACTTTATTGGGGTGTAGATAGCAGGGAATCTCCGATTCAAAATCCTTAACGTAGTCGTGCGGATTACGCTCCTGAATAACGGTAGCTTCCGTAAAGCCTAACCGATAACCGTGCGCCCATAAAATAGGCTGAGCAACTAACCCCCGCAGAATATCGGTGAATCGGAACGTAACATAAGCAGGTAGGTACAGCAACGGGAACAGTTCACGCCGTACAGCAGTGTTTTGCGAGTTAAAAGGGCAAAGTGTACCTTCTGCCAACACAATAGGAGCGCGCTTGTCGAAGTATACCTCCGTATTATCAACCAAGCGGTAGATAGCATCTACGTCTGGATCACTATCTGCTAGCCCCTGCCAGATGCCAATAGTAGCAGCCTGCTTAGACAGCTCCTCTTCTTTCAGGTTGTGGTCCTGGTTTAGAATAAGATCCAACGGATAGCCTCTGGGCCAGATATGATGACTAGTGAAATTCTTATAAATATTTACAAATCCCTTATTGCCAGGTGAAGTAGCAAATTCTCCTTCCATGGCGGGAAACTGCCAGCCCTCGTATGGGATATTGTCATCATCGGTGTCTACAATCACCTCTGCGCCTTGCTGTATTGCATGCAAGTACCCTATCATTTTGCGGCCATAGTGATTGTAAGGCAACTTAGTCGCCATTTCAAAACCGCCGGCCTCCTGGTCCTGTACGGAAAGGTAAGTCACATTCGCCTCCGACCAATCTGAGGGCGATTTTTTATCACCGGCCACTATCAACTTATAATTGGGTAGAGAAGCGAACTTTTTTACTGCTTTTGTTGGTGCAAAAATAGAGGTGATTACAATGCTCGCAGATGTGACAGCCATAAGGGATGGAAAGAAGTGATGTCGTAGGGTATTTTGCAGGGCAAAGATATAATGGTTTTCCGGCTTGCGAATCCGCGCAGCTGCGTGCGGACAGCAAACTCAGGATCATCGGCACCCACTTTGCACGAGCAGTGTGAAGCGTAGGGCACTTTTCTTTGCCGGATTCGGCTTAATAAGTCAACCAAAATACCTGACTTCTGTCTTGTTCGCGCCTACATACGCTAGCTGGTGAAGCTGTAGACACACCACTACTACATCCAACGAACCGGCTGGTCCTTAAAATTTATGCCCTCGCCTATAACGGATTCATGAACGGTGTGGAGACGCATACTTGCGTCTCGTCGTCCGCTTCATTGGGGTGGTGCCATTCAACTAAGAGACGCAAATATGCGTCTCTACACTACATCGTTCGTGAATTTGCTATAGTATACACGAGCCCTGCACCTTTTCCTACCCATTCGCTTACCAAACGAGGTACGCACGAAGGTCAGGGTCGACGTAGCTTTATTTCAGATTTGCTTTTTCGGATTGGTATACATCCTTCACTACATATAAAGGGCGTTTGCGAGTTGCATCCAGTCCGCGCCATACGTATTCGCCAATGATACCAAGGGCAATCATTTGGAAGGCTGAAACAAAAAGCAAGACGAGCATTAGCGTAGTCCAGCCTTCTACCTCAATATCCCCTACTATTTTCAGACCGATGATGTAGAATGCGTAGAACAGGGCTCCTATTCCTAATAATATTCCCATCACGGATATTGCCCGAATAGGAAAGAAGGAAAAAGCCAGAATTGAATCGATTAGAAGCTTTATTTTTTTCTTCAGCGTCCATCGCGATTTACCAATTTCGCGTTTTCGACGCACATAAGGAATATTTACATATGGATATCCCAGCCACACCATGAGGTAGAACAGGTTACTGTTCCGTTCCTGCAAACCTACTACGTGTTCACATACCTGACGGTCGAAGAATACGAAGTCGAACCCGCCATCCGGAATATTCGGCAACGCAATACTCTTCATCGTTTTGTGAAACACCTCCGCAAACCACTTCTGTAGCCCAGTTTCCTCTCTATCCTGACGGTTGCCAATAATCAACTTTATTCCCTGCTTCCAATAGCCATACATCTGCACCATCAACTCAGGAGGGTCTTGCATGTCAGCTGTAATAATGGCCATGCAATCACCAGTGGCATACTCCATACCAGCTACAATGGCATTATAAGAACCTACATTCCCGGCTAGCTCCAGTATTCTAACTTTATCAGGGTAGGCATCCCGAAATGCTAGTAAAGTCTGTAACGTTTTATCTTTAGAGCCATCATCCACCAGTACATACTCAAATGTCACTTCTGGTGGAAATAAGGTTTCGTTTGCAATCAGTTCGCGGGTTGTAACAGGTATATTCTCTTCGTTGTAATAGCAAGGAATGATAATGGAAAGCTTAGGCATGCAGGTAGTGGTGCGATGGAGTTCAGATGGAAGGGTGAAGAGCGAAAATCCCTACCTATCGGAAAGCATAGAAGAGTTCCGTGGTATGTACTCTATTCACTGGTAGGGCGCTTCTCCCGAAACGGAAATATCGGGAGAAAGAACGGTGCGAGTTGTTAGAACGCGCGTATAGCGGCACTTACATACTGTACCTCTTCTTCTGTCATGCCCGGCCATAAAGGCAAGCTTAGACAAGTAGCGGCTATTTCCTGTGCCAGCGGGAATGCGTCTGGCTTGAAGTCTAACGCCGCATAGGCTTGTTGCAGGTGAGGAGGAATAGGGTAGTGAATAAGTGTACCAATACCCTGTGCTGTTAAATGAGCCTGCAGAGCATCACGGCGTGGACTGCGCACTACATATAGATGATACACGTGGCTGGCCCCAGCAGCCGTAACAGGCAGCACTACATCTGGAATGCCAGCTAGGTATTGATCGTACCAGGCAGCTATCTGCTGCCGCTGCCGCGTCCACTCATCTAAATAGGGTAGCTTCGCGCTTAATATCGCGGCCTGTAACTCGTCGAGGCGAGAATTATACCCGATAACTTCGTTGTAATATTTTCTCTGTGAACCGTAGTTACGTAGCGTCGCCAGATGAAGAGCAAGTGCAGGATCGTTAGTCGTAATGGCCCCAGCATCGCCTAAGGCGCCCAAATTTTTACCAGGGTAGAAACTTGTGCCATTAGCACTACCGAAACTACCGGTCTTCTTGCCATTGAAAGTAGCACCCTGGGCCTGTGCGTTGTCTTCTACCACATGGAGCTCGTGCTGCTGCGCCAGCTCCATAATACGGTCCATCTCGCAGGCCTGTCCGTAGAGGTGAACCGGCATAATAACACGGGTACGAGGCGTAATAGCCGCTGCCACGCCAGCCGGATCAAGATTATAGGTATGTATATTGGGTTCTACAGGTACAATAGTGGCGCCTACATAAGACACAGCTAACCAGGTAGCGATATAAGTATTGGATGGTACGATTACCTCATCCCCCTCCTTAACACCCAGCGCTTTTAGTGCTAAGTGTAGCGCATCCAATCCATTCGCAACTCCGATACAATGACGAGCATCCGAATAGGTAGCGTATTCTGCTTCAAACGTCTTCACCGACTCGCCCAGCACATACCATTGCGAGTCGAAGACCCGTGCTACGGCATCTAAAACCTGCGTGCGGATAGATGTATTCTGAGGAGAAAAAGAAAGAAAGGGAATTTTCATACGCAAGCAACCAATATATTAAATTGGTAGTCTAAAAAGGTCTTTTGAAGCTCGTATAACTGTTCAGCCACAGTTCGAGCGAGTGCTCTGCGCAAGAACGGGCACAGAAAGGGTAAACCCAAATGGACCATTAGGCAACGTGCGATTGTGAGACTATACAATCCAGGTGAAGAACGGTATTATCAGAGGGCGACTTTCTAGTGAACTTGTTAGATACGGTAGATACTATTGAACACTACTGATCAGGTTATTTGCATAAGATAAAATACAGCTAGTGCTTCCCAGCTTAAATCCTAATTTTTCGCAGGTCCGAAATACAGCTCTGTTCGTAGCCTGCGTTGTCATTAGCACATAATTAGCCTGCATCTCCCGGGCCCTGTGTATGGTTGCGGCAGCAAGCTTCAGATGCCAGCCACGATTTGCTGGTCCTACTGCCGTTAACACAATACGAGAGGCCCGAAACCCTAATTTGGCTGCGTGTATAGGTGCATCATCGATAGCCAAAAAGGAGTCAATTACCAGATCAGGCTCGTTAGGCACCAACACAGTATCGCAATAACCTTCTACCGCTGCCGTGGCATACCGGTGCAGAAAAGCATCAGCTCTCGTATTGCCAAACCATTCGTCTGCATGAAAGCGGTCGTATTCGTTGCGAGCAGTTGCGGATATATGGCCAATTAACTCTGCTTCTTCGGGTGCGGCTTTGCGAGTTGGAAATTGTGCGTACTTAAAATCCGAAATTGTATCGTAATAGAAATTTAATCGGCTTTCTACCATTCGCCAGCCAGCTATGCCTAGCGCTTGTATTAACAGGGTATCTTCTATCGGAATATCTATAAAAAGGTAGGCGCAATTTATTTCCTTTGTATACAATAGAAATGCTTTAACTGCTATTGCTACTTCTTGCGCCGTACTATTCGCCGTGTATATCACTGTGAATAGCTTATATATAGAAGCTCCAAAAAAATCAGAATCCCACGGAAGGAAGGAGTATAAAAACTGTACTCCGTTTACAGTGAAGATTTTTTGTTGAGAATTTTCACCAAAACTAGCTGCTAGCCCTTTGCCAAATAGCTTCTGCTGCGTTATGGCAGAGACATTACGCAAAAAATTGTAGGGGGAATAATACAACAGCTTCTCAGCTCGCGCATCAACTAAAGCAGAGTCTACCCCCATACCCGTTGAAAATCTGCGTAGCTTCTAATATAATCAGCTTCATCGTAGATGGAAGAAGCAAAGACCAGTTGCACAGCAGTATGAGAGTACTGCATGGTATGCCACGTGTTCGGTGGAATGTATACGCCCTTATTAGGATCTTCTAATCGAAACAGCTCAATTGTACCATCCGCCATTTCGGTTGTAACAATTATTCGTCCTGTGACGGCAATAAGTACTTGCTCAGTTTGATAATGCGCGTGGCGTCCCCTCACAATACTTTCAGGGGTGAAGTACGTCCAAAAACTGCGCTTTACTTCGAAGGGAATTAAAGTATTCTGCTCACTTACTGAGATATACCCTTCTGCTGGGTTTCCCAGCTTCGGAAATTCAATTAGTCTAGGCTTACCCCAGGTCTGCACAGTGCTCATAAACTTAGAAAGAAGACTTAGGGCAAAGCTACATCAAAAGCTGTTTTTATCGGACGAAAGCAACGCACTTGCCTTGCACCAGCATTTTCCTTCTAAAACCACTTTGTCTTGTGCTCTAGCTAACTATGATGTACTGCACTTATAATATATGTTCATTATCAGCCAGATAGAATAAAAGGGATAATAAGTGGCTTTCGTGAATAGATCAGCCCACTTATTATCCCTTTGCCGTAGCATACGTAGAAGATTTATACTGCCGGAACAGCTTGAAATGCTTCTTTATATACCTCACGGATACCTTCCGGTAGCGAAATTTTATACTTCCATCCAGCTTCTGCTAGCTTCGATACGTCGAGTAGTTTGCGGGGCGTACCGTCAGGCTTATCAGTGTTAAAGCGAATGTTGCCTTTGTAGCCTACCGTATCGCGCACCAGCTCTACCAGTTCGCGTATGGTCAGGTCTTCACCCGTACCTACATTCACGGGTTCTTTGCCGTTGTAGTGTAGCATTAAGTGGAGGCAGGCGTCGGCTAGGTCGTCTACGTGCAGAAACTCACGGCGCGGAGTGCCTGTACCCCACACTTCTACTTCTGGTGCGTCGCTTTCCTTAGCTTCGTGAAACTTGCGTAGCAAGGCCGGTAGGACGTGCGAGTTTTGCAAGTCGTAGTTATCGCCGGGACCATATAGGTTGGTCGGCATGGCCGAGATATAGTTGCTACCATGCTGGTCGCGAAAGGCTTCGCAGAGTTTCAGACCAGCGATTTTGGCCAGGGCGTATGGCTCATTGGTAGCCTCCAGGGTCCCGGTTAGTAAATACTCTTCCTTGATAGGCTGAGGCGCCATTTTGGGATAGATGCACGACGAACCCAAGAACAGTAGCTTCTTTACGCTTTGATCGAAGCTGGCCTGAATGACATTGTTCTGAATCTGCAGGTTGTCCAGCAGAAAATCGGCGCGGTAGGTATTGTTAGCCAGAATGCCGCCTACTTTGGCAGCGGCCAAAAACACATACTCTGGTTTTTCTTCGGCAAAGAAAGTATCTACTGCTTGTTTATTGCGCAGATCCAGTTCCTTGGAAGTGCGAGTCACAATGTTCTGATAGCCGGCTTGTTGCAATCTGCGCACCAAGGCACCGCCTACCATGCCGCGGTGACCAGCCACATATATTTTGGCGTTTTTTTCCATTACGAAGTTTTTTATAAGGCTAGAAAATCAGCTCCCCTCCTTTCTGCAGGGAATTAGAGGCCGTTGAACTTTAGCCTTGGAAGACCAAGTTACTTATCGTTTCATGGAAAAAACGACCACAACCTTTCCTACAAAAAGCAGGGGAGCTAATTACCAGAAAGTTAACAGCAAACTACTCGGCGTAGTTTTTCAGGATGGAGTGACCACCTTCGCGCAGGTATTCGTCGCGGCGTGACTCATCCAGATCCGACTGCATCATTTCTTTTACCAAGCCTTGCAAATCATACTTGGGTTCCCAGCCAAGCTTTGTTTTCGCTTTGGTTGGATCACCAATCAACAGTTCTACTTCTGTGGGGCGGAAGTAACGCTCGTCTACTTTTGTTACAACCGAGCCAATTGCTAACTGGTAGTCGGGGTTATTGCAGGCTACTACCCGGGCTATTTCTTTTTCGTCTTCGCCCTCGAAAGCCAGTTCCACGCCTACCTCGGCAAATGCTAAGCGCACGAAGTCACGCACGGTGGTAGTTACGCCAGTCGCAATTACAAAGTCTTCAGCCTTGTCTTGCTGCAGCATACGCCACATCGCTTCCACGTAGTCTTTGGCGTGGCCCCAGTCGCGCTTGGCGCCCAGATTACCCAAATAGAGACAGTCCTGCAAGCCCAGGGCAATACGTGATACGGCACGGGTAATCTTACGCGTTACAAATGTCTCGCCACGCAGGGGGCTTTCGTGGTTGAACAGAATACCGTTGCAGGCATACATGTCGTAGGCCTCGCGGTAATTCACCGTAATCCAGAAGCCATACATTTTAGCTACGGCATAGGGCGAACGAGGGTAGAAGGGTGTCGTTTCGCGCTGAGGCACTTCCTGTACCAAACCATATAGCTCCGAGGTAGAGGCCTGGTAGATGCGCGTTTTCTTGGTCATGCCCAGGATGCGAATAGCCTCCAGCAGACGTAACGTACCAATACCATCTACATCAGCAGTATACTCAGGCGTATCAAACGACACTTTCACGTGCGACATAGCACCGAGGTTGTAAATTTCGTCGGGCTGCACTTCCTGAATGATGCGGATCAGGTTCGTAGAGTCTGTCAGGTCGCCGTAATGCAGAGTAAAGCGTACATCCTTCTCGTGCGGATCTTGGTACAGGTGGTCAATACGGTTAGTATTAAACAGGGAAGCGCGGCGCTTGATACCGTGTACCGTATAGCCTTTGCTTAACAGTAGCTCAGCCAGGTAAGTACCATCCTGTCCCGTAATACCTGTGATGAGTGCACATTTTGCCATGTGTCGTGTGATTGAAAGTGATGATTATATAGTAATCAGAGTGAGAAACAGTAGGGTGCGGAGCAGCAGACAGGTGGGTAAATAACTGCAAAGAAGTATAAAAGTAGTATTTTTTCCAATAACTTATTGTACTGAAACCCGAAATTAAATGATAGTGTCTTTATTAATACACTCGGATAGTTATTATATTATGCCTTGCCTAGGCCGTAGCAGCTAGCTATTCTTCAATGGGTCGCAACTATTTTTAAATTCTGGTACGCCAGCGGTTAGCGTGGCAAACGGGGCAATGATATCATAGTGACAGTTAAGCAACACTAAAGGGCATTGCAATAGACAGTATAAAAGCGCAAATGTGCGTAGCGTAGTATCAGACTGAGCTGCTGACAGACGCAGAATAGAATATTGGTCAACCAGAAATTTACTAAATTACCCGTTATTGATATTACGTAATGCAGTCTACAAGAAAGGGCAAGTTTGACTGCAAAACGCCCGTTCACAGTTCGTTTAGCTGCGAATTATGGCCCAGTACGTTACGGTGCTTTTTTTGTTGCAAATTACAGTTATAGAATAGGCAGATTTTATGTACCGCCTACGAGTTGATTGGTTGCTATGGCTAATTAAAAAGCTGTAGCATAGTGGGAGGGGCCATCATCGTCTCCAGCCAACCTATTGCACACAACAGAAGCACCTTTACCGCTTTTACTTAGCATGGCAAAGGTGCTTCCGTCGTGAATAAGCAGCATTTATTTCCGGCTTAGAATACTTAAAGTTAGTGTCCTATGAAGCTACCCTTAGTTAGTATAAGCCAGTCTTAGTACAATTCTAAAAACTGCGCGGTGTGTTATCAACTTTACCAGCCATTACCTCGCTTACGTGCTCGTTGAAATACTCCAACGTGCGACGCAGGCCTTCGGAGCGGTCTACCTTCGGTTCCCAGCCCAGAATTTCTTTGGCTTTAGTGATATCCGGACGGCGTTTCATAGGGTCGTTTTCGGGAAGCGGACGGTAGTCGGGCTTAAACTCGACGCCCGTCAACCGGGCGATTTCCTCGCCGAACTCCTTGATAGTAATCTCCGACGGGTTGCCGATGTTGACGGGTAGGGCATAATCTGATAGCAGCAGCCGGTAGATCCCCTCAATGAGGTCGTCGACATAGCAGAACGAGCGGGTCTGCGAACCGTCGCCAAAAACCGTTAGGCTCTCGCCGCGCAGGGCTTGCGACAAGAATGCGGGTAGTACGCGGCCATCGTTGAGACGCATGCGGGGGCCGTAGGTATTGAAGATGCGTACGATGCGGGTTTCCAGACCGTGGTGGTTGTGGTAGGCCATCGTGATGGCCTCTTGGAAGCGCTTGGCTTCATCGTAGCAACCGCGGGGCCCTACGGGATTTACGTTACCGAAATACTCTTCTACCTGTGGGTGAATCTCCGGGTCGCCGTATACCTCCGAGGTACTGGCAATAAGCATACGGGCACCTTTCACGCGGGCCAGCCCCAACAGATTGTGCGTACCTAGAGAGCCTACTTTCAGGGTCTGAATCGGAATCTTGAGATAATCGATGGGCGACGCGGGCGAGGCGAAATGCAGGATGTAATCTAGCTTGCCAGGCACGAAGACGAACTTCGACACATCGTGGTGATGAAATTCGAAGTCCTCTTTCCCAAACAGGTGCTCGATGTTCTGAAGGTCGCCGGTTACCAGGTTATCCATGGCAATTACGTGGTAGCCTTCCGCCAGGAACCGGTCGCAGAGGTGAGAGCCCAGAAAACCGGCTCCGCCCGTAATCAATACGCGTTTTTTGTCGGACATAATTATTGGTTGTTGGTTCTTCGTTTTTGGTTCTTGGCAAAGGCAAAAATGCGTTTAAGCCTGAGCCCAAAAACTACACATCACGAATTGAAAACTAAGCTGGCTCTTTATGGGCAGTCTTCACGCCAATGCAGTGGTAGGCAAAACCTAGTGCGCGTAGTTCGGCTGGATCGTAGATGTTGCGGCCATCGAAAATAACTTTGTCCTTCAACAGCTTACCTACCACCTCGAAGCTAGGCGAACGGAACTCTGGCCACTCCGTTACTACCAGCAGAGCGTCGGCGTCTACCAGTGCTTCGAAGGGGTCTTTGGCGTAGGTGATACGGTCGCCGAGCGAGTGTTTGGCTTCTTCCATCGCTACTGGATCGTAGGCCGATACAGTGCTGCCTTCGGCCAGCAGCTTTTCAATAATAACCAGCGAAGGCGCCTCGCGCATGTCGTCGGTTTTGGGCTTGAAGGACAGGCCCCACACAGCAAATTTTTTACCGGCTAGCTCTCCTCCAAAGTGCTTGCTTACTTTATCGAACAACACCTCTTTCTGGGCGTCGTTCACGCTTTCCACCGCCTTTAGCACCTGCATCTCGTAGCCGTTCTCAGAAGCGGTCTTGATCAGGGCCTTCACGTCTTTGGGAAAGCAAGAGCCGCCATAGCCAATGCCAGGATAGATAAACTTAGTGCCGATACGTGCATCGGAGCCAATGCCTTTGCGCACCATGTTCACATCAGCACCCATGATTTCGCACAAGTTGGCAATGTCGTTCATAAACGAAATCTTGGTGGCCAGCATAGAGTTGGCGGCGTATTTTGTCATTTCCGCCGACGGAATATCCATAAAGATAATGGGGTGTCCATTGAGCAGGAATGGCTTGTACAGGCGACTCATTACCTCTTCGGCCCGCTCCGACGAAATACCTACCACAATCCGATCGGGCTTCAGGAAGTCATCAATGGCAGCACCCTCTTTTAGGAACTCGGGGTTGGAAGCTACATCAAACTCAATGGCAGCGCCGCGCTTGGCCAGCGCATCGTCCAGCTCTTTACGCACTTTAGCCGCTGTACCTACTGGTACTGTGCTCTTGGTTACTACCACACAGTAGTTGTTCATGCTCTCGCCAATGCCCCGGGCCACGGCCAGCACATATTTCAGGTCGGCAGAGCCATCCTCGCCGGGAGGAGTGCCCACCGCAATAAAAGCCACGTCGCAGTCCTGAATGGCTTCTTTCAAATTAGTGGAAAAGTGCAGGCGGCCGGCCGATACGTTGCGGCTTACCATTTCCTCCAGGCCCGGCTCGTAGATGGGCAGAATGCCTTTGTGTAGGTTATCTATTTTCTTTTGGTCGATGTCGATGCAGGTTACATCAATGCCTACCTCGGCAAAGCATGTACCCGTTACAAGGCCCACATAGCCTGTACCTACTACTGCAATTTTCATAATTATTGGGGAAAAGTCCGGTATAACTTCAATGCAAAGGTGAAACAAAAAGGAGTAAGAGTCAGGGATTATCTCAATAATCCATACCGAATAATGCAACAAATAGCCCACACGCCATCTCGCCAGCTTATTTTTTTGCCTTCGGCGTACGTGCGGCCGTAGTAGCTAATGCCTACTTCATAGATGCGTATATGAGGCACGCGGGCTACTTTAAGAGTTACTTCTGGCTCGAAGCCAAAGCGCTTTTCTGTCAGCGTCAGGCCCTGTACGATGTCGCGCCGAAAAAGTTTGTAGCACGTCTCCATGTCCGTCAGGTTGAGGTTGGCAAAGAGGTTGGTCAGCATCGTGAGCCACCGATTGCCGATGCTGTGCCAGAAGAACAGCACCCGATGCGGCCTCCCACCCATGAAGCGGGAACCGTATACCACGTCGGCTACCCCGCGCAACACAGGCCGCAATAGCAGGTTGTACTCCGCGGGGTCATACTCCAGATCAGCATCCTGCACCACCAGGTAGTCGCCGGTAGCGACGCGAATGCCCGTGTGCAGCGCGGCCCCTTTCCCCTCATTAACAGTGTGCTTATAGTAATGCAAAGGCAAGTCTGGATGCGCCGCCTGATACTGCTGCACTACGTACGCCGTATCATCTATAGAGCAATCATCCACCACAATAATCTCTTTTGTCAGATTACCTATTAGCTCTACCTCTCCTATCTGCTCTAGCACCTTGCCAATCGTTGCACCTTCGTTATAAGCAGGAATCACAATAGACAGCTTACCTACCGACGCAACGGAACTCATGCAATAAAGATAAAGTCAGGGATACTGTGGATTCGTTAGGCCTGCATCCACTTTTTCCACCACCACTGAAACACAATCAGTGCCCAGATACGGGCGTGCACGTCGCCGGGGCTGCGGGAGAATAGCTGGGTTTTCAGCGCCCGAATGGCTTCTACGTCGAAAACACCCTGGGCTTCGATGAAGGCATCGGAGAGCAAGTCATCCTCAATCAAAGGACGTAGCTCGCCGCGGAACCACTTAAGCAGAGGCACTTCAAAACCGTGTTTGGGGCGTTTATACAACTCCTCGGGCAGCATAGGCCGAAAAGCGTCCTGCACAATTTTCTTCTTCAGGTTCGCGTCAATTTTGCTCGATACGGGTAAGGAGAAGGCAAAATTAACCACGTTGTGATCCAGAAATGGCGGGCGCACTTCCAACGAGCAGGCCATACTCATTAGGTCTACCTTGGCCAGCATGTCGTAGGGTAGTACCAACTGCACGTCGGTAAGCAACACTTCATTCAGGTCGCCATCGGCGTGCAGGTGTTGCAGAATATCCTTGCGGCGCTTCTCGGCTAGCTTCTTGTTGATTTTCTGCCGGGCAGCAGGACTCAGTAAGTTGCGCGCATCGGTAGCCGAGGCAAAGGTAGCCCAGTCCCAGTACCGATCTTTGGGGCCGCTGAGCATGCCCCGCGAGAAGCGTTGAAACTGCCGCACGCGGTTGCCGAAGAAGGAGTTGCGTGATTTGGGCAGTACGTCCCACAACAGGTTCAGGCTCGTGACGGCTTCTGCTTTAAAACCGCCCTGCCGCACCTGAAATTCACCCATGTGCTTGTTGTAGCCCGAAAACAGCTCGTCGGCGCCGTCGCCGGATAGGGCTACGGTCACTTTCTCGCGGGTGCGCTTGCTCAGGATATACACGGCCAGTGCCGAGGAATCGGCAAACGGCTCATCGAGGTAGTTCAGCACATCGAAGATGTGGTCGTACAGGTCCTGGTTGGTGAGCGAGAAAACCGTATGGTTGGTCTTGTAGCGGTCAGCTACCAGCTTGGCATACTTGGTTTCATCAAAAAATGGCTCGTCGCGGTAGCCGATGCTGAAGGTATTTAGGTGCTGGGTATGGCGCGAGGCCAGCGCTACTACCACCGACGAGTCGATGCCCCCACTCAGGAAAGCCCCCAGCGGCACATCAGCCACCAAGCGGCGGGAGGTAGCATCGTCGAGTAAATCAATCAGCTTTTTCTGCTGCTGCTCGTAGCTAAGCTTGTTCTTCTGGACCTTCTTAGGATCGTAGGGCACTTTGTACCAGCGCTTGCGCACTACCTTTTTGCCTTTGATATAGAGGTAGTGGCCGGGTAGCAATTTCTTGACCCCCTTGAAGATGGTGGCCGGACCGGGGATATAATTCAGCTGCAAGTAGTGGCTCAACGAGGTGTAGTCCAGCTTGCGCGGTACGCCCAACGCCAGCAGGGACTTCATCTCGGAGCCAAACAGCAGCTTATCTTCGTCGCGGTACACCAAAATGGGCTTCTCCCCCATCCGGTCGCGAGCAATGAACAGGGAGTTTTCTTCCTTGTCGTAAATCGCCAGACCGAAGAAGCCATTGAGCTTTTTCAGAAAGTTGCGCCCTTCGGTGATGTATAGCTGCAGAATGACCTCGGTATCAGTCTGAGAATGAAAACGACAGCCTTTGGCTATCAGCTTCTGCCGCAGCTCTTTAAAGTTGAATATCTCTCCATTGAATACAATAGTATAGCGCTCCGACTCATCGGTCATAGGCTGGTTGCCATCGGCCGAGAGGTCCAGAATGGCCAAACGGCGGAAGCCCAGCCCGACACAGTCGTAGACGTATTGCCCCCGCGAATCGGGTCCCCGACTCTCTATGGCGTCGGTAGCGGCAGGTAGGGCGGCCAGCGTCGTGCGGCCCGCATCGGTAAAGGCGAATGTTCCGGTGATTCCACACATAGCAGGCGGTAAAAGTACGAAGTCTGCGGACTACCCCGTAAATAAAGTGCCAGATAACGCCGCAACCAAAGCTTGGTTGGTTTAGTACACCTTGGTACCTGCTCACTCTCAGCCCTTGTAACTTATGAATCTGCAAGAACAAATAAACCTGCAAACACAATTTGAAACCGCCATTACCCGCGTAGACAGCCTACCTGCCGAGAAAGGCGCCGAATACATGACCGACCTTTACGGTCTCTACAAGCAAGCCACGGACGGTGACCACGACACTAAACACGACGAGGTAGACCCCGACGACCACGATAACCCCAACGGTCCGGCCGGTCTCTCGCAGGCGCAGTGGGACTCGTGGAGTAAGTATAAAGGCCTGCCCGAGGAGGAAGCCAAGCGGCAGTACATAGATCTGGTCAACAAAATTGCCGGCCCGATAGGCGAAGCAGCTAACATCATCACTGGCAACGGTCAGCCCGCTACGGCTACGCAGGTGAATCCCGCCGGCACCGCCACCGTCGACGATCCGCAACCAGGGCAGTCAGCACCCGGTGGCCTACGGGGCAACCTGGATGGTGGCGCGCCCTACGGCGGCGAGGACGAATTGAAGCTAAAACAGTAGTCTGAACCACGGATTCGCTCGGATTTGTCGGATGACACGGATTTTGTAGGCGACTAAAACAAAAGCAGCTGCCCAATTTGGGCAGCTGCTTTTGTTTATAACACTATATCACACAGATGGATTTTAGAGGCAGCGCAAATCGTCCACAAAATCCGTGTCATCCAACAAATCCGAGCGAATCCGTGGTTCAGATAACCTGCATTATCTGTGCGTCGAAAATTTTACCTGGGTTCATGATACCGTGCGGGTCAAACACTTGCTTGATGCCACGCATCAGATTCAGGTTGGCTTCTTTCAGAGCGATGCCTACGTAGCCTTTTTGTACCAGCCCGATGCCGTGCTCCCCGCTGATGGTGCCGCCCAACTTCACGCACAGTTCAAAGATTTCGGAAATAGGCTTACGCAGACCCACATTCCATTTTTCGTCGTCTAAGTTACCGCGGATGATGTTGACGTGCAGGTTGCCGTCGCCGGCGTGGCCATAGCACACGCTCTTGAAGCCGTAGCGCGCTCCTATCTCCTTCACGCCCCGTAGCAGGGTAGGCAGTTCGGCGCGTGGAACCACGGTATCCTCCTCTTTATATACTGAGTTGTAGCGCACCGAATTACCAATGTTGCGCCGGATTTTCCACAACTCGTCTTTCTGCGTGGCATTGTCGGCCAGCAGAATTTCGCCCACGTCGTAGTTTTCGAGCACAGTATATACTTGCTCTGCCTCTTTGTACAACTCATCCAAATCCTGCCCGTCGAGTTCGATAAGCAAGTGGGCGGTGATATCCTCCGGCAACGTAAGCGGAATATTAAGATAGTCGGAAGACCAGGCAATGGCTTCGCGCTCCATAAACTCCATACCCGACGGAATGATACCGGCCCGGAATACAGCAGATACTGCCTCTGCTGCCTGCGCCTCCTGCCGGAAAGGCACCAGCATCAGAATATTATGCCTGGGGTAGGGCAACAGCCGGAATACCACTTTGGTGATGATGCCGAGCGTGCCCTCAGAGCCCACCATCAGTTGGGTGAGGTTGTAGCCCGTGGAGTTTTTGAGCGTATTCGCCGCCGTCCAGATGATGTCGCCGGTAGGCAGTACTACTTGCAGGTTTAACACGTAATCGCGGGTGGTACCGTACTTCACGGCCTTGGGGCCGCCGCTACTGTGGGCTAGGTTGCCCCCCAGAAAGCAGCTACCCTTGCTGGCCGGATCGGGGGGATAGAATAGCCCTACGGCCTGCACAGCCTGCTGAAAGGCTTCGTTTACCACACCTGGCTCAACCGTAGCCTGCAAGTTACGCTCATCAATTTCGATGATTTTGTTGAGGCGGTCGGTGCTGAGCACTACCCCGTTGTGTATGGGTAGGGCGCCGCCGCTCAGGCCGGTACCTGCACCGCGGGGCGTGACGGGAATATGGTGTTCATGGCACAGCCGTACAATCCGGCTGATTTCTTCAGCGTTAGCAGGGCGGAGTACCACATCGGGGGCATAGTGCAAGTCCTCGGTATGGTCGCGGCCATAGTCGGCGTAGGCATCCACCTCGGCGTGTTGAGCAGTTAGAATGTACGCCGGGCCTACTATTTGCTCGAAAGCAGCAATCAGCTCGGGAGTGAGAGACTGGAAATTCATGGTAGAAAAAGAACAAATGACCGATTCACCTATCTTTGTGCCGATGCAGGCATCCATCGCGAAGGTACAGTATTCGAAGCAGGCGCGGCGGCTTTTCACTATTTTCTTACTCGGGATAGTGCTGTGGCTCAGCGCCTGCAATGGCACCCGTAAGGTAAACTACCGCAACGGCCGCTACTATTCGGCGCGCGATATGGCCCGCATGAAAGCCGAGGACCGGCGCCGGGGCACCAGCCGCGGCCGCCCGGTAGCACGCACCAAAACCCGAAAAGCTCTACCCGCTGGTCGCACCAAAATTGTGGTGAAGCGTAGCTCTCTACCCGCCAATGTGCCGCGCGAGATGGCGACGGTCATTGCCACAGCCCGCTCCTACCAAGGTACTCCCTACAAGTTTGGCGGCACCTCACGCCTGGGTATGGATTGCTCGGGACTTCTCTACAATTCTTTCGCAGCCATCAACGTGGACATTCCGCGCTCCTCTAACGAGCAGGCTGTCTGGGGCGCCCCCGTGAAACCGCAGAATTTACAGGTAGGCGACTTGCTATTTTTTGGCGCTAATCCTGGAAGTGGCACAATTACGCACGTGGGTATGGTTACGGAAGCGACTACCGAAGGAGTACAATTCATCCACGCCTCAAGCTCATTAGGCGTTACGGAGAATAGTCTGGAGACGGATTATTATCTCAGCCGGTTTATCAAAGCGGTGCGTCCTAGATTATAAATATCTGATATTTAATATAATAGACAGAGACATATTGGTTGACTACTGCATAAGGTAACAATTTCTTAACATTACCAACACCGGCGTAAACGTTACTTTTGCGGCGTTTTTCCGGTGCTTATCAGGCATTTTTTCACCTATTTCTTCTCTTTATGAGACAAACACTTTTACGCAACTTACTTGTGCTAGTGCTGACAATAATATCAGTACAGCTTGGTTGGTCGCAGGGTGCCACTACGGCAGCCATGAACGGTACTATTACCGATCAAACAGGCAGTGGCCTACCTGGTGCTACCATCATTGCGGTGCATACACCTACTAATACGCAGTATGTAGCGCCTACTAACTCTGATGGTCGCTATAACATTCAGGGTATGCGTGTGGGTGGTCCCTACTCGGTGCGTGTAACATTTGTTGGCTATCAGGATGTAACTCGCGATGGCATTTTCCTGACTTTAGGTCAGAACCTACGCCTAGATGTTAACTTGAACGAATCAACGCAGCAGCTAGGTGAGGTTGTAGTATCAGGACGTCGCGACCCAGTTATTAACTCGGGTCGGACAGGAGCCGAAACAAACGTAGGACGTGCACAAATTCAAAACTTACCTACCCTCAACCGCTCACTCAACGATTTCACTCGACTCACACCCCAGGCTAATGGCGGGGGTAGCAGCTCCATTGGTGGAGCTAATAATCGGTATAATAATATTACTATCGATGGTGCCGTCAACAACGACATCTTTGGTTTGGCTGCCAGTGGTACCCCCGGTGGCCAAGCAGGTACCAACCCTATCGCTCTTGACGCTATTGATCAAATTCAGGTAGTAGTAGCGCCCTATGACATTACATTAGGCAACTTCGCTGGTGGCGGCATCAACGCTGTAACCCGTTCAGGCTCTAATGATTTATCGGCTTCTATTTATGGTTTTGGCCGTAATCAGAACACCATTGGCAAAAGCGTAACTAAGAACGCAGATGGCAAACGGACACGCGTAGATGAGTTCTATAATTACCAGACTGGTTTTCGAGTAGGCGGCGCTGTAGTAAAGGATAAAGTATTCTTTTTCTTAAATGCCGAAATAGCACGCAATAGCACGCCTCTCACATTTTTACCAGGTACTGCGGGCTCCACTCTGGACCCAGCCGTTATCAACGAAATTGGTTCACTGGCTCTCTCTCGCTACGGGTACGACGCAGGCGCGACGGGCGAAATCAATCGTCGCACACAGAGTAATAAAATCTTCGCTCGCTTAGATTTCAACCTGTCGGAAAATAATACGCTGACCTTGCGTCACAATTATATTGATGCGTTTGATGATAACATTACTCGCACCTCTAATCTGTTTCGATTTGGCAACAACGGCTACCGCTTTGACAACTCGACAAATACCACGGTAGCAGAATTGAACAGCCGCTTGGGTCGCTACTCCAACAAGCTGATTTTGAGCTACAACCGTATCCGCGATAAGCGTAGCACGCTTGGCACATTGTTTCCACAGTTCCAAATCACCGAAAATGGCAACAACTACGTGCTTGGTACGGAGCGCAGTTCAGCTGCTAATAGCCTTGATCAGGATATTGTAGAATTGACAGATAACCTGACAGCTGGCTTTGGTAAGCATACGCTTACGGTAGGTACGCATAACGAATTCTACAAATTCCGTAACCTGTTTCTCAACAACGGCAACGGATACTATACATTCCGTTCGCTAGCCGATTTTCGGAATAACCGGTCAAACCGAATTCAAGCCGCCTACCCTACTGCTGACAATGGAGAAGCTGCCTTCTCAGCTTTACAGTTGGGTTTCTACGCACAAGATCAGTACGCACCGATAGAAAATCTACGTCTGACTTTAGGTGTTCGTCTTGATGTTCCTGTATTTTTTGACAAGCCTGGTTTCAATCAAGGCGTAACCACTCAGTTTGGTAGCGATTTGCGCACCGATAATGTTCCGAGCGGCCAACTATTATGGGCTCCGCGTCTAGGCTTTAACTGGGATGTGAACAACGACTCGAAAGTACAGGTGCGTGGTGGTACCGGTATCTTTACAGGCCGAGTACCATTTGTTTGGATTTCAAACAGCTACACAAACAGTGGCCTAATTCAGGGTGCCGTTGATGTGACAAACCCACCAGCTACCCAGAATGATAATGGTCAAGTAGGAGTACTAACTGACATTTCGCGTTTCCCAAGCTACTACAGTGATAATGTTGTTGCTACTTCACAGATTAACTTGCTAGGTAAGGATTTTAAGCTTCCTCAAGTATGGCGCACTAACTTGGCAGTTGATTTCCGCCTACCCGGCGATGTGGTAGCTACTGTTGAGGGTATTTACTCTAAAACCATCAACGATATTTATTATCAAGATATCAACTTAACAGCTCCAGTTGGTCGTCTAGCCGGTCCGGATCAACGGCCTGTATATGCTGCTGAGACGAGAGATAGGCGCGTTAATCGTGACTATACCAACGTTTATTTGTTGCAGAATACTAGCCGCGGCTATCGTTATAATGCAACGGCTCAATTGCAGAAGCAGTTTGTGAGCGGTTTGAATGCTTCGTTAGCTTATACCTATGGTGTTGCTAAGGATATTAATAGTGGCAGCAGCAGCACGGCATCATCTAACTTCCAGTTCAACCAGATTGTAGCCGACCCAAATAATCCGGAACTAGGTTATTCTCGCAACGACCAACGCCACCGCGTATTAGCCACTGCTGGCTATAAGTTCATCTACGCTGGCGAGAAGCTTGCTACCACCGTTTCTGCAGTGTATGAAGGCTATGCTGGGGCACCTCTCACATACATATATGGCAACAATACAGACTTAAACCGAGATAACAACTTCGGCAATGACCTACTATATGTTCCACGCGATGTACGTGATGCTAACGAGATAATCTTGGTGCAGACTGCTGCTGACCGCACTGCTAACCGTTCCTTGGCACAAATCCAGAGTGAGTTTGATACTTTTATTGAAAACGACCCTTACCTACGCAGCCATCGTGGTCAATACGTAGAGCGTTTTGGCGCACGTTTACCTTGGACGCATCAAGTGGATTTGCGCGTTGCGCAAGACTTCAACTTTATGGCTGGAGGCAAACGTAATACGATTCAGATTACTCTTGATATCATCAATGCTGGTAATCTACTGAATAGAGAGTGGGGTCGTCAGTACTTTGTAAACAACAACGCTGCTGAAATCCTACGTGTAGAATCAACGGGACCTAATGTGCAACCCACTTTCTCCTTCCCCAGCTCTTACGTAAGCAATGGCAACAGAGCATACTCAATTGCACCTCTAGCTTCACGCTGGCAGAGCCAATTAGGCATACGTTATATCTTCAACTAATTACGTAGTACTTATAAAAAAAGGGCGGAGAGTTCTCCGCCCTTTTTTTATGCTCGTTTGTGTGCTAAGTATTGGAGTGAACAGCTAGACGACACTGACCCATAACTCATTCATTAATTGATGTATACATACCTAACTTATTGCTATTAGAGCAAGAGCTTAACCATAACAATTTAGTAATACTATAGCTGCTCAGCGGCCCATTACATTTGTGCCGTTTTTCATTTAACCCTCTGTATGAAACACACTTTTACACGTTACTTAGTGGTAGCGTTGCTATTGCTACTTGCCCACGTCGGTTGGACGCAGGGCGTAACTACTTCCGCCATGAACGGTGTTATTACCGATCAGACAGGAGGCGGGCTACCTGGCGCTACCGTTATTGCGGTGCACACGCCCACCAATACCCAATACGTAGCGCCCACCAACTCTGATGGCCGCTTCAACATTCAGAATATGCGCGTGGGTGGCCCATACACAGTGCGCGTAACGTTTGTAGGCTACCAGGATTTCTTGCGTGAAGGCGTATACCTGACGCTGGGCCAAAACCTGCGTTTAGACGTGAACCTGAGCGAGGCAGCTCAGCAACTAGGCGAGGTAGTAGTATCCGGCCGCCAGGACCCTATTATTAACTCCAACCGCACGGGCGCTGCTACCACGGTACAGCGCGAGCAGATTGAGCGTTTGCCTACCCTAAACCGCTCTCTCAACGACTTTACCCGTCTTACGCCGCAGGCCAATGGCCAGAGCTTTGGCGGCCGCAATAGTGGCTACAATAACATTACCATCGACGGTGCCATCTTCAACAATGCTTTTGGCCTCAACTCAACGGTAGGTGGTCAGGCTGGTGCCCAACCTATTTCGCTGGACGCTATCGACCAGATTCAGGTGGCTATTGCGCCATATGATGTACGTCAGGGCTCTTTCACAGGCGCCGGTATCAACGTAGTAACTCGCTCGGGTACCAACAAATTTTCGGGCTCAGTGTATGGCTTCTACCGCAACCAGGATTTAGTAGGCGATAAGGTAGGCGACATAAAAAACCAGTATCCAAGCTTCAACCTGAAAAACTACGGTTTTCGGGCAGGCGGCCCTATCATCAAGGATAAGCTGTTCTTCTTCATCAACGCGGAGCAGGAGCGCCGCACCGACCCGCCGACGGGCAACTTCACGGCCAATCGTTCTGCCACTGCACCAGCGGCTGGCTCGCAGACTTCTCAGGCCAATGCCAATGACCTTGATTTCCTGAGCAACTTTCTGCAACAGCAGTATGGCTACAATCCTGGCCCCTACGAGGGATATAACCAGCGCGCCAATAGCGACAAGGCCACGATTAAGATTGACTGGAACATCAACCAGAACAACCGCTTCAACATCAAGTACAACTATCTAAAGTCGTACGCTGATATCAACCCCAGCACTTCGGGCGCTATTGGGGGCAACCGTGCGCAGTCGCAGTTCGGCCTACCCTTCTTCTCGTCGTACTATACCATCAACAACAACCTGAACTCGTTCATTGCTGAATTGAACAGCACCATCGGCGGGGGTAAGTTCTCAAACAACCTGACGGCGGGCTATTCCGCATTCCGCGACTTCCGCCAGAGCCCCGGTGGCACCATCTTCCCGCTCGTAGATATCGGAAACAACTCAGGTCGTAGTACTTCTACTGCCGCTATCAACGGTATTCAGGCTTCTAACACCTTGACTTCGTTCGGCTATGAGCCCTTTACGGCCTTTAACCTGCTGAACTCGGACGTGTATCAATTGGGTGACAACTTCACGGCCTACCTTGGCAAACACAACGTGACGGTGGGTACTTACAACGAGTACTACAAGTTCCGCAACGGCTTCGCGCCTAACTACTATGGCAACTACTCCTTCAACTCCCTGGAGGATTTCTATGCCTCGGCTGGCTATAACTACACCCGTAGCAACGGCACGAGCACGCCATCAATTGAGCCTCTGGCCGCTGGTGTTAGCCGCCCAGGTGCGGCGCGCTACAACCTGCAATACTCGGCCCTACCCGGTGGTGAGTTTCCGTATGCCGACATTCAGGCTATGCAATTGGGCTTGTATGTGCAGGACGAATGGTCGCCACGCAGCAACTTCAAGCTGACCTACGGCCTGCGCGCCGACCTACCCTTTGTAACGTCGGATTTGCAGCAGAACACCAACGCAGCCAACCTGACTTTCCGTGATGGGGTGAAAATCAATACCTCCGCCACGCCGAAGGAGCGCGTGCTGTTCTCGCCACGCGTGGGCTTCAACTGGGATGCCAACGATGACAAGAAAACGCAGGTGCGCGGTGGTACGGGTATTTTCACGGGCCGCGTGCCTTTCGTGTGGCTCTCCAACCAGGCAAGCAACAATGGGGTGCAGTTTGGCTCCTATAGCCTGAGTGGATCCAATACGGCTAACCCCGTATCGAGCACTCCCTCTTACTTTGATGGTGACGTGAATGCCTACCGTCCGGAAAATGCTACCGCTAATACGGCGTACAACCTGGCCGTAACGGACAAAGACTTCAAGTTTCCACAGGTGTGGCGTTCTAACCTGGCCATCGACCAGCAGCTGCCCGGCGGCATTATTGCTACCCTGGAAGGTTTCTACACAAAGGATTTAAATGCCGTATACCACCAGAACGTGAACCTGCCTCAGACGCAGACGTACGCGGTAGGCGCAACGGAAAACAACCGCATCTATGCCGGCGACCGGCGGCCTATTTTTTACACTTTAGGCGCGGCCCAAGCGGGTGCTAATGCGGGCTTAGTGAGCATCACCCGCAACGAACGAATCTACGGTGGGCAGGGTACGGCCTCGGCATCCAACCCCAACATCAGCGACGCCATCCTGATGAAGAATACCAACAAAGGCTACTCGTATGCTGTGACAGCGCAGTTGCAAAAGTCGTTTGTGAGCGGCTTCTACGTAAGTGCTGCATACACCTACTCAGATTCACGTTCAGTAAACGACGGTGGCTCGATTGCTCAGTCTATCTGGCGCGACCGGCAGGTGTCCGGCGACCCGAACGCCGACGTACTGAGCTACTCGCAGTTTTTGCAGAAGCACCGCATAATTGCTTCCGGCTCTTACCGCAAGGAGTATCTGGGCCACCTCGGCACTACCATCTCTCTGTTCTATGAAGCTGCTCCACAAAGCCGTTTCTCCTACGTGTATGCAGGTGACATGAACGGCGACAACCAGAACGCCAACGACCTGATGTACATCCCGCGCAATGCCAGCGAAGTGAACCTACGTGACATTATATATTCTTACCAGAACCAAGCAAACCAACCGATAGAATTTGCCCGCTACACTGCTGCTCAGCAGTACGCTGATTTGAATGCCTATATTCAGCAAGATGACTACCTGAGCAAGAACCGCGGGAAGTATGCTGAGCGTAATGGCGGCGTGCGCCCCTGGCAAAACCGGTTGGATGCTCGTCTGTTGCAGGACATCTTCACCAACATCGGCGAAAACCGCAACACGCTTCAGCTCAGCATCGATATCTTCAACATCGGCAACCTGATCAACAGCGACTGGGGCGTATTTCAGACGCCAAACAAGGTAAACCCTCTGTCGTTCTCTGGCTATAATGCACAAGGACAACCGGTGTACACCTTCCCCAATCTGACTAATCCTACCCGCAACGCTACCACAGGTGCTGTTACACCGGGCATTCCGCTGACCAAAACCTTCCGCAACGACACGGGTGGTATTGGTTCGCGCTGGCAGGGCCAGATTGGTCTGCGCTACATCTTCAACTAAACCAGAAGATTAGCTTTACATAATGGGGCTGGCACAAATGCTAGCCCCGTTTTTTTGAAAAATATTTTAGCGCCCACCTTGTGGATATCGAAATCTACCCTACTTTTGCATCACCAAAACGCAATTGGCGGCTTGGTTCACTGAAACGGGGGATTAGCTCAGCTGGCTAGAGCGCTTGCATGGCATGCAAGAGGTCATCGGTTCGACTCCGATATTCTCCACTCCCGTTGCAAAAGCCTGACTCCATGAGTCAGGCTTTTTTGTTGTTGCTAACAATTAGCACGGCCCTGCTTTCATATGAAAGCAGGGCCGTGCTGTTGAAAAACAAGCGTGTAGGGGCGCTACACAAACAGGCCGTCTACCGAGAGGTACCGCTCGCCGGTGTCGTAGCAGAAGGTGAGCACGCGGCTGCCTTGCGGCATTTCATCGAGCTTTTTGGCCACGGCGGCCAAGGACGCTCCAGAGGAAATGCCACCTAGTACGCCCTCTTCGCGAGCCGAACGACGCGTCATGTCAAAAGCCTCCTGCTGGCTAACCTGGATGGTACCATCCAGCACGTTGGTGTGGAGGTTTTCGGGAATGAAGCCGGCACCGATACCTTGAATGGGGTGCGGACCGGGTGCGCCGCCGCCGATAACGGGCGAGGCTTCGGGCTCTACGGCAAACACCTGCATATTTGGAAATTTCGGCTTCAGCACCTCGGCCACGCCGGTGATGTGGCCGCCAGTGCCTACCCCCGTAATGTAGTAGTCGAAGCCCTCGGGCGCATCCTCCAGAATTTCCTGGGCTGTGGCCTCTATATGCACCTGAATATTGGCGGGGTTGTCGAACTGCATGGGCATCCAAGCCTTGGGGTTTTCGGCTACCATTTCTTTGGCTTTTTCAATGGCGCCCTTCATGCCTTTCTCGCGAGGCGTGAGCTCCAATTGAGCACCGTAGGCCGACATCAGCCGGCGCCGCTCGATAGACATCGACTCGGGCATGACCAGCGTAATCTGGTAACCTTTCACGGCAGCCACCATAGCCAGCCCTACCCCTGTGTTGCCCGAGGTGGGTTCAATAATTACGCTATCCGGAGTGAGGATGCCGTCTTTTTCGGCTTGCTCAATCATGGAGAGAGCAATGCGGTCTTTGATACTGCCGCCGGGGTTGGTACGCTCCGTTTTCACCCATACTTCTACGTCAGGGCGATGGGCAAACAGGCGGTTGACACGCACCAGCGGTGCGCGACCGATGGTGTCCAGAATGGAATTAGCTTTCATGTAATGGGAATATGGTTGAGTGAGTTACTACGGGCAGCTTGTCAGACAGCATCTTATTCGCTAGCGGCTGTTGGGGTGGGTGCTTACTTCCCTTTTCAGTCAGCAAGAAAAACAATCTTACCAAGCACTTGCTATGCAACAAGTACGTTTTTAAATCGAAAATGAAATATCGGCTGTTGGGTCTTCGGTGCGGGTTACCTGTATCTGTGCTTGGTGGTAGACGCGCGAATGCGATGGTACACTTTCGGTCAGCCACACATTGCCCCCAATAATACTATGGCGCCCGATAACCGTGCTACCCCCTAGGATAGTGGCACCGGCATATATCACCACGTTATCCTCGATAGTAGGATGGCGCTTGGTGTGCGCCAAATGCTTGGCTACGCTCAGAGCACCCAGGGTAACCCCCTGAAATATTTTTACGTGGGCGCCAATAACAGTGGTTTCGCCGATGACAATGCCCGTGCCGTGGTCGATGCAGAAGGAAGGCCCGATTTGCGCACCGGGGTGTATGTCGACGCCGGTGCGGGTGTGGGCAAACTCGCTGAGCAGGCGCGGCACGCGGGGCACGGCCAAGCGGTGCAATGCATGAGCCAGCCGGTGCAACGCAATGGCATAGAAGCCTGGGTAGGTGGCAATGACCTCTAACATCCCTTCGGCGGCCGGATCGGCGGCGACAATGGCGGACGCATCCAGCAGCAGCAGTTCGCGCAGTTGCGGCAGCTGCGCAGTGAAGTCGGCGGCTACGGTGGGAGCCGGCTCAGCGAGTGGCACTACACTGAGCAGTACTGCCAGATCGGCGCGGAGCTGACTGATGGTAGCCGCTACGGCATCGGTCGTAGACAAAGGGCGGTCGGCACGCTCCGGAAACAGGAGTTGCAGTACTTGCTCGGCCCAATGGCAGAAAGCAGGCCCTGGCAGCGGCACGGCGGCCTGTTGGTGAGCGTGTGTGAGAGCGTGCAGAAAATCGTCGGACATGGAGGCAAATGAAAGTAGCGGCAGCTGGCTGTTGCACTACACAAAATAGGAGCCGCTGAACGGTTTTCAACCAGCGGGCCGACCGGAAGGTTTAGCGCGACCCGTACAACCACCGTCCCCTACCCTGCGTTAGCTACCGTAATTCTCTCATCCACTCCATTTATACTTCCAAACACCATGGCCGATACCACCATCACCAAAGTTGATTCCAAGCACTCTCCTACCGGCCCCGAGGGCGAAAAATACCTAGCATCCGGTGTCCACGTTTCGATGCGTATGTGGGAAAACGAGCAGCCATCTGAGGCTAAAGAACCGTCTACCCGCCCTTACGAAACCGTAGGATATGTTATCAGCGGCCGGGCTGAATTGCATCTGGAAGGCCAGAAGGTAATTCTGGAACCCGGCAACTCGTGGGTAGTTCCTAAGGGTGCTTCGCATACCTACAACATTCTGGAAGCTTTCACGGCGGTAGAAGCTACTTCGCCTCCAGCACAAGTACACGGCCGCGAGGAAAAATAGCCTCCGGTTTTTATTCTGAATGCTATAACAGCTCGCTTTTTCTGTAGTGGAAAAGCGAGCTGTTATATAATATACCTTCTTATCTTAATATACAGAAGCACTACCGGCAGTTCCGATAATGGGATTTTTCTCCTTTGTATGCTTGGACCTCCTATTACAGAACAGTCCTGTATATTATACAAGTATTTATAATATGTATTTTACTATAAATAACTGTCAATCTATCAAATACATCTTTTATTAGGATGTATTCAAGATATATTTTTACCCAGTAAACTTATCTTGTATTTCCTTTATTTCGGGTAGCATACCTGCTTCATTTTTGTAGAAAAGATGGTGACACTATTCTTTTCCTTTCTGCATTCTCACTATGAAGCACTTTCTACATATTCCTACTCTCTTTCTAATAAGTGGCCTAAGCCTAGCAACCAAGCCGACACTGGGGCAGCAAACCGCTCCGACGGCTTTGTATGTGAACGATGCGATTACTACCAACGACGTATATACACAGGCGGCAGGCAATGACTTAACTGGGGATGGCACGCCCACAGCACCGTTTGCAACGGTAGGCCGTGCCTTGCAAGCGGCCTTGGCTGGTAACACTATTTATATAGATGCAGGTACCTACACCGAGCGTATTGCTTTAAACAAAACAGTGCATCTTCGTGGGGCAGGCACTGCCACGAATCGACCTAATGGGGCTACGGTTTTCAATGCGGGCTTACCCCAATCGGGCGCGCGGAGCCGTGAGGTAGGCTTACTCCTGACCGCGTCCGGCGGTACAGTGGCAGCGCCATTGGTTATTGCTGGCCTTACCATTCAGGCCTATGACTTTGGGATAGAAGCCGACGGCAGTGCCCGCGCTAACGTGGTGCTGGAAGACATAGAAATCCTGGATCAGCGGCAGTATGGAATTTTCTGGAATAGCATAGGCGGGGCCGACAACCTGACGTTTCGGCGGGTGCACATTGCCCGCACGGCCGTCGATCCGGCCAACGTGCGCACCAACTACAACGGCAGCAGTAGTCCGGCCGGTCGCGGCTTATTTATTGTCAACGGCACCAAGCAACATATCCTGATTGAGGGCGGCACCTACGAGCAAAACCGTCGGGCTGGCATTGACATCAATGACGGTAGCGTGAGCGATTTGATTATTCGCGACGTGCTGTTCTCGCAAAATGGTGGCGGCGCTATTGCGTTGCTGGGAGCCGGCGGCCAGCGCGATGCGGCCGGCAACTTCCTCACCCCGGCCGCGCTGATTGAGCGCAACACCATTCGTAATAACGGCTCCAACGGGATGGAGTTGAAATCGGTGACGGGCAACGGACAGGCTAGTGGGCCGGGCAGCTTTGTGGTGAGAGAGAATGTGATTACGCGTCTCACTACCCGCCCCGATCCGTTACCCAACGGGCTGCCCGAAGATATTCCGACCAATTTGCTGGACGACAACGCAGCCATTGCCTTCATCGACCGTGACCGAGGCGTTATTCAGGCGGGCGGCGGCGTAACCGGCGACTTGGTAACGGGCGGCGCCTACCTCGCCAACAATACGCTGGAAGGCTACATCGCCAGTGAACAGCAAAGCAACGTCAGCTCGGGCATCAACGGGTTCGGCATTGTGCTCGAGGGTAGCCACAACCGGGTTATCGGCAACCAGATTACGCAGTGCCAGATTGGTGTTCAGGTGCAAGAGCGCCCTACCAACAGCACGGGGGTAGGCACGCCTTTCTTCGATATCAACCGAAATACCCAGCTTTCCACGCTAGATAACCTTATTCAGGACAATCGGCTGGAGAACTGCACACAGGCGTTGGTGGCCGTTAACCTGACCACGCCCGTAGCCGCGCCGCTGAACTGGCTTGGTAGCATCGAAGTCAGCCAGCTCTACGGCCCAGACAGTCAGAATGGCCTGGTAGCCACCATCAGCAAAAACGGGAGCACGTTTACGCGCGAAGCGCCAACCAGCGCGGCCGGACGCATTGCCTACTCGCCCTTTTTGCATAGCAACCAAGATGCTGCCGCCGACGCTGGCTTTCAGGGCGACCGAAACTACCTGCACGTAGATGGCGCTAGTCCGGCCATCGTTCCCGGCGCCAGCTTGCAGCAGGGCCTGGAGTTGCTGACGGCAAACGGAACGCTGAGCGCCGTTGCTGGCACCTACGACGAGGCCCTGACCGTGGGCAAAGCGTTTACCCTAACTGCCACAGGTGCCACTACACTGCGCGACCTTACACTGGCCGGCAGCACTCTAACGCTGGGGGCTCCCTTCGGCCTGTCGGGAAACCTAACGCTCACAAATGGCCGCGTTGAGACTACCAGTACCAATCTGCTGTCGTTGTTGGCTACGGCCACAGCTACGGCCGGCAATGCCGCTTCGTACATAGATGGCCCACTACGGAAGATTGGGAATCAAGCTTTTGTATTTCCGGTGGGTAAGAATGGTCAGTGGGCACGTGTGGGTATTTCGGCTCCTGGCGCTGTTGATGCAGGTTTCACGGCCGAGTACCAGTCGACTCAAGCAGCTAGCACCACCACTGATGTGACGCTTGCAGCCCCTCTCCACAACATCAGCGCCGTAGATACTTGGCAGCTGACGCACGATGGCGGCGCGTCGGAAAACGTGCGTGTGCAGTTGTTCTGGGAAAACGCATTCCGTAGCGGCATTGACGCCTTTACCAACGATTTGCAGGTAGCTCGCTATAATGGCAACACCTGGGTAAGCGCTGGCCACGGTGAGTTGAATGGTGAACTAATGACTGGCGCCGTGACTTCTGCCGATGCTGTAAGTCAGTTTGGCACCTTTACGCTGGGCTCACTTTCCGCCGATACAAACCCATTGATAACGGAGGTGGCTGCTCTGAAAGCCACCGAAGTGCAGCCCAACGTAGTGCAACTGGATTGGACTACCTCGGATGCAGTAGCCGTACGCGGCTTCGACATTGAACGCTCTTACGATCAGCAGAGCTGGCAGAAGATTGGGGCTGTGGCGAGCCGGCCTGCCACTCCGCAACGCGCCTACTCCTACCAAGACCGCCCCGACCGCACCAACGTTACGGCTTACTACCGACTGCAGCAAGTGTTGGCCAGCGGTAGTCGCGTGTCGACGCCGGCTGCCGTCAACCTTACCAGCGTGACGTTGCCTACCAAAGCAGCTGTTGCCTCCACGAACTTCAGCTTGTACCCCAATCCTGCTACGCGCCAAGTGCAAGTAGCCCTACCTACTACGGCCACGGGTGCCATCACAATCACACTCTTCGATCTGACTGGCCGTACGGTTCTCACCCAAACGCTGCCAGCTAAATCCGGCGTTGCCCTACCCCTACCCGCATCCCTACCGGCAGGCACCTATATGGTCCGTGTGCAAGGCCAGGGTTTTGCTGATAGCGTAGTACGACTGGTGAAACAGTAAGCCGCTTGTGCTTTATACAAAAAGGGCCTCAGTGAAATAACTGAGGCCCTTTTTGTATAAAGCATAAAGCTACTACCGTCTACCGCACCAGTTCTACACGTTCTATTGTGTCCCCAATTTCCAAACGCTGCACAACGTCCATGCCGGCCACCACCTGCGCGAAAATGGTGTAACGGCCATCGAGGTGGGGCGTAGGAGCGTGGGTGATAAACCATTGGCAGCTCTCGGTGTCTTTGCCAGCCGAGGCTAGGCCCACAGCACCCGCACCGTAGCGTAGGTTGGCCAACTCAGAGCGTATGTTGTAGTCGGTGCTGCCCCAACCGTCGCCGCGCGGACAACCGCCCTGGGCCACAAAGTTGGGCACTACCCGATGAAAGTTCTTGCCATCGTAAAACCCCTGCCGAATCAGTTCCACAAAGCTTGCCACGGAGCCGGGAGCCTCTTCTACCAGCAGCTGTAAGGTGATGACGCCCTTTCCCGTGCGTACTACCACGCGCTGAGTGGCTGGAATACTCGATACCACCGCCCAATCGATAGGGTGCGAAGCCGCCCGCGCCACGGGCGTAGGCGTAGCGGGTTGTTTCAAGAGGAAATCAAGCGTTTGTTGCACCGATTGCCACGCTTCCAGGTCACGGGGTAGGACGAGCTTGGCTTGAGCTTTTTGCAGAAAGCCCAGGTCGGGCAGCAGCGGGCGCAGGTTCAGCTTGGGGTTGCGTAGGGCTTCGGCCGCAATACCGAGTAGGGCTACATCGCCGGTTTCGGCGGCTTGTCGTAATGCCAACGCAAACGAAGCCCGCTGCGCTTCCGGAAAATCGGCCTGCTGGCGCATGGCTACTAGCGCCTCCAGCCCATAGGTGCGCACTACCAACTGCTGCGTTGGCGCAAAGGTAGCTTGGCGTACAAACTCATACGCTGCCGGATCTTCGCCCAGCGCTTTCAGCAAATACCCTTTCTCGTACGGACTTCCCGCAGCAGTGTAGCGTGCCTGCACTGCCTGCCGTATGGCAGCCTGCGCCTGCTCGACAGAGCGTTGCTTTAGGGCCGCAGCCAGCAGGGTAGCCCGCACGCGCCACTGTACCAGCTTATTGGCTTTTTCCAGAAACAGCGTACCCGACTCCTGACTGGCGTTAGCCAGAAAAAACTCAGCCGCCGTCACGGCCACTTGGTCGTTTGCGTCTGTTAAAGCAGCCCAGGCAGCCTCCTTCACCTGCACGTACATGGCGGCATTCATGGCACGCAAAGCACTTATTCGCACCCGGTAGTCCGCGTCGCGGCGGGCCAGGGTAGCTAACAGGGCGGGCACCGTGGCGGCGTGGCTGGCTTTGCCCAGCGCCAGCGCAGCAGCCCCTCGCACGGCATAGCTGGGGTCGGTTTGGGCAGACGTGACCAGCGAGGCCGCATACGGCGTTAGGTCGAGGCCGCGGGTGCGAGCCAAGGCGTTGGCCGCCGCCACACGAGCACTGCGGGGGTTCTCCTGCCCCAGCAATTGCACTAGCCGAGCCACAGCGGGCTCCGAGGTGATGCCACGCAGAGCAGCACGGTACAGTCCCCAGCTTTGCCCAACCAAGGTAGCAGTATCAGCGACTAGTGAGGTGGGTAGGCGCACCAACGCTGGCAAACCAGCGCGGGAAGTACATTTACCTAAGGCTTCCAACACCTCGGCTCGTACTGCCGCGTTGGGCTCAGCAGCTATTTGCTGACGCAACGTTGCTTCGGCGGTGCTATCGGCCATTTGTCCCAGGGCGTAGGCTACCGCACGCCGCACCGCAGCTTCCGAATCGTTGAGGTGAGTGTTGACCGCATCCGTGGCAGCTTTGTCCTGCACCGAGGCAAAGGCCAGCGCGGCTTGCTCGCGGTAGCGCGAATTTGGGCTTTCCAAGTACTTCAGCAGCGCGGGCGTCCGGCGCTCATCCTGGAGGGTAGCAATGCGGCGCAGCGTAGTGTCAGCAGCAAACTTGTTGGGAACCACCGCACCGGCCGGCGTAGTAACGGCGGGCTGTGTGGTGGTAGCGCAGGCGCTGCCGAGGACTAGCAAGGTGAATGCAGCGCCTACCTGCCAGCGCGTAAAGAAGGGAGTGTACAATGACATAGTTGCCCCTAAAATAGACAAAAGCCTATAGGTAGCAGCGGCCTGAAATAGGTTTATGCCCAGCTATTATTCCGCGGGTTCATCAGCGGCTACGGCCTCTAGCTGCTGCGTGAGCGTGGCAAACAGCACCTCGTTGCCTCGCTGTTGGTAGTGTCTCAACTTCTCCGCAAATGCATCTACGTCGTAGAGAAAAGCCCGCACATTATCGGCAGTGAGGGCGGTGAAGTGCCGACCATAGCCTAGCTTTTCTACCTCTGCCGCATTCAAAAACTGCTCGAACTGGGCCGGAATGGGCACCGCGCAGATGGGTTTGTGTAGGTATACTGCCTCGCTGATCAGCGAAAAACCACCGTTGGTAAGCACGGCACGGGCACTGGCAAGGTCCTCTATAAATTCTTGCTCGCTGAAAGCCCGCAGGTGCACGTTGCCGTGGCTTTCTTCCTTATTGAAGCCGTACACTCGAAACTCCTGACCCGGCAGTGCCTGCAGCAGCGGCACCAGGTTGGTTTGGGTGGTGGCTGACTGGTATACCAACACGTGCTGGCCACGGGTAGGCTGCGCGGTCAGAATCTCGGGGCGAATGATAGGCGGCACCAACGTAGTATTGGGCTTGCAGAGTGGCAGCGTGAAGAAAGTGGTAATGAGGTAGTGCCGGCTTCGGGGCAGCTTAGCACGCACAATCTGCCTTGCTAACTGCAGATGCTCCCGCTCGGTGGGCGGCACAGTGATATCCAACTCCGTCCTACTGATTATCTGCATGTTATCGATACTGATAACGGGTAGGCCCTTCCAGCGGGCAAAGAAATAGCTGAAGGACTCGAAATCCGAAATGACGATATTGGGCGCAAACGTACCCAGCAATTCACGGTACCGGGCAAAGTTGACGCGCAGACTTTCCGGGGCCGTGCGCAGTGTGAGCGCCACCGTCCGCACGCGCGACACCGTAACGTCTTTGTACGCCAGGTGAAAGCCTTTTATTTCGTGTACGCGTCCCGGAAAATTGCGGGCCAGCATCTGGTAGGCACGGCTGCTGCTCACTACCTGCACCTCGTGCCCCTGCTTCAACAGCCACGCAATTACCACTTTGCTACGAGTAGCATGCCCTAGTCCCTCGCCGGGCACGCCGTACAGAATCTTCATGCTAATAGGTGAGATGGTGAAATGGTGAGTCTGATGTTCTGCCGATGCTAATTGTGCAAGCTGCGTATGAGAACGACAAACTCACCACTTTACCATCTCACTATTTCGTCTACCGGGTAGGCACGCGGAACTGCAGGCCTATGCTTGGCACAATGGTGAGGCCTTTGAGCGAGGTAGAAGCGTTGTTGAGCAGCGCAAACGTGCCGTAGTTCTGATAGAAAATCGACAGCGACGGGATGACATACGCGTAGCGGTAACCGATTTTGACGTTGGCAAAGGCCCCGAATGACGAGAAATTTTGCTTGCTAAGCGGCAGGTCCGGAATACGTTGGTCGGTGCCGCGGTAGAAGATGTTGTTGGGCTGAAAGCGGTAGCTTAGGAATGTATGCGCATACACTACACCATAGGAGAAAGCGCCTTTCTCCTCTTCTGGCCCAAACGACTGACTGAACACCAGCGGCACCAGCAAATCGTGGCGGGAAGCCCGGAAGCCCACTGCATCGGTGATGTTGTCCAGAAACGCTAGGCCGGGCAGTTTGGCCCGTTGCGTGGCGTATTGCAGGCCAATGCTGGCGTAGGTGTCGCCGCCCCTACCCTGCGGGTGCTCTACGGAGCCCACAGGCCCCAAAAACTGGTACATGGCATCGAATACGTGCGAGCCAAACGCATACTTATAGCCCACATCGAGGCGGTCGAGCACGCCGTAACGCAGGTAGAGGTCGGCGGTGGGCTGCACGGGGTCCAGCACGTAGGCCAGCGCCGCAGCTTGCAGGTTGGTCACCGTCTGATTGTACTGTACCGTATCCTTACCGGCGGTTCTTTCAGCAGCCGACCGAAGGGCCGAGCCAGCCTTGCCAAGCGTGGCCGTTGGCACGTTGAACGCCGCATTGCCCCCTACTCGGAACTCACCTCGCGGAGTCACCTTTCCTGTGCTGACGATGGTGCGTGGCGCCACGCAGGAGGTAGCAGCTAGCAGCGACGCAGCGGCTGCCCAAGAAAAAACGCGATGAAGTGAAAGGCGCATACAGGAAAAAAGAAAACTATAGACCGACAAAGAAACGGGTTATCGGCCCTTCGCCAAAACCAAGCCGAATGCGGCGTTTCTTTTTTCTACCTGCAGACGCTCCTAAACGCAACCGGCCCAGCGCAAAACTGCACCGGGCCGGTTTGAGGCAATACTTCCAAGATCGTTATTAGTTGCCGCCGCCCACGTAGCCCTCGGTGAAAACTCGGTACTGATCGAAAATGGAACGCACGGAGCGACGCAGCACGATTTCGCCGCGGGGGCCGTTGGGTACAGTCACGCCGGAGGCGTAGCCGTTCCACACAGCGCGGTTGGTGTGGTTGTCGATTAGGGTTACGAGCAAGGTACCTTCGGAGAGGAGCATGCGCACGGGCTTGTAGCCGCGCTTGTATTCGTCAGGGGTTTCGTCGTCTTCCACCACACCCATCTTCACCCAGCGCTCCAGATCTTCCTGCATGTAGCCGCGGAAGCGCATGTCGCCCTCAAATACTTGAAAGTTGATGAGCAGATCAGGACGAGTGGTGGCGGGACGGTAACCCTGGGCGCGCAGGCGGTTGCGCACGGCATCGCGCAGGGCCTCGCCTAGCCGACTGGAATCGGAAGCCAGGCCCTGGCCCCGCATAAACTCATACGTACGGTATCTTTTGAACGTGCCGCTGTAGCTGTAATCTGATTCAATGCGGGCCTCACGAGTGGCAAAACAGCCGGTCAAACTCAACAGTAACAGCCCTACAAGCAGGGTAAAGGTAGGTTTCATACGGATGGATTGGGGTAGAAAGGTTATGCCTAAGATACGCAATAATCTTCCTTACAGCTCTCACACTCAACTACAAAACCGCAAAAAATTTTGCACCCCTACCCCCGCTTAACGGTAGCCGGCGGCTTGCAGCTGAAACAGTTCAGCATAGCGCCCACCTCGTGCCAGCAACTCCTGGTGCGAACCAATTTCAATGAATTTGCCCTGCTCAATCACCAGAATGCGGTCGGCCATGCGCACGGTGCTGAAGCGGTGCGAGATGAGCACGGCGGTTTTGCCCTGCGTGAGCTCGTTGAAACGCTGAAACACTTCGTACTCGGCGCGGGCATCGAGGGCGGCGGTGGGCTCGTCCAGAATCAGTAGCTGGGCATCGCGCATATAGGCGCGGCCCAAGGCAATCTTCTGCCACTCGCCCCCGCTCAGGTCTACCCCGCCGGCAAAGCGCCGACCAATGATCTGGTCGTAGCCCTGAGGCAGCTTCTTCACCACTGAGTCGGCTAGGCTTTGCGCGGCGGCCGACTGAATGCGGGCCGTATTTTCCTTTTCCTCAATGCGGCCCACAGCCAGGTTTTGACCCGCTGAAAGCTGGAAGCGCACAAAGTCCTGGAAAATCACCCCGATTTCCTGGCGCAACTCCTGGGGGTCGTACTCGCGCAGGTCGTAGCCATCGAGTAGGATGCGGCCTTCGGTGGGGTCGTAGAGGCGAGAAAGAAGCTTCACGAGAGTAGTTTTGCCAGAGCCGTTCTCGCCTACCAGCGCCAATTTCTCGCCGGCGTGCAGCGTGAAGCTGAGGTTGCGCAGGGCCCATTTCTCGGCGTTGCGATATTTGAAGCCGACATTCTCAAACTCAAACCCTACCCGGATAGGCCGCGGGAAGGGCCGCACCGGCCGCGACTCGTCCCGCACGATGCGGGGCTGTAGATGAAAAAAATCAAAGAAGTCCTGCAAGTACAGCGCCCCTTCAGCCACCGAGCTGAACCGGCTCAGAATGCCTTCCAATAAACCCCGCATTCGGGCAAAAGACCCCGCCAGAAACGTAAGCTGACCGATAGACACTGCCCCGCGTACGGCCTGGGTGATGATGTAGACGTAGGCCGCATAATAGCCCGCCGCCCCTACCGCCGCGAAGAACGTGCCCCAGCCGGCGCGGCGCACCACCAGGTTTTTGTTCTTCTCATAGAATTCGTCGGAAAGCTGACGGAAGCGGTCAGTGAGGAAGCCGGCTAGGCCGAAAATCTTGACCTCCTTGGCGGTTTCGTCAGAAGCACCGGTCACGCGCAGGTAGTCCAGCTCGCGGCGCTCGGGCGTCCAGCCGTGTACCAGCGAGTAGCTGCGCTCGTTGAAGTGCGACTCACCCAGAAACGCTGGCACCACAGCCACCAGCAGCAACAGCAGCAGCCACGGGTTGAACGCGGCCAAGCCCACCGCCAAAAAACCCATCGTGATAAAGTCCTGAGCCTGCGACAGCACCTGCGACATGAGCACTGTGCGCGAGAGTGTTTGGCGACGCGCGCGTTCCAGCTTGTCGTAAAAAGCACTGTCCTCAAACTGGTCGAGGTCGAGGCGGGCGGCGTGCTCCATCAGCCGGATAGACGACCGGTTGGCAAACAGGTCGCCCAGCAGCGAGTCGAGCAACGCCACGCCCCTACCCAGCGCATCCGACAAAATGGCCAAACCAAACTCCAGTGCCAGTAGCGTAAGCACCGGTGAGAGCGTACGCTCGGCGGCGGGTAGGCGGCTCAGCGTTACTACTTCATCGAGAATGAGTTGGCCTACATATAGAATAGCGACGGGTAGGGCTGCCCGCAGCAGACGCAACACCATGTTGGCCAGCGTGAGGGATGGACTGGTTTGCCAGACCAGCTTCAGAAACTCTGGTAAGTTGCCCAGCGCCGAGAATCGCTCCCGTACCGAGAGGACAGGTTTGCCGTCGGGCCGCGGGCGCTTGGCGGAAACCGCGTGTAGTGAATCGAAAATAGATGCCATTGGTAGCCATACGACACAATTCGCTCCAACTAGGTTCGCGGTAAGCAGGGTAGCCGTTTTGGCAGATGACCTGTGTGTTAGCTTGACAGCAAACGTGATAAATAGGTCAACCAATAGTAAAGCAAAGATCTACGACACTATAGTGCGCCTTCAGCTACTTACTTCTGACTTTTACTCCCGCTATTTTTAGGCTTCGGTTTATCTCGCATCAACACTATAAATGGAGATTTCTGATGTTCTCTCACCTCTTCCGCGTATCCTTTTTCGGTTGTTAAATCCATTTGATACAAATACCCTTCCGGCTGCCGGGCATTTTTGTGCACATAGCTTCCCGAAAACGCTACGATGTCGGTGCGCTTGTAAGCATTCAGCGCGTTGCCACGTAGGCGCTTGCCATCTACCCAAATTCCAAACTTATGTGGATTATGCCAGTCAGCCCATTGTGCTTCAGTAGGTGTGCGGCGGGATGAAATAGGAGCTACCCATACCCATTTTCTTTCCTCAGGTGTTAGGTCTGCGTACTTTTTCTGCTGGTTATTAGGCAGCATCACCAGCTTGTCGCCGTAGCGTTGCAGGAGTGTATCCGCTTTTGCTAAGGTAGCCGGGCGCTGGATTTTGGCTGGTGCGCTGCTAGTAGTTTCTGGTCGCGCCACTTGCGCCACCGTGGTGCTAAACAGGAACACAGAAGTTCCTACCAACAAACCGCTGAAAGAACCTGCCAGCCACACGGTGCGCCGGGACGTGTGTTTCGTCATCATAAGTAGTCGTTGTTTGGTGGTTTGAAATGTGAGTGTACTCGCTAAAAGAGGCAGTGGTGTGGGTGTGAGCTTGCTCAGCAGTAGCCGCTGGTACTGCGGCACGTTGCGGTGGCCTTCATTCACAGCCTCATCCGCCAGAAATTCGTGGTTGAGCTGCATGGCACGTCGATACCAATAGAGCAGCGGATTAAACCAGGCTAGGCACAGCAGTAGCCCGATCAATAGCACGTCGAGTGAGTGCCGCTGCCGAATGTGCGCTAACTCGTGGGTATATAGCTCTTCCTCTATCTCACCGCGGCTGTAGGCTACTGCTGGCACAAATAGATAGCTCCAAAAAGTATAGGGTAGGGTATCAGTTGCCAGCTGTACTAGGGTAGCACCGCGAAACGCTTGCTTCGGACTTTTGGTAATCTGATGAACTAATCGATACAAGTTGCGCCCGAAGCGCCCCAGCAACACAAGCGTAACGAAGCCGTAGAGCATCAGCCAATAAGGCGGGGTAGTAGCTTCCGGTGTGGGCGGTAGCACGGGCACAGGAGGTAGTCTCTGCACAAAAACCTGTTCTGGCAGAGTCGAAACTAGTTCGGTTACGCTGGGTGCTATTTCCACCGAAAACAGTGGTACTACGGCCGAAAACAGTAAGCTGCCCAACAGATAGAACCGCTTGAACGTATGCATCCGCTCGTTTTCGAGAGCTACTTTGTAGAAAACGAACAGCAGCAGCAAGCTCAGGCTGCTTTTGAGCAGGTAGACCGTCATGGCTTTTTCTTTTTGAGTTGCTCTTCGATAATCTTTTGCAAGGATTCCAGCTCCTCAGTTGATAAGCCGGCCTGCGTGGTGAAGAAGGAGGCAAACTGCGCGGCCGAGTTGTTGAAGAACTTCTTCACTAAGCCGTTGACATGGGTAGCAAAGTAGGCCTGACGCGTTATGAGCGGGTAGTATTCGCGCGAGTTACCGTATTCGCGGTAGGCTATGAGGCCTTTATCGGTCATGCGCTTGAGTAGGGTGGCCACAGTGGTAGCGGCTGGTTTGGGGTCGTCGTAGGCGTCGAGCAGGTCTTTCATGAAAGCCCGTTCCCGGCTCCATAAATGATGCATAAGGGTTTCCTCAGTAGCAGAGAGCTTCATTCTACATCTATAGATTTTGTTCTACAATTGTAGAAATAAAATCTAATAAAGTCAATTCTTTAATTCTATTATTTTCAGCTACTCAATAAGTTAACTGTACTCATACCGTACCGCGCAAGCAAGCCGCCGAAATCTCAACGAATCCGTGAGTTGGATTTCTCGACCTTTGCGCGCTATGTCTGTTGCTCCTCCCACCCGCGTGTACACAGCCGGTTTCTGGCTGATGTGCTTGTCGTCGTTTCTGTTTTTTGCCAGCTTCAACATGCTGCTGCCCGAGCTACCCGACTACCTCACCAGCCTGGGCGGCGCCGAGTATAAGGGCTATATCATTGCCATGTTCACCGTCACGGCGGGGTTGTCGCGGCCGTTTTCGGGCAAGCTAGCCGATACGGTAGGGCGCATTCCGGTGATGGTGTTTGGCTCGCTGGTGTGCTTTCTATGCGGCTTTTTCTACCCCTGGACGGCCACAGTGGGTGGGTTCTTGCTGCTACGCCTGTTGCACGGGTTTAGCACAGGCTTTAAGCCTACGGGTACGGCAGCGTTTATTGGTGACATTATTCCGTTTGAGCGCCGGGGCGAAGCCATGGGTTTGCTGGGCGTGGCCAGCTCGATGGGCATGGCCGCCGGGCCCGCACTAGGCGGCTTGCTGGCCGAGCATTTCTCGCTGAACGTACTGTTTTACTGCTCTTCCGGAACGGCCCTGCTCTCGCTCATCGTGCAGGGCACCATGACCGAAACCCTACCCCCGGCGCAGCGCCAGAAGTTCAGCCTGAAGCTGTTGCGCTTGCGCTGGGACGAGGTACTGGAGCCCCGTGTCTTTCAGCCGGCGCTGGCTACCCTGCTGTGCATGTTTCCCTACGGAGCCGTGCTTACCGTCATCCCTGATCAGAGCACGTATCTGAATATTGGCAACAAAGGCTTGTTTTTCACCTTCTACACCGTGGCCTCGCTGGCCGTACGGCTGGTAGCTGGCCGCACCTCCGACCGCTACGGTCGGGTGCCGGTGCTGCGCTGGTCTACTGCCTTGTTGCTGGTGGCGCTGGTAGCGCTGGCTCTGGCGCGCTCGGCCCCGTTTCTGCTGGCGGCGGCCGTGCTGTATGGTTTCGCTACGGGCCTCAACTCCCCTACCCTCTACGCCTGGACCATTGACCTGAGCCCCGCCGAACGGCGCGGCCGGGGCGTGGCTACCATGTACATTGCCCTGGAAGCTGGTATTGGTCTGGGCGCCTTGCTGGCCGGTTGGATTTTTGCCAACTCACCCGCCCGCCTACCCTACGTGCATGGTCTGAGCGCCGCCGTTACGCTGGCGGCTCTGGTGTACCTGTGGATAGGCGTGCGCAACCAATCTATTGCACAAGCCGAATAGTTTATACCATTGCTGGTTACTTGTGCGTCTTTGCCACTGCTCATGTTGGCTGCACGTCATTTTTTCTTCCAGTAGCGCTCCAGCCGGTCGGCTTCTTTGGCCGTGAGGTGGATAATCGTGCCGTGCTTCGGCGACGTGAAGTTGGTGGCCTTCATCACACCCGTGTTGAAGTGCCCTATGTCGTTGAACGTGGCGAAATCGGTGGTTTGGCAGAAGCCGAAATTGTGCGGCTGAATGCTGAACACGTCGTACATCAGCACCCATTTTTTCTCGCCGATGCGCTTCCATACATTGGGCGCTTCGCAGGCGCCTGGCTCGGCGTCTACCCACGCCGGGTTGTAGCGGTAGCCGCTGTGGATGCTGTCGGACAGCGCCATTTTGATGCCGCCGGGTTTCTCCTGGGCCACGTACATCAGGCAGAAGCGCCCGTCGGGCAATTGCGTGATATCGGCGTCCAATACCTGTATTTCGGGGTTTGGGTATTCAAACAGAATTTTGGGCGACGACGTGAGCCGGGTAAAGGCCGCATCAGTATAGGCGTAGTAGAGCTTGGTGCGGCCGTTGCCCAGGCGCATGGTGAAGTACAGCATCATTTTGCCAGCGGCAGCATCGTACACCGTTTCGGGTGCCCAGGCGCAGCCGACATCCTTCAGTTCCGGAAAAGCCTCGTCGAGGCGCACGACGTGGTGCGTCCAGTGGAGGAGGTCGGTGGAACGGAGCAGCACCAGCCCCCGATTGTTGCCCCATCCATACGCCTTTTCGTCCCGCTCCCAGGTGGTAGCGCGGTATCCCTTTTGCTTGGCAAACAGATGCAAGTCAGTCATGGCCATATAAAAGGCACCATCGGGGCCCCGGTAAATATGCGGGTCGCGGATGCCGCGCTGCTCGGCAATGGTGTCGCCGGCTATAACAGGCTGCCCGTTGTTGACGGCCGTGAACGTGTAGCCGTCGCGGCTGGTGGCCATAAACAGGCTGTGCGTGGGGTCGGTGAAGAACACGAACAGGTAGGCTCCCATCTTCTTCTCGTTGGGAAACGCGCCGTTGAGTTGTGCTGCCACCAGCCCAAGCAAACTCAGCAACGCCACAGTTCCTAGTAATACCCTATTCCAATTCATAGTTCCTGTAGTCTTTTATCAGAATGCCGCGCTAAACCGGCGCTACCAAAGCTACGGTACAGTGGTCCAAACTACTACAAACAGAGCTGCGCTGGCTCCCCCTTCGAAACGCAGCACAGGCATAGCCTTAGAAATAAAGTACAGAAGTTTGGCCAAATATCATCTATTATTCATCTTTGATGAAGAATAGAAAGCTGGCTTTATAAGATTGGCTTAGACTATCAATATCAATTTGTTGCTATTACGCGTCGTTTCTACTTTTCCTGATTATGCGTCATATTATACTCGGCAGTAGCTTACTGCTGGGGCTGCTGTATGGCTACTCGCCAGCAATGGCACAGAAGGCTACTGCCCCAAAGCCCCCAATATCTTTCGGCGACATATCGGCCGTTGATTTTGCTCCCAATCCTACCCCTCTAGCTGCCGATAGCGCCGCCGAAGCCGAGGTACTGTGCGATTATGGGCAGTCGCGTATTGTAGGCGCCACAGAGAAGTTTCAGGTGGTATTCGACCGCACCACGCGCATTCATATTCTGCGCAAGGCCGGCTACGACTGGGCCACAGTGCGTGTGCCCCTCTACGTGGATAACGAACAGCGCGAAAAGCTTTCCAACCTAAAAGGCTTCACCTACAACCTGGTAGGCGGCAAGGTAGAGAAAACCAAGCTGGACCCCAGCTCGGGCGTATTCAGTGAGAAAATCGACAAAAACCATGTCCTCTACTCTTTCACGCTGCCCAACGTGAAGGAAGGCTCGGTGGTGGAGTTTACCTACACCATTACGTCGGATTTCCTCTTCAACCTTCAGGATTGGCAGTTTCAACACCGCATACCTACCCGCTGGAGCGAGTACCGCGTAGCGCTGCCTTCCTTCTTCCGATACAAGGAAATCACGCACGGCTACCTACCCTTTGCCGCCCACGATCAGGCGTGGGTGCCCTACAGCACCGGCTACCACCAGAATCAGCAAACGGGTTATGGTTCCGTTAATACGGGCCCTACCCAAACAACCAGCATCAGCACGCAGGCGCTGGCCGAGCGTTGGGTGCTGCAAAATGCGCCGGCTTTCCGGGAAGAGCCGTTTATGGCCGCCGCCCAGGACTACATGCGTAGCGTGCACTTCGAGCTGGCCGGCTCCGATTTTACAGGCCATGATTTCCGCGACTTGTCGAACACGTGGGAGAAGATTGGGGCGGCGCTGCTGTCTGACGAGCGGTTTGGTGTGGTGCTCAACCAGAACTCGCCGCTGGCAACTGAGGCCAAGGCCCTGCGCGCCCGCTACCCCGATGCCCGCGCCCGCGCCGAAGCCGTGCTGCGGCTGGTGCAGCAACACGTGAAATACAACGGCCAAGAACGACTCTACACGTCGCAGCCTACCCGCAAAACCTACGAGCAGCACCAAGGCAACTCGGCTGATGTGAACTTGCTGCTGCTGCAAACGCTACGTGCGGCCGAGCTGACCGCCAGCCCCGTGCTGCTCAGCACCCGCAGCCACGGCCGCATCGTGACAGATATGCCCTTGCTTAGCCAGTTCAACTACACCATTGCCCACGTGCTGCTGCCCGATGGCGAGTTGCTACTGGACGCTACCGAGCCGCTGCTACCCATTGAGATGCTGCCAGAGCGTTGCCTCAACGAACAGGGTCGCCTGCTAACGGCCACCGGTGCCTGGGTGCCCCTTGCCAGCAAGCGCAACTACTTGGAATACACCAAGGCCGACTTCAAGCTAGACGATACGGGCACTTTGCGCGGCACGATGCGCCAGGGCTACAGCGGTTATGCCGGGTTGGCTGCCCGACAGCAAGTGCTCAGCCAGGGCGAATCGGCCTACAAAATTCAGCTGGGCCGCCGCTGGACCGACTGGCAGCTGACCAACCCGCCTACCCTACTGGAGCTGGAAGACCCCAGCAAGGCCTTTGCCGTGGAGCTGGCTATGACCCTACCCGGCCCCGAAACGCCGGCCAATCTGCTCTACCTGCCCCTAATGCAAACGGTAGGGCTGAGCACCAACCCCTTCCGCCACGCCGACCGGTTCTTCCCCGTTGATTTCAGCACCAGCCGCGAGCTGACGCAAGTAGTGAGCCTGGTTTTGCCGACCCGCTATACGGTGCAGGAGAAGCCCGCCGATTTGCAGCTGGCCCTACCCGGCAATGCCGGCAAATTTCTCTACCATGTGGCCCAGCCTACGCTTGACCGCCTAGAAATTACCTCGCGCCTGCAACTCACCAAGACCAGCTATAGCCCCGCCGAGTACGCAGCCCTACGCGAGTTCTACAGCCGCGCCATTGCCAAGCACGCCGAAATGCTGGTGCTGCAACGGAAATAAATTATTGCATTCATTATCAAACCAATAGCAATTGCCGTTGGTTGCCGCCGCTCTGCTTTCTGCGCTACACCTTATTGTAACTATACCCGTCGCTGCTATGCCCTACCCCGTCGCATAGCAACGGTTTCTGGTGTCTTCATCGATTATTATTTCCCTTTACTGCTTTATGCAAAAACTACTACCCCATGTGTTTCTACTGGCGCTAGCTGGTGGCCTCTCCTTTACTGCTAACGCTCAAACGGAACCTGTTAAGTTTGGCAAACTCGATCCGCAGGACATGGACGCGAAGAACTTTGTGGCCGACAGCGCCGCCGAGGCTGTCGTGCTCTGCGACTACGGGCAGTCGCGTTTCAACGTATCCAATGGCGAATTTAAAATCGTGTTTGAACGCGTGACGCGCATCAAGATTCTCAAGAAATCGGCCTACGATCGGGCCACGGTGGAGGTGCCGCTGTATCATAAAGGCACCAACGAAGAGAAACTGAGTGGTCTGCGCGGCTTTACTTACAACATGGTGAACGGGCAGCTAGTGAAAGAAAAGCTGGCCAGCGAAAACACTTTCCGCGAAGAAAAATCGGCCAACGTGACGGTGCGAAAGTTTACGTTACCTAACGTGCGCGTGGGCTCCGTGATTGAGTACGCCTACACCGTCAATTCTGACTTCCTGTTCAACTTCCAGGACTGGCAATTTCAGGAGAGCATTCCGGTGCGCTGGAGCGAGTACCGGGCCAGCATCCCGGAGTATTTCGACTACAAAATGCTGATGCAGGGCTACGAGCCGCTGGCTATTAGTGAGCACCCCACTGGCCAGACGCAGTATACGATCAACACCAGTGGCTCTTTTGACGACTACGGCAACCGCCAAAGCGCGAGCAGCCAGACGGTATCGGCCAACGTGACCAACCACCGCTGGGTGATGAAAAACGTGCCGGCGTTCCGCAACGAGCCGTACATGACCACCTCGCGCGACTTTGTGGCCCGCATCGACTTTGAACTGGCCGGCACCAAATGGCCCAACCAGGGCTACCACAGCGTGGCTAACTCCTGGAACAAGATCAACGAAGAACTGCTGACTGAGGAAAGTTTTGGTAACCAAGCGAAGCACGCCAGCTTTCTAAAAGAGGAAATTGCGGCTCTCAAAGCCAAGCATGCCGGCAACCCGGCGGCCCTGACAGCTGCTGTGCGCCACCTGGTGCACCACTCGGTGAAATACAACGACCAGGACCGCCTCTATGCTACCACCACTACCCGCCGGGCCTACGACCAGCACAATGGTAGTGCTGCTGACGTGAACCTGCTGCTGATTGGCGCCCTGCGCGACGCCGGCCTAACGGCCCATCCCGTCATTCTGAGCACCCGCGACCATGGCCGCGTAAATACCATGTTTCCGCTGCTGTCGAATTTCAACTACGTTATTGCCCACGTAGCACTACCCGACAACAAGGAGATGCTAGTAGACGCCACCGAGGAAGCCATGCCCTGCGGCAATCTGCCCGGCCGCTGCCTGAATGGGGTAGGGCGCCTACTACTACCCGATGCGACGCAGTCGCGCTGGGTGGACCTCACGCCCTCTACCCGCTTTGTAGACTACCGCAAGGTGCAGCTGCAATTGGATGAGAAAGGCGGCTATACCGGCCAAGTGCACCAGGAATATGGCGGCTACCTAGGCGCCCACCACCGCTCGCGCTTGGTGAAGCTGGGCGAGAAAAAATTTATGGAAGAGCTAGCTAAGGGCCACGAGGGCTGGGACATTCCGAAGTATGCGTTCAAGGAAAAAGAAACCTATACAGCACCGCTTGCCCTCGACTACGAGCTGACCAGCACCGGCAACGAGCAGGCCGCCGACATGCTGTATATCAACCCCATGCGGCATTTTGGCGACAGCAAAAATCCTTTCCTGCATGAAGACCGTCGCTTTCCGGTGGATTTTGGTGCGCTGATGGACGAAACCAACCTGGTAACGCTTACCCTACCTGCCGGCTACGCGGTAGAGGAAATGCCCAAGCCGCTGGTGGTAGACCTACCCGACAACGGCGGCCGGTTTATGTATTCCATCTCGCCCAGCGAAAATTCTTTGCAGATTATGACCCGCATGAACCTGCGCAAGACGGTGTACTCGGCCGAGGAGTACGCGGCGCTGCGCGACTTCTACTCGCGTCTGCTGGCCAAGCAGGCCGAGCAAATTGTGCTCAAGAAAAAATCGTAAGCTGATGCGTCACTTTTCCCTACCCTGCCGGGCTGTTGTACTGAGCGCCAGTCTGTTTGCTACTGACACTGCCTGGGCCGCACCGGCACCTAAGTACCCAGTGAGCGACCTACCCGCCAGCTTGCGCGAGAATGCCCACGGCGTGGTGCGCGCCTACGACGAAACGCTCGTAGTGAAATCGGTGAGCCGTACGGTGAGTACAGTGCACCGCGCAATTACCATCCTAGACGGCGCCGGGTCTGACTGGGCACAATTGATGGTGCCCTACGATCAGCTTAACAGTATCAACTACCTGCGCGGGGCCGTGTACGACGTCGACGGCCGCCTGATTCGCTCTCTACGCGCTAGCGACGTGAAGGACTACGGCCTCTCCGACGGCTTCAGCCTAGCTACCGACAACCGCGGCCGACTGGCCACGCTGCAACAATCGGCCTACCCCTACACGGTGGAGTTTGACTACGAAATCACTTCCGACAACTCCTTATTTTACAGCACCTGGGAGCCGCAAGATGAGCCGCAGCTAGCCGTAGAGCACGCTACCTTCCGGGTGCTCACGCCTGCGGCCCTACCCTTGCGCTACCAGGAGCGGCACTTGCCTAAGGGCGTACAGGCTGCGCACTCGCAGCAGAGCGGGCAGGAAGTATATCAGTGGGAAGTGAAAGCCCTGGCCGCCGTGGAGCGCGAGCCCGACGGGCCGCCGTTACGCGATTTGGTGCCGATGGTGGTGACGGCCCCCGCTGCTTTTGAGGTGCAGGGCCATGCCGGTAGCGCCGCTTCCTGGCAGCAACTGGGCCAGTGGAGCTACGAGCTGAACAAGGGCCGCGACGTGCTGCCCGACGACTTACGGACCCGCGTGGCGGCACTGGTGAAAGACGAAAAAGACGAGCGCGCTCGCATCCGAAAAGTGTACGAGTTTTTGCAGGCCAATACGCGCTACATTTCGGTGCAGCTAGGGTTAGGCGGCTGGCAGACGTTTCCGGCCTCGGCGGTGAGCACCAACGGCTACGGCGACTGCAAAGCCCTGTCGAACTACGGAATGGCATTGTTGCAGGCAGCCGGCATCACGGGCTACTGTGCCCTGGTGCGCGCCGATGCGCCCGACATTCACACGGAGTTTTCCAGTTCACAGTTCAACCACGTGATACTGTGCGTGCCGCTGGCTGCCACCAAAACCGCTAAGGCCGATACCGTGTGGCTGGAGTGCACCAGCCAAACGGCGCCGTTTGGCTACATGGGCAGCTTCACGGGCAACCGCCATGCGTTGTTGCTCACGCCACAGGGGGGCAAGCTGGTGCGCACGCCTACCTACGGCGTGCGCGAAAACCGCCGCGAGCGGCTGGCCGATGTATATCTGGATGCGCAAGGCAAAGCTACAGCCGCCGTGCGCACAGCCTATACCGGCCTGGAGCAGGACCGCCTCAGCGCCATGCTCGATGGCCTGGACCCAGCCCAACAAAAGAAGTATATCACGGAAAGCCTGACACTGAACAACTTCAGCATCACAAAATTCAACCTGACGGCCAACCGCCAGCAAGCCCTACCCATGGTAACAGAGAAGCTGGACCTCGCGCTGCCCACTTTTGCTTCGGTGAGCGGCAAGCGCTTGTTTCTAGCGCCTAACCTGCTCAGCCGCTTACCCGCCTTATCCGCCCCCGTGGGCGGCCGCCAATCCGATGTGTGGCTGAGCCATGCCTACACCTACGCCGACACAGTACGCATTCACGTGCCGGCCGGGCTACAACCCGAAAATCTGCCGGCGCCAGTGCAGCTTACTACGGCTTTCGGTACGTACTCGGCGCAGCTACATACCCTACCCGATGGCACGTTGCAGTACGTACGCCGGCTGCAAATGCCGCGCACGCGCTTCGCTAAAGAAGACTACCCGGCTTACGTGGAGTTCCGCCGCAAAATCAGCGCGGCCGATAAGGCGCAGATCGTGCTGCTGAAGACGGACGTCTAGCGAACCTTCTCACCCTTTAAAGGTCTGGCTATCAGAGATGGCCAGACCTTTTTTATTACCTGTGCATCAGGCGGCTGCGTAGTTCTTCTCATCAAGCAGTTTATTTTGTGAACACAATCTTTCTATCCTGCTAAAACAACCTAAACTCTAGCCGTATAGTCGTTGTCTAGCCCCTGTTTGTCGAATAGATAATAGGTGGCGTCTAAGGGATATTATTTTCGTTGTCTGCCTACTACTCCTACCCTACCTTTCCACTTTCTCACCTCCTACCTGATGCAAACTTCTACCCTGCGGCGAGGGCTGCTGAGCGGCTTGTTTTTATTGGCAGGCTTGCTGCCGGCCGCGGCGCAACGCGTGCTGTGGGCCGATGCCTCCCCGACCGTTGTACCCAAACAGCACACCCTGGCGCTGAACCGCTTTCGGGCCGTTGCCGTGCAGCTGGGCACGGTGCGCAGCACCTTACGCACTGCCCCATCCGAGCGTAGCGCGGCCGCCCGGCAGTCGGGCACTGTGGTGTCGTTGCCCCTACCCGATGGCTCCTCCCAGCGGTTTCGGGTGGTGGCCACGCAGGTGATGGCGCCGGCGCTGGCAGCACGCTACCCCCGCATTCGTACCTACGTGGCCCACGGCCTCGACGACCCCACGGCCACGGCCCGCCTCGACGTGTCGCCGGCGGGGTTTCATGCCCAGATCCTGGCAGCCAACCGCACCGTCTACATCGACCCGGCCGCGCCCGGCGATACAGTGCACCATCTGGTATTTGACCAAAGCAGCATGAGCCGCTCGGCGCTGGGTGCGGTGTGCTACACGCCTGATGGCCTGGATCAGCATACAATTACTAAACTGAACCGTCCGGCTGCTATGCAACGGCCCAACGGTAGCCAGCTGCGCACCTACCGGCTGGCGGTAGCTTGCACGGGTGAGTACGCTGCTACCAAAGGAGGCACCAAAGAAGGTGCCCTGGCTGGTATTGTTACCTCCGTAAACCGTGTGGATGGCATTTACGAGCGGGAACTAGCTATTCGCATGGTACTGATTCCCAACAACGACCGGCTGATTTTTCTTACCGACTCCACCGACCGTTATACCAATGACGACGGTGAAATCATGTTGCGGCAAAACCAAGCTGTTCTGACGGACAGCATCGGCTCGGCCAACTATGATATTGGGCACGTGTTCAGCACTGGCGGCGGAGGCATTGCAGCACTGGGCTCCGTATGCGTGGCGGGCGTAAAGGGGATGGGCGTAACAGGCCTACCTACCCCGGTGGGTGATGCCTTCGACGTGGATTTTGTAGCCCACGAAATGGGACACCAATTTGGGGCCGAGCACACCTTTAACAGCCAACTCGGCAGTTGCGGAGGTGGTACCCGATCTGCTTCCTCAGCCTATGAGCCCGGCAGCGGCGTCACGATTATGGCCTACGCCGGTATTTGCGACGCCGACAACCTGCAAGACAGTAGTATCCCCTACTTTCATTCGAGCAGCTATGACCAGATTCTCGACCACGTAACTGGTGCTGGCAACTGTGCTGTGGTAACTACTACCAGCAACCAGGCGCCTACCGCGAATGCGGGCGCCAACTACCGCATTCCCATCAGCACCCCCTTCACACTCACTGGCTCAGCCACCGACCCCAACGGCGACGCGCTGACGTATAGCTGGGAACAGTATAATCTGGGGCCAGCTGGCAACGCTACGACGCCGCGGGGCGATGCGCCTATCTTTCGGTCGTTTGCACCTACTTCTAGTACCAGCCGCACGTTTCCGCGCGTGTCTGACTTGGTGAATAACACCACAACCATTGGAGAGCTGCTACCCACCTATGCGCGGCGGCTGATTTTCCGGTTTGTGGCCCGCGACAACCGCGACGGCGGGGGGGCGTGGAATATGATTCAATGAACGTAGCCGTAATTGGCACGGCTGGGCCTTTCCTGGTGACTACGCCCAACACGGCTACCACTTGGCAGGCAGGTGTGCCTCAGCAAGTAACCTGGGATGTAGCCAACACTACGCAAGCGCCCATCAGCGCCGCCAACGTGGACATCTTGCTGTCTACCGACGGCGGCCTTACGTTCCCGACGGTTCTGCTGGCTGCTACCCCCAACGACGGCTGCGAATCCGTAACGGTGCCCGCCGCCACCAACACCACATTGGCACGCATCAAGGTGCAAGCCACCGGCAACGTGTTTTTCGATATTTCCAACCAGAACTTCACGATTCGCCCCCTAACAGCACCGACCTTCTACCTCAGCACAGCCTGTATTGCCAACAATCTGCTAACCGTGTGCCCTGGTACCAGCGTACCGGTAAGCGTGGGCATCGGGCAGGTGCAGGGTTTTGCGGGCTCTGTATCGCTAAGCACCACCGGCCTACCCAACGGCGTGAGTGTGAGCTACGCACCAACTACTGCAGTGGCGGGCGGCACGGCCGTTGCTACTATCACGGCCGCTACCACCACCACGCCTGGCACGTATACGCTCACGCTTACGGGCACCAGCAATGGGGTAGCACAGAATCAGCTGGTGCGTATTGTGGTGCCGCTGCTGGCTACGCAAACCGCTGTAGCTACCACACCAGCGGCCAATGCGCTGGTAACCACCCGGCCCGTCTTCACGTGGCAAGCCGTGCCCAATGCGACAGCCTATACGTTGCAAGTAGCCACGGATGCGGCTTTCAGCAACGTGGTGCTCAACCAAACCATTGCGTCAGACACCACTACTACCTTCACACCTACTACCCCGCTGGCTGGGGGCACTACCTACTACTGGCGCGTGCGCGGCACTACTGCGTGCAACGAAGCTCCCTACTCGGCGGCTATCCTCTTCCGAACGGGGGCAGTCACCTGCCAGCCGTACGCGGCTATGCAGGTACCCGTCACAATTCCGACGACGGCCAACGCCAAGGTTTCCTCTACTGTAGAGGTAAGCTCGACGGATATAGTAGCTGCTATTCGGATTAATAACCTAGCCATTACGCACCCCAACGCGGGTGAGCTGACGGTGACCCTGACCAACCCGGCGGGTCGCTCGGCGGTGCTGCTGGCCAATCTGTGCTCGGGTACCGCTAACCTCAACTTGTCGCTGGACGAGCAGGCGGCTACAGCGCTGACTTGCCCGCTGAACACAGGTGCCACCTACCGTCCGGCCAGTTCGTTGGCTGCCTTGCTTAATACACCCGCCAACGGCACTTGGACTCTGAATATCGTGGATAACACGACCGGTAACAGCGGTACGCTCACGGGCTGGACGTTGGAGCTATGCACGATACCGGCCCCGCCCGCTGCTCCTACTAGCCTGCTGGCCTACCTCAGCGGCACCACTGGCAGCACGGCTACCATCGACCTACAATGGCAGGACAACGCCAACAACGAAACCAGCTTTGAGCTGGAACGTTCCCTCACCACGAACACCAACTTTCAGCGAGTTGCCACCATCGCTGCCAACCAAACCACCTATTCCGATCAAGTATCAGCCACGGGTCGGTATGTATACCGCATCCGGGCAGTGAACAGCATCGGCAACTCAGCCTACTCCAACGAGGCCGTAGCCAGCGTAACACTAGCCAGTACCACTGCGCCAGCGCTAAAAGGCCTAGCCGTATACCCAAACCCTAGCAGCGGCCAGTTCCAGTTGGAGCTGAATAACGCGCATACCGGCGCGGTGCAGGTGCAAGTATTTGATGCGTTGGGACGCAGTGTGCTGACGCGCACTTTCACTAAAGCAGGCAATACGTTGCAGCAAACCCTAGATTTGCGTGTCCTCAGCGCAGGCATTTACCAACTTCGCGTCACGCAACCACAAGGCACATCTATTTTGAAGTTGGTGAAGGAGTGAGTGGTGAATTTGTGAACGAAAAAAGCGCGTGTCCTCCTGAGCATTCCGCGCATCAAGCGGCGACGAAGGACCTTATGCCCGCAGAACGACAGACGTAACCACGATTTGTTCTACCGTGATAAGGTCCTTCGCAAGCTCAGGATGACACGCGCTTTTTTCGTTCACAAATTCACCACTCCATCACTTACTTCTCTCAAAACCGATACCGCGCCTGGGCTTTCACCTCCGAGCGACGGTTGCCCTCAATCAGATCAAGGCCGGAGCCGATGGTAGTCTGGTTGCGGTAGTGCGTATCGGCGTAGCGAAGCCAGAGCGTGAGGTGACGGTTGCAACGCACTTCGGCCAGTAGGTAGGTGCGCGTGCCCTGCCCGTAGAGCGCAGGTACCGAGAAGGCATAAAGCACGTCTTGCTCAAATACATACTGGCGCGTGTCGTAGTCGTCGGTGTCGAACAGGGCGTAGCGGCCGCTCAGGCGCAGGTAGCGCCCAAAGGTGTAAGAGACATCTTGAGCCAACACGTAGCCCGTGCGGCGTGGCCCTTCGCCCTCCCGGTAGCGGGTGCCCTGCACGCGTGTGCGCAGGCTGAACATGGAGGTAGGGTTGGTATCGTAGAACAACAGCAGGCTGTGGCGTAGCGTGGGTTCCGGCAGCGGTAAGGGGCGCGGGTTGTTGGCGTTGTAGTCTTTGAGGCGGGTGCGGAGCTGAGCGTAGAGCAGGCTGGTTTTGGTGGGTGTGTAGGCCAACCGCAGTAGCCAGTCGTGGCCATGCGAGGGTGCGCCTACCCGGTAGCGCAGCCACGGAAACCAGAACTGGTCGTAGTACGCCGAAATTTCCCAGCCCGCCGCCGGTCGCACTTTCAAACCCAGGTAGAGGCCCCGCTCGTTGATGTTGCGGCTATTTTCGCCGAGCGCGTTGCCGTAGAAGGTATGGAAGTCGCGGGCGTAGGAGCGGTAGAGCACGGCAGCATCTACGTTCGGCGCCAGGCTAGCCAGCAAGCCATTCACCGTGCCTACCCCGCCGCTGCTGCTACGGGCCGTTTCGCCAAACAGCAACAGGTTGCGCAGCACGTAACTGTAGTGCACGCCCGCTGCCAGGTTGTTTTGTCCCCGAAACTCATAGGCATTATACAGCTCCGCTCGGCGCAGCAACGCCCTATTGTAATGCGTGCCCACGGCCGTAAGACCTACCGCCAAGTGGCCGCTACGACTGGTATACGTCAGGTTGCCGCCTCCAATGGCCTCGCCCAAACTTTTCCGATTAGCCAGTTCCGTAGCCGTACGGTGCAGCCCCGACACTAGCACGCCCGACGAATACTCCGTAAAGCCATCCAGCGAATCCAGACTTTGCTGATGGTTGGCATCTACGTGCTTGTAGGAGGCAAACGCCGTGGCTCGCACTGTGCTGCTCACGGCTACCGTAGCCGCCGCACCCCGGAAAAATGTACTCTCCAACACCGAGGAGTAGGGCCGCACGCCCAGCGAGCTGCGCCGGATAGTGGTAATGGTTTCGCCACCCTTGCCTACCTGTAACCCCGACGACAGCAATAGCCCCTGCCCAAATTGCAGTTGATAGTCGCCCAAAGCCAAGGTTTTCAAACGGCCACGCTCTTGCACTACCACGTGCGCCGACATAAAATCGGCACCGTAGCGGCGCTGACTGGGCTGCCACGCCAGCGGCTCGCCAGCGTCTTTTTCTGCCGTGAAGCCCACACTGAAATCCTTGGTGTGGCTGACGCGGTAACGCAGCAGCAGCTTATCGGGCGAGCCGAGGTAGCGGCTGGTGAGGCGGCCCATGCTGGTCGTGTCGGCGGCGGTATAGCCACGGCGAGGTTGTAGCACCCGCTCGTAGCGCAGAAACAGAGCGTTGTTGTCTTCGTGCAACACGCGTTGCCAAAGCGGGCCGCGGGCCGCGTTAGGGCCGGCATCCGTTACCGTTACGAAGGGCGCCACACGGTAAATCGTGCGCAGATCGAAGCCATCGATACTTTGCAGCTCGTAGAGGCTCAGCAAGGGTCCTACCTGCTGACGGTGCTCCAGCAACTGGCTGATCTGCACTTCCGACAGCAGTAGAAGGCCACGCAACTCCTCACGATTAGCTAGGTTCAGATTGAGTGGCGTCTGGTAGTAGAGTAGCAGCGTTTCGTAGAGGTCCTCGTAAGGCACGTCATCGCTCTGTTGATCCGCAAACAGCTCCTGCACAAGCCGGTCGAGGTCGGGGGTAGGGCGCGGAAACTGCTGCGCCTGAGTAGGCCTGACCCAGCACAGCAACCACACGAACCCCAGCCAGAACGTTACCCTAAAGCAGCCACGGACTCTTTGGCTCATGGCTGGGCTGGCTTGGTAAGCGGCAAGTGCAGGCTCAGATATTGGCTCAAGCCCAGTGCCGTTTGCCAGGCAGCGGCGTAGTCGATGCGCAGCTGACCCGCCCGGAAGCCTACCCCACCAGTGGTCTGTTCGCTGAGCGCCGCAAAACCCGCCCGCACCTGCAACACCTCGAGCACCTGGTACTCCAGCCCCGCCCGGAAATCAGCATCGTGGTCCACGTCCTTTTCAGTTTCCACGGTCAGCAGCACCTTTTCGGTGGGCTGGTAGCCCAAGCCGGCGCGCAGCACGGTGGGCACCCGTTCGTCCTGGTATCGAGCTAAGCGGGCTTGGTTGAGATTGTAGAGGTAGGCGCCGAACACCAGCTTTTTGGGGACAATCTCAGCCTGTCCGCCTAACGAGAGGGCCATTGCCCGACAGCTACCTAGCCCTTCTATGCTCACCTGCAACACATCGAGGCGGGCGCCCACGCTCACTTGGCCACCGCGGTAGCCATAGGCGGCGCCCAGGCGCTGCTCAGCATAAAGCTTGCCGCCGAAGCGCTGGGCCTCAAAACCAACGACGCCGTTTTTCGGGCGGTTCTCTACTACTTCGCCCAAGGGTAGAGCCACGGCCAGCGCGGCTGTATTGAAGCTGGGCAGCAGAAACCGGTTCTCCGCGTAAAAACCCACTTCTGGCCGGGTGAGTTGCCCTAGCCCAGCGGCATTGTTGCCAACGGCCCACACATCATGGAGCGTGGTGCTGGTGTAGCCTAGTGCCGCCGCCCGCGCCCCTCGGATGCCTGGCCCATTGCCCTGTGCTGAAGCACGTGCTCCTAGAAATAATAGGCAAAAAAATAGCGTGTAGCGTTTCTTCATAGAAAGCTAATCAATACCCTACGATAAATACACAAACGATTCATTAACAGACTATATAGAGAAGAGCCTTCCCGGTTTTATTCAAATACCCCGCCAAACGAAACACCTATCAGGCATCGGGCACTAGCTGCCGGCGTTTCGCGTTCTTTGTGCTACCATGAAGTCGTTGTTCCGCCGTCTGTTGCTGGCGCTGCTGTGGATGTATCGCCACTTGCTGTCGCCCCTTAAGCCCCCTACCTGCCGCTACCAGCCTACTTGCTCGGCCTACGCTGTGCAAGCGATAGAGCGGCACGGGCCGTGGCGGGGCGGCTGGCTGGCGTTGCGCCGCATCGGGCGCTGCCACCCCTGGGGGGCCACGGCTACGACCCTGTACCTTAATCAGCGCAGTGCGCGTATACACTGCTTCTGCTTGCTGCCTTGGTTGTTGTCGGGGCAGCTTTTTTGCACCCATTGTATATGAAGTACATGTCTTTTCTGCTCTCTGCCTTTCTAACCGGCGCCTTGCTGACAAGTAGCTGCTCGTCAAACCCTTCCGAAACCAGTACTACCCCTTCTACCGCTACCACTACTGCTGATACATCATCCGATGATCAGGGTAAAAAAGGTAAAAAGAGCAAAAAGCAAAAGCGCAAAGAGGCTGTGAAAGCCATTGATCAGCTTACCTCGATAGGGCACCTAGAAGAGGTGCGCGAAAGCTCGGGCCTGGCCATTGCCGATGAGCCCGACACCTTTTACACGTTCGGCGACGATGGCAACCCACCCATTGTATACAAGGTAAGCGATACCGGCAAGCTTCTGAAAACGATTCGCTTGAGCGCCACCAATCACGACTGGGAAAGCATTGCCCGCGACGACAAGGGCAACTACTTTATGGGCGACATGGGCAACAACAACAGCGACCGGCGCAATTTGGCGGTGCTGCGGTTTCGCCCCGAAAGTCCCGATGAGGTAGGCATGATCAAGTTTACCTACCCCGATCAGAAGGAATTCCCCCCCAGCAAGAAGGAGCGCAATTTCGATGTCGAGGCCTCGCTTTGGCACCAGGGGCAACTCTACCTGTTCACAAAGGACCGAGGCGCCAGCACTACCAGCAAAGTATACACCCTACCCGACAAGCCGGGCACCTACGAGGCAAAGCTGCTCACCAAGCTCTCTATTCCTGGGCAGGTAACGGATGCGAACCTTAGCCCCAATGGGCGCCGACTCGTGCTGATGGCCCGCCAGGAAATGTTTGTGTTGGAGGGCAATTCAATGACTGAAATTCTGAAAGCCACGCCAAAGCAGATTTCGCTGAAAAACACCGGTCAGACGGAGGGCGTTGTCTTTGTTGATGATGACACGATTTATATTAGCACTGAACAAGGCAACTTATATAAGTACGAGTTCTGAGTAGCGTTGCGACTTTTGGATAAAAACGGGTGTCATCCTGAGCGGAGCGAAGGGCCTTATCACGATACAACGACTCATTGTATCGTGATAAGGTTCTTCGCTCCGCTCAGGATGACACCCGTTCTTTTGCTTTTATAATTCTACTTTGCCTGCGCCAGCTTCGGGTTTTCGTTCTCCTTGCCCAAGTCGCGTGGGGCGTAGCCGTAGGGATTTTTGGGATCTTTGCCGGCACGCCACAGCACATACGCACCAATGGCTATCAGCGGGATGCTCAGAATCTGGCCCATATCCAAGGGTAGGCTGTTCTCAAATTCCACCTGACTCACTTTCAGGAACTCCACGAAAAAGCGGAACGTGAAGAGTAGCACCACAAACAGCCCGAATAGCTGGCCGCGTGGGGTGCGTTCCTTGGTGCGGTTCCACATAAAGTAGAGCAGCACAAACAGGAACACGCAGAACAGTGCCTCATAAATCTGGGTAGGGTGGCGCGGTACGGCCACGCCATTCACAAAATGCTCCTGGTCGCGCAGGAAGATGAAGGCCCACGGCACGTCGGTTTCGCGACCCACAATCTCGGAGTTCATCAGGTTACCCAAGCGGATGAGCGCCCCACCCGACGCCACCACAATAACGATGCGGTCGAGGGTCCAGAGCACATCGAACTTGTTGTTGCGGCTGAATAGGTATACGGCCAAGATAATCCCGATAGTAGCGCCGTGGCTGGCCAAACCACCGTGCCATATCTTGAATACCTCCAATGGGTCTTTCAGAATTTCGGGCTGGTAGAACAGCACGTGCCCCAGTCGGGCGCCTACAATGGTGCCAATCAGCATGTAGATGGTGATGACATCCACCCACATCGGTGATACTTTCTCCGACTTGTAGATGTGCGCCAGCACAAACGTGCCCACCACAAAGCCCGACATGAACAGCAGCCCGTACCATCGCAACGCCAGCGGCCCCAGCGTAAATAAACCTAAATCCCAGGGGCCAAACTCGGCAATGAGGGGCGACACATCCCAGGTGATGGCAGCAAGAAAAGAAAGCATAGGGTAGGCGAAAGATGATAGAAATTCAAAGGTACTTACTTCCTGTTTGGTAGCCGAACAGCTATGTGACCTTATCAAAGAGGTTATTCTCCACTGAAACTGGTCTCAAGCTGATTATTACTTTCCTGTTGTGCCCCGCTCACTGCGTGCAGTCCCGCATCATCGCCACTAAGCAGAAGCAAAATGCCGAGCATAACGGCGTAGGCAGGCCAATGCCGCCAAGTCCGTAGTGGCGGGTGCTTCGTTCCTGTGGCACCCACCAGCTTAGCATGCACCCGGCCGTAAAAATACGGGCGAGGTGGAACGGCTACTTCAGTTCTCCACTGGTGCAGTAGCTCTTCCCATTCTTCATCGGCCTTCGTGCGATTAGTTGAATCAGGCATGGCGTTGGGTGGGTTGAAGGTGATGACGAAGCGTTTTGCGGGCGCGAAACAATAACGATTCTACAGCCGACACGGTGGTGTTTAAAACCGCGGCTATTTCCTCGTAATTCAGTTCTTGTTCGTGGCGCAAGGTGAATGCTATTTGCTGTTGGTCGGGCAGCCGGGTGAGGCGCGCCCGCAAAAGCTCTACCTGTTGCTGGCCCTCCAGCTTTGCCTGGGGGTGTTCGTTATCGACTGGCTCGTATAGCACGCGGTTGTCGAAGCCCAGTAAACTGGTTAGGTAGGCGAAACGCTTGCGGGTGCGGGCTTGCCGCTGATGCTTTAGAGCCCGCGAGGTAGCCAGCCGATAGAGCCAGGTAGTAAGGGCCGCTTCGCCCCGAAACCGGCCGATCGTTTGGTAGACTTCCACGAATACTTCCTGTGCTACGTCTTCGGCTTCTTCCGGCGAACGAAGCAGTGCCAGCACCGTGCGGTAGATGCGGTCCTGATATTGCTCCACCAGCGTGCGAAACGCCGCTTCGCTACCCTGCTGCAATTGAGCTACCAACTCGGCCTCCGCGCAAGCCGTAACGGGCTGCGCGGCAGAAATTAACGGTTGAAGGCAAGGTAGCGGAAGAGTATACATCCGGAGTCAGAAAAGAGAGCATAGCGCCCTACTTACTCCGGCCGTAGCCGCACGTAGCAGGGTCACATCAACTTAGGTCCACTCATTGCAGAAAACTTGCTCAACTTCTTCAAATAAAATACAACTATCTGTAAAACAGTAGTATATTTTTTAATAAAATGAGTTAGGCCTTATGTACTCGCTCGGCGGGCCGAGTAAGTGCATAAGGCCTAAGTAAACTGAGTATATCGCCCCTATTGAAAATGAGCATTACTCACCAACTAGCTACAACGCGTTCAGTTCCTCGGTATATCCGCCACTCAAGATGGGGAAGCGCAGCCAAGAGCGAGGGTCCACATTGTAGTCGTCGAGGTGGAAGGCGGGGGCGTACCGCTCACGTTTCCACTGGTTGCGGCTCCACAGGGAGTAGAAACGCTTCACGTAGGTTTTCAACTGTTCGCGCTCAGTAGCCGGATTTTCTTCTAGTAGGGTAGCCAGCACCTGGGCCGGGCTGAGGCGGTTGTAAAACGCCAACCGCTCGATGCGGTTGAGCAGCACGTAGGGCATTAGGTCGCGCTCGTCGGTTTGCTTTTCTTCCAAGGGGCGCAGCTCGGCGGTAGGTTGCAGAGCATTCACGTGGCGAAGGGCCGCGTAATGACGCTCTACCTCGGCCCAGCGTAGCCACTGCTTCACAAAGTCCTTGTCGACGCCGGCAATGGGCGAGATACTACCCGCTGTGTCGCCATCCATGGTGCAGTAGCCTACTGATGCCTCAGAGCGGTTGGAGGTGGTGATGAGCAGGGCGTTGAGTACGTTGGCCAGCAGCCAGATACCAGGTGCCCGCACCCGCGCCTGAATGTTTTGCAGGGCTAGGTCGTCGGTTTGCCAGGTAAGGGGGCGCTCCAGGGCGCCGGCTATTTTGCCCACGTACCCCGATACTTCGTCGTCAATGTTCCAGTTATGAAACACTGCACCCAACTCCTCGGCCAGCTCCCGGGCCGAGTTCAGCGTGTCGTCGGAGGAGTTGACGGTGCCCTGGTAGGCACACGTCAGCAGACAGCCGGTGATGCGGCGGTTGGTTTCGCGCTGCTCGTCGGAAGTCACTGCTGTACTGGCTTTGGGTAGGTTGGCGGAGGGAGCTTCCTGCGGCGTGCCATCAGCGGCGGCTAGATGTTGCTGCTCGGTGGGCGATTCCGTCTGTCCGGTTATATTCTCAATGTCTTCGGCCGTGAAGCAACCGGTACGGCGCATAAACTCGGCCGTGCCCAGCTCAGCCGTGCCCAGCCGCACCATCTCTGCCACCGATACAGCACACATGCATGAGTCGGCTCCGCCTGACAAGCTCAGCACGAAGCCACGGGTGCGGGCCTTGCGCATGTAGTCAAACAAGGCTAAGCTCAGGGCCTGGTTCAGTTCTAGGTACTCGTCGGGGGTAGGGAGCTGCTGAATTTCGGCGGCCGGCTCCAGTGGCGTGGCAAAATCTACATCCACGCATTCCACATCCACTTCCTTGAAGCTCAACAGCTGATTACGCGTCAGCAAATGACCTTCGCGGGCCACCAGAATCTCGCCATCGTAGATGGTACGACCGGCCTCGTTGCCCAGCAGGTTGGTGTAGAGGTAGGTGCAGTGAAACGTGCGCGAGGCATTCAGAACCAAGTTATACCGCGTGTCGGTCTTGCTCATCGCAAAATGGCTGGCCGAGGGATTCACAATCAGGTCTACCCTACCCTGCAACCGAGCAGCGGGGCGCACGTCGTCGGGACGCCAGGCATCTTCACAAATCTCGAAGCCAAAACGCACACCCTTATGCTCGAAAGTTAGGTCGCCGAGGAGCCACTCCTGGCCTTGCCAACGTACGGTAGTGGTTTCGCCAGCTGGCCAGGGGTAGAAAAAGCGGGTTTCGTAGTGCACGCCGTCGTTGGCCAGAAACTGCTTGGCTGCAAAGCCCAAAATTTCACCATCACGCAGCACACAACTGGTGTTATAGGTGCGCCCTTCCAGCCGCACGGGTAGGCCTACGCACACCAGAATGCCTTCCGTCCAGGGACGGATTTGCTGCAAATACTCCAGCGCTTCCTCACACAACCAGTCGCTTAGAAATAGGTCTTCGCAGTTATAGCCGCTTAGGCACAACTCGGGCAAGCAAAGCAGCTCTACCCCCGACGTGCGGGCCTGCTCAATGGCCGTGCGAATGGTGCGCAGGTTGTGCTGCCACGCGAAAGGAATCTGATTAAGCGCTGCACCGGCGATACGCATACTAGTGAAGTTGTGAAAGGTGAAATTGAGAATAGAAACAACAGTAGAACGTCATGCTAAGCTTGCCGAAGCATGTCGTGTGCTGATAAAAGATAGTATCCCACATCAGCACGCGATATGCTTCGGCAAGCTTAGCATGACGTTCTACGAAGGAAAAAATTACTTCTGCGTCAGCTTGCTGGCAGCTGCTTCGTCCAGGTACCACGTCACGTTGCCGTTGGTGGGCTGGATCAGCTGGGCGGGGTAACGCTGAATGTCGCGCTCCTCCTCCAAAATCTGCCGCACAGCTTCGGCCTTGCCCTCGCCGTATACCAAAAAGATGGTAGAGCGGGCTTGGTTCAGTAGCGGGGCCGTCATGGTAATACGATTCGCCTGTATTTCGTCGATGTACAAAGCCTGCACGCTCACGCTTTCGTCGGTGAGCACGGAGGTGTGCGGAAACAGCGACGCCGTGTGGGCATTGTCGCCCAGGCCCAGCAGGTCCAGATCGAGGGGTAGGGAATCTTCGCTGCCAAAGTAGCGCTGCATGGTGTGGGTGTAGGCAGCAGCAGCTTCCGAAGGACTCAGACTGGTATCGACAGCAAAGATCTGCGCTGGCTTGATACCCAGCGGGTCGAGCAGCGCCCTTTTGGCCATCAGGTAGTTGCTGTTGGGGTCGGTGTGCGGCACGTACCGCTCATCGCCCCAAAAGAAGTCTACCTTGTCCCAAGCCAACTGGTCGCGGTAGTCGGCAGCCAGCAGTTCAAACAGCTTTTTGGGCGACGACCCACCCGATAGCGCCACCGCAAACCGGCCGCGCGCCGCAATGGCCTCGTTGCCTGTTGCCACAAAATACTCTGCCAGCGCCCGCGAGGCTTCCTCCGATGAGTTGAAAACACGAATAGCCATTAGCACTCTTTTTTATCGGTGAGGGGTAGCGTGAACCAATGGAAACCGTCGCGGGCAATAAGCGCCTCGGCAATTTCCGGCCCCCACGAGTCGGCAGAATAGTTGGGGAAGTTCATGCTCTTTTTGCTTTCCCAGGCATTGAGAATCGGCATGATCAAGTCCCAGGCGGCCTCTACCTGGTCGCCCCGCATAAACAGCGTCTGGTCGCCGAGCATGGTATCGAGCAGCAGGGTCTCGTAGGCCTCTGGTGTATCGTTGGTATAGGTGCCTTGGTAGTCGAATACCATGTCTACCCGGTTCAGCACCATATCCAGGCCAGGGCGCTTGGCTTGCACCTGTAAGCGGATGCTCATCTCGGGCTGAATGCTAATAACCAACCGGTTCTGGTGCCACGCTTCCGCCGACTCAGTCGGGAAGATCAGGTGCGGTACGTCTTTGAACTGAATGGTGATGATGGATGCCGAACGGTGCAACCGCTTGCCTGTACGCAGGTAGAAAGGCACGCCCTGCCAGCGCCAGTTGTCCACGAAGAACTTAATGGCAGCAAAGGTTTCGGTGTTCGAGTCAGGATCTACCTTGTTTTCTTCGCGGTAGCCAGGTACCTCTTTGCCCTCTACCCAGCCCTTGCCGTACTGCCCGCGCACGGCGGCAGAACGCACTTCTTCTGGCCCAAAGCGACGCATAGCGCGCAGCACGTCTACTTTGCGGTTGCGCACTTCATCGGCCTCAAAGCCCACAGGCGGCTCCATAGCTACCAGGCACAGCAACTGCAACAGGTGGTTTTGTATCATGTCGCGCAGAGCGCCTGAGCCGTCGTAGTAGTCGCCCCGCTCGCCCATGCCCAATTGTTCCGTCACCGAAATCTGCACGTGCTCAATGTAATTGCGGTTCCAAAGCGGCTCCAGAATGGCATTGGCAAAGCGGAAAGCCATGATGTTCTGCACCGTTTCCTTGCCCAAGTAGTGGTCGATGCGGTAGATCTGACGCTCCTGGAAAATACCGGCCAGCAGGTCGTTCAGTTCCTTGGCCGTTTCCAGATCATGCCCAAACGGCTTCTCAATGACAATGCGCACCCGGTCGGGGTCCTCAGCTAGCTTGGCCTCAGATAGGTTGCGGGCAATGATGGGGAAGAAGTTGGGCGATACGGCCAGGTAGTAAATCACCTGCGCTGCGGCGTTCCACTCGGCTTCGTGCTGGGCTACGTGCTCACCAAACTGCGTGTAGGTAGCCGCGTCGTTCAGGTCCGACACCTGGTAAGTCATGTGCTGGGAAAACTCCTCCCATTTCTCTGCCTTCACCTTCCCGCGGCGCGAAAACTTGTTGATGTCTTCTCTTACCCGGTCGCGGAAGGCCTCATCTGTCAGCTTGGTGCGGCCCGTGCTCAGGATGGCAAACTGCGCGGGCAACCACCCGTCCAAAAACAGATTGTATAGGGCTGGAGCCAGTTTGCGGGCATTCAGGTCGCCGGTACCCCCAAAGATGACAAAAATGGTGGGCCGGATTTTCTCTTTATTGCTCATGCGTACGTCGTAGCGAGTGATGGTGGAAGACACGAATTATTTGTTGGGGATAACAGGCGTTTCGTTCTCGGTGCCGGTGCCACGGTGTGTGTCCTCCTTATTTTCGGCGTCCTCATGCATGGGGGTCCATTGGGTATGGAACACGCCTTCGTGCCCAATCAGCTCGTAAGTATGCGCCCCGAAGTAGTCGCGCTGGGCCTGAATGAGGTTGGAAGGCATCCGGCCGGTGCGCAGCGTGTCGAAATAGCTGAGCGCCGCCGCCAGTGCGGGCGTGCCAATACCTACGGTAGCCATGCGAGCTACCACCGCACGCGCTCCGGCTACCGACTCCTGCACGTGCTGGCGCACGGTATCATCGAGCAGTAGGTGGGCTAGATCGGGCTTTTGCTGGTAGGCGTTGTAAATAGTATTCAGGAACTCGGAGCGGATGATGCAGCCCCCGCGCCAGATCTTGGCAATATTGGCCAGGTTCAAGTTGTACTCATATTCTTCCGAAGCACGGGCCAGCATGTGCATCCCTTGGGCATAGGCGATGATCATGCTGAAATACATAGCCTGCTCCAGCTCTTGCAGTTGCTGTTCCTGGTCGTCGTTTCCGGGGGTAGGACGTGCCTGATACACCTTTTCCATCTCCTCACGCAGCGACTTATACTTCGATAAATCGCGCATCGCCACGGCCTCATCAATCAGCGACAAGGGTACTTGCAGGTCCATAGCAATTTGCGACGTCCATTTGCCGGTACCTTTTGAGCGAGCTTCGTCCTTAATGTCATCCAACAACAAATGGTCGGTGTCGGGCGCGATGTAGGCGAAGATATCCTTGGTAATATCAACCAGAAACGACTGTAACCGGCCCTGGTTCCACTTAGCATACACCTGTTGCATGGATTCGTTCTCCATACCCAGGCCATTTTTCATCACGTCGTACGTTTCGGCCAGTAGCTGCATAATGCCGTACTCGATGCCGTTGTGCACCATCTTCACAAAGTGCCCAGCGGCGCCCGGCCCGATGTAGGTCACGCACGGCTCGCCGCCCACCTTGGCTGATACAGCTTCCAACACAGGCTTCATTTTCTGATAGGCTTCTTGGTCGCCGCCCGGCATCATGCTGGGCCCGCGGCGGGCACCTTCTTCGCCACCCGAAATGCCCATCCCGAAGAAATGCAGGCCTTTCGCTGCCAGCTCTTGCGCCCGGCGGGTAGTATCCAGAAAATAGGAGTTGCCACCATCAATCAGCATATCGCCCTCGTCCAGTAGGGGCGTAATCTCGGTAATCACGCTGTCTACAATCTTCCCGGCTGGCACCAGCATCATGACAACGCGGGGCTTAGCTAGGCTCTGCACAAAAGCGCTCAGGTCCGTAAAGCCCTCCACATTGTGCACACCGTCTTCATCGGCCTCCTTTTGCAGCAGCGGAATTTTGCTGGTGTCTTTGTCATAGCCAGCCACCGAAAAATCGTGGTCGGCCATGTTTAGCAGCAAGTTGCGGCCCATAGTACCCAGGCCAATCATGCCGAAGGCGTAGTTCTTTGGTTGTGGTGCGCTCATTGGGGAAGAAAGTTTCTAGCAGTGTTAGATGTGTGGTGAAATGCGGAAGCGGATGCCGCGAAGGTAGCAATTGGCAGCAGACGGCCTACCCTTTTCTAACCGGCAGGGTAGGGCATGGTTTCGGATAGCGCTGCCTGCGGTTGGGTAGGGTGTACGTAAACTCTGGCGTAGATGATAACGAAAAAGCCGACGGCCTACCCTATTCTTGGGCAAGCCGCCGGCTTATAACACAGCAATACAGTTGTTTTTTTTATAGTCCTAGTGCGGTGAGGGCACGCTCAGCGGCCAGCTGCTCCGCCTGCTTTTTGGAAAGCCCCATGCCAGTAGCTACTACTTCCTCGTCGATGAGCAGCGTAGCCGAAAACTCCATCACGCCGCCTCCGCGTGGTTCGCCGGCCAGCTCGTAGCGCACTACTTTGCCCTGGCGCTGTGCCCACTCAATCAGCTTGCTTTTAAAATTGGAAGTCGTTTCAGTCAGCGACTTCACATCCACAAAAGGCTTAATCAAGCGACTGAGTACAAACTTACGGGCCACTTTATAGCCCTGGTCGAGGTACACGGCGCCCACTAGCGCCTCCAGGGCGTTGCCGTTCACGGAGCGCGAGCGGGCTGCCCTACCCTGAGTGGCATCCAGCTGCACTAGCTTATCGAGGCCCAGCTTGAGGGCAAGTTGGTTGAGGCTTTCGCGGTTGACGATGCGGCTGCGCATTTCCGTCAGAAAACCCTCCTGCTCGTACGGAAACTTGCGGAACAGATATTCCGCCACGATAGTACCCAACACGGCATCGCCCAAAAACTCCAGGCGCTCGTTGCTTTGGTGTCTACCCTGCGTAGGCTGCTGCCGCACCACCGAGGAGTGCGTGAAAGCCAGCCGATACACACGCACGTTGTCGGGCGAAACGCCCGTCATCGTGGTAATAGCCTGCCGAAAGGCCCGGTCGTGGCCTAGCAACCGCCGAAAAAAACCAAATACGGGCAAGGGCTGACCGGGCCTCGGCATTAGTCGCGGAATTTGCGGAAGACCACCGACGTGTTGTGGCCACCAAACCCGAACGTATTGCTCACAGCAATATTAATTTCCCGCTGCTGCGCCTTATTGAAGGTGAAGTTCAGCCGGGCATCCAGCTCGGGGTCGTCCGTAAAGTGGTTGATGGTAGGCGGCACAATGCCATTCTGGATGGCCAGAATGCTGGCTACTGCCTCTATCCCGCCAGCGCCGCCCAGCAGGTGGCCGGTCATGCTCTTGGTAGACGAGATGTTGAGGTTGTACGCAGCGTCGCCAAATACCTTCTGAATGGCCGTAATCTCAGCACCATCACCCAGCGGAGTGCTGGTGCCGTGCGTGTTGATGTAATCTACATCTTCCGGCTTGATGCCTGCATCGCGCAAAGCGTTTTGCATCACCAGCACCACACCTTCGCCGGTAGGGTCGGGCGCCGTGATGTGGTAGGCATCCGAAGAAAGGCCACCGCCAATGATTTCGGCGTAGATTTTGGCACCGCGCGCCTTGGCGTGCTCATAATCTTCTACCACCAGCGCACCACCGCCTTCACCCAGCACAAATCCGTCGCGCTCCTTATCGTAAGGACGCGAGGCAGTTTGAGGGTCGTCGTTCCGCTCGCTCATGGCCTTCAGGGCATTAAAGCCCCCTACCCCGGCTTCGGTAATAGCGGCTTCGGAACCACCGGTTACCACTACATCGGCCATCCCCAAACGGATGTAGTTGTAGGCCGATACAATAGAGTCGGAAGAAGAAGCGCAGGCCGAAGTCGTGACGAAGTTGGGGCCACGGAATCCATTCTTGATAGAAATGTTGCCCGACGAGGAGTCGGCAATCATCTTCGGAATGAAGAACGGGTTGTAGCGCGGCGTGCCATCGCCGTTGGCGAAATTGAAGCACTCCTGCTGGAAGGTAGTGAGGCCACCAATGCCGGAGCCCCAAATTACACCCACCCGGTTTTTATCAATACCACCATCGTGCAGGCCGGCGTCTTTGATGGCCTCGTCGCTGGCGATAACGCCGAACTGCGTGAATAAGTCCATCTTCCGACCTTCCTTGCGGTCGAAGTAATCGTCGGGATTGTAGTTTTTAACTTCGCAGGCAAAGCGCGTTTTAAACTTACTGGCGTCGAAGCGGGTGATAGGGCCTGCGCCGCTCACGCCCTGCGCTAGGCCTTCCCAGTAAGCGGGGGCCGTACTGCCAAGTGGGGTAATGGCCCCGATGCCGGTCACAACAACTCTCCGAAGAGACATAGGCTAAGGAACAAACGAAAGAATAGGAAAGGGTAGGAAAAGCAAAACGGCCGGCGGCAAGCCGGCCGATGAGCTGTAAGCCGTAAAAACGTAAGAGCCGGAAAGACTACTTAGCGTGCTCCTCGAGGTAGCTGATAGCCTGCCCTACGGTAGCAATGTTTTCTGCTTGGTCGTCGGGGATGGACACGTTAAACTCTTTTTCAAATTCCATGATCAGCTCAACGGTATCGAGCGAGTCAGCGCCCAGGTCGTTGGTGAAGCTAGCCTCTGGGGTTACTTCCGAAGCTTCTACTCCTAGCTTATCGATGATAATGGCTTTTACTTTTTCTGCGATTTCAGACATTTCCGTGGGGGTTTGAGGAAAACTAGGCACAAATAACACCATCTTCGCTAACATTGTCAAACAAACCCGGTCTAATCTTACAGGTACAACATTATGGCCGGGCTGGTTCCGCGGCGTGCGGCGCGTGTTCTGTTTTGCTTGTTAGTTCTTGATAATCAGCCCATGAAAACCCTTACACTCGACTTTGAATACGACTGCGACTTCGAGTTATTTGGCTTGGTTTCCGCTACCCGGGAGCACAAGCTAGCCTGGCTGCTCAACTCGGATTTGCGCCTGCACCTGGTAAAACAGCAGGATATCATCTATGATTTGCTCAGCCGCGGCCGGCTGGTGATCAGCAACTATCTGCACACTACGCATACCTGCACGCTGCGCCTGCTGCGCAACCGCTCGGTGGCGCCCTCTACCCTCAAAAAGCCCTACCTCGCCCCCGACGTGCGCCAGTACGATTACCTGTTGCAGATCAGCAACGGCACGGGCACCTTGGCGCCCGAGCAGGTACTGACTCGCCTCACGGCGCTTGCTGACGTACAGCATGTGTGTCAACTAGATCCAAATCAGCTGGAATTCAAGGAGAATCTGTTCTTCTAATCCGCCCTTCCCCCCGCCCCGTGGGGCAGAAGCGCTGGGTTCCCCTACCTTTGTCATCCTACATCCCGCACTCAACCTCATTTTTTCGTACTACCAGACATACCATTCTTTTCTCTTGCATGGAACCACGTCCTCATTTTAATAAGACCAAGATTGTGGCCACTGTTGGCCCGGCTTCCGACACGTATGAGCGCCTAGGCGCCCTTATCCGCGAGGGGGTCAACGTATTCCGCCTCAATTTCTCGCACGGGGAGCACGAAACCCATCTGAACGTGATTAACACGGTGCGTCGTCTCAATAAAGACCTGCGTACTCATGTTGGGTTGTTGCAGGATTTGCAAGGGCCCAAGATTCGCTTGGGTGAAGTGGAAGGCGGCAGCGTGGAAATCAAGGCTGGCGACAAGATTAAGATGATATGCGGCGAGAAGGAAATCACCACGGCCGAACGCCTGAGCACTATCTATCTGGGCCTGGCCCGCGACGTAAAGCCCGGCGACATGATCCTGATTGACGACGGCAAGATTGAGCTGCGCGTGCTAGCTACCGACCGCGAAAAGGAAGTGGACGTGGAGGTTATCTATGGTGGCACGGTGAAGCCCCGCAAAGGCATCAACCTGCCCGACTCCGACGTGTCGGCCCCGTCGATGACGGAAAAGGACATTGCCGACCTGAAATTCGGCCTGGAAAATGACGTAGATTGGGTGGCCCTGTCCTTCGCGCGCCGTGCCGAAGACATCCGCTTTATCAAGTCATTGATTGCTGAGGCTGGCAAGCAAACCCGCGTAGTAGCGAAGATTGAAACGCCCGAGGGTCTGCGCAACATCGACGAAATCATTGCCCTCACGGATGCCGTGATGGTAGCCCGCGGCGACCTAGGTGTAGAAATTGCTGGCGGCGAAGTGCCCTTGGCGCAGAAAATGATTATTCAGAAGTGCAACAAGGCTGGTAAGCCCGTGATTGTAGCTACCCAAATGATGGAGAGCATGATTACGGCCCCCCGCCCTACCCGCGCTGAAACCAACGACGTGGCCAACGCTGTGCTCGATGGCACCGATGCCGTAATGCTTTCCGCCGAAACCGCTGTAGGCGCCTACCCCATTGAGGTTATCCGGCAAATGGGGGCCATCATTCGGAGCGTGGAAAGCAAGTCGGACACCATCTTCAACCACTGGGTGCCCATCGACTCGTCTTCCCCCGGCTTTATGATTGACAGCATTTTGTCGGCAGCGGGTCACTTGGCCAAGAATACGGGTGCCAAAGCCATTACTGGTATGACGCACCGTGGATATACGGCTTTCCAACTGTCGAAATACCGCCCCAAAGCCGACATTTTTATTTTCACAGACAACCGCGACCTACTCACGGTACTGAGCCTGGTATGGGGTGTGCGTGCGTTCTACTACGACCGCATGAACAGCACCGATAGCACCATTACGGACCTGAAAAACATCCTGACCACCACTGGCCACTTGCAGAAAGGCGACGTGTTCATCAACACTGCTTCTATGCCAATTACCGAAAAGGGTAAGACCAATATGGTGAAGGTGAGCGTGGCCTAGTCATCACCACGGATTCGCTCAGACTTTCGGAGCACACGAATTCTGTGAATGATTACAAACAAGAACAGCTGTCCAATTTGGACAGCTGTTCTTGTTTTAGACAATAGACGAAGGAGGAATAAATTGTCCACAAAATCCGTATAGCCCTCAACATTCGAGCGAATCCGTGGCGATGACAAAAAGGCCCTGCGTTTGCACACAGGGCCTTTTCTATGAAGAAAGAGCAGGAACGCTGAGAAAAGTCGCCTTAGGCGGCCAGCGAGCTTACGAACTTAGCCAGGCTCGACTTGTTGTTGGCGGCTTTGTTCTTGTGAATGATATTCTTTTTAGCCAGCCGGTCCAGCATCGACGATACTTTCTTCAGTTGCTCCTGCGCGTCGGCTTGCACCGTAGTAGCGCGGAGTTTTTTGATAGCGGTACGAGTCGATTTGGCCTGGTAACGGTTCAATACGCGCTTAGCTTCGTTGGAACGGATGCGCTTGAGGGCCGATTTGTGGTTTGCCATGGGGTTGAAATAGGTACGTTCTGCTCTGTTTCAGTTCAGTTGGGGTGGCAAAGGTACGGCTTTCGTTGAAATTAACAAACGGTAGGCAGCAGATTCACGATAGTATCGCGCATTCTGATGCGGATTAAACATTCTTGACGCACACAGGTAGTATGCATGACGAACTGTTTCTCATCATATTACATTGTAAACATCTCGTCGGCCTTTGCGCTTGCTTACCATCTTTTCTGTAGCTGCTGCCATGCCCGTTATTGCTGAATCTCGTTATCAGCCGCCATTCTACCTATTCAATGGCCACTTGCAAACCATTGTACCTAGCTTGCTACGATCGGTGCCGGAGGTACGCTACCAGCGTGAGCGGGTAGAAACGGAAGACAGCGACTTCTTGGACCTCGACTGGTCGCGGCCGACTGGCAATACCCGCGATACGCTAGGTATTGTGTCGCATGGGCTGGAGGGCGACGCCTCACGGCCCTATGTGCGCGGCATGGTGCGGGCGCTCAACAACGCGGGTTTCGACGCGCTGGCCTGGAACTACCGTAGCTGTAGCGGCGAGATGAACCGCCTGCTCCGCTCCTACCACCTCGGCGACACTGACGACCTAGACTTTGTGATTCAGTACGCACTAAGCACTGGCCGCTACCAGCGTATATTCCTGACGGGGTTTTCAGCTGGCGGCAACGTGACGCTGAAATACCTGGGCGAAAACCCTGAGCGTGTGCCGCCGCGAGTGGCACGGGCAGCTGTCTTTTCAGTTCCTACCGATTTAAAAGCTAGCTCCTATCAAATTGCCCGGCCCGAAAACCGCGTGTATATGGCGCGCTTCATGAAATCGTTGCGAGCCAAGATGCGGCAGAAAGCAGAGCTGCTACCCGGTCAGGTTGACCTAGAAGGTATTGATCTGCTGCGCGACTTTCCAGAGTTTGACGCGCGTTTCACAGCGCCCATGCACGGCTTCAACTCAGCTGATGAGTACTACGAAACGGCTAGTTCCGGCCGCTACCTCAGCCGCATCCGCATCCCTACCCTGCTGGTAAACGCCCAAAACGACCCTTTTCTGGCTCCTACCTGCTACCCCCGCGACGTGGCGGCGCGCAGCCCGTACGTGTTTCTCGAAACGCCGCCCGCCGGCGGCCACGTAGGCTTCGCGGAGGGTACTCCTGATGGAACTTACTACTCAGAACGCCGCGCTGTGGAGTTTCTGACAGCGGAGGTGCCGGGGTAGGACAAGTAGTATTTTTGTGAAGTAGTGAGTGAAAAAACGCGTGTCATCCTGAGCAGAGCGAAGGACCTTCTCACGTAGAAACGAGTCGTTGTTATGATGGTCGTTCTGCCGTGAGAAGGTCCTTCGCTCCGTTCAGGATGACACGCGTTTTTTACTTTTCTACTACGCCTTCTGATTCGGCACAAACACCACCTTTTTCGTCTCAAAGAATTCTTCGGCAAAAAAGTTGCTCAAGTCTGTTATATGCGCCTTCAGTCCGGACTCGGCAATTTCTTCGGTTAGGTCGCCGCCTTTGAGGTAGTAGAGGCCACTGTTAGCAGCAGCGTGGGGTTTGTAGCGGTGCGCAATCCAGGTGTGGAAGGTAGCAAGGCGAGCTACGGCGCGGCTCACCACGTAGTCATATTTGGTGTGCAGCTGCTCGGCACGGATTTGTTCGGCTGTCACATTGGTGAGGTGAAGCGCTTCGGCCATGCCTTCCACTGCCCTGATCTTCTTGCCGATGCTGTCCACTAAGTGAAACTTCACCTCCGGAAATAGGATAGCCAGTGGCAAGCCAGGCAGGCCGCCCCCCGTACCAACATCCAGCACCGACGAGCCGGCCGGAAACTCTATCACCTTGGCAATACCTAAAGAGTGCAGGAAATGGCGCTCGGCCAAGTTCTCCACGTCGGTGCGGGCGATGAGGTTCACGCGCTCATTCCAGCTGCGAAACTCGGTTTCGAGCTGGCGGAACTGGTTGCGCTGGTGGTCGGTGAGGGTAGGAAAGTAACGGAAGAGGATGTCCATGATGCGGGCAAAGATAGGGGGCAGCGCTTCTTATTCGGCACGCTTCCGCCCTACCCTTTTGTCATCCTGAGCGGAGCGAAGGACCTTCTCACGCCTGAACAGCCGGCGTCACAACGACTCGTTCTGCGGGCATAAGGTCCTTCGCTGTGCTCAGGATGACAGATAATTTTTCAACGCAAAAGAAAAAGCCCCGACCAAGGCCGAGGCTTTCAACTTCAATGATTAACACACTAGATAATGTGCTTTTTGTTCTTTACCATGTCATAGAGCAGCTCGCGGGCGCGGTGCAATTGAGCTTTTACGGTGCCAAGAGGGGCTTTTAGCTCTTGCGCAATTTCCTCGTAACTCAGCTCGTCGAAGTAGCGCAGCGTGACGAGGCGCTGGTACTTATCGGGCAGCCGTGATACCACGTGCTGCATGATTTCGATTTTCTGGTTTTTAATGGCGTTTTCGGCCGGGTTCAGGTTGCCGTCGCGGAAATCAATGGTGATTTCGTCGCCGTTGTCAATCTTGATGGCCGAGTCAATCGACATCGTTTTGATTTTATTCTTGCGAATAAAGTCAATGCAGTTGTTGGTGGCGATGCGGAACAACCACGTGCTGAACGCATACTCGGGGTTGAACTTGTGCAGGTTGCGGAAGGCCTTAGCAAATGCCTCAATCGTAAGGTCTTCGGCGTCGTCAGCGTTGCGCACCATCTTCAATACCACGTGATACACGGGCTTTTTGTAGATCTGCATCAGCTCGGCGTATGCCTTCTCATCGCCTTGCTCTACGGCAGCACGAATCAGCTTGAAATCGTGCTTGGCTTTGGCGGAGAACTGTTTTTGTATTTCCTGATTGTTTACTTCCATCGGAGCGTGCGGTGAAGGAATAGCGAGATTCCTAGGGCTAGATAGTAGAAAGAATAGATGGCGTCGAGCAGGGGCAGCAGCGCCGGAGGTAGGCGGTCGTCAAGGCGGCGGCCCAACTGGTGGTAAGTCAGCAGCATGGCACCGGTCCGTAACGACCATAAGACAGCCAAAGGTATCCAATCGGGGCGGGAAAATAACAGTCCAAATGCAGTGAAATAAAAAAGCAGATTAGTACCAATAAATTTTCCTACCCGCCATCTATCGGCGAAACGGTAGCGCTTACCAGCCGACAAATGCCGGCGTTTTTGCCGCCACCAGGTACCCCATTGTGCAGCTGGCTCGCTGAGCGTGTGGGCACTGGGCTCGGCCACTACGGCTACCCGGGCACCCTGGGCCACGGCATCCTGCACCAGCAGGTCGTCGTCGCCACTCAGGCTACGGATGTGGGAGGCAAACCCTTTGGTGGAGCGGAAGGTTTGCAGCGTATAGGCCAGATTACGGCCTACTCCCATGTAGGGCTTACCACGCCAGGCAAACGACAAATACTGCGCTCCGGTGACTAAGGTTTCAAAACGGATGAGCTTATTGAGCAGGCCAGGCGCGGGCGCATAGGCTGAGTAGCCTAATACCATATCGGCAGGTTGGGCAAAGCCGCGCTGCATCAGCCTGAGCCACTGATTGGTAGCCGGGATGCAGTCGGCATCGGTGAACAGCAGGCGCGGATAGCGGGCTGTTTTGATGCCTAGCGTCAGCGCATATTTTTTTGGCGACAATCCATCGGGCGTGCGGCGCACCTCTACCAGTCGCACGTGGGGGTAGTACTGCGTGAGCTGCTGCACATAGAGGTAGGTGTCGTCGCTGGAACGGTCGTCGACGAGGACGACTTCGAAGCCGGCGGGGTAGTCCTGCTGGAGCAGCAGCGGCATCAGTTGGCGCAGATGTTCCAACTCGTTGCGTGCGCAGATGAGGATGGAAACGGGCTCCTCGTCGGGGCCGGGCTCCTCGGCCGTGGGCTCGGGTGGCCGGTTGGCAAAGGGTAGGAAATAGTAGGCGAAGTAGAACAGCTGCACCAGCACACACGCCAGCAGCAGCCATACCAGCGGGGAAAACGGAAGTGGCAACACAGCAAACAGGATAAGCAGGCAAAAGTAGGCATTAGTTACCTTTGCAGTTGGATGGGTTGCCGGTTACTTGTAAAGAACTGGCAACGCACAACACACAACGCAGAATGACCTTCGATTTAGTTGCCCAGGACCCACAGTCCAAAGCCCGCGCCGGCGTAGTACACACCGCCCACGGCGCCATTCAAACCCCTATTTTCATGCCCGTGGGCACGGCTGGTACCGTGAAAGCCGTGCAGCAGCGCGACCTAAAGGACGACATCAAAGCCCAGATTATCCTCGGCAATACCTATCACCTGTACCTACGCCCTGGCCTGGATGTGCTGCGTCAGGCGGGGGGCCTGCACAAGTTCAACGGCTGGGACCGGCCCATCCTCACCGACTCGGGTGGATACCAAGTTTACTCGCTGAGCGGTACGCGCAAGATTAAGGAAGAAGGTGTGAAGTTTCGCTCCCACATCGATGGCTCGCAGCACCTGTTTTCGCCCGAGGGCGTGATGGATATTCAGCGTACCATTGGGGCCGATATCATGATGGCCTTCGACGAGTGTACGCCTTGGCCCTGCGAGTACGACTACGCCGCCCGCTCCCTCGATATGACACACCGTTGGCTGAAGCGCTGCATTGCGCGCTTCGACAGTACCGAGGGTCATTATGGCTACGATCAAACGCTATTCCCGATTGTGCAGGGTAGCACGTTCAAGGATTTGCGCATCAAATCGGCCGAGTTTGTGGCCGAGCAGCAGCGCGAAGGCAACGCCATTGGCGGCCTGAGCGTGGGCGAGCCTGCCGACATGATGTATGAAATGACCGAGCTGGTCTGCGACATCCTACCCCAAGATAAGCCGCGCTATCTGATGGGGGTAGGCACCCCAGCCAATATCTTGGAGAATATAGCGTTGGGCGTAGATATGTTTGACTGCGTGATGCCGACCCGTAATGCCCGCAACGGCATGCTGTTCACTACGCAGGGTATCCTCAACATCACCAATAAGAAATGGGCTACCGACTTTGAGCCGATTGACCGTGAACTAGGCGGCTACGTGAGTACGTTTTACTCGCGCAGCTACGTGCGTCACCTATTTCAGAGTCAGGAAATGCTCGGCCCGCAAATTGCCTCTATCCACAACCTCAGCTTCTACCTGTGGCTGGTCGGCCAGGCGAGGGAGCAAATCCTGGCCGGCACCTTCCGCGAGTGGAAGGACAAGATGGTGAAGCAGGTGATGACGCGGCTGTAATACAAGATGAGCATATCTTTTTTGATTAAGCGACTAGTGCATAGTGCTCTGTGGCTACTATTGATGGTCGTTCCTATTCTCTATTGTGTATTATTTATTATATCTGATCTAAGTGCCGCTTTCGATTGGTTTGTACCGGACACACAAGATATAGTAATCGATGGGCAGCCATTAGAAATTGATACTACCCAATCTAGTGAAGAAGCAGTATCGTGGCAGCAATATTTAGCAATTACACTTACAGTACTCGTTCGTCTTTGCCCACTATGGGTTGCTTTTCTATTGTGTGTAATCGTACTGCTCCTATTACGATTTACTATATCACATTCAACAAAGAAGCAATCATTTGTATTTGAATTCCTACTAAGGAAACACATAGCCAGTCAATTACTCATAGTACTTACACTAGCTTATCTACTTGGCAGTATTATTCACTTTATCGGCCAACCTGTATTCCAAGCACTTGATTTTACAAGTGTAAAAATTCCTTTTCCACCTGATTATTGGTGGCCTTACTATGGGTGGCCGGTACAGGACACAATAGCGCAAGGATGGACTATCTACCCTCCATTAGCCATAATTCCAATGTTTCCGTCTGCTCAAGCAGCTTGTGTAAAACTCGGAACATTATTGGCTATCCTAGCTTTCCGACACACTATGTTACGTCGCTACATCACGATGCAACAGCTTCATACGTTGCATCAATAAATAATAAATACTGCTTTGAGACTCCTCGATAAATACATCATCCAGAAATTCCTCACGGCGTTCGTGTTCACGGTGCTTTTGCTGGTGAGCGTGATTTGCGTGGTGGATTTCACGGAGAAAAACGACAAGTTCATTCAGCATAATCTGCCGGCCAAGAAGATTATTCTGGATTACTACGTCAACCTGTTTCCCTACTTCGCCAATCTGTTGTCACCCATCACGGTATTTATTGCCGTGGTGTTTGTGACGGCGCGGCTGGCCGAGCGCACTGAAATTGTGGCGATGCTGGCCAGCGGCATGAGCTTCAACCGGCTGCTGCTACCCTACCTGGTGGGCGGGGCCATTATTGGCGGGGCCACGTTTGGGCTTATTGGCTGGGTGATTCCGATAGCCAACAAAACCCGCGTCAACTTCGAGCGGCTGTACGTGAAGCGTCCGTATCACTTCGATGGGCGCAACGTGCACATGAAGCTGGGCGAGCGGAGCTATGCCTACATGGAGAGCTACGATAACACCGCCAACATTGGCTACCACTTCGCCCTCGAAACCATCGACGGCACCAAGCTGCGCCGCCGTCTTACGGCCGACGCCATCAGTTGGGACTCCACCAAGCACGCCTGGCACCTCTCGCCGCAACTGGTGCGCATCATCGATGGGCAGCAGGAGCGCCTGCTCACCATTCCTGCCCGCGATACCACGCTCAATCTCTACCCCAAGGACTTCGCCAGCAAGTACCGCCTAGCCGAAACCATGACGCTGCCTGAGCTGAACAACTTTATTCAGCAGAAGCTAGAACGCGGCGCCGACGACACCCAGCAGTATCTCAGCGAGAAATACGAGCGGTACTCCTACCCCTTCGCCATCGTCATTCTCACGGCTATCGGCGTGATTCTTAGCTCGCGCAAGTCGCGGGCCGGGGTAGGCGGGCAGATTGCACTAGGCTTCGTGCTGGCCTTCTTGTTCATCATTTTCGTGATTCTGGGCCGCAACTTGGCCAGTGTAGGCGACATGCATCCGCTTCTGGCTGCCTGGATGCCCAGTATTGTTTTCTCCGGCATCGGCATCGGCCTCTACCGTTTCGTACCGCGCTAAGTGGTGAAATTGTGAAAGGTGAAGTTGTGGAATTGCTGTTTGGTCACGCTGCATAGCAGGGCCCAAGCTTTACTCACCTACAAACTTCCTTTCACAACTTCACCTTTCACAACTTCACCTTATGTTAAAAGACTACTTGCGGCTGCATTTTATTGTGTTGCTCTGGGGCTTCACGGCCATTTTGGGCAAACTGATTTCATTGCCGCCGGTGGAGTTGGTATTCTGGCGCACGCTGTTGGCCAGCGTGGGCTTACTTGGACTGTTGCTGATGCGGCGGCAGTCGTGGCAGGTAGGCCTGGCCGATGCGGCGCGGCTGTTGGGGGTAGGCGCGCTGGTGGCAGCGCACTGGATTACGTTTTTCCTGGCGGCGCGGCTGTCGTCGGTGAGCGTGTGCCTAGCCGGTATGGCTACCCTGGCCTTGTGGACTTCGCTGTTGGAGCCGCTGGTACTTTGGCGGCCGGTGCGTTTCTACGAGGTAGGGCTAGGCTTGCTCACGATGGTAGGGCTCTACATTGTATCGCAGGCCGAGCTGAACCAGTTGCTGGGGCTGAGTGTGGCCATTGTGTCGGCGGGGCTGTCGGCACTGTTCAGCGTGCTCAATTCCAAGTTCGTGAAGCGGCATACGCCTACCCGACTCACGTTCTACGAAATGACTGGCGCCTGCCTAAGCATCATGCTGTTCCTACCCTTCTATGGTCGTTACTTCACCAACGGCACGGGGCTGCAACTGGCCCTCCACGGCAACGATTGGTGGCTGCTGCTGGTGCTGGCGGGCGTGTGCACCGTGTACGCCTTCTCGGCCTCAGTGGAGCTGATGAAGCGCATTTCAGCCTTCGTTGTCAACCTTACCATCAACCTGGAGCCGGTGTATGGCATTCTGCTAGCCGTTTATTTCTTTCAGGAAAAGATGTCGCCGGGCTTCTACGTGGGCACGGCCATTATCCTGTTCAGCGTCCTGATTCATCCAGTGTTGGACCAGTGGAACAAGCGCCGCCAGCGCCAACCCGCCGCGGCGGAGGTGCTGGTGTAGAGGTGCGTGTAAGACGCCTCTACAGCCGGCCGCGCCACACGGTATACTCCGCTGGCCACACCAGCGCAGGTCCTTCTTCCCTACCCTCAAACAACCCATATACCGCGGAGCCCGAGCCCGAGAGACTAGCGTAGGTAGCGCCTGCCCCGTACAGCTGCTGCTTGATGTCGGCCAACACTGGGTATACCGGCGTGAGGGCATCTTCAAAATCATTACTGACGGTATGGCGCCAAGTGCTCATGGGTTGCGCGAGTGCTCCGCGCAGGTCGTGACGAGGGGTAGCAGGTACGACGCGGGCGTAGGCTTCGGCCGTACTGATGTGCAGATTGGGGTAGACCACCACGCAAGGCGTGCCAGTCAGGTTTAACTCAATCGGCTGAAATACGTCGCCTTTTTCGTGGGCAAACACAGGCTTGTTTTCGACGAAAAAGGCACAGTCGGAGCCCAGGCGCCGGGCGTAGCCGATGAGAGTTTCGGTGGAGAGCTGAAGGTTGAACAGGTTGTTCAACGCCCGCAGCGCAAACGCCGCGTCGGCTGAGCCGCCACCCAGTCCGGCCCCAATAGGCACCACTTTGTGCAGGTGTAGTTGCGTGGGCGGCAAATTGAAATCGGCGCGCAGCAGCTCGTAGGCCCGTAGGCACAGGTTGGTGGCTGGGTCGCCAGGAATGGGTAGGCCGGTAAGTGTGAGCGTGGTTTCCGAAGCCGGTAGGGCTTCCAGGGCGTCGGTCCAGGGCAGAGGCAAAAATACCGATTCGAGGTTGCGGAAGCCGTCGGGTCGCTGGCTGGTGATGTACAGACCAAGGTTGAGCTTGGCATTGGGGAAAACAAGCATGTAAGGACATCTTGTAGGCGTCCGGTGCCGGGGCGCCCATTAGTAACACATTGGCCACACCAACCGCGCAGCCTGCGGCGAAGCTACGGCTTCTCCGACACAGAAACCGTATTTTTGCTGGGCTTATGCTTTCCCGCCCTACCCCTGTTACCTGGTATGCCCGCCGTGGCAAGCGCCTGCTCGACGTGGCGCTGGCCGCGCCGTTGGTGGTGCTCACGGCCCCACTGCTACTGGGCGCGGCGGTGTTGCTGGCCGTGCAAAACCGGGGGCGGGTACTTTTTCGGCAGCAGCGCCCTGGCCTCGACGGGAAACTGTTTACGCTCTATAAGCTGCAAACCATGACGGAGGCCCGCGACGCCCACGGCCACCTCCTTCCCGATGCCGACCGCCTACCCCGCCTGGGCCGCTGGGTGCGCGCCACCTCCCTCGACGAGCTGCCGCAGCTCTGGAATGTGCTGCGCGGCGACCTGAGCCTAGTAGGGCCGCGCCCCTTGCTGGTGCAGTACCTGGCACTGTACTCGCCTGAGCAGGCCAGGCGCCACCACGTGCGGCCGGGCATCACGGGGTGGGCGCAGGTAAATGGCCGCAATGCTATTAGCTGGGAAGAAAAATTCCGGTATGATGTGTGGTACGTAGACCACCTGAGTCTGCGGCTGGACCTACGGATTCTGCTGCGCACGGTGAGCCGGGTGCTGGGCGCGCAAGGCATCACGGCCGCCGGCCAAGCTACTACCACCGCCTTTACGGGCTCTCCTACCCACCCGCTACCCCATGAGTGATTCTACTACGCCGTTTCCGTCACAATTGCACCCTTTGGTTATTTTCGGTGCGGGCGGACTGGGCCGCGAGGTGCTCGTACTAGTGCGTCAGCTTAATGAAGTGCAACCAACGTGGGATTTGCGCGGCTTCTACGACGACCAGCCACCCACCACCCCTACCTTGCACGACCTGCCCTACCTCGGCACCGCCGCCGACCTCAACGCTACTTCTGAGCCTTTGTCGGTAGCGGTGGCGGTGGGTAGCAGCCGCAGCCGTGCTGCCATTGTAGCCCGCCTTGCCTCGCCGCTACTGTCATTTCCTACTCTCGTTCACCCTAGTGTAGCCTGCCAGCCCTACCAACGCCTGCGCTTCGAAGCGGGCTGCATCATCACGCAAGGCTGCATTCTAACAACGGATATTCAACTGGGCCACCATGTGCTTCTCAATCTGGGCTGCACCATTGGCCACGATGCCGTGCTGGAAGACTTCTGCTCCCTGATGCCACACGCCAACGTGGGTGGCGAAGCGCACCTGGGCAAGGGAGTATACCTGGGCACCAACGCCACAGTACTCAACCAGGTGAGCGTAGGTGCCGGCACTACCCTAGGCGCGGGCGCCGTGGCCGTGCGCGACCTGCCGGCCCACTGTACGGCGGTGGGCGTGCCGGCTGCCGTCATCAAACAACATAAGGCTGTATAGCCAGCAACAACACAGTCTTTTGGCTGTTCCTGTTTACCTTACCCGCCTTGCTATTACTTTCCGCTTTTCATGCGCAGCCAGGATTACGACCGAATTTATCTTTCGCCCCCGCACCTGGGCCGCCACGAGCTGAACTACTTGCATAAGGCTGTTGAAGACAATTGGGTGGCGCCAGCTGGCCCCAATCTGAAAGGATTTGAGCAGGATATTTGCCAGTATACCGGCGCCGCGCACGCAGTGGCGCTTACCTCGGGCACAGCCGCTATTCACCTGGGGCTACGGCTGCTGGGCGTTGGGCCGGGCGATGAGGTGCTGTGCCCGTCGTTCACTTTTGTGGCTACGGCCAACCCCATCCTCTACCTGGGCGCTACACCGGTGTTTGTGGATAGCGAGCCAACTACTTGGAACCTCGGCCCTACCCTACTGCGCACGGCTATTGAAGATCGGCTGCGGCTGGGTCGCAAACCCAAAGCGCTTATCCTGGTGCACCTCTATGGTATGCCGGCCCAGCTCACAGAGCTATTGGCTATAGCCGCTGAGTACGATATTCCGGTGCTGGAAGACGCCGCCGAAGCCCTCGGCTCGCGCTACCAGGGTAGGCTACTGGGCACGTTCGGCGACGTAGGTGTTTTCTCCTTCAATGGCAATAAGATTCTGACGACCAGCGGAGGCGGGGTGCTCATAACCAACAACGCCGACTATGCGCAGCGGGCGCTGCATTTGGCTACCCAAGCCAAAGACCCGGCGGCACATTACCAGCATTCTGAGGTTGGTTACAATTATCGCCTCAGCAATCTGCTAGCCGGTATTGGGCGGGGGCAGATGGAGCTGATTGAGGACCGCGTGAAGAAGCGCCGCGAGATTTTTTCCTGGTATCAGGAGAAATTGCGCGACATACCAGGCTTACGCTTCGCGCCCACCGAGCCAGCGGGCAGCCGCAGCAACCGCTGGCTCAGCACTGTGCTGCTTGATCCGGCGGCTACTCCCATCACGCCCGAGCAGCTGCGCCAGCACCTCGAAACGCGTAACATCGAGAGCCGTCCTCTTTGGAAACCGCTGCATCTGCAACCCCTTTTTGCCGAAGCACCCATGTACGGCGGGGCAGTTTGCGCTAATCTGTTTGCCCGCGGCTTGTGCCTACCCTCTGGCTCGTCTCTTACCGATGAGGATCTGATTCGCGTGGCAGAAGCGGTGTGCGAGGTTTTATCGACTGCGTCATAGCTCTGCCGGTACTAGGTAAAATAGTCGACATTCGCCGAGCGAATTGCCTAATTTTGCAGCTTCTGTCGATTTTACCTTTATTCTGCATGGCTGACGAAGCCCCCATCCCCCAGGCCTCCCCTGTACCGGCGCCACCTATAGCGCCCCCCGTGGCCCCTACCCTTACTCCCCAGGCCAAGCTACGCAACTTAGCCCTGGTAATCTTAGGTATCCTCTCGGCGGGGATGGGCCTCAAAGGCTTCCTGTTATCCAGTCATCTAATTGACGGAGGGGTAACCGGTATTTCTATGCTTCTTTCAGATGAGCGGGTTACAGGCCTCCCATTGGCCGGCTTACTACCGCTAATCAACTTGCCTTTCCTGATTTTAGGGTATCGGCAAATAGGACTGCAATTCGCCATAAAAAGCGCCTTTGCCATTGCTGGTTTGGCGCTGTGTTTAGCGATTGTACCGTTTCCAGACATCACGCACGATGTCATCCTTACCTCCGTATTTGGCGGCGTGTTCATCGGTGCGGGTATTGGGTTGGCCATGCGCGGCGGCGCCGTCCTCGATGGTACCGAAATAGCAGCCCTGCTCATCAGTAAGTATACGCCTATTCTCAAGGTCAGCGACGTTATCCTGATTCTGAACGTGTTTATCTTCGGCGTGGCAGCCTTTGTCCTGAGTGTCGATGTGGCTTTGTACTCTATCCTGACCTACGTGGCAGCCTCCAAATCGCTGGACTTCTTGCTGAACGGTATTGAACAGTATACGGGCGTGACCATCATTTCCACTGAATTCAGCGAGCAGATTCGCCAGGCCATTACGGAGAAGCTAGGCCGGGGCGTTACCATGTACCAAGGCAAGCGAGGCTTTGGCAAGCGCGGTGCCCAAAATGTTGATATGGACATTGTTTTCACTGTTGTTACTCGTTTGGAGCTGCCTCAGCTCCGCGCCGAAGTACGCAGCATTGACCCGAAAGCCTTTGTTATTCAGTACCGCATTGATGATACGGAAGGCGGTATGGTGAAAAAGAGACCTTTGCATTAATACCTAGATCATCAACGAAAAGCCCCCGCAACGACACTGTTGCGGGGGCTTTTCATTGTCAGACGGAGCGACGTACTTATCCATTGTACAGAATACCGCCTGAACACAGTACATAAAGTTCAATAGACAGTTTATAACGTATAAAACTCTAGTTGTGTAGTACAAAACCCTACCCTTCTGCTAGCGCTTGTTGCAAATCGGCCAGCAACTCAGCCACCGGCTCTATTCCCACGGACAAACGTACCAACCCGGTAGTAATGCCTAACTCCGTGCGTTGCGTCGGCGTAAGGGCCCGATGCGAGGTGCCAGCTGGGTAAGAAAGCGACGAATCGACTCCAGCCAACGATGGTGCAAAAGGGAAGCGTTGGCTACGCTGCATCACTCGGTTCACCACGTCGGCCTCATCGGCCAACAAAAACGACAGCATACCACCAAATAATCCGTGACCCTGCACCGCGGCCAGTTGGTGCTGCGGGTGGGTAGGCAAGCCAGGATAATACACAGCGCGCACACCTGGCTGCTGCACCAGCATGTCGGCAATCTGCGCGGCGTTGCGCGAGTGCGCTTCTACACGCAAGCGCAACGTCTTCAATCCGCGCACGGCCAACCAGCTTTCCATAGGGCTCAACGTGAGGCCAAATGTCACTCCAAGTTGCTTGAGGCGGGCCGCATCTTCTGCGGTGCGTGCTACCACAGCGCCGGCCGTCACGTCGGAATGCCCGGCCAAGTACTTCGTGACGCTATGCACGGCCAGATCGGCGCCGAGGGCCAATACCTGCGTAAGCACGGGGGTAGCAAATGTATTATCAACCACCAGCTTCAGGCCGTGCGCGTGACAAGCATTGGCTGCGGCCTGCACGTCTACCACGCGCAGCAATGGGTTGCTGATGGTCTCGCAGAGCAGCAGCTTGGTACGCGGTTGCAGGTAGGGCTGCAAGTCGCCCGTCAAGTCGGCAAACGGCACATACGTGGTACTGATGCCCAGACGGCTTAACTCTTGGTTCAGCAACGACGACGAGCCCCCGTAGATATCTTGCGCGCACAGCACATGGTCGCCGGCCTCACAATAGCACATTATGGCCGCAAAGATGGCAGCCATGCCCGAGCCAGTGGCAATGGCCCCCGCGCCGGCTTCCAGCTTGTTCACGGCCTCGGCCAGCTCATCAGAGTTGGGGTTTCCGTTGCGCGAGTACATATACCGGCTGCCCGGCTCCCCGAAATACAGTTCCAACTCATTCAGATCATCAAACTTAAAAACAGATGTCTGGTAGATCGGGGTGATTTTGGGATGAATTTCCATGAGGTAGGGCAAAGCGTGATTGGCGGTACAAGCTACAGCTTACGACACAAAAAAAGGTCTTTCTCCGCGGAGAAAGACCTTTTCAGAAAAATTAGAAGTGTAAAAGCTACGCCTTAATTGACTCGGCCAGCACAATTACGTTGTTGCGCAGCACTTCCACCACACCGCCGTCGATGTTGAACGACTCGCGGCCACTAGTGCCGTTAACGGTCACAGCGCCAGATTTCAGTGCTGAAATCAGCGGAGCGTGGTTGTTCAGCACCTCAAACAGCCCGTCGATGCCTGGGAATTGCGCCGAGGTTACTTCGCCTTCAAACACCTTCCGGTCCGGCGTGATGATTTCTAAATGCATTGTTTTAATGTACTAATGAGTTGATGTGCTAATGCGCCAATGCCTGATTGAAATCAGCACATCGGCACATTGTGAAATCAGCACATTATTTCGCTTCAGCAATCAGTCGCTCGCCTTTGGCTACAGCATCTTCGATATTTCCTACCAGGTTGAAAGCAGCTTCCGGCAGGTGGTCGTACTTGCCGTCAATGATTTCGTTGAAGCCTTTGATGGTGTCTTTGATGTCAACCAACACACCTTTTAGGCCAGTAAACTGCTCGGCTACGAAGAAGGGCTGCGACAGGAAGCGCTGCACGCGACGAGCGCGCGTTACTACTTGCTTGTCTTCCTCCGACAACTCGTCCATACCCAAGATGGCGATGATGTCTTGCAGTTCCTTGTAGCGCTGGAGCAGCTCTTTCACGCGCTGAGCGGTGTTGTAGTGCTCGTCGCCGAGGATGGTAGCGTCCAGAATGCGCGAGGTAGAGTCCAGAGGGTCTACAGCAGGGTAGATGCCCAGCTCGGCAATCTTACGCGACAGTACCGTAGTAGCGTCCAAGTGAGCGAACGTGTTGGCCGGAGCCGGGTCCGTCAAGTCATCGGCAGGTACGTATACAGCCTGTACCGAGGTGATGGAGCCACGCTTAGTAGAGGTGATACGTTCCTGCATGGCACCCATTTCGGTAGCCAGGGTAGGCTGGTAACCTACGGCGGAAGGCATACGACCCAACAGAGCCGATACTTCCGAACCCGCCTGCGTGAAGCGGAAGATGTTGTCGATGAAGAACAGGATGTCGCGGCCGGCACCGGTACCGTCGCCGTCACGGAAGCTCTCAGCAATGGTCAGACCCGACAGGGCCACGCGGGCACGGGCTCCGGGAGGCTCGTTCATCTGGCCAAACACGAGGGTAGCCTGCGACTTTTCCATCTCGGCCATATCTACCTTAGAGAGGTCCCAACCGCCTTCTTCCATCGAGTGCTTGAACTCCTCGCCGTAACGAATGATGTTGGCCTCAATGAATTCACGCAGCAAGTCATTGCCTTCGCGGGTACGCTCACCCACGCCAGCAAATACCGATAGACCCGAGTAGGCTTTCGCCACGTTGTTGATCAGTTCTTGAATCAGTACGGTTTTGCCTACCCCAGCGCCTCCGAACAACCCAATCTTACCGCCTTTTACATAAGGAGCAAGCAGGTCGATTACTTTGATACCGGTGAAGAATACTTCCGACGATGTGGCGAGGTCTTCGAACTGGGGCGCGTGACGGTGAATGGGCAAGCCGCCGGTGCTCTGCGGCTGCGGAATGCCGTCGATAGCCTGACCAATTACATTGAACAGACGGCCCTTCACGCCGTCGCCGGTGGGCATGGAGATAGGAGCGCCCAGGTCGCGCACTTGCGCGCCGCGGGTCAGGCCCTCCGTCGAGTCCATGGCAATGGTACGTACCCGGTCTTCCCCCAAGTGCTGCTGGCATTCCAGCACCACAACCTGGCCGTTGTCCTTCGTTACTTCGAGGGCATCCAAGATATTAGGCAGCTTAGCGCCTTCACCCGCGAAGCTCACGTCCACAACGGGACCAATGACCTGGGTGATTTTACCGATATTCGCCATGCGATTCTAGTATATGTAGGGGTGTTGCAACATTTTCAGGCCGCAAAACTACGGCGAAATCGTTGCTTTGCCAAGTATAGCTCCGTAGAAAGACTGAGAATTTTTCAGCTTTTTAGCGGAAACGTCACACTCTGAAAATCAGGAACTCAACACCCATTACTAATAGAAAAAGGGCATTTGAAACGAGTTGACTGAAAAAAATATTTGCTCGAAAGTTTGCCTTGAATTCTAACAGTAGTACATTTGCACACCCAAACGGCACACCCCGTTGGGAATCACAAATTGTCCGATGGTGTAACTGGCAACACGCTTGATTTTGATTCAAGAAAGTCCAGGTTCGAGCCCTGGTCGGACAACTGCTCAACTACCGCGAAAGGCGCTGCATCTTCCTGCTCAGGAAGGCAGCGCCTTTCGCTTTTTCTGGTTTTTCCGGAACGCTGGCTTTATTCTAGTCAGCGCTTGGCGCTTTCTACTTGCTGCCCGTTCTTTGTCGTCTTCATCAGTACTCCTACCTTTTACTCATGGCACAACAGGTTAAAATCTTTACGGGTAATGCCTCCCACGACCTTGGTGAGCAAATAGCGGCCGCCTACGGTATGCCGCTGGGCGACCTAAGCATCCAGCGCTTCGCCGATGCGGAATTGGGGCCGAGCTTCAACGAGAGCGTGCGCGGCTGTGCGGTTTTTCTGATCCAGAGCACCAACCCGCCCGCCGAAAACCTGATGGAGCTGGCTTTGATGGTAGATGCTGCCAAGCGCGCTTCGGCCTATAAAGTAAATATCGTGATGCCCTATATGGGCTACGCCCGCCAAGACCGCAAAGACAAACCGCGCGTGAGCATTGGTGCCAAAGTGGTAGCCAACATGATTCAGAGTGTGGGGGCCGACCGCCTGATGACCTGTGACCTGCACGCAGGCCAGATTCAGGGGTTCTTCGATATTCCAGTAGACCACCTCGACGGTGCAGCCGTGACGGTTCCTTACATCAAGTCGCTGAACCTCGACAACCTGCTATTTGCCTCTCCCGACGTAGGCGGGGTAGTGCGTACGCGGGCTTACGCCAAGCGCTTCGGCGCCGAGATTGTGGTGTGCGACAAAATGCGCCTGCGGGCCAACGAAATTGCCTCCATGCAAGTGATTGGCGACGTAGCTGGCCACAACGTGGTGTTGGTAGACGACATCGTAGACACGGCCGGTACTATCTGCAAAGCCGCCGATTTGCTGATGGAGCGCGGCGCCAAATCGGTACGAGCAGTCATCACGCACCCCGTCCTCAGTGGCCCCGCCCACGACCGTATCCGCAACTCAGCTCTGGAAGAGCTGATCGTGACGGATACCATTCCGTTGCGCGAGGAGAACAAGAAAATTAAGGTAGTGTCGGTTGCAGCGCTGTTCGCGCAGGCCATGCACAACGTCGTTTCGCACGAGTCGATTAGCTCGCTGTTTATATAGAATACTTTTCTGCCCTCCTGAACGCAGTGAAGGACCTTCATAGGTAGGAACGATACTCATAATAGCGAGTCGTTCCTACCTGTGAAGGTCCTTCACTGCGTCTGGGGAATAGTGTTTTAGGTCTTATTTTAGTACCTCCACATCCAGAAAACTGTCGCCATATACCGTATGCGTGGCTTTCACATAGTCGCTGGCGTCGGCTTTGTAGGGGTTGGGGACGAACTTCTGTGGGTTGCGAGCGATGAATGGGAACCACGTGCTTTGCACCTGCACCATAATGCGGTGGCCCTTCTTAAAGGTGTGCAATACATCCTGCAATCGGAAATCGACGGCGGTTTTCTGGTTGGCTACCATCGCCTCGGGCTTCTCGAAGCTGTTGCGGAAGCGGGCCGGCATCACCTCCGAGCGCACCATCTGCCAGTAGTTGCTGAGCATGACGTTTTTGTTGGGCATGTAAGCGTTGTTGGCCTCGTCGCCTGGGTATACGTCGATGAGCTTCACCACCCAGTCGGCGTCGGTGCTGGAGGTGGCTACTTGCAGCTTGGCCATAATTTCGCCGCCTAGGGTCACGTCCTCCGTCAGCACATCGGTTTGAAATACTACTACGTCAGGCCGGCGGCCGGCAAAGCGCTGATCCTCGCTCATGTAGTTATGCGGGGTGAAGCCCATCGTGGTGGTCAGGTCCTCGGTGTAGGGCACAGGCTTCAGCGGGTCGCTGATAAAGGTAGTGGTACCGGGGGTAGGGGCTGTTTGCTGCGTGAGCTTGCCATCGGCGGCTAGGTAGAGCTTCTGGTGGGTAGCGTTGGCCGCGGGCCACTTAGCAAAGGTTTCCCACTGCTTTTTGCCCGTATCATACATGTAGGCTTCAGGTAGGCCGGAGTTCTTGTTGCCGTCTTCTTTCAGGAAGTGACGGAAGAACTTGGCCTCAATGTTCTTCTGGTAAAACGTAGCAATGCTGTCGCCAAAATACACGTTGCTGTGCATAGTGTGGCCGGTTTCGCGGCTCCAGCGCCCGTGCCCAAACGGCCCCATCACAAGGGTGTTGTAGGCATTGGGGTCTTTCTTTTCGATGGTCTTGTAAATGGTGAGCGGGCCGCGCAAATCCTCAGCGTCGAACCAGCCGCCTACCGTCATCACGGCCGGCTTGATGCCGGCTTTGTAGTGCTGGGGTAGGCCGCGCTTCTGCCAAAATTCATCGTAGTTGGGGTGGTTAATGGTTTCCTGCCAGAAGAAGTTGTTGGCGTAGTACTGATCGGCATTTTTCAGCGGGCCGAGGTCCAGTAGAAACTGGTAACCATCCTTAGTATTGGTCTTGATGTTCTGCGCCGTGTACCACGCGCGGCTGGTGGTGTCCTGCTTCTGCACCCCAAACACCGGGAACGTGAAGATGTACGACTCCAGAAACGCCCCATTGTGGTGAAAATCGTCGTAGAAAAAGTCCGAAATAGGTGCCTGCGGCGAAGAAGCTTTCAGCGCCGGATGGTCTGACAGAATACCGGCCGCCGTGTAGAAACCGGGGTAGGAAATACCCCACTGCCCTACCCTACCGTTGTTGTTAGCCGCTTTCTTGGTCAGCCATTCAATGGTATCGTAGGTATCCGAACCCTCATCGACATCTTTTTTGCCCTTCTTATTGTCAATAACAGGCGTCATGTTGGTCCAGGTGCCTTCGCTTTTGTAGCGCCCGCGCACATCCTGATATACAAAGATGTAGCCCTCTTTCATCATCGTTTCCGAAGGTCCCAGGCGCGCCGGATACTTGCCCTCGCCATAGGGTGCGATGCTGTAACAGGTGCGCTGCATCATCATGGGGTATTTGTGCTGCTTACTGGCATCTTTGGGCGTGTAAATGGCCGTAAACAGCTTGGTGCCGTCGCGCATCGGTATATACACTTCCTGCTTAGTGTAATGGGCTTTGGCGTAGCTATCGGCTTGCTGGGCCAGTGCCGGGGCGGTGCACCACGCCAGTAGGCTGAGCATCACTGCTTGTTTCATGGAGGAGGGATTGAGAATAAGTGCCTCAAAGTACAGAATTGACTGCGGAGGCCAGTGCTAAAGTCTGCGGTTTGACCAGCAGGTTGCGCGTTGTCATTCCGAGCGCCGCGAGGAATCTGAGTGAACAAGAACTTTCACTCAGATTCCTCGCGGCGCTCGGAATAACAATATGTAAAAACCTAAATTATTCACTACCTTTGCGGCCCGTTTACCCATGTAGGGTAGACGTTCTATTTCTCTCAACCACACGTTTTTATGAAAAGCCTCGAGATTGTAGGGTTTAAAAGAGCGAATCTCGGTAAGAAAGATGCCAAGGCGTTGCGCCTGGAGTCGTATGTACCGTGCGTACTGTACGGCGGCGACGAGCAAGTGCATTTTTCCGCTCCGGCCATCCTGTTCCGCGAACTGCTGTACACCCCCGAAGTACACATTGTAGACCTCAACGTAGAAGGTACTACCTACCGTGCTATCGTACAGGACGCGCAGTTCCACCCCGTAAACGAAATGCTGCTGCACGTTGACTTCCTGTTGCTGCAAGACGGCAAAGAAGTGAAAATGGAAGTACCCGTGCAGTATGTAGGCGTTTCGCCGGGCGTACTGGCCGGTGGCAAACTGGTAAGCAAGCTGCGCAAGCTGAAAGTGAAAGCCCTTCCCGAAAACCTGCCCGATTCCGTGAAAGTGGATATTTCGGACCTGGGCCTCGGCAAGTCGATCAAGGTAAGCAAGGTAGAGCCTGAGAACTACACCATCCTGACCAACCCGCTGGCTCCTATCGCCACTGTGGCCATCCCACGTGCGCTGAAAGGCCAAATGGCCAACGAGAAATAAATCACAGATTTTGTAGAGTAAGCCGGGTTATGTCAATTCGGTGCCGGCTTTCTACCTGCAATTTCACTCTAAGAAGCCGCTCCCTTTCGGAGCGGCTTTTTTGTGTCAGCTACCTGTTCAGTAGCTTGCCGCTTCTACTGCATCTGCCAAGTTCTTTCACCCTGCACCATCTGCGATGAAGTTTTTAGTTATGGCTCTGGGCAATATTGGCCCCGAGTATGCCGACACGCGCCACAACATTGGCTTTATGGTGGCCGATTACCTGGCGCAGAAAAACGACGCCCGGTTTGAGTTAGGCCGTCATGCCTTTGTCACCGAAATAAAGCACAAGGGCAAAACCTTTGTGCTGGTAAAGCCCACCACCTATATGAACCTAAGTGGCAAGGCTGCCGTGCATTACCTCACTAGCCTGAAAATTCCGAAGGAAAATATGGTTGTGGTAACCGACGACTTGGCTCTACCCTATGGCAAGCTGCGCCTGAAGGGCAAAGGCTCAGCCGGCGGACACAACGGCTTGAAGAGCATTCAGGAAAGCATCGGTTCTGACGAATATGCCCGTCTGCGCTTCGGTGTCGATGCCAACTTCTCGAAGGGTAGACAGGTAGATTACGTACTCAATCCTTTCACCGCCGATGAGCAAATCGACCTTTCCACCCACATCGAGCGGGCAGCGGAGGCGATTCTGTCATTTGGAACAATTGGGCTGGAGCGCACGATGAACGTAGTGAACACGAAGTAGAGTCACCTTGCATTCGCCCATGGACGGGCAATACAACGCAAAAAGCGTCTGTCATCCTGAGCAGAGCGAAGGACCTTCTCACGCTAGAACGAGTCGTTGATACGATTGTCGTTCTAGCGTGAGAAGGTCCTTCGCTCTGCTCAGGATGACAGACGCTTTTTGCGAACTGCTGTTGACTCAATTTACGCTACGCCACTCCCCGGCAACACATGGCTGCTCGGCTGCATCAGCGACAACACCCCATCGGCGTTTTCGGCCATCAACAGCATGCCCTGGCTCTGGATGCCTTTGATTTCACGGGGCGCCAAGTTCAACAGCACCTGCACTTGCTGGCCAATGAGAGCTTCGGGTAGGAAATGCTCGGCGATGCCCGACACGATGGTGCGCGGCTCGGGCAGGCCTAGATCGACGGTCAGTTTCAGCAGCTTCTTGGTCTTGGCTACCTTCTCAGCCGCCGTGATGGTGCCGATGCGCAGGTCCATTTGCTGGAACTGCTCGAACGATACGTCTGGCTTGGCGGGAGCGGCCACGGCGGCGGCTAGTTCATTGGCTTTCTTGGTGTCGAGCAGCTTCTGTACCTGGGCCTCTACCGTAGCATCCTCGATTTTGTCAAAGAGCAGGGCAGCGGGCTGGAGCTGGTGGCCAGCGGGTAGGGCATCGGGCTGGCCGGCTTGCTGCCAGTTGCCTTTCTCCAGATTCAGCATCTGGCCTAGCTTTTCAGCCGAAGCGGGTAGGAACGGCTCTAACAGCGTCACCAAACCAGCGGCCAGTTGCAGAGCCACGTGCAGCACGGTGCCGGTGCGGGCTTGGTCGGTTTTGATGAGCTTCCAAGGCTCCATATCGGCCAGGTACTTGTTGCCGAGGCGTGTGAGGTTCATCAGCTCATTCAGCGCGTCGCGGAAACGGTATGCTTCAATCAGGTCGCCTACCCGTTGCGGAAACTCTGCGAGTTGGCGCAGCACGTCTTCGTCCTCAGTTGCGAAACCGACAGCTTCGGGCACTTTACCCTCGAAAAACTTGTGCGTAAGCACCACAGCGCGGTTCACGAAGTTGCCGAGGTTGGCCACCAGCTCGTTGTTGTTGCGCGCCTGAAAGTCCTTCCAAGTGAAGTCGTTGTCCTTGGTTTCGGGGGCGTTGGCGCAGAGCACGTAGCGCAGCACATCAGCCTTGCCGGGGAAATCCTGAAGATACTCGTGCAGCCACACGGCCCAGTTGCGCGAGGTAGAGATTTTGTCGCCTTCCAGGTTCAGGAACTCGTTGGCAGGCACGTTGTCGGGCAGGATGTAGTCGCCGTGGGCCTTCAGCATCGCAGGGAAGATGATGCAGTGGAACACGATGTTGTCCTTACCAATGAAGTGCACCAGCTTGGTGCCGGCATCCTGCCAATACGGTTTCCAAGCGTCGCCGGGCAGCAGGTCTTTGGTAGCAGAGATGTAGCCAATGGGTGCATCAAACCATACGTAGAGCACTTTGCCCTCGGCGCCGGCCACTGGCACAGGCACGCCCCAATCTAGGTCGCGGGTCACGGCGCGGGGATGCAGGCCCTGGTCGAGCCAGGATTTGCATTGGCCGTACACATTAGTTTTCCAGTCCTGCTTGTGGCCTTCCACAATCCACTCGCGCAGCCAGGGTTCGTACTGATCGAGGGGTAGGTACCAGTGCTTGGTTTCGCGCAGCACCGGCTGGTTGCCGGAGAGCATGGAACGCGGATTGATCAGCTCGCTGGGGCTCAGCGACGACCCGCACTTCTCGCACTGGTCGCCGTAGGCGTTTTCGTTGCCGCAATGCGGGCAGGTGCCCACAATGTAGCGGTCAGCCAAAAACTGCCCGGCTTTTTCATCATAATACTGCTCCGAAACCTGCTCAATAAACTTGTTATCGTCGTAGAGTTTGCGGAAGAAACCGCTGGCGGTTTCGGCGTGTGTTTCGGAAGAAGTGCGCGAATAAATATCGAACGACACGCCAAATTCCTGGAAAGAATCTTTGATGATGGCGTGGTATTTATCAACTACTTGCTGAGGCGCGACGCCTTCCTTCTGGGCGCGAATGGTGATGGGCACGCCGTGCTCATCGGAACCGCAAATGAACTTCACGTCGCGCTGCTGGGCACGTAGGTAGCGCACGTAAATATCGGCCGGCAGATACACGCCCGCCAGGTGACCAATGTGCACGGGGCCGTTGGCGTAGGGTAGGGCCGCCGTAACGGTATAGCGTTGGGGAAGAGTTTGCATAGAAAAAGAAACCAAAAACAGTCGTCACTGAGTGCAAACGGCGCGTAGAAGCGCGCCAATTTTCCGGCAAAGGAACGAGTAAAAAACAGGAGTTGCGGTAGTAACAAATTCTTAATGAATTTCTCCCCGCCGCACACACTACCTTTCGCCACAACAGTCGAGCCGCGTGCGCGTATCTTCACTCAACAGCATTTACTCTTTTCGCCTCCCTACCCATGAAAAAACTGGAGAAAAAACAGAAGTCAGCCAAAGCTGACCTGATCAATACCAAAGCCGCTGCTATTGACACCGGCAAAGACGAAAGCAAGGCTAAGAAAAGCAGCCCCAAAGCCAAGGACCTAGTAACCGACAACCGCGCTGAGAAGAAAAGCAATCAGAAGAAAGCGCTGAAAGCCGCTGCCAAAGAGCTGCAAAAGGAGCTAGACAAGCGTATGAACGAGGTGGTGAAGCGCATCCGCAAGGAAACCAAAGCCAAGCTGAAGGAAGTAGTGCGCGAGGCCACCAACCGCCTCGACGCCGACACGGAGCGGATGTTTGAGCAGGCACTACATACGATAGTGCGCCATTACGACACGCCTACCCTCGCCGCTTCTGATAGCGTAGACACGGAAGAACTGACCCCAGCCGACGCAGAAGAAACCTCTGCCCCGAAACCCGCTGCTAAGTCACGCCGACCGTCGTCTGCTACCACAGCTACCCGCAGCCGGCCTTCGCGCGCCAGAAAACCAGCCGCTCCCGCCTCCTCATCGGAGAATTCCGCCGATACGCAGTAATTACCGACTTTACCGCGGCAGCCGCAGCGTATCTACCGGTGCTCCACGCAGGCGGCTGAGGCGGGTTTCGGTAGGTGTATTGTTGGGCAGATTGGTATTCAGGCTTTCCGGACGCTTACGGGAGTTTACATCACTGGCCAACTGCCCAGGCTGCACCCTACCCGGCGTAGCATCGGGTGCGGTACCACTGCCGAAGCCTGCGTTACTGTTATATGCCGCTTGGCGGTCGGCATCCGTCAGGATTTCGGCGGGCACAGCTGGGCGAGCTACCTCCGCATTTTGCTCTTGCGAGATGGTACAAGCCGCGCTGCTGAACAGCAACGAGGCACTGAGAAACGAAAGTAAAAATCGGGCTGACATATAAAACGGGCGCGTTGTGGAAGGACTTTTCTTCTACAACGCGCCCGTCGTCCGTTAAGTTAGCACCGGCTGCTATTAACTGGAAACCACCACGCCTAAGTCGGCCTGAATACCATTCCAGAGGGCTACACGGGCCTGCATGCAGTCGGCGGCTACGGTGGCGGCTTCCTGCCATTTCTGGGCATCATCGCCACACAGCTCGCGTACCATCTGTTGGGCCAGGGGCGTGTGCACTTCCTCATCCAGCTCGATGTGGCGGTTGAGGTAGTAGGCAAACGTATCGAGCTGGCCAGGAAAACGGCGCTGCAAATCGGCTACCAAATGGCGAAACATATCTGGAATCACGTCTTCGCGGCCAAAGGTGAAGGCAGCGGCCACGGCGTGCGGCTTGCCCGAGTCGATAATGGCAAACGTGCTCAGCACAAACTCCCGCACCGAGGTCGGTACCTGCGCAGCGTGCAGGGCCTCAGCTACAGTTTTACCTTCGGCCAGCGCTACCAATAAGCGCTCTACTGGCTCGGTATCGGCGCCGCACTCCTGCATAGAACGCAGGTACAGCTCAAAGTGGCTGCTGGAGCGACCTTCGGGGTCTACATCGGTTTCTTCTTCCAGCACGATATCGTTGATGAGGCGGCGGGTCGCAGGATTTCCCTTGGGCACCCAGGGTAGGGTCACGCAGGTCAGCTCGCGTTGCAAGGCCTTCAGCAACGACATAAAATCCCACACGGCAAAAACGTGGTGCTGCATAAACGTGCGCAAATCGTCGAGCGATGTGAGGGCGTGGTATATGCCGTGGTCAACGAGCTGTTGGCGAGCGGGGGCCAGCTTCTGTTGCAGGCCTTCTATTGAATTGGGAGAAGCGGACATAGGTAGGAGAAATGAAAAGTGCCGCCAAGCCGAAGCTCAGCAGCACAAAAATACGGTTCAGCTTACGTTACTTGGCTTTCTCGAAGGTCATACCATACGAGTCCATACAGTAGCGCAAGCCCGTGGGCTTGGGACCGTCGTCGAAGACGTGGCCGAGATGGCCGCCGCACGTAGCGCACACAATCTCGTCGCGGCTCATGCCGAAGCTTTCGTCACTGGCTACCTTCAAACTGTTGTCGGTGGCTGGCGCCCAGAAGCTCGGCCAACCCGTGCCCGATTCAAACTTGGTGCTGGAGTTGAATAGCAGGTTGTGACAGCCAGCGCAGTAGTATGTGCCCTTGGCGTGGTTGTCCCAATACGGATTGTTGAAGGCGCGCTCAGTGCCTTTTTCGCGCAGAATGTAAAACTGCTCCTCGGTGAGCTGCTTTTCCCATTCGGCGGTGGTTTTCTGCACCGGAAACTCACCGGGCTTGCCCGTTACAGGTTTGGGGGCAGCGTATTTCTTGTCCACCGCATGCACAGTGCGGGCGGGCACATCGGGGCCGTTGGGAATGGTTTTGGGTTTGTTTTGGGAACACGCCGTGGAGCTGATGCCGAGAGCTAACAGCAAAGCCAGCAAGGAAGTACGCATGCGGGTAGGAAACAAAAGGCTGGATGAGAAGATGGGTACCAAGCCCATCGGTAGCAAAACGTACGCAACTGGCTTTGCGTTCGGTTCTGCCACGCGGCGCGGCTCTTTCAGTCCCAGCGAGTTATCTTTTTGTTGCTGTGCGTTTTTGCCGCCGAAAATGCGTACCTTTGCACCCGCAAAACCCTTTGTATGCAGAACATTCGGAATATCGCAATTATTGCGCACGTTGACCACGGCAAGACTACGCTGGTGGACAAAATCATCCACGCCTCGAAAATCTTCGACGAACACCAGCAGTTCGACGACCTGATTCTCGACAACAACGACCTGGAGCGCGAGCGGGGTATCACCATCGTTTCCAAGAACGTATCCGTCCGCTATAAGGACGTTAAAATCAACATCATCGACACCCCTGGTCACGCCGACTTTGGTGGTGAGGTAGAGCGCGTACTGAAAATGGCCGACGGCGTACTGCTGCTAGTGGATGCCTTCGAAGGCGCCATGCCGCAGACGCGTTTCGTGTTGGGCAAAGCCATCGACCTGGGCTTGAAGCCTATCGTGGTGGTAAACAAGGTAGACAAGGAAAACTGCCGTCCCGACGAGGTGCACGAGCAAGTATTCGACCTTATGTTCAACCTGGGTGCCTCGGAAGACCAGTTGGATTTCGTGACCCTGTACGGCTCGTCGAAGCAAGGCTGGATGTCGCGCGACTGGAAAGAGCAGACCGACAACATCACGCCCCTACTCGACGCCATTATCGAGGTGATTCCGCCCGCACCGGTCAACGAAGGCACTCCGCAGATGCAGGTGACCTCGCTCGACTATTCGTCATTCGTAGGCCGTATCGCCATCGGACGCGTGCAGCGTGGCACCCTGAGAGAAGGTGCTAACATGAGCTTGTGCAAGGCTGATGGCAGCATCAAGAAAGTAAAGATCAAAGAACTACAGGTGTTCGAAGGCCTCGGCCGCGCCAAGGTTTCGGAGGTTAGCGCCGGCGAAATCTGCGCCGTAACAGGTATTGAAGGCTTCGACATCGGCGACACTATTGCCGACGCTGACAACCCGGAAGCCTTACCCCGCATCAGCATCGACGAGCCGACGATGAACATGCTGTTCACCATCAACAACTCGCCGTTCTTTGGCAAGGAAGGTAAGTTCGTGACGTCGCGTCACTTACGCGACCGTCTGTACAAGGAAACCGAGAAAAACCTGGCCCTGCGCGTGAAAGACACCGATAAGGAAGACTCCTTCTTGGTGTATGGTCGCGGTATTCTTCACTTGTCGGTACTCATCGAAACGATGCGCCGCGAAGGCTATGAATTGCAGGTAGGCCAGCCTCAGGTATTGTTCCAGGAAGACGAGAGCGGCCACCGTTTGGAGCCCATCGAGCACTTGGTAGTAGATGTACCCGAGGAAACTGCCGGCAAGGTGATTGAGCTGGTGACCATGCGCAAAGGCGAGTTGACCATCATGGAGCCGAAAGGCGACTTGCAGCACCTGGAGTTCAACATTCCGTCGCGCGGGCTGATTGGCTTGCGCAACAACGTGCTGACTGCCACCGCTGGTGAGGCCATCATGAACCACCGCTTCGTGAAATATGAGGCCCACAAAGGCAACATCCCTGGCCGTATTTCCGGCTCGCTGATTTCGCTGGAAACGGGTCCCGGTACCGCCTACACCATCGACAAGATGCAGGACCGCGGCGAATTCTTCGTAGATCCGGGCGAGGAAGTGTACGCTGGCCAGGTTATCGGCGAGCATACCCGTCCCAACGACTTGACCATCAACATCCAGAAGGGCAAGAAGCTCACCAACATGCGCGCTTCGGGCTCCGACGAAAACGCGAAGATTGTTCCGAAGCGTCAGTTCTCGCTGGAAGAAGCTATGGAATACATCCAGAAGGATGAGTACCTAGAGGTAACGCCGAAATCGGTACGGATGCGCAAGATCTACCTCGACGAAAACGAGCGTCTGCGCTATGCCAAGCAGGCTGACTAATTCAGTATAGTCTTACTTAAGTTGAAAAAGCCCGACGGACGTCGGGCTTTTTTTATGTGTATATCTGTTTAAAATAGGTATTTCTATTTTACCGTTGCACTTCAAACTCGGTGTACCCCTGCACCTCCCCTACCTTCTCTTCTACCCGCTCTACCCTGGCGGTGCTGGGGCCGTGCTGACACCAGGCGGCTAGCTTATCCAGTGCCTCGGCCGGTCCTTCGGCTTCGATGGTAACAGTGCTGTCCTCGTTGTTGCGGGCGTAGCCGGTGAGGCCAAGTAAGCGGGCTTCCTGTTTTGCGCTTTGCCGAAAAAAGACGCCTTGTACGTGACCGTGAATGCGAAATGTGCGGTGTTCTTGTGCCATAACGTATGCCTACGCCAAGGCAACGAGACAGGTTGAGTGTGAGAACATTGACTGCTTTCAGTACTCTACCTGCTCATCGCCGTTTAGTAGCTTATCACCACACTTCTCTACATCTGACTACTACGTATGTCCTACCTGCTCACTAACTGCATCATTTACAGCGGCACCACCGTTTTGCACGACCATGCCATTCTGATTAAAGGCAACCATGTAGCAGCCATTGTACCCGAAGTAGCGGCTCCTGCCGATGTGGACCGCGTAGACGGGCGCGGCTGCAATGTGAGTCCCGGCTTTATTGATTTGCAGATTTATGGTGGCGGCGGCGCGCTGTTTTCGGTTGATCCTACGGTCGAATCGTTGCAGAAACTACAGGCCCATGTGCGCCGCCACGGCACGACTAGCTTTCAGGCTACCATGCCCACCAACTCGATGGAGATGATGCGGGCAGCACTGCAAGCCGGCCGCGACTATCAGCAAGCTGGGCACCCCTGTTTATTAGGTATCCACCTCGAAGGGCCCTATATCAACCCCCTCAAAAAAGGTGCGCACCAACAAGAATTCATCCAGCAACCCACTACCGACTCGGTAGCGGAGCTGCTGGCGCTGGGCGAAGGCACCCTGCGCATGATGACGCTGGCGCCCGAAGTAACCACGTCGGAAATAGTAGCCCTGCTGCGCCGGGCGGAGGTGGTGCTGTCAGCGGGACACTCCAACGCTACGTACGCGCAGGGCGCAACGGCATTCAAGCAGGGCTTCACAGCGGCCACCCACTTATTCAATGCCATGTCGGCGCTGGAAAGCCGGGCGCCGGGCCTGGTAGGTGCCATCTACGATGCCGACTCGGCCCACGCCAGCATCATTGCCGACGGCGTGCACTGCGACTTTGCAGCCGTACGCATCAGCCACAAAATGTTGGGCAAACGGCTATTCCTGATAACCGATGCCGTGGAAGCCGGCACGCACGGCGCCTACCGCTTCCGTCGGGCCGAGAATTGCTTTGTGGATGAAAACGGCACGCTGGCCGGCTCGGCGCTCAGCATGATGGATGCCGTGCGCAACTGTGTGCAAGAGGTGCGGCTACCATTGGAAGAAGCCCTGCGTATGGCCACGCTCTACCCCGCCCAAGTCCTCGCTCTCGACGATGAGCTAGGCCTCATTCAACCCAGCTACCGCGCTGATTTGTGCCTGTTCAATGCTGATTTCGAGGTGCAAGGCACCGTATTAGCGGGGGAGTTGGCTTGGAATGAGTCATGAAGTGGTGATTTTGTGAGTAGTAAATGAAAAAAGCGGCTGTCATCCTGAGCTTGCGAAGGACCTTCTCACGACAGAATGATTAGCGTAACAACGACTCGTTCATGCGTGAGAAGGTCCTTCGCTGCGCTCAGGATGACACTGCACTTCATACCCTCACAACCCTACCATCTCATCTCTCTGCCGTACGGCTTCGAAGGTCAGTATGGCGGTAGCCGTGCTCACGTTGAGGGAGTCGATGGCGCCGCGCATGGGGATGATGATGGTTTCGTCGCAGGCTTGGCGTAGCTCGGGGGTGAGGCCGTCGGCTTCGGTGCCCATGACGAGGGCCGTGGGGCCGCGGAAGTCGCGGGTGGTATAGGGTAGGGCCGCATCGGTGAGGGCGGCAGCGTAAGTACGGATGCCGTGCTCCTTGCACCACGCCAGCAACTCAGGCCGCGAGGTAGCTACTGTGGGCACTGTGAAGATGCAGCCAATGCTGCTGCGGATAGCGTTGGGGTTGTACAGGTCGGTGCGCGGGTCGCAGACGATAACGGCCGTAGCCTGGGCGGCGTCGGCGGTGCGCAGGATGGCGCCCAAGTTGCCGGGCTTTTCTACGGCTTCCAGCACCAGCAGTAACGGGTTGGAGGGTAGGCGAAGGTCGGGAAGCGTGCGGTGAGGTGGGCGCACCAAGGCCAGCACACCATCGGACCCTTCGCGGTAAGCCACGCGCTCAAACACGGCTTTCGATACCGTTACCCACTCCGTGCTTTTGTCGAGTGCTGCGACAAGGCTAGGCGGCTGCGCCGCACCGGCCAGTTCAGGACAGATAAATACGGTGGGCACGGCTACCCCCGCCTGCCGGGCCACCGTCAGTTCGCGCAGGCCTTCTACAATGGTCAGGCCCTGTTGGCGTCGCTCCGACGACTTTTGCTGCAGCCGCAACAAGGCTTTGATACGTGGATTCTGGGGGCTAGTGATGAGGTCAGACATGGTAGGCAAAGATACAGGCTGGCCGCCGCCAACAGGTAATAAGTTGAGCGGTTTCGGTTGGCTCAAACTCATACCATACCCGAACTTTTTGACGTTATGCAACCATTAGCTAGTTAGTGGTCATCCGTGTATTAATGGTTTGGTCCCTTCCTGCAATTTTCGGCTACCAGCGTAGCAAAATTAATTCTACCTTCATGCCAACCCCGTTTTCTTGGGCTTTCCTCTTTTCTCTACGTCCCATGACTTGCCGCTCCGTTCTCTTCGCCGTACTCTTGCTGGGCGCGCCCGCCGCATGGGCGCAGCAAGAGGGACCTCGCCAGCTCAACACCTTGCCGCAGGCAGCGCCCACGCCTGTAGCCATGCCCGATACGGTGCGCCCCCAACTGGCAGCCCCCCCGCGTTGTCGGAGGCTGAAATACGCCAGCAACAGCAGCAGCGCCAAATGCAGAGCCTACCCCCGGCCAATACCACGCGCTACGCGGTAGGCCTGAAAGGTGGGCAGGTATACCGCGCCTACGATGTTGAAATCAAGCAGCCCGTATTTGGCCGCAACTTCCTGCTGCTAGACGGCCAACAACGCATCGACTTCGATCAGGTGCGCTATTACGAGGATGAAACCGGGTTCTACGTGCGTACTACCCTGCCTAAGTCGCGCCGCGAGGCTACCCTGCGCCGCGACCGGGTAGGGCGCCTCAGCCTCTACTCTATCACGCGCACGCAGTACGCCGGCGGCAGCCCCTTCGGATATAGTCCCTTCGGCTACGGCTATGGAGGCTTTGGTATGCCCTATGGCGGCGGCTTTGGGGGCTACCCCTATGGTGGCTACCGCACCGTGAGGACCTCCTACTTCAGCAAGGAAAATGGCCCTGTGCAGGACCTAAACGTGCGCAACCTCAGCGCGGCCGTCTCCGACAATGCCGGCGCCAGCGCCCTAATGGCCCAAGCGCGCCGCTACCAGACAATTACTACCCTCAGTTACGTGGCTGCTGGTGGCCTAATGGTGGCCGGACTGGTATCGTCGTTCAATCCTAATCCCGGTAGACCCACTGTTTCGCCGCTGGTATATGCCGGCATCCCGCTACTGATTGTGCCGCTGGTATTGCAGGGTAAGCAGCAGAACAACATCCGGCAAGCCATTACACTCTACAACAGCGGCAACAACGCCGGCCGCTAACGGCAGCGTGGGCAACCCTGCAACCGGCGCTTTGCGTAGGCAAATGGGTGAAACCCTCCCCTACCGCCCCCGACTCTCCCACCTTCGAAGCTCGCCAGGAAAAGGCGCTGCTGGTACACGAGCGCCTCTGCGCCGCGTACGGCGCGCCTTTTCCCTTTTTCAGCGAGAAAGACCCACTTAGTGAGCTGATTAGCTCCTTGCTTTCGCACCGCACCAAGAACCAGGACTCGCACCGCGCCTACCAGCAGCTGCGCGCCCGTTTTCCGACCTGGGACGCCGTACGCGACGCTCCCACCGCCGAGGTAGAGGCCGCCATTAACCCCTGCACCTGGCCCGAGCAAAAGGCACCGCGCCTGCAAGCCGTGCTGCGCGAGGTGAGCACCCGCTGCGACGGCCCCTGCCACCTAGAGTTTCTGGCCGATATGCCCATTCCCGAAGCTCGGGCTTGGCTGGAACAGTTGCCGGGGGTAGGCCCTAAAACCAGCGCTGCCGTACTGCTGTTCAGCACGTTGCACCGACCCGCTATGCCCGTCGATAGCCACCACCACCGCGTGGCCCAGCGCCTGGACCTCATTGGCCCGAAGGTAGGCGAAGGGCCCGCACACGCCTTACTGGCTGCCCTTCTACCCCCCGACTGGACCGCCCAACAAGTCTACGACCACCATGAAGCCCTCATGTTTCATGGGCAAAAATGCTGCTACTACGCCGCTCCAGCCTGCGGGCGCTGCGTGGTGCTCGACCAATGCCCATTCGGGCAAGCGCGGTTAGGAGGAGTGGGTAGTCAATAAGTTGATGCTGTTGATTGTGCACAGTGCCCTATCACTCCAACCATCCGACAGAAACAGCGTTTCAATCAGATACTACACGACAGAATCACTACTCCGAACAACTAACTCAAAAATGAAACAGACCTACGGCGTTCCAGCCCTTGCTTCCATCTTCTTGCCCGGTTTGGGCCAACTGATCAAAGGTCAGATTTTGAAGGCGCTGTTTATTTGGGTGATTAGCGGCTTGGTTGGCTTTTTTCTGTGGTGGACGTTTATTGTACCTTTCCTGGTGTGGGCCTGGAACGTGTACGATGCTTACAACGACCCCGCTTAAATAAGCTATTTTGGCCATTCTGCACCTCAAAGCCAAACCCAACGCTCGCCGTAACCAGCTACTAGTAGCCTCTGATGGCACCGTGACGGTGCGCCTACAAGCACCCGCCCAAGACGGTAAAGCCAACGCCTGTTTGGTAGCCTATCTGGCCGAGGTATTCGGTGTAGCCAAGGCAAGCGTTGAGCTACTGAGTGGCCACACGGCCCCTTTCAAAAAAGTAGCTCTTAATGGCGTGTCAGAAATTGACTTACAGACAGTTTTGCAGCAATATATAGTTGATTAGTTAGCACAAAACCGCGAAAGACCGTAGCTTGCAAGTACAACGATTCGTGCTTACTTATGGCTGCTTTACCCGATCCATCCGCTATCCAGCCGCTGCTAGAGGCGCTTACTTTCTCGCCCGATAATTTACCGCTTCGTAAGCACGTGGCCGGCCTGCTCGTGCAAGCTCAGCGCCTACCCGAAGCCGAAGAGTTGTACCGCACCGGCCTGCGCCAAGCCCCCACCGACACAGACTTGCAGTTGGGTCTGGCCGAAGTGTACACGGGGTTGCACAAGACCTCGGCGGCGTTTGTAGTGGTAGAGGAACTGCTAGCTGGCGCCCCCGAACACGCCCGCGCCCACTTGCTGCACGCGCGCTTGCTGGCCCAAACCGGCCAGCTAGAACCCGCCCGCGAGGCCTACGCAACCGCTCTGCACCACAACCCTACCCTGGAAGATGCTGCTCTCGCGGCTCAGCTGCGCGAGTCGGCTACGCCCGTGCCGGCACAAGGCCCACGCCCCACCGACACCACGCCGGTGGTAGACGAGCAGGCGCTGTTTGCAGGCCTCGAAAAGCCAAAAATTAACTTTGCCGATGTGGGCGGTATGGAAGCGGTGAAAGAGGAAATCCGTCTCAAGATCATTCACCCGCTGCAATTCCCGGACCTCTACAAAGCCTATGGCAAAGCCACTGGCGGCGGCCTGCTGCTGTACGGCCCACCCGGCTGCGGCAAAACCCACTTGGCCCGCGCCACGGCCGGCGAGGTGCAGGCGTCGTTTATCAACGTCGGCATCAATGATATTCTGGATATGTGGCTGGGCAACAGCGAAAAAAACTTGCACCAGCTATTCCAGATGGCCCGGTTGCAGGCGCCCTGCGTGTTATTTTTTGACGAGGTAGACGCCCTGGCCGCCAACCGCCACGATCTACGCCAGAGTGCGGGCCGCACCGTTATCAACCAGTTTTTGGCTGAGTTGGATGGGGCCGTCAGTGCCAACGACGGCGTGCTCATCATGGCTGCTACCAATGCGCCCTGGCACTTGGATGCTGCATTCCGTCGCCCTGGCCGCTTTGACCGCATTGTGCTGGTGACGCCTCCCGATGAGGCTGCTCGCCAAGCGGTGCTGGAGGTGATGCTGCGCGATAAGCCGCTGGCGGCCAATGTGCAGATGGCCACCCTAGCCGCCAAAACCGCTGGCTTCTCCGGCGCCGATTTGAAGGCGCTGGTCGATGTGGCTATTGAAACCCGGCTGCGCGAATCGATGAAGCAGGGTCGCCCCCTACCCCTGGAGCAGGCCGATTTCCTTCAGGCTGTTGGGCAGGTGCGCCCCAGCACCAAGGAGTGGTTTGCCACAGCCAAAAACTACGCGCTCTACTCCAACGAAGGCGGCGTGTACGATGATATCCTGACGTATCTGGGCATCAAGAAACCGCGCGACTAGGCAAACGGCTTGTGTGATGAGGCAGGAAGAAGAATGGTTTGCCCGGGCAGCGCTCCTGCTTCAACACCACCGCCCCGCCGATGCGGCACAACTCGCCATGCACCGGCTCCGGCAAGAGCCGTATGATGTGCAGGCTCATCTTACCCTCACGGAGGCCCTGCTACGGCAACGTCGACTGGCTGAAGCGTTGGAGATGAGCCGCACCACCATTGCGCTAGCCCCCGAGGAGCCCAGCGCGTTCTTCCTCCTGGCCCAGGTGCAACACTTGCTCAGCCGCTACCTGGCCGCCGACGAAGCCATCATTCAGGCCCTGCGCCTGCGGCCCGATATGGTGCGCTACTATGCGTTGCGAAGTCAGATTTTGTGGTTTGCGGGCTTGTATGCTGCGGCTATTGAGACGGCCTACGCAGGGCTGAACTTGGAGCCCCAGCACGCGGGCAACCTGCTGTGGCTGGGCATGGGCCTCAACAAGCTACACGACTATACCACCGCCGACGCCGTGTTTACGCAACTGCTGGTGCTGGCGCCCAGCACGGCCATTGTGCGGCTCAACGTGGGCTCAGCGCTTCTGGAACGGCAGCAGGCAGCCGCGGCCCTACCCCACCTGCGCGAAGCCCTGCGCCTCGACCCTACCCTGCAAGTGGCGCACCGCCTGTTGCAGCGTGCTACCCGCGATACGCGCTGGTGGCGGCGGCCCGTGGTGTGGGCTACCGCGCAAAAACAAGAGATTCAACATCACTGGCGAGCACCGCAATTGCGGAGCAAGCTGTGGGCCGTTTGCCTGGTGCTGTGTGGCCTCGTGCTGCTCCTACCGTTGGCCGGCGCGTGGCTGCTGAGCGCCGTGCTGGAATGGCGGCACCAGCAGCAGGAGCGTGCCCCTACCCCCACCGACGCTTGGTTTTATGGTGGGCTGCTGTGGGGAGCCGTTACCATTGCCAGCGCCGCCTTGTTGCCATCCTCTCTACCCCTTACCTGGGCGCTGGTAGGAGGCGGGCTGATTTTCCCGTTGCGCAATGCGTGGCGGCGCTTCCGCGAGGGCGACAAGCGCCTACCCTTAGGCTTTATGCTGTTGCTCTCGCCGGGCAGTTGTGCCTTGTACTTACTGTATGGTCTGTTGCTGAATCCTGACCCTGCGACCGAAAGCCGGCGTTTCTTGGCTATTTTTGGCCTTTTCCTGCTGATCTACCAAGTATTTCGGCCCGCTAAGCCATACCAGCAGCCAGAACAGGCTTAACGGTACTCAGCCATTTTCTACGCCATGCCCGTCACCCACTGGACCGAACGCATCTTGTTGCTGCTACGTCAGGAGCGCGCCCCACAGGCCGAGCAGGAGTTGCGCCAGATGCTGCACCACGACCCCAACGACGCGCTGGCCCACGGTTGGCTGGGCATGGCCTTGCTGGAGCAGAACAAGCTGGAGGAGGGTCAGCAGGAAGCAGAGCTGGCCGTTCATCTGGCGCCGGAATACGATTTTGCGTATTACTTGCTCAGCCTGGCCCATCTGCGTCAGCACCGCCCACAGGAAGCGCAGCAGGCCATTGAACAAGCTCTGGCCTTGGATCCCGCTGACCCCAACTACCACCACACGCTGGGCATCATCCGGTTTCGGCGGGGACAGTGGGAGGCAGCCCTACGCGCCGCCGAAACTGGCTTGCGCTTCGACCCTACCCACATCGACTGCCTGGGGCTGCGCGGCCGAGCACTAGCCCGCCTGGGCCGCCGCTCCGACGCCGCCGACACCCTCCAGGAAGCTCTACGCCACGACCCCGACGCGGCCGGCACCCACGCCGATGCCGGCTGGGTGGCCTTGGAAGCCGGCCGGCCGAAACAGGCACTGGGGTATTTCCGCGAAGCCCTGCGCCTGCACCCTACCTCCGACTACGCCCGCGAAGGGCTGGTAGAAGCCCTAAAATCTCGCTACTGGTTGTACCGCGGCTTCCTCAAGTTTGCCTATTGGTCTACCACGCTGGGCGACGGCGCCCGTCGGGTGCTGTTTATCGGGCTGTGGGTGCTGGCGCGGTTCGTGCCGCTGCTGCTGCCCCTGTATTTGTTGCTGGTGTTCATGAGCTGGTTTGCCGATCCGCTGTTCAACTCTCTGCTGCGTCTCAATAGCTACGGCCGCCACGCCCTTAGCCCCGACCAAATACGCCTATCGAATCAGTTTTTGGTGCTGTTGCTGGGCGGAACGGCGGCCGTGGTGGGCGGCTTGCTAGGGCAGTTGCCAGCCGTAGAACTCCTGGGCATTGTCACGCTGGGGCTGCTGTTTCCGGTGGTAGGCGCGTGGCGTCTGCTATTGCCCAAGCGTCAGCGTCAGTCGATGTGGTTTGCAGGTGGCCTGGCGGTGGTAGGACTTATAGCCGTTGGGCTCGTGGCCCTCGGCCTACCCCAAACCTACGTTACCCCTGCGCTGGCCTTATATTTCGGCGGCTTGGTGGTGTACGTGTGGACGTATGCGTTACGGTAGTTGGAAAAGCTGCAACGGTGTAGAGACGCATACTTGCGTCTCGCCGTGACACCGGATTTTGTTTAACGGCGAGACGCAAGAATGTGTCTCTACACCGATTAGATACTATGAGCAGGTTCTAAACACAAACGGCCCGCCTTTGAAGGCGGGCCGTTTGTGTTTACGGCGTGTTTCTTCGCGTTTACCGAGAAATCAGCTCCCGTTCCGGCTCCGGCTCATGCTGCGCCGACGCTTTGCGATAGGTACGCTCATATTCCTCATCCACATGGTAGGTGGATTCTTCGTGCTGGCTTAGGTCGAGGCCCAGCTCTTCGTCGGCAGGCTTCACACGCAGCCCGAAGATGGCAGCCGTTATTTTCAATAGAATCCAGGAACCCACAAAGGTGAAGGCAACGACGATAGCCAGCGCCAGCACGTGGTAGCCAAACGTGGTAGCCGACCCGTGAATCAGCCCTACCTTATCGGCAAACACACCTGTGAGCAGCATGCCCACAATACCGCCTAAGCCGTGGCAGGGGAACACGTCGAGCGTGTCGTCGAGGGTAGTGCGGCTGTTCTTCCAGTGCACGGCAGCGTAGCTGATCAGCGAAGAGACAACACCGATAAAGATGCTGTGTCCGCTCTGCACGTAGCCGGCAGCGGGCGTAATGGCCACCAGACCAACCACCGCCCCAATGCAGGCACCCAGCGCTGTGGGCTTGCCGCCCCAAAGGGTTTCAATCAGCATCCAGGCAATAAGAGCCGCACCCGAAGCCAGCGTAGTATTCACAAAGGAAAGAGCGGCTATGTCGTTGGCACCCAGCGAGGAACCAGCATTAAAGCCAAACCAGCCAAACCACAACAGACCAGTGCCCAGCATCACGTAGGGTACATTAGGTGTCGAGAAGGAGCTTTGACGCACGTGCGTAGAGCGGCGCCCCAGCACCATGGCCCCGGCCAGGGCCGCAATACCGGCCGAGATGTGCACTACGGTACCCCCAGCAAAGTCGAGCACGCCCCACTGCCGCAGGAAGCCTTCGGGGTGCCAGGTCCAGTGAGCCAACGGGCAGTAGATAAATAAGCTAAACAGCACCATAAACGCCAGATACCCCTTGAAGCGCACGCGCTCGGCAAACGAGCCGGTAATGAGTGCCGGAGTGATGACGGCAAACTTCAATTGAAACGCGAAGAATAGCACAAACGGAATGGTAGCCGCAAACGCCGGGTTGGGCGCAGTGCCTACGTTGCGGAGGGCCATAAAGGTGAAGGGGTTACCAATCAGCCCGTGCCAGGAGTCGCCGTAGGCCAGTGAAAAACCTACTAGATAGAAAAGCACCGTGATAACGCCCATCGCCACGAAGCTCTGGAGCATGGTGCTGATAATGTTCTTGGGGCGCACCATACCACCGTAGAAAAACGACAGGCCCGGCGTCATGATCAATACGAGGGCGGTGGCGGTGAGCATCCAGGCCACATCGGCGCCGTTCAGCGAGTCGGGCGCAGCGGCGGGGTGCTCCATGGGCACCAGCGCTACCACTAAACTAATGGCTACCAACGCAAACAGCGAAAACAGGGTGTAGCTTGGTCGCAGAGTAGAGGGGGAAGACATACGTAAGGGGTTATGAGGGGACCGGGGGTATAGTTTCCAAGGGCAATATACACTTGAAACCTATTTTCCACTCTAACACCCTATAATTTTTACCCCCTTTCTCTAATAAAACATCATACAAATCCTGATTGCACCTATATAATTTATAGTAAACAGCGCATAACGCTGCTATTTCCATGTTTGCGGTCTAGCCAACGATTTATCTTACTCTTTGGCTCTGCCGAGAACATTATCCAGGTACTTCTGACCGGAGCCGGTATTGAGCAATAGGATTTGCTCGTCGGAGCTGATGCTGCCAGCAGTTAGCAACTGACGTGCAGCCATCCACACGGCGGCACCTTCGGGAGCCACGAACAAGCCTTCCAATTGACCCAACTCGCGCATGCCTGCCAGCATGTCGTCGTCGGAAACGCTTACCACGGTGCCGCCCGACTCTTGCAGTACCTGCAGCATCATTTGCTCTCCTAAGGGGCGCGGTACGGCGAGGCCGTTGGCAATAGTGGGCTGCCCCACGTACGCGGCGCAGTTGGCCTGACGGCCGAAATACGTTTCGGCCAGCGGCTGGCAATTTTCAGCTTGCACGGCTACCATGCGGGGTAGCTTCGCGCTTTCGGGTAGCCAACCGAGCGCCTGCATTTCTCGGAAGGCTTTCCAGATGCCAATGAGGCCGGTGCCGCCGCCAGCAGGGTAGAGCAACACGTCGGGCAGTTGCCAGTCGAGTTGCTCAGCTACTTCATAGCCCATAGTTTTTTTGCCTTCGAGGCGGTAGGGCTCCTTCAACGTAGACACGTCTAGCAGCTCGTTGCGGCTGTTCAGCTCCCGCACGCGGGCGGCGCAGTCGTTGATGAGGCCATCTACCAGATGCACCTCGGCGCCGTACCAGTAACACTCTTCCTTGAAGGCGGTGGGCGTGTGGCGCGGCATCACGACCACGGCGCGCAGTCCGGCGCGGGCGCAGTAGGCCGCCATCGCCACGCCGGCGTTGCCGGCTGTTGGGATGATGCAGCCCGTACTTCCCAGTTCCTTCGCCTTCGATACGGCCATGCTCAGGCCCCGAGCTTTGAAAGAGCCGGTCGGGTTTTGGCCTTCATCTTTGAGCAACAATTCGCGTAGGTTGTAGCGGCCTGCCAACTGCCGCAGGGGCAAAATGGGCGTGAAGCCTTCGCCTAGGGTCACCTTGTTTTCGTCGTCGAGTAGAGGGAGCATGGCCCGATAGCGCCACATGGAGGCATCGTGCACGTTGATGGCCGCGGCGCGGGTCAGGCGGGGGCGCTGGTCGTACACCGCCACCAGCGGTGCCGCGTGGCACTCTGATACGGTTTGCAACAGGTAGGCTGTATGGGCCTGGCCGCACACCGAGCAATGCAGCTCGTGCAGGCGTGAAATGGGTTCAACGGAAGTCAGCATAGCGGGAAAGTCTACGCAAAACTTCACCCTACCCATTCCTGAACCTAACAGCTATTTGGAATAGGCTATGCCAGTTTGGAATGAGGGTAGGAAGTGAGAGGGAAGGAGGGTGTGAGGGTAGGAAGTATGTCATCCTGAGCGCAGCGAAGGACCTTATCACGCAAAAACGACAGGCGTACCAACGACTCGTTCAACTGGCAGAAGGTCCTTCGCTGCGCTCAGGATGACACACTTCATACCCTCAAAACTACCGATAATACCGCCGTGCAAACTGCACGAAGTTTTTATAGGGCAGGTTGTTTTCGGTGCCTTTGCGCTGCACGAAGTCGAAGTGGCGTACCAGGTTTAGGTCGCGCACAGGCACTTCTACCAGCTCGCCGGCGGCTAGCTCTTTGGTCACGGCCTGGCGGGGTAGGAAGGCCAGGCAGGTATCTACGCGCACGAAGTTCTTGAGGGCCTCGGTACCGCCCAAGCGCACCTTCACGGGCAGGTCGGTCAGCTTGATGCCCTTTTCAGCCAGGGCCTCTTCCAGCACCGCTAGCGTACCCGAACCCGTTTCGCGCAGCGCTATGGGCACCCGCAGCAAGTCCTTCGCCACCAACTCGTGCTGCCGAAACGGGTTGCGGGCCGAGCACACCGCCACTACCTCGTCGGTCAGCAGCGGCGTGTAGGTGACGTTGCTGACTTTGTGAATACCTTCAATAATCCCTAAGTCGATTTCGTGGTCGAGCAGGGCTTTGAGGATGTTCTCGCTGTTGCGGTTTTTAAGCGTGAGCTGGGTGTTCGGAAATTTGCTGAGGTAGGCCGAGAGCACTGGCGGAATTACGTAGAGCGAAATGGTAGTGCTGGCCCCAATGACCATGTGCACTTGCGGCGAAAACGCCTCGCTGAGCGCAGCCATGCCGCGGTGCAGCTCGTGCTGAAGCTGCCGGGCCAGCAGCAGCTTTTGATACAGCAACTCGCCAGCGGGCGTCAGCTTCACCGTGTTGCCGAGGCGCTCGAACAAGCCCGTTTTGTAGTGCTCTTCCAGGGCCTTCACCTGCTTGCTCACCGCCGACTGTGTTACGAACAGCGTTTGGCTGGCCTTGGTAAAGCTCAGCTGTCGGGCTACTTCCAGAAAGACTTCGTGCGGGTAGGAAAGCATCTTGCGGAAGCGTGGTATTGTAGTGCGCTTAGTTACTGCTGTTGAAACTATGTAGGAAGTCGGCAGGCCGTCATGCTGAGCTTATCGAATCATTACCGCTTCGATAGGTGTGTTCAACGAAGCGGTAGAGATGCTTCGACAGGCTCAGCATGACGGATGCGAAACAATATTTCAACATCCAAAGCAACTCCTGCTGTCAATGCCCTGTACCTCAACATTACGCATTAAACGCGAATCATAAAGCTCGCTGCCGTACCTTTGCAGCATCGTTATGACGATCTATCTTCTCGCGCCCATTCCTACTCCACCCTGAGCAGCTTTGACTCAGTTCTCTGGCCCCTACCTACCGTAGCTGCCTTTTCGCGCGTTTCTATTTTTCTGATTTTTCAACACACAGACTAGCCTTTCTGCGGCTTCTCTGCCCGACGGCGTATGCTGGTCGGGACACCCCTCCTGTACATGATTCTGCTTGATAAGTTACCCCAGGGCTACAGCCCGAAGGACGAAGTATTGGCCGGCCTCACCACTGCCCTGGCACTGGTGCCCGAAGTGGTGGCCTTCGCCCTGTTGGCCCACGTTAGTCCGCTGGTGGGCATCGGTTCGGCCTTTGTTATTTGTTTGATTACTAGTATCCTGGGTGGCCGACCCGGCATGATTTCGGGGGCAGCCGGCTCGGTGGCCGTGGTCATTGTGAGCCTGGTGCAGCAGCATGGCGTAGAGTATCTGTTTGCGGCCGTGGTACTCATGGGCATCATTCAGATTGGGGTAGGGCTATTGCGGTTGGGCAAGTTTATCCGGCTGGTGCCGCAGTCTGTGGTGTTTGGCTTTGTCAATGGCCTGGCTATCATCATTTTCATGGCGCAGCTGGAGCAGTTTAAGACCGAAGACGCTGGCGGCGTTACGCACTGGCTAACGGGTTCTTCGCTGTGGCTGATGCTGAGCTTGGTGCTGCTGACCATGGCCATCGTGTACTTCCTACCCAAGCTCACGAAAGCGGTACCGTCGTCGCTGGTAGCTATTCTGGTGGTGTCGGCGCTGGTGATTTTCGGCAACCTGCCTACCAAGTCGGTGGGCGATATTGCCTCTATCAGCGGCGGCCTACCCCTACCTCACCTGCCGGCCATCCCCTTCACCTGGGATACGCTGGCGCTGGTGTTTCCCTACTCCGTCATCATGGCGCTGGTGGGCCTGACGGAAAGCCTGTTGACCCTGACGGTAGTAGACGAACTGACCGACACCCGCGGACGGGGCAACAAAGATTGTGTGGCCCAGGGCCTCGCCAATATGGCTTCGGGCCTGACGGGTGGCATGGGCGGCTGCGCCATGATTGGGCAAACGATGGTGAACATTGAGTCGCGGGGGCGGCACCGGCTGTCGGGCATTGTGGCGGCGGTGGCGCTGGCGCTGTTCGTGCTGGTAGGCTCGTCGCTGATTGAGCGGCTGCCGCTGGCGGCACTGGTAGGCGTGATGTTTATGGTAGTCATTGGCACGTTTGAGTGGGCCAGCCTGCGCATCATCGGCCGCATGCCCCTCACCGACGTGGTAGTGATGGCGCTGGTAACGCTCATCACGGCCATTTCGCAAAATCTGGCGCTGGCCGTACTCGTTGGCGTCGTTGTTTCGGCACTGGCCTTTGCCTGGGAAAACGCCCTGCGCATCCGCGCCCGCAAGCACACCGACGAGCAGGGCCGCAAGCACTACGAGATTTTCGGGCCGCTGTTCTTTGGCTCCGTAGTGGCCTTCAACGAGAAGTTTGACCCGGCCAATGATCCGCAGGAAGTTATCATTGATTTCCGCGAAAGCCGCGTGACCGACTTATCGGCCATTGAGGCCCTCAACAAGCTCACGGAGCGTTACGCCAAGCTCGGCAAAACCCTACACCTGCGCCACCTCAGCCCCGATTCCCGCCGCCTACTCACCAACGCCCAGGCCCTTATCGACGTGAATTACTGGGAAGACCCCACCTATAAGGTAGTGGCCGACGCGGTAGAGTAAAGCGTAATCAGAACGTCATGCTCCGCTTCGCTCAGCATGACGTTCCTTTTAACTCTCTTTTCACTTCTTTTTCGCCTCTACCCTATGCCTTGGCTTCTCTTATTTATTGCGGGTTTGTGTGAGGTAGGCTTTGCAGCCTGCCTGGGCAAGATGAAAGAAACTACCGGCACTACGGCTACGCTGTGGTTGCTGGGGTTCTTTGCCTTTCTCGCGCTCAGCATGACGCTCCTTTACCGCGCCACCCAAACCCTACCCATCGGCACGGCCTACGCCGTCTGGACCGGCATTGGGGCCGTGGGCACGGTGCTGGTAGGCATTGTGGTGTTCCGCGAGCCGGCTGATTTTTGGCGGGTGTTCTTTCTTGTTACTCTCATTGCGTCCATCATCGGGCTGAAGTTCGTCTCGAACGGGTAATTAGTTAAGCTACTAGCGGATGGCTAGTAGCTGTTAGCTTTTCATTGCCCATATTTGAAGCCATTAGCTGCTAGCTATCAGCTAACAGCTATTCGCTAATAGCTCAAAAAAATGCCCCTACCCTACCATCGTCTCGTCGTCAAGATTGGCTCCAACGTACTGACCCAGGCCGATGGCACGCCCGATTTGGCCCGCATAGCCCACTTGGTAGAGCAGATTGCTGCCCTGAAACAGCCGGGCCGCGAGGTAATTGTGGTATCGTCGGGGGCAGTGGCGGCGGGCCGCAGCCTAGTGCAGGTACCCGAAAAGGCCGACGCCGTGAGCAGCCGCCAGCTGCTGGCCGCCGTGGGGCAGGTGAAGCTGCTGACCACCTACGCCGAGCTGCTGGCGCGCTATCAGCTCACGTGTGCGCAGGTGCTGGTAACAAAAGAGGATTTCCGCGACCGGCAGCACTACCGCAACATGCAGAACTGCTTCCGGGCGCTGCTCCAAAACAACATCATCCCCATTGTGAATGAGAATGATGTGATATCGGTAACGGAGCTGATGTTTACCGACAACGACGAGCTGGCCGGCCTGCTTGCCGCCATGCTCGATGCCGATGCCCTGCTGATTCTCAGCAACGTAGACGGCATCTACAACGGCGACCCGAAAGACGCATCTTCCCACGTTATCCGTGAAATTGGCCCCGACACACCCGATTTTTCGGCCTTTGTGACCACGCAACGCTCCCAGTTTGGGCGCGGCGGCATGATTACCAAGTGCCACATGGCGCACAAAGTGGCGCAATTGGGCATTGCGGTACATATTGCCAACGGCAAAACTGAGAACGTGCTACCCCGCGTGCTGAGCGGCGAGGTGGTGAACACGCGCTTCCTACCCAGCCGTACGGCCTCGGGCCGCAAGAAGTGGCTGGCCCACGCCGAACCGGCTGCCAAAGGTACGGTGCGCCTCAACGCGGGCGCCTGTGCAGCCCTCACCACGCCGGGCAAGGCCACTAGTTTGCTACCTGTAGGCGTGGTGGCGGTGGAAGGTGAGTTTGAGAAAGGCGACATTATCCGGCTACTGGCCGAAGATGGCCGCGCCGTGGGCCTGGGTATGGCCGAATACGATGCCACCAAAGCCCGCGAGCGGCTGGGCCAGCAGCAGCAGAAGCCTCTGGTACACTACGATTATCTGTTTTTGAACGCTGATATTTAGCATTGGTAGCCCTACTGCTTAGGGCAGGAGGGTGTGAGGGTAGGAAGGTATGAGTTGTTAGGGGATGATTCGCTCACGTACTTCTTCCCGCCCTCCTACCCTTGTATGATTGTACTACCCTAACTTAAGGGTAGCTAGAAAAGGAAACGGGGACACCATCCATCCCTAAATGCGGTGCTTTGGCGTCGACGTTGCGTGTGAGAATCTGTGCCCCGTTTCCCGTTTTTGCCTGAAGACTGCACAGTATGGAGGGAGCCCCGCCCTGGCGCGGATGGCATCCCGCATTTGTACAAGGAGAGTTGCGGTGAAAACCTTGCTGGCTGGTTGCTTTCCACCTTTTTACCCCGTGCCGATGCCCCGCGTCCCTTCCCCCACCGCCCCGCTGAAATACGTTGTGGGCATTGACATTGCCAAAGACACCTTCGTGGCCTGCTTCGGCCGCATCGAGGCCAGCCAGCAGCTGCGTTTTGGTAAAGAAACCACGTTTGCCAACACGCTGGCCGGCTTCACGGCCCTGCTGGCCTGGACGGCCAAGCAACAGGCGCCCGCCGCCCCATTGTGGTTCGTGGTCGAAGCCACTGGGGTCTACTACGAAGCCTTAGCCTATTTTCTCTCCGATAACGCACAGGCCCTGAGCGTGCTACTGCCCAACAAAGTCAAGCACTTTGCCCAGAGCACCGAGCTCAAGAGCAAAACCGATCAACTCGATGCCCGCCTGCTTTGCCGCCTGGGCCTGGAGCGGGCCTTGCCCGCCTGGCAACCACCAACGCCCGCTCTGCGCCAGCTGCGGGCCCTGGCCCGCGAGCGTCAGCGCCTAAGCGAGCAGGGCGGACAGCTCAAAACCCGGTGCCACGCCTACCAGCACAGCTACCAGCCCGACGCCCGCACCCTCGAGCGCTTGGCCGCTCAGCAGCAACTCGTTGCCCAACAGCTAAAAGCCGTCGACCAAGACCTCTCGCTGCTGCTCGACGCGGAGCCGGAGTTGGCCCGCAAACTGGCCCACCTGACCAGCATCCCCGGCATCGGTCTGACCACGGCCATCGTGGTGGTGGCCGAAACCAACGGCTTCATCCTGGTGGAAAACGAGCGCCAGCTCGCCTCCTACGCCGGCCTAGACGTGGTGCAGCGCCAAAGCGGCCTCTCTTCCCAAGCCACGCGCATTTCCCGCCGAGGGAACGTGCGCCTGCGTACGGCGCTCTACCTGCCAGCCGTGAGCAGCCTGCGCTATAATCCGCAGCAAAAAGCCTTCTATGCCCGCTTGCGCGCCCGCCAGCCCAGCGGCAAGCCCGGCGTCATTGCCGTCATGCGCAAGCTCTTGCTGCTCTGCTATTCGCTCTGGAAAAACGACCGCCCCTACGACCCGCAGTTCCACCCGGCCCACATGGCCGAAAAAGAAGTAGCCCCGGCCGATTAATGGGCCGAGGCTACACAGGATGAACCCGAAGGCTCTCCTTGAAGGAGCCTAAAGATAAAAAACTTGCCCAAGTTCTTGCTCTTTATCACAGTATCTCACACCCTCCTACCCTCCTGGGGCTCCGCAACTCCACGCCTATGAACCTCACGCCTACCTTCGACGCCACGCAGCAAGCCAGCCGCACCCTCGCGCAAGTCTCCCCCGACACCATCAACGCGGTGTTGCTGGCGGTGGCCGAGGCGGCCGTGCAACACACGGAGTTCATTCTGACCGAAAACGCGAAGGATCTGGCGCGCATGGCGCCCGACGACCCCAAGTACGACCGGCTTCAACTCTCGGCGGCGCGAATCCAAAGCATTGCCGACGACCTACGCAGCGTGGCCTCCCTACCCTCGCCGCTGGGCACCGTGCTCACCGAAACCGACCTCGCCAACGGCCTGCTCCTGCGCAAAGTGCGCGTGCCGCTGGGCGTGGTGGGCATCATCTACGAAGCCCGGCCCAACGTGACCTTCGACGTGGTGGCGCTGTGCCTAAAAACCGGTAACGCCTGCGTGCTGAAAGGCGGCTCCGACGCCGACTTTTCCAACCGCGCCATCATTTCCGTTATCCATGAAGTGCTACGCCAGCACGGCCTCGACCCAGCCGTAGCTACCCTCCTCCCCGCCGAACGCGAAGCCACCGCCGCCCTGCTGCAAGCCGTGGGTTATGTAGACGTGCTGATTCCGCGCGGCAGCCAGCAGCTGATTGATTTCGTGCGCGACAACGCCCGCGTGCCCGTCATTGAAACAGGCGCGGGCATCGTGCACACCTACTTCGACGAATCCGGCGACCTAGCGAAGGGCCGCGCCATCATCAACAACGCCAAAACGCGCCGCGTGAGCGTGTGCAACTCGCTAGACTGCCTGCTCCTGCACGAAAGCCGCCTCATCGACCTGCCTACCCTACTCGCCCCCCTAGCCACCGCAGGCGTGCTCCTGCATGCCGACGAACGTGCCTACCCTGCCCTGCGCGGCGTGTACCCCGCCGAACTGCTGCAACCCGCCCGGCCCGAGGATTTTGGTACCGAGTTCCTGTCGTTGCAGTTGGCCGTGAAAACCGTGGCCAGTTTGGATGAAGCACTGGACCATATTGCCCGCCACGGTTCCAAGCACAGCGAGGCTATCGTGTCGGAAGAGGCGGCCCATATCGAGCGGTTTTTGAATGTCGTGGACGCTGCCGCCGTGTACGCCAATGCTTCTACCGCCTTCACCGACGGCGCGCAGTTTGGACTGGGCGCCGAAATCGGCATCAGTACGCAGAAGCTGCATGCCCGTGGCCCTATGGGCTTAGAGGAGCTAACCAGCTACAAATGGCAGGTGCGCGGCAATGGCCAGGTACGCGCCTAACCGCTTCATTCACCAGACCAACGAGTGCCGTTCTGCGTCGAGCTGGCATCCCGCCCGTCCCATCCTCGCTTGCTATGCTTACCTCTATGCGTTGCGTGTTTCCGCTGGCGTTCCTGCTCCTACCGCTGGGTAGCAGAGAGCAGACACTTGCCAAACCCATTGCCCCCGCAACAGCGGCCTTTCAGCCGGGTGCGTTTCAACTGCTGCCGCTGGGGACGGTGCGGCCCGCAGGCTGGCTTCAGCGCCAGCTGCGCATCCAGGCCGATGGGCTGACGGGCCATCTGGACGAGTTTTGGCCCGACCTCGGCCCCAACAGCGCCTGGCTGGGCGGCTCGGGCGAGGGCTGGGAACGGGGCCCCTACTACCTCGATGGCCTCCTACCCCTGGCCTACCTCCTCAACGATCCTACCCTGAAAGCCAAGGCGCAGAAGTGGATTGACTGGACCTTGCAAAGTCAGCGGCCCGACGGTGCCATTGGCCCCGCCAAAAATAAAGACTGGTGGCCCAATATGCTGGTACTCAAAAGCCTGATGCAGTACCAGGAAGCCACTGGCGACCCGCGCGTGGTGCCGTTTATGGAGAAGTACTTCGCCTACCAGAGCAGCCAGCTGGCGGCTAATCCGTTGCAGGTATGGGCTCGGTATCGTTGGGCTGAGGAGCTGCTACCCATCCGTTGGCTATATGAAAAAACGAAGAACCCTCAACTCCTAACCTTGGCCCAGCAGCTAGCTGGGCAAGGCTACAACTGGCAGCAGCTCTACGCGCAGTTTCCCTTCACCAAGCCCACCAGCTGGGCCACCATGAGCCTACCCGACGGTAGCCACGACGAAGATCTTGCCCTGAAAGCCCACGGTGTGAATAATGCCATGGCCCTGAAGATGCCCGTGCTCTGGGGCATGACCGGCGGCACCACCGCTGACCGTCAGAGCATCTACCAGCAGCTGAAAATGCTGGATCAGTACCATGGCCTGCCCAACGGTATGTACAGTGGCGACGAGCATTTCTCGGGCCGCAACCCCTCGCAAGGCATTGAGCTGTGCGCGGTGGTGGAGGCGCAGTATTCCTACGAGCAACTGCTGGCCTTGCTCGGCGACCCTGCCTTTGGCGACCGGCTCGAAAAAATCACCTTTAACGCTCTACCCGCCACCTTCGACCCTACCATGTGGGCGCACCAGTACGACCAGCAGCCCAACCAGGTGCTGGTGAATAAGGCTAAAAGGCAATGGTCCACCAACGGCGACGACTCCAATGTGTATGGCCTGGAGCCGTGGTTTGGATGCTGCACGGCCAACATGCACCAGGGCTGGCCCAAGTTTGCGGCCAACCTCTGGATGGCCTCGCCCGATGGCGGCCTGGTGGCCGCGGCCTACGCACCCAGCGAGCTAACCACCAGGGTAGGCAAAGCGGACGTCACCATCCGCGAGGAAACCGACTACCCCTTCCGCGACAACATCCGGTTTGTGGTGGCGAAATCCAGCAAGAAAATGGCCTTTCCACTGCGTCTGCGCATTCCGGCCTGGGCCGATAAAGCCACGGTGACGGTGAATGGCAAACCCGTGGCCGACGCTCCCAAAGCCGGCACGTTCTACCAGCTAAAGCGCCGCTGGCAGCAGGGCGACGTGGTGGAGCTGCGCCTACCGATGGAGGTGCGCGTGCAGCCGGGCTACCAGCAGTCGGTATCGGTAGAGCGTGGGCCGCTGGTGTATGGGCTGAAGCTGGGCGAGCAGTGGGACAAGCTGCGCGACCGGCCCAACCAAGCCGACGACTACGCCGTGCGGGCCACTACCCCCTGGAACTACGGCCTGCTCCTACCCCAGGCCGACGCCACCGTCGCGTTCCAAGTGCAAGAGCGCCCGACTACCGGCATCGTATTTTCGCCCGACGGTGCGCCCGTGGAGCTGCGCGTGCAGGGCATCCGCCTACCCGAGTGGCAACTGGAGCAGAACTCGGCTGGTCCGCCGCCGGCCAGTCCGGTAGCCCGGCCCGCTGGGGCCACTCCCGAAACGCTGACACTTATTCCGTACGGCGCTACTAATCTACGCATTACGTCCTTTCCAGTGGTGCGGCCGTAGCTCAGCGCACACCACCATTGCATAGCTCGTCAAAACCACTTGTTAGCATGAGCAGAGTCTACTGGCCGCTACAGCCATCAGGCCCAACTTAGCCGGGGATAGTTACGTTGGAGTAGACCTATTTTGGTTTCTTCTGCATGCTATTACTGCACCGCCTTACCTGGTTTCGGGTAGCCCTGGCCTGGGGTGTGTTCACGCTGTTCATGATTTTGCTCGTGTATGGGCAGGCCCTCACCAGTGGCTTGTCGGTGCATTGGCGCACGGCGGTGCTGGGGCCGCTGGTCTATGGCATTATTGGAACCCTGCTCACGCCGGTGGTCTTTGAGCTGGCTACGCGCTTCAATCTTACCGCAGGTCGGCGGCGGTGGTTGGCCTACCTGTTGGTGCACGCTGTGGCGAGTGTGCTCATTACGGTGCTCTACCGGGCTTCCTACCTCACGCTGCTCTATTTAATGGCCGTACCGGGTGTCCGGCTTTCCTGGGCGGCTATTCTGGGCTCGGTCAACGTCTGGATTCCGATTTACTGGATGGTGCTGTTTGTGGCCTATGCTCTGGACTTTTACCACAAGTGGCAGCACCGCAGCCTGGAGGCCGCCCGCCTGGAAACCCAGTTGGTGCAGGCCCAATTGCACGCGCTGAAGCAGCAGCTCAATCCGCATTTTCTTTTCAATACCCTCAACGCCCTTTCTACGCTGATTGAGGACGAGCCGCGCACAGCCCAGCGCATGACTGCCAAGCTCGGCGAGTTTTTGCGCCTGGTGCTCGACCACACCGAGGCCCAGCAAGTGCCTCTGGCCGAGGAACTGCATTTCGTGCAGCTCTACCTCGACATCGAGCAGGTACGCTTCTCCAATCGCCTCACCTTCACGCACCACGTAGTACCCGCCGCCCTACCTGCCCTGGTGCCGCACCTGCTGTTGCAGCCTCTCATCGAAAATGCTGTGCGGCACGGACTGGCGGCAGTAGGCGGCGGTAGCATTCATCTGCAAGCGCATCGGCAGGGCGAACAGCTTATGCTGGAAGTGCACAACAGCGGCAGCAGCCCCCACGCCGATAGTGTGCGTGGGGTAGGCCTGGCCAATACCGAGCAGCGGCTGCGCACCTTGTATGGCAGCCGCTACGTACTTACCCTACGCTCGGGTGCGGAGCAGGGCACGGTGGTTCGCCTGGAGCTACCCTTCCAGACAAAGTAATCCTACGCTATTCTTGGTTTGCTATTCCTATGTCGTCGATTCGCACATTGATTGTTGATGATGAACCGCTTGCTCGCCGACGCATCACTCAGCTCCTGGCCCATGCTCCCGACTTCACGGTGCAGGGCCAGTGCAGCAACGGCGCCGAGGCCCTGGCTGCCCTCTCTGGCGATGCAGAAGTAGACCTGGTGTTTATGGACGTGCAGATGCCCGACTTTACGGGCTTGCAGGTGCTCCAGCAACTCCAGGAGCAACCGATGCCGCTGGTGGTTTTCGTGACGGCCTACGACCGCTACACTCTGCAGGCTTTCGAAGCGCACGCGCTCGACTACCTGCTCAAGCCCCTCGACCCCGACCGCTTTATTCGCTGCCTGGCCCACGTGCGCCAGCGCATAGCCCAGCACCAAGCCAAGCAGTTGCACCAGCAACTCACCTCCTTCCTGAGCACCCTACCCAGCCCTGCCGCTCCGCCCACGTTTCCTACCCAGTTGCTGGTGAAGCAGCCAGGACTGCTCTATTTTGTGCCCACGGCGCAGGTGCATTACCTAGAGGCTACGGGCAACTACGTAACCGTGTACGCTCAAGGTCAGCCCCATGTGCTGCGCTCTACCCTCAGCCAGCTAGAGCGCCAACTCGACCCCAGCGTATTTCTACGCATTCACCGTTCGCTTATCGTGAACACCCAGCAGGTGAAAGAACTGCGGCCCTGGGCCCACGGCGAGTACCTGCTTACACTGCACGATGGCCAGCACCTCACCTCTTCGCGCAGCTACAACGACGCCATTCAGCAGTTTCTGAAACAGTTTATTTCTTGAATTACTTCTCGGCAGCCTAGCTAGCTGAGCAGGCGAATCGGGCCGGCTACCCCTTTTGTAGTGCAGCTTGTCCCTGGGCGTAGCCAGCTCGTCCCTACTAGGAGGCGGGTGTGCATCAGCGGTGCGTATGAGGGGTGACTTGAGTAGCCAGCGGTTTTAACTGGCTTACTGGGTTCCACCCCTCACCCTCATGATGAACTCCATGAACAATCATCTTTCCTCTTTGGCCACTGCACGGACTTGGTCTCGGCGCGTAGTTTCTGCGCTTTTCCTGGCTGGTGTGCTGGCCGGCGCCACTTCCTGCAACGACGATTCTGACTCCGATAGCACTAGCATCAAGCTCGCCGGCCCGAAGCCCGAGTGGGGCCCAACCATTCACCCGGAGATGCAAACCGTTATCGAAAAGCTTGACCAGCTCAGCGGAGGCGTACCGCTCAATACCCTCACCCCGCAGCAAGCCCGCATGGCTCCCTCGGCTACTGATGCGGTTATGGCCGTGATGCGTGACTATAATATCCCCGCGCCCGTGCCGCAGGTAGACACCACAGGGCAGCGTATTCCGGTGTCGGGTGGTACAATTCGCGTACGCATCTACCGTCCGAAGAACGCTACGGGCAACCTGCCAGCCATTGTGTACTACCACGGCGGCGGCTGGGTTATTGCCAACTTGAATACGTATGACCCATCGGCGCGGGCCTTGTCAGAGCAGACGGGCGCCGTGGTAGTATCGGTAGCCTACCGGCAGGCCCCGGAGTTTAAGTTTCCCACGGCTCACAACGACTCGTTTGCGGCCTACCGCTGGGTGCGCGACAACGCTACTACCCTCAACATTAACGCCCAACGCATTGCAGTGGCCGGTGAAAGCGCCGGTGGCAACCTTGCAGGGGCGGTGTGTCTAATGGCTCGTAGCGCCTCGGTGCCACTGCCCGTGCACCAACTGCTGGTGTACCCCATTGCCCGCTACGACATGAACACCACCTCCTATACGCAATACGCCAACGCCAAACCCCTAAGCAAGCCGCTAATGCAGTGGTTCTACGACAAATACCTGACAAGTTCTGCTGACGGTACCAACCCACTGATTTCACTGGTGAATGCTACCAACCTAGGCAGCCTACCCCCAGCTACGGTCATCAATGCTGAAATTGACCCGCTGCAAAGCGAAGGTCAAGAGTACGCCAGCAAGCTGAAAGCCGCCGGTGTATCCGTAACATCGAAGGTGTATGAGGGCGTGACGCACGAGTTCTTCGGTATGGCCACGGTAGTACCCGAGGCCCGCGAAGCGCAAGCCCTAGCTGCCTCAGAATTGAAAAAGAGCTTGCAGTAGCCTTTTGCTACTTCGATAGTAGCTTTTTATCAAAGCAACACGGCACGGCGTCTACAAGACACCGTGCCGTGTTGCTTTGATACAGGCTGATAGCGTGGAGCTGCGCTACAATAAGCGCCGTGGCGTTCTGTATCAGCTTACTGGCGGATGATGGCGCGGGGCTGTTCCCTATGTCATCAAGCCAAAAACCGTCTGTCATGCTGAGCTTGTCGAAGCATGACAGACGGTTTGCTTCTTATTGTTCAGGAATAAGCCTGATGTCCATAAGCAAGTAGGCCGTTACATTTGTTGTAGCAACTAGCCACTCGACAGGAAGGGCCAGAAGGCAATCTGCGCGCGCAGATTGCCTTCTGGCCCTTCCTGTCGGAGCTGCACCCGTATTCCTTTCTTGTTCTCGTATCCTGCTGGCGGCGCTTCCGGCAGTGTTTTCCGGCTGTTTCATGACCAATCAACGGTATTTCTTTCTCATCCTCATCCTGGGTGCCCTCACGGCTTTAGGGCCTTTCTCCATTGATATGTATCTGCCGGGATTTCCGGCTATTGCGCAAGATCTGCATACAAGTGTGTCGCAGGTAGCACTTTCGTTATCGAGCTTCTTCATCGGTATTTCGGCGGGGCAGCTTCTCTATGGCCCGCTGCTGGACCGGTTTGGGCGCAAAAAACCGCTCTATTTTGGGCTGGCGCTCTACGTAGTGGCCTCGCTGAGCTGCTTGGCGGTGCACCGTATTGAAACGCTCATTGCCTTGCGCTTCATCCAGGCCATTGGCAGTTGCTCGGCAGCCGTGGCGTCGGTAGCGATGGTGCGGGACTTATTTCCCGTGAAAGAAAACGCCAAGGTTTTTGCCCTGCTGATGCTGGTTTTGAGTGTTTCGCCGCTGTTAGCGCCTACCCTTGGCGGCTACGTGACGGCGGCCTACGGCTGGCAGGCCGTATTCCTGGCGCTGGGTGTGCTGGGTGGTCTGCTGTTGCTAGCCTCGTTCCTGTGGCTACCCAACGGCTATACGCCCGACACCACGCTCTCGCTACGGCCCCGGCCCATCCTCACCAACTTCTGGACCGTACTGCGTGAACCCCAGTTTGCCACGTACGCGCTGACCGGGGCCGTCTCGTTTAGCGGTCTGTTTGCCTACGTGTCGGGCTCTCCCTTGGTGTTCATGGACCTCTACCACGTAGAGGGGAAGGTATACGGGTGGATTTTCGCTTTTCTCTCTATCGGGCTTATCGGGGCCAGTCAGGTTAACAGCCTGCTGTTGCGCCGCTACCAGAGCGAGCAGATTGTGCTGGTTGCTCTGAGCTGTCAGTTGCTGACCACGGTGGTATTGCTAGGCCTAACTAGCGCGGGCGTATTGGGCTTGGGCGGCATGGTCGCTTTGCTATTCGTCTTTTTGAGCTGCCTGGGTTTCACCAGCCCCAACACGTCGGCTTTGTCCTTGGCCCCGTTCACGCGCCATGCAGGCAGTGCCGCTGCCCTGATGGGCGCCCTACAAATGGGCGCGGGTGCCCTCGCATCGCTGGGCGTGAGTCTGTTCGACGCTCGCTCTGCAGTCCCGATGGTGGCTCTCATGGCCGGTGCTTCTTTGCTGGCGCTGCTCCTACTACTGGTAGGCCGGCAGCGGGTGACGCACCTCGTGGCTGCTGCGCCCGGCGTGGGCGGAGCTATGCATTAACGGTGTAGTTTCATCGTGGGGTAGGAGGTCAGGTAGGAGTAAGGCTCTTTTGCCACTGAGCTGAGCCTACACGAATTCGCATGGAGTCAGGCCACACAGGGTCTTCAGGCGCTTGGCTTGGTTATAGTGTTGAGGTAGGCTGCTAGCGTTTATAAGGTTTCCCAACTTCGTTGATTACAGAAAAGGGCCATAACTGGACCCCGATTGGGCAAAACGACGCGAGTACGCGACCAGACTCTATTGGCTTATTTCGGCGTAAAACCCTAGCGGCGGTAGAAAAGCACATGGCTTGGCTGGCCGGGAACGGCGTCACTTCAAATCTACTAAGGCACCGTACACGCCATCGACTACCTGCGCCATGCGGTGAAAATCGAGTGTATCGATGGTATCGGAGGTCTGGTGATAGTTCGGGTTGCGCAAGAACGACGTGTCGTTGATCATGACGGCATCATGGCCGTAGCGCCAGTAGTTGCGGTGGTCGGAAAGCCCTGCCAGTGCCACAGACGCAGGCATATTGATGCGCTGCACATCCAGTGAGCCAGAATGGGCCTGCATTAATTGCTGCACTTGCTGGGTGAAACCCTCCTGCCCCTCCCGGCCTACCACTGTAATAAAGTTGCCGGTATTTGGATATAGCGCCGCCAGTGCTGGGTTCGGGAATTGCTGGGAGCCGGGCTCATCGCTAAAGTACCCGATCATCTCGTAGCAGATCATAGCCCGCACTACTGCACCCGCTTCCTGCAACGACTTGGCGTGCACGGCGCTGCCCATGTTATCGGTGGCGAAGTAGGGTGGCTCTTCTAGGCAATACGCTACCAGGTCGAGACGGTAGAGCAGGGCGGGGCGCTGCTCGTGCAGTAGGCGGGCGGTTTCGAGTAAGCCGGCCACGGCACTGGCGTTGTCGTCGGCACCGGGCTGGTCGCCGCACACGTCGTAGTGTGCCCCTACTACAATACGCGGGGCATCGGGCGGCCCGTAGGAGGCGATGATGTTGCGATATTCCCGGCCATCGACGCGGAATACCTGGTCCTGTGGCTGGCCGCCAGCTTGGTGTAGCGCCTCCCGAATGTAGTCGGCCGCTTGGTTGAGCGAAGCCAAGTTGCGGTAGTTGCGCGCCGGTTGCAGCTCGGTCAGGAACTGCACATCGGCATAGAGTCGGGTGTGATTAGCAGCCATAGGAAGGAGCGCGGGCGTAGTTGAGTATCAGATACTATACGAATAGCAAGGCTTTGCCTGCCTAAAAATCACTCTTTTATCTGGGTAGCTGAGCAGCACTTGAGCACCTAAATGCTTACTCCTACCCCAACAGCTCTAGAAGTAGCTGGTGCCCCTGCGGCCACAGCCCCAACCCCGATTCGGCGTTTAGATGCCCGAGCGCACCCATGTTTACAAACCGGCTACCCCAGGCTTCCGCAAACTGTTGGGCTCTAGCTAGGCTGACGTACTGATCATTGGTGCTGGCTACCACGATGCTAGGAAACGGTAGGCGCGCCAGTGGCATGGGCGCAAAGCCCACCACTTCGGGCGGAAAGTCGGGCCGGTCTACATCGGCGGGCGCTACGAATAGAACGCCTTGCAGTTGGTGGCGGGTGGTAGCGGCCCAGTGCGCCACCGTAGCGCAAGCCAGGCTGTGCGCCACCAGCACTACCTGCGGGCCGGCAGCAGCTATGGCAGCTTCCAAAGCTTGTACCCAATCGGTGCAAACGGGGTGGTCCCAATCGTGCTGCTGCACGCGCTGGTAACTGTACTGTTGCTCCCACTGTGTTTGCCAGTGCGCTGAGCCGGAGCCGCCTAGTCCAGGTGCGGTGAGGATGGTAGTGGGCATAAGGAAAAGGTTATCCTGCGAATGTAAGCGCTTGTTGCTGCGTATGCTACGCCAACGCGTAGCAAGGTAGCTGGCGCGAGTTTAGCGCAGCATAACTCGTACTGCCGATGCTGGGAGGCACAGCCTCCCAGCTAGGCTGTGTGGACATCTAGCGCATCCAATCGAGGGCAGCGAGCAAGTGGGCCACGGCTAAAAAGGAGGTAGCCGTTTTCTCGTAACGGGTCGCAAAGCCGCGGGCTTCTTTGAGGCGGCCGAAGAAGCGCTCCACCTTGTTGCGGTCGGCGTATAGGTTTTCGTCATAGGCGCGTTGGTCGAGGCGGTTGGCTTTGGGCGGGATGACGGCTTCGATTTCGCCTTGGGCCAACGTCTTGAGCACGTGATTGGTATCATACGCCTTGCCGGCGACTACCGCGCCGGGTTGTTGCGGTAAGGCCGCCAACAGGCCGGGCAATTGGGGGCGGTCGGCGGCTTCGCCCGGCGTCAGGGCCAAGTGCAGGCAATTGCCTAATGCGTCCACCACCGCATGCACTTTGGTGCCGAAACCACCGCGCGAGCGGCCGAGGGCTTCGTTGGCCGGCGTGCTTTTTTTTGTCCGGCCGCCGCTTTGTGCGCCTTGGCCGTGGTCGAGTCGACCAGCACCCAGGCATAATCCGGTTCCTGCACGGCCTGAAACAACGCGGCCCACACGCCCGCATGTGCCCAGCGGCGGAAACGCCGCGCCACGGTGTTCCATGGACCGAACCGCTCGGGCAAGTCGCGCCACGCCACGCCCGTGCGCACCCGGTACAGCACGGCGTTGACGAACAGGCGGTTATCGCGCCCTGTGCCCAGCCGGCCGAGGGCGTGTGGTTCGACCATTTTCCATTCGCGTTCGGTTAATTCATGACGGCGCATGGCGTAAAAATACTCTCCTTGCTGTCCACACACTCTAGAACGATGACGTTTGAATAGCACGGTTCCGCGTCGCCGCTGCGCGGCAGATGAGGTGCAAGCTCATCGTTAGTACTGAGTGCGAGTTACCGTAACTTCCACCATGGTTTCTTCAAACCTGGGTTCTGCTGGTCGACTTCCTCTATTAGTCCCAAGTCGCCGTTTTCAGGAAGTAATATAGGTCCTTCGAAACTAGGGTCATAAAAGCCAACTTGATATTTTCGAGCCAGTCGGTGAGCCGTCTCGTGCGCTTCCTTTGCCAATGACCAGCTAAAGGCGGCATAGATTACTACACGGCCAATGCTGTAGTCTGTTTCGTAATCACTCTTGTGGCCATCGGTCGTGTTAGGACCGTTCATATCAGGAAATGTTTGCTCCATTTCCATTAACCAGGCCCGAAGTTCATGAGTGGTAATAGCTGGGTCACTGTATATGTGCTCCTCTTTCCATTCTGTTTGGGCATCATACCATCCCATAAATTCAGTCCGCGTTTTTGGGGCGGCCTCCTTGCTGAAAACTAGTAGGTCGTAGCTCATGCTAGTTAACTTTATCTATACTACTACCATTCCAAATAGCATATCCTCCTTCCGTCTGCGCAATAATGAGCGTACCGTCTTCATCTACAGGCAATCCGTCTGAGAGTTGCCAAGGTTCATTGCCATCTTCTGATGTACCTGAAATTCTAAACCAAGATCCATCTTCAAAATATACCTCCAAGTCTGACGCAGCAGTACAAGTCGCGTCAACTACCATCTTCAAATTTACCCGGTTCATTCCTATGAGCAAATACTCATTGGAATCAGTACACGGTCCGTGTTCAGGATGAAATAGGATGGGCGAATCAAAACATAACACCATATCATTTCCATGTTCATTACGAAAATGAACAAGAGGCATCTGATGCATAATCCCAAAGCTCTCCACACTGGTATTCAATAATAACTTTCTAACTAATCTATTCGCAGTTGCATTAACTGCCTCTTCATGAAGCGCCATTTTATTATCTAATTATTTAAGCAAAACATTGCGCATACAAAATACTATATAGCGCCCGTTTTCTATACCTTACCTCCTCTATCTCAACTATACCCGATAATGCCCCGCCTACCCCGTCTGCCGCTGCTGTGGCTGCTACTATTCCTGTGCGCTTGCACAAAAACCACCTCCACTACCGACCCCAACGGCGAGGAAATCGATCCCTATCAGAACCTGATATTTGAGTTCGACCAGGCGATGGTAGGCCCCGAACAGCAGGACCATTGGGATACCACGCAGGTAGTGACCTTTGAACCAGCCGTGCGGGGCAAGTTTAAGTGGGCTAACGACCGGGAGTTGATTTTCTCCCCTCTCACACCCTTTCGGCCCAGCACTACCTTCCGGGCTACGCTGCGGCCGCAGGCCCTACCCGCCGACAAGCGCGACGTAGAGCTACCAGAAAACCGCCGCGTATTTCACACACCCTACCTCCAGCCGGGCACGGTGCAGGCCTTTTGGGGCCGCTCGCGGCGGGCGGCGGGCACTGCCGAACTGCGCTTAGATGTGCCGTTCAACTACGCCGTGCGCTCCGCCGATGTGCGCCCGCTGCTGCGCCTCACGCAGGACGGGCAGCCAGTGGCCTTCGAGGTGCTGAATACTGAGCCCGACCAAACTATACAGCTTGGCCTCACGCAGGACGTGCGGCCCGGCTCCCCGCTCACGGTAGCGCTGGCGGCCGGTCTGCGCGCCGCTGGCGGCGACCAGCCTACCACGCAGGATTTCACCCTACCCGTAGACGTGCCCGATCCGCAGGCCCTGGCTGTGAGCAGCGTATCGGGCACGGTGCAGGGCACCGACCCGGTGGTGACGGTGCGCACCAACCAGCCCGTAGCCGAAGGCGACCTGACCAGCACGGTGGCTGTGTCGCCGCAGGTGCCGTTTGCGGTGGAAACGCAGGAAGGCGGCTTCACGCTGAAGGGCGGTTTTGAGGTCGGAAAAAGCTACCAAGTGCGTATTGGCAGCGGCTTGCGCGGGACATTGGGCGGACAGCTAGACGAGGACGTGACCCAAACCGTAAGCTTCGGCGACGAGCGGCCGACCATCAGCTTCGCCAGTGGTGAGAAAGCCATGTACCTCGACGCGCTGGGTGCCCGCAACCTGGGCGTGCGCATCAACGAGGTAGCGCAAGTAAAGGTGACCATTGCAAAAGTCTACGCCAACAATTTGCAGCAACTATTGCGGAGCGGCACCCAATACGGCTACCCCGAGTACGACCCCGATTCTGAAGAAGACAACACGGACGACAACGGCGAGTACATCGACCGTTCGTTTCAGTACTACGACGTAGAGAACCTGGGCAATGTGCTGTCGGAGCGCACTTATACGGTAGCTGGGCTGCCTAAGCAACAGGGCCTGCGCCTACTCAACCTCAGCCTGAAAGAGCTAGAGTTTACCGACGACCTGAAAGGCCTTTATATCATCAAGATACAGGACACTGAGCGGCAGTGGCTGCAAGTGAGCAAGCTGGTAGCCGTGACGGACATCGGCCTGATTGTGAAGCAGGGCGCGGCGGGTAGCACGCTGGTATTTGCCAACTCCATCCGCGACGCGAAACCGCTGTCGGGCGTGTCGGTGCGCTTCGTGAGTAGCAACAACCAGGTGATGGGCACCGGCACCACCAACGCTGACGGCGTGGCAAAATTCGATAGCACAACCGCGACTAGCCGGTTCCGGCTGGGTATGGTGATGGCGCAGCGCCAATCGGATTTTACGTTTCTGGACCTGAGCCGCAGCCGCGTGGAAACGTCGCGGTTTGAGGTAGGCGGCTTGCAACGCAACGCGGCCCGCTACCAGGCTTTCCTGTACGGCGACCGGGACCTGTACCGCCCCGGCGACACCATCCGCACGAACACCATCATCCGCACCGAGAACTGGCAAGCGCCGCCTAAAAATCTACCTGTCAAGATTCGCTTGCTCCTACCCACGGGTAAGGAATACGCCAGCTTGCGCAAGCAACTGTCGGCGGCGGGGGCGTTTGAGGCGCAGTTTATCCTGCCGCCCAGCATCATGACCGGCCTCTATACGTTGGAAGTCCTCACCGGCAACGATGTGCTGCTGACCTCACGCCAACTCAGCGTAGAGGAGTTCATTCCCGATAGACTGAAGGTGACGGTGAAAGCCTCGCGGGCCGTCGTGAAGCCGGGCCAGCCGGTTTCGGCCCAGATTATGGCCCAAAACCTGTTCGGTCCGCCCGCCGCCGACCGCAAGTTTGAGGTGGAGTTTTCGCTGAAAGAGAAACCCTTCACCCCCAAAAACTACCCCGACTATACTTTCGCCATCAACAGCGGCGAGAAGCGGCGCGGCAACTACGGCTACCAGGAGCAAACGCCGATTTCGGCCCGCTTCGAGAAGACGTTGCGCGAAGGCACCACCGACGCCGACGGCCGCGGTACTGCCACCTACCAAGTGCCCGATTACACTGACCTGGGCACGCTGGAAGGTGCGGCCTTCGCTACAGTATTCGACGAAACCGGCCGCCCGGTGAACCGTCTGGCTACGTTCGAGGTGCAGACGCAGCCAGTGCTGTTCGGTATTCGGGCGTTGCCGGAGCTGGTGAGCACCCGCGAAAAGGTGCCGGTGCAGGTGGTGGCTCTCACGCCCGCCGGTCAGCCCACCAGCGCTCCGGCGCGGGTGCAGGTGGTGCGCCTACTCTGGGAAACCGTGATTGAGCGCCAGGGCGGCCGCTACATCTACAACTCGCAGAAGCGCGAGCAAGTGGTATCTAGTCAGCAGGTTACTGTGGGCGCGGGTGGCGGCGCGGCGGTGCAGTTTGCGCCTACCTACTCCGGCGAGTACGAAATCAGGGTAGCGCGGCCGGGCGCGGTTACCTACGTGGCTCAGCAGGTGTACGCCTACGGCTACGGCGACACGCAGGCCAACAGCTTCGAGGTGAACAACGAGGGCGAGGTAACTATCGAACCCGACAAAGCGAAATACGCACCCGGCGAAACGGCCCACCTGCTGCTGAAAACACCCTTCCCCGGCCGCGTGCTCGTGACGGTGGAGCGGGACCGGGTGCTGAACAGCTTCTACGTGACTACCGACGAGAAATCGGCGAAGGTAGACGTGCCGATTCGCGCCGGGCACGTGCCCAACGTGTATGTGACGGCCACAGCTATCCGCGAGATTTGCGACAACCGCCTACCTCTTACGGTGGCCCGCGGCTTCATGCCATTGCTCGTGGAGAGGCCTAATTCGAAGCTGACCGTCAGCATCAAAGCGCCCGCGCAGAGTCGTTCCCAAACCTTCCAGACCATCGAGGTGAGCACCGCGCCCAAGGCCCAGGTAACGCTGGCCGTGGTGGACGAGGGCATTTTGCAGATGAAGGACTACCGTACGCCCGACCCGCACGGCTACTTCTACCAAAAACGCGCCCTGGAAGTGCAGGCCTACGATGTGTATCCCTTCCTGCTCCCCGAACTCGGCACCAGCAGCAGCGGCGGCGACGCCGCCGACCTCTCCCGCCGCACCACGCCCGTACCCTCGCGCCGCGTGAAGCTCCTCGCCAAATGGAGCGGCGTGCTTACAGCCGATGCCAGCGGAAAAGTGCGCTACCGCGTACGGATTCCGCAGTTTTCGGGAGCCGTGCGCGTCATGGCCGTGGCCTACAAAGACGACGCATTCGGCGCGGCCGAGCACACCATGCGCGTCGCCGACCCGGTGGTCATCAGCACTGCCCTACCCCGCTTCCTCAGCCCCGGCGACACGATTGACGTGCCCGTGACGCTGACGAATACGACAGGGAAAAGTACCGGTGTTTCGGAAGTTAAGATAGAAACGACAGGACCAGTTCTTCCGATTCGGCCAACTCGAACAAGCGACGCTATGACCGATTATTTGCGTTTTGTCGAGCTACAGCCGAATCAGGAAAGGCAAGTAGTATTCAAGGTTGTAGCCGGTTCTGGTTATGACCCTAAACTAGTTTTCGCCAAAGATGCTATAGGTAATGCTACAGTGAAAGTTACTGTTACTCCCGGAAAAGGAGGGGGAAGCTTCACCGAAACCATCGAACTCCCCGTCCGGCCGGCCTCACCCTTGCAGAAGCGCAACGGTTCCGGCGAAGTAGCGGGCGGCGTGACGCAGCCGCTGAAGCTGCAAACGGATTTCATTCCGTCTTCGCTGCGGAGCCAGCTGGTGGTGAGCCGCTCGCCAATGACGGTGTTTGCCAAGGACTTGCGCTACCTGTTGCAGTATCCGTACGGATGCTTAGAGCAAACCGTGTCGGCGGCTTTCCCGCAACTGTATTATGGTGATTTGGCGGCCACGCTGGGGCAGCAAACCGGCAAGGCCGTGAAGACGAGTCCGTATAACCCCAACTACCACGTGCAGGAGGCCATCCGCAAGGTAGAGGCCCAGCAGATGTACAATGGCAGCCTCAGCTACTGGCCCGGCGGCGACTACGACAACTGGTGGGCCACGGCCTACGCTGCTCACTTCCTACTCGAAGCCCAGCAAGCTGGCTTCCAAGTCAACAAAACCGTGCTCGACCGGGTGCTTCGCTACCTACAAGCGCGGGTGCGCAAGCGTGAAACCGATACCTACAACATCATTCAAACGGGAGGAGCCATCCAGCCCGTCACGCGGGCTAAGCGCGAAACTGCCTACTCGCTCTACGTGCTGGCCCTGGCCGGTCAGCCCGACGCAGTGGCGCTGAACTATTACAAAGCCAACCGCGCCCTGCTCACTGAGGATGCACGCTGGGTGCTGGCCTGCACCTTTGCCGTGGCCGGCAACCAGCGCAGCTTCCAGCAGCTCCTACCCGCCCGCTTCGCCCCCAAGACCACCGACGTGCGTGAGCTATCCGGCTCGTTCTCCTCGCCCATCCGCGACGAGGCGCTGGTACTCAACGCCCTCCTCGCCGCCGACGCCGACCACCCACAGGTTGCCCCGCTGGCCCGGCAACTCAGCCGGCAGGTGCAGCAAGCGAGTTGGCTGAACACGCAGGAACGGGCGTTTTCCCTGCTCGCGCTGGGCAAGCTGGCGCGCCGTAACGCCGCCAGCACCGTTACGGCTGCACTGCTGGCCGATAGTAAGGTGGTAGGGCAGTTCTCGGGTAAGGATGTGTCGGTGACGAACGTGGCCAACCGCCCGCTGATGCTGCGCACGCAGGGTAGCGGCAAGCTGTACTACTTCTGGGAGATGGAGGGCATCTCGCCCACCGGCCGCGTGCCCGAGGAAGACCAGTACCTGCGCATCCGCCGCGAGTTCCTGGACCGTAACGGGCAGTTTTTCGCTACCACTTCCTTCAAACAAAACGACCTAGTGGTAGTCCGCCTGACGCTACAAGCCGCCGAAACGGCTGGCGAGGTAGAGAACGTAGCCGTTACAGACTTGCTGCCCGCCGGCCTGGAAATTGAAAACCCGCGTATCGGCACCGTGCGCGACCTTGCTTGGGTGAAAGACGCCGCCCAACCCGACTACCTCGACGTGCGCGATGACCGGTTGAATCTGTTCACCACCGCCACGGCTCAACCCAAGGTGTTCTACTACCTGGCGCGAGCCGTGAGCAAGGGCACGTTCAAGCTAGGCCCGGTGAGTGCTGATGCGATGTACAATGCGGCGTATCATTCGTATTCGGGCGCGGGCGTGGTGCGGGTACGGTAGGCCTGTTCTCTGGCTTCTCTAGGCTGCCAGGCATACACGCTATGCCACTGGTCCTTGTATACTCTGCGGTAGGGACCAACGCGGGTAGGCGTATCTGGTTTGATGTAGTTTATTTTATTCGATTTACGGAAATCAGAAATAATGTAGCGAACTGTATCGCGGGCTGCTAAATCAAAAAATTGTTTTGTAGTTAGCTGCTTGTTATAATAATCCTGATCGATGAAAGAATAATAGGTAAGTGATTTTATGTGGTAATTATCCATTTGCCCAAAGAAGAAACTCATGGGCGCAATAATTTTTGTATTTTTTTGAGGCATACGAGAAGCCAAACGAGCATTTTCCGTAGCTACGGGGGGGTAGGTGTAATTTTCTCTTAAGAGATTATAGGCGCGAGTCGCGCTTCCCAATGGATACAGCGCTATCAGAGCGGCTATTGCGTAACGACGTAGCTTTGGTAATTCGACAGTTGAAACAGCTTCCGTAATTATTACAATAAAGAACGGTACGAACAAGATGTAGTAATACGCATTGTGACTTTTAGTCAGAAGCCAAAACACCACTAGCAGCCATACCAGATAGCGCGCAGCCGGGGTGAACATTTTTTGTATTGGCCGCCCCCAGCTAGTGATAAGTATTACCATAATAAGCAAGACAGTCAATGGTGCTTCGCCTTCACTATGAAAAAATATCCGGTCATATCGAGCCATTGTGTGCAGTTTCAACAGCACATCATGGTTATTTTGGTTGACCGGGTAGTGTGTGAACTGATATAGCAAAAGCGGCAACTGATCATCAATAAGTGCATCTGCTAAAAATAGGCCTGCGACTAGGCTACCCGCGGCGCTAAACAAAATGACCCCTCGCCAGCCGCTGCGTGGTAGCAGCCAAAACGTACCAGCTCCTATATAGATTAATCCATTAAGATGAGTAAGAGCAGCAAAACCGGCTAGTGCTCCAGCCAACAATAATCGTCTGGGAGAAAGTATTCCCTTTTGTAGCAGCAAAAAGGAAGCAAAGCCGAAGGTCGCCACCATCGTTTCTGGGCGGCTATCGACACCAAACAGCCACAGAGAACCACAACCCACATAAAGCAGCGCAGCTAGTAGCTGCTGTTCTTTCCTGGGCCGGAAGTAAACCAGCAGCAAGAGTAGGCAACTACCGGTAAACAGTAGAGTAGTTGCCCGTGCAGCCCATATATCAAATCCTATAAAATATAAGATACCTGCCTGTACATATACAAAGGCTTTATGGTACATATATAAGTGTTCATCCCACTGCTGATAATTGCCAAATAAGCTTGAGCGAACAAAGCCATCCTTTAATAACTGATAGGAAAGCTCTGTACTCCAGGCATCATCAAAATGCGAAATACGGTGCCATAAAGTGGTAGCAAATAGCAGAAGTAGAGCACAAAGAATTACGTAATACGTAGTGCGCGGCAGCAGCATTTTGAGTTCGTTGAAGTAGCTTCAAAGCTACGTTTTTTGCAAGTGTCCAATCGGGCGTCGTTTGCTACACTCCTTCACCTCCGCCCAATCTAGCGTGAAGCTGGGTAGGGTGCACACGGGGCCGGTTTGGTAGCACTCGCCGTGCGCGACCTAACTTGGGCCACCAACGCCGCCCACCCCGACTACCTCGCCGTGCGCGATGACCGCCTGAACCTGTTCGCCACCGGCACCGCTCGGCCGAAGGCGTTCTACTACTTGGCGCGGGCCGTGAGCACAGGCACGTTCAAGCTAGGCCCGGTAACGATGCTATATACAACGCGGCGTATCACTCATATTTGGGCGTGGTGCGGGGGCGGTGAAATTCCTTACCTTAGCCCGCACAATCTCTGAAAGCGTCCGTGAGCGGATACTGGCTCGGATTGGATGATAATTCGTTAAGCAATAAGTAATTAATGAATACAGCGTCCTATTACCTGAATTCTACCTATTATTTCATGATGCGATGGGTTTTCCATAGGCAGTATCTAATTGCTCCGGTACCCGATTATAATTTAAGCTTTAAGTTTAAAACCGAGGATGTGGTCGGTAGGCGGATGCTTAAGACCGGCTTATGTGAACCCGGCATTACCCGCTGCTTTTTAAACAATGTGCATTTAGAAGAGCATGATATAATGCTCGACATTGGGGCCAATATTGGTTGGTACTCAATGCTATTTGACCGGCATTCGCCTGCTTCGGCACGTATTTATGCCTTTGAGCCGGACCCCCTCAATTACGGCTTGTTAACTAATAACGCGCAGAGAAACAACGCGCGGAAGGTCATATGCATCCCTCAGGCGCTTTCCGACCGGCAGGAGAACAAGACACTATATCTATATCCCGATAAAAACCGCGGCCGTCATTCACTGCTGCCCCTGCATACTGGCGAACAGATAGAAGTTTCTACCACCACGGTAGACGATTTTATGCGCGATAAGCAACTGGACCCGCGGCGAATTAAATTCGTTAAGATAGATGTTGAGGGCTACGAATATTTTGTGCTCAAAGGAGCGAAGACTCTGCTCCCTCACCTGCCGATTCTGCACACCGAATACTCTTTGGAGATGATGAAAAAAGGCGGAATCGACCCTCAAGAATTTCTTGATCTGATTGTGAGCTATGGGTTTCAACCCTTCATCATCGATGCACAGGGAGAGTTAAAAGCTTCATCCAGCGAACAACTTATGACTATAGAAAAAGGAATTGATATTTTATGGAAGAAGGTCACCACTGCCGAAGCAACTGCTGAGTGAAGCTAAAACTCAACACAGTGCTTTCTTGTGGTTTATGAGTAGTCCTTCGCCCCCATTAAAGTTAGGGGTGTTTCGACCGATAAGCAATCGGTCTTCCAATTAAGCATGAACTGAATGCTGTGCCTGCCTACTCGGTGCGCCAATTGTAAAAAGACCGGATTAATGATGGCTGTTACGCATCAGCAGTTCACATCGGCGGGCACCGCTTACGGGCCCGACTGGGACGGGCGATGGTGAGAGCCGCAAAAGGCGTAATTTCAGAGCCCCTCAAACACCTCTGCCCATTCTAGCGTGAGGCTTTGCAACGTACGTACCGGAATGGGGCCGGGCTGATAGAACTCGCCCTGCAGCTGATACTGCCCGTTTTCCAGCACGTATACAATTACGTTTTTCAGGCCAGGATCGACCATCCAGTACTCTCCTACCTCGTTTTCCTCGTAGAGGTCGAACTTAGTTTTGCTGTCGTGCGCCATGCTGCCGGGGCTCAGGATTTCGATGATCCAGTCGGGGGCGCCCACGCAATCAAACTCATCGAGCTTAGCCGGGTCGCAGACGACACAGATATCGGGCTGCACGACCGTGCGGATGGCTGTATCGCCGTTGGGGGTAGCTTTAGTAAGGCGCACATCGAGAGGCGCGGCAAAGCCTCGGCACTGCTTTCCGCGTAATGCTACGCCCAAAGCCGTATTCAGATTGAAGGAAATAGTCTGGTGGCGTACCCGTGGCGCAGGACTCATACGCCAAATTTTCCCTCTGATTAGCTCAACAAACTCGCCGAGCCGCCACGTAAGGTAGTCGACGTAGGTGTACGTTTTGGTAAAGTCGAGCTGAGAAATATCCGTGATAGTCGGCATGGCGAAGTGAGGTTGCGCTGATAACGAAGATACGAGGCTTTGCGCTACACTTGCCCCCTCAACCCTGTATCTTGCAGCCATGAAACGGCGCATCAGCATACGGTTCCTCGCGACACTAGGGCTGCTACTGTTGCTGCTGTTCAGCCTCGATTGGGCGTTTCCCCTGCCCCCTACCCCGCGCTACTCGCCTCTGGTGCTGGCGGCCGATGGCTCGGTGCTGCACGCCTACCTCAACCCTACTCAGAAGTGGCGGATGAAGTCGGAGCTGCAAGACATTACGCCGGCCTTGCGGGCGGCTATACTTGAGAAAGAAGACAGATACTTCCGCTACCATTTTGGGGTGAACCCCGTGGCGGTGGTGCAGGCCGCTGGGCGCAACCTACTGGGCCGCGGCCGCACCACCGGGGCTAGCACCATTACCATGCAGGTAGCGCGGTTGCTGGAACCCAAAGAGCGCACTTTTGGCAACAAGCTGCTGGAAATGCTGCGCGCCATGCAGTTGGAAGCGCATTTCAGCAAAGATGAAATCCTACAGCTTTACCTCAACCTAGTGCCCTATGGTGGCAACATTGAGGGCGTGAAGTCGGCGGCGTTGCTTTACTTTCAACAGCCCCCACACTACCTCTCGCTGGCTCAGACGGTAACGCTGGCCATCATCCCGAACCGTCCTACCAGCCTGGTGCTGGGCCGCGACAACGTCCGCATCATGCAGGAACGCAACCGTTGGCTCCGGCGCTTCGGCCGCGAGGGGTTGTTTCCGCAGAAAGATATAGCCGACGCCCTGCTGGAGCCGCTCGACGCCCACCGCCACGCTGCCCCTACCCTGGCGCCACACCTAGCGCGCCGGCTGGTGCAACAGTATCCGCGGGAGGCTATTATCCGGAGCACCCTGCAGCGCAGCCAGCAGGCTCGCGCCGAGGACCTGACGCGCAACTACGTGCGCCGCCTGCACGAACTGGGCATCACGCAGGCCGCCGTACTGGTGGTGAACAACCGCACCCGGCAGGTAGCGGCCTACGTGGGCTCGGCCGATTTTCGGGACTTTGCCAGCCAGGGCCAGAACGACGGCATCACGGCCGTACGCTCGCCGGGCAGCACGCTCAAACCGTTTCTCTACGCGCTGGCCCTCGACCGCGGCCTGGTCACGCCCAAGCTGCTGCTGCCCGATGTGCCCACCAATTTCCAGGGCTACCGCCCCGAGAACTTCGACAAGCATTGCCAGGGCGAAGTGACGCTAGAACGTGCCCTGGCCTACTCCCTCAACATCCCGGCTGTGCGCGTGCTACAGGAAGTAGGCGTGCCCACCTTCACGGAGCAGCTGCAGCGGGCGGGCTTCCGCAGCATCACCCGTAACCGGGCGCACCTGGGCTTGAGCAGCATTCTGGGTGGCTGTGGGGCCAGTTTGGAGGAGTTGACGGGACTGTACGCGGCGCTGGCCAATGGGGGGCGGTATGCGGAACTACGCTTACGAGCACCTTACCTCCCGGAGGGGAGGGGGCCGGGGGGTGGGGTGCTCGTCTCCCCCGCGGCCGCCTTCCTCGTCACCGACATCCTCTCCCAGCTCACCCGCCCCGACCTACCCATCAACGCCACCAGCAGCCTGCGCCTACCCAAGATTGCCTGGAAAACCGGCACTAGCTACGGCCGCCGCGACGCTTGGAGCATTGGGTATAATAAGGAGTACACCATTGGCGTATGGGTAGGCAACTTCAGCGGGCAGGGGGCACCTACCCTTACGGGCGCCGATGTAGCCACGCCTCTGCTCTTCGACCTGTTCAATACCCTGGCGTACAACTCGCCTAACAACTGGTTCGCCCCGCCCGCGGCGCTGGACTTCCGGCTGGTATGCGCCGAAACCGGCCTAGTACCAGGCGAGAATTGTCCTAACCAAATCATCGACTATTTTCTGCCCAGCGTGAGCAGCGGGCGGCGCTGCCAGCACCAACGCGAAGTGCTGGTATCGGAAGATGGGGCAATGGCCTACTGCCGGGCGTGTGCGCCGGCTGCGGGCTACCGGCGCGTGCTCTACCCTAATATGCTGCCCGAGGTGGCGGCCTACAAAGAGGCCCAGGGCATTCCGTACCGCCGCCTACCCCCGCACAACCCGCAGTGCCAGTTGGTGCGCGGCGGTGCCGAGCGGGCGCCCACCATCACCTCGCCCCTACCCAACACGGAGTATGTGCTCGACCACCACGAGCACCAGCAGCTCCTGCTCAGCTGCACTACCGATAGTGAGGTGCGCCAGGTATACTGGTACGTGAACGACCAATTTCTGCGCGCTGCCGGCGCAACCGAGCGGGTGTTCTTTCGTCCTTCGCCGGGTCCGCTGAAAATTTCTTGTGCCGACGACCACGGCCGCAACGTGGACGTGCAGGTGCTGGTGACGGAGCTCTAAAACCCCACGCCTGCAACCGCCAGGTAGTTGCTAACGCAAAAAATATCAAACTGTAACCACCTGTATTACAGATGTAAACCATTGGAATACAGTAGTATTTGCAAGCTAAAAACTCCATTGGCTAAAACATTCTGTATTCCAAATAGGTAGATAACGGGCTTGTGCTCTGCCGAAATCAGTTTTGAGTAGGCTGCGCAGCTCGGCAAAACGATTGCATTACATGATACAAGACGTACTAGGGATAATGCCCCGGCCCCTCCACCGGCTTCGCGTTAGCCCCCGGCACTGGCTGGCTGCCTTGGCCATGCTGCTAGTGCTGCACGGCGCCTCGGCCCAACCGACAACCGCCCCCGTAGGCCAGCCCCTACCCCCCAACGCTACCCTCGACCAGTGCGTAGAGTTTGCCCTGCGCAACCAGCCCCTTGTGCGGCAGTCGCAGCTAGACGAGCGTATTGCCGACCGCAACGTACGCATCGGGCTTTCCTATTGGCTGCCGCAAATCAATGGTACGGGTGCTTACACGCGCAACATTCAGCTGCAGGCATCGGTACTCCCAAACTTTGCTGACCCCTCGGCGGGGCAGCAAATCATTCGGATCGGTCTGAAAAACGTATCGACGCTGGGTTTGCAGGCCACCCAGCTGCTGTACAGCAACGATGTGCTGCGCGCCGCCCGCTCGGTGCGCGCTACCCGCCTGAACTACGCGCAAACCACAGCTCTCAACAAGATTGATGTGGTGACCAATGTAAGCAAAGCGTTTTACGACATTTTGCTGACCGAAGAGCAGCTGCGGATTCTGCTGGAAGTGCTGCAGCGCCAGGAACGCCAGGTGCGCGATGCCAAGGCACAGTACGAGGTAGGCATTGCCGATAAAACCGACTTTCTGCGGGCTGATATTTCGCTGAAGAATGCCGTTGCGCAGCGGCGTAGCTTGGCGGCCGCGCTACCCGGCAAGTATGCTACCCTAAAGCAGCTGATGGGCATTGAATCGGGCAACAAGCTGGCGCTTCGCTACGACACGCTGGAAATGGTTCGCCAAACCCTGCTGGATACTACGGTGCAGCTGGCTTACGAAAAGCGCGTGGAGATTCAGCAGCTCCAGACGCAGAAGCAGCTCCAGCGCTACAACATCGACTACTACCGCTACGGCTTCCTACCCTCGCTGTCGAGTTTTTACAACTACAACCGGGTGTACCAGAACAACGAGTTTTCGGAGCTATATAAACGTGCCTTCCCCAACCAGCAGGCGGGCTTGCAGCTGGCCCTACCCATTTTCACGGGCACGCGGCGCTTGCAGAACCTGAAGATTGCGGAGTTGCAGGACGAGCAGCTGGACCTGACCATCTTCGATACTAAAAACCAGATCAACAGCGAGTTTGAGCAAGCGATGGGCGCCTACAAAGGCTCTCTCAACGAGCTCTATACCATAGAGCAAAACGTGGCAGAGGCCAAGGAAGTGTACCGCATCCTGAACCTGCAATACCGTGAGGGTCTGCGCACGTTCCTGGACGTGATTATCGCCGAAACCGACCTGCGCACGGCCCAGCTCAACTACTACAACGCGCTCTTCAACGTGCTATCCACCAAGCTGGACGTGCAGCGCGCCCTGGGCAACATTACCTTCAATCAGAATCAGTAAAAGACGAATCCCATGACGTGGAATTCTAAGCGAGTGTGGCCCGTGTTTGTCAGCAGTGCGCTGCTACTAGCCAGCTGCGGCTCCAAAGACGAAGCAGCACAACAGCAGCAAGGCCCGCCGCCGGCTGTGCCAGTGGCTGTATACAAAGTGCAAAGCGAAGACGTAGTGAGCACAGATACCTACCCCGGCACGGTAGTACCCCTGAACGAGGTGCAGCTATTGGCCGAGGTAACGGGCTTCCTGACCAACATCTACGTGCAGGACGGCCAGCACGTGACCAAAGGCCAGAAGCTGTATACCATTGACCGCACTCGCTACGCCGCCGCCGCCAACGAGGCCCAGGCCCAACTGGACGTGGCTAAAACCAACTACGACCGCGCCGTGCAGGACGCCCAGCGTTACGAGCGCCTCGACCAGCTCGATGCCGTGGCCAAGCAGCAGGTGGATATTGCGAAGGCTGGCCGCGCCAACGCGGCCTCGCAGGTAGAGGCGGCCCGCGCCAACCTACGCAGCGTGAACCTCGATTTGCTCCACGCCACCATTACGGCCCCCCTCACGGGCACTATTGGTATTGCGCAGGTAAAGCTGGGTGCGCTGGTTACGCAGGGCCAGACGCTCATCAACACCGTATCGGCTGAAGACCCGATTGCGGTGGATGTGAACATTGGCGAAGCTGACATTACCCGTTTTCTGGAGCTACAGCGCAACTCTAGCGCCGCCCAGGATTCGGTGTTTACGCTGATGCTGCCCGGTAATCAGGAATACCCGCTGCCCGGCAAGATTGTGACGGTAGACCGCGCTGTGGATCCACAAACCGGTACTCTGCGCGTCCGCATTCAATTTCCGAACCCGAAAAAGCTGCTGAAAGCTGGCCTAAACGTATCGGTGCGCGTGCGTAACCAAGACAACGGCAACCAGCTCGTGATTCCGACCAAGGCGCTTACCGAGCAGCTGGGCGAGTTCTACGTGTATGTGGTGGGCGACAGCAACAAGGTAGCCCAGCAGAAAGTAGCCACCGGTGCCAAGATACAAGGCAAAACCGTGGTGCGCCAGGGCCTGAAAGAAGGCCAGACCATTGTGAGCGACGGCGTGCAGAACCTGCGCCAGGGCGCCGTGGTGCAGGTAGGCGACCCCAGCAAGCCTGCAGCGGCCCAGGGCCAAGGCCAGCCCGCCGCTTCGGGCAAGTAAGAACATACTAGCCCGTCATGTTGAGCTTGTCGAAGCATCTCTACCGCTTCGTTGAATACCATCTGCCGAAGCGGTAGAGATGCTTCGACAAGCTCAGCATGACGAGCACATCAGCAACGATACGCGCGTTTTTCCTCCGCGCTTCCTTTTATGATATCAGACGTATTTATCCGGCGCCCCGTCACGGCCATTGTGGTGTCCATCGTGATTGTGCTGGTGGGGGTGCTGGCCATTCTGAACCTGCCCATCAGTCAATATCCCAATATCTCGCCGCCGGTGGTGCAGATTTCGGGAAGCTTCACGGGGGCCGATGCCCTCACGGTGGAGCAAACGGTGATGACACCCATCGAAACGCAGGTGAACGGTACGCCCGGCATGGCCTACCTGCAAAGCAACGCCACCAGCGACGGCAACCTGTCGTCGAACGTGACGTTCGAAATCGGTACCGACATCGACATTGCGACCCTGGACGTGCAGAACCGCGTGAGCGTGGCGCAGCCCCAGCTCCCCGACGAGGTGAAACGCCTAGGCCTCACGGTGAAAAAGCGTAACCCCACCATTCTGATGGTAGTGGGCCTGTATTCGCCCAAGGGCACGCACAACGTGCAGTTTCTCGACAACTACACCAACATCTACGTGCGCGACGCCCTATTGCGCGTGAAGGGGGTAGGCGACGTGACCAGCATCGGGCAGGACTTCTCGATGCGCGTGTGGCTGAACCCCGATAAGATGTCGCAGCTGGGCTTGACGGCTACGGATGTGACCAATGCCCTGCGCGAGCAGAACATTCAGGTGGCTGCGGGCTCGGTGGGCTCGGCGCCGCAATATGGCTCGCAGGCGTTTGAGTATACCATCTTCGTGAATGGTCGCCTGAGTACGGAGGAGCAGTTTGGCGACGTGATTATTCGCACCGACCCACAGACCGGCTCCCTGGTGTACCTGCGTGATATTGCCCGCATTCAGCTGGGCAGCTTCAGTTACTCCCGCGCCGCCACCGTGAACGGCCAGCCCGCTACCCTGCTGCTGGTGAACCAGGTACCGGGCGGCAACGCCCTGGAAACCGCCGACGGCGTGAACGAGGCCTTGGAAGAGCTAGCGAAAAAATTCCCGCCAGACGTGGCCTACCGCGTGCCGTTTGAATCGGTAACGGTGGTGCGCGTATCGATTGAGGAAGTGCTGCATACGCTGGCAGAAGCGCTGGTGCTGGTAACGGTGGTGGTATTCGTGTTCCTGCAAAGCTGGCGCGCTACCCTCATCCCCATCCTGGCCGTGCCGGTAGCTATTGTGGGCACGTTTATCCTGTTCATTCCGCTGGGCTTCACCATCAACACGCTCACGCTCTTTGGCTTCGTGTTGGCGATTGGTATTGTGGTGGATGATGCCATTGTGGTGGTAGAGGCTGTGCAGCACTACATCGACACGGAAAAGCTTTCAGCGCGCGAGGCCACCGAGAAGGCCATGAAGGACATTACGGCCCCGGTTATCGCCATTGCCCTGATCCTGGCAGCGGTGTTCGTGCCGGTAGGCTTTATTCCGGGTATCGTGGGACGCTTGTATCAGCAGTTCGCCATCACCATTGCCATTTCGGTGGTACTGTCGGCCTTCATTGCGTTGTCGCTCACGCCGGCGCTGTGCTCCTTGCTAATGCGGCCTTCGGAGCAGAATGCCGATGCCAAAGGCATCAATAAGCTGTTCTATAAGTTCAACCAATGGTTTGCCCGCGTCACGCATTCCTACTCTAATGGCGTAAAGCGCAGCCTGAAGTTCACGCCGCTAGTGGTTATTTTGCTGGTGCTGGTATATGCCGGCACGTTTGGTCTGTTCCGCGCCAAGCCCGGCGGGTTTATCCCGACCGAAGATGAAGGCCGCTTGTATGTTTCTATTGAGCTACCGGCCGGCGCGGCCAGCGCACGTACTCGCGCTGTGATGGCGCAGATGTCGAAAATTTTCAAGGAGAAAGCACCGGCCGTGAACAACTACTCCGGCATTGCGGGCCTGAATGCGTTGAACTTCTCCTTTAAGCCCAGCAGCGGTACCTACTTCGTGCAGCTCAAGCCCTGGGACGAGCGCAAAGACAAAGCCTTGCAGCTGCAAGGGGTAGTGGAGTCTCTGCAGAAAGAGTTTGCGGCTATCAAGGGGGCCAACATCCGGGTGGTGCCGCCACCGGCTATTCCGGGCTTGGGCAACACGGGCGGTTTCAGCTTCCAGTTGGAGCAGCGGGAGGCTAGCACTGATATCAAAGAGTTTGAGGCCAACATCAACAAGTTTGTGGCCGCTGCCAACCAGCGCCCCGAAATTGCGCGGGCCTATACGTTCTTCACGGCCCAAACCCCTGGCTACCAGGTTACGGTGAACCGCGAGCAGGCCAAGAAGCTGGGCGTGCCGCTCACGAACATCTTCAACACGATGTCGACGTTCATGGGCTCGGCCTACATCAACGACTTCACCAAGTACGGCCGCAACTTCCGGGTAGTGGCCCAGGCCGATACCGCCTACCGGCAGAACATCGACGACCTGAATGGCTTCTATGTGCAGAACGCGCAGGGGCAACAAGTTCCGCTAAGCTCGCTTATCACCTACAAGCTGGTAGAAAACGCCCCGCTGATTTCGCACTTCAACCTGTTCCGCTCGGCCGAAATTAACGGCGACGCCAAGGAGGGCTATAGCTCCGGTCAGGCCATTGCGGCCTTGCAGGAAGTAGCGGCCAAAACCCTACCCGCCGACTACGGCTTCGACTTCTCGGGTCTGAGCCGCGAGGAAATCAGTGCCGGCAACAGCACCATCATCATCTTTGGCCTGTCGATTTTGTTTGTGTTTTTGCTGCTGGCGGCGCTGTATGAGAGCTGGTCGATACCGTTCTCGGTGCTGCTGTCGGTGCCGCTGGGGGCGTTTGGCGCCATTGTGGCCCTCACGCTTATTCCGCGCCTCACCAACAACGTGTACGCGCAGATTGGTCTGATTACGCTGATTGGTCTGGCTGCCAAAAACGCCATTCTGATTGTGGAATTTGCCAAGGAGCGCCTGGATAGTGGGGTACCGGTGATGGAGGCCACCATTGAAGCCGTAGAGCTGCGCCTGCGCCCCATCATCATGACTTCGCTGGCCTTTATATTAGGTGTGCTACCCTTGGCCTTTGCCTCGGGCGCGGGTGCCGTATCACGCCAGACTATTGGCTGGACCGTGACGGGCGGTATGCTGGCGGCTACTTTCCTGGCCATCTTTGCCGTGCCAGTGCTGTTCCTGAACATCACCAAGCTGGCCTATGGCAAGGAAAAGCTGGCCGAGATGTCGAAGGACTACAACCCCGAGGAGCACGGCCATGCCCAGCACGGCTCACAGGAGCCCAATACGCCACCTGAAGGCCCATCGGAAGAAGGCAAACAGAACGACAAGGCAACCGAAAAGCGGAAGCGCGACGAGCAAACGCCGCCGGAATTGGGCACATAATTCATTGCCTTTTCCCGCTCATTTCCTGTCATCCTGAGCTTGCGAAGGACCTTTTCACGTAAAAACAAGTCGTTGCCACGGCTGTCGTTCTACGCGAAGAGGTCCTTCACTGCGTTCAAGAGGACACTGTATCTTAGCAACCGATGAAACACCTTGCTCTCACTACCTTGCTCCTACTTGGCACTGCTTCCATGCTCCGCGCCCAACAGGTTTTGCCGCTCTACAAGGGAAATATTCCCGATTCTAAACCCAGTGAGGTGAAGGAAACGAGCATTACGCTGGCTAACGGTGGCGTGCGCATCAGCAACGTGGTGCAGCCTACCCTCACGGTGTTCTTAGCTCCGGCCGATAAGGCCACCGGCACGGCGGTTATCATTTGCCCCGGCGGAGGCTACGCGCGCCTTTCCATCGACCACGAGGGCTACAATGTGGCCAAGCGCCTAAACGAAATGGGCGTGACGGCCTTTGTGCTGAAGTACCGCCTCCCCAACGACCAAAGTCAGCCCGACAAAACTACCGCTCCGCTGCTCGATGCCCAGCAAGCTATTCGGATGGTGCGCGAGCAGGCCACCGCGTTCAGAGTAAACCCTAACCGGATTGGGCTGATGGGCTTTTCGGCGGGTGGCCACCTAGCCAGCACGGCCGGCACGCACTTCGCCCATCCCGTGAACAGCAAAGCCGGCGCTACCTCGGTGCGCCCCGATTTTCTGATGCTGCTCTACCCGGTGGTCAGCTTCTCGGATAGCCTGGCGCACGCGGGCTCGCGGGATAACCTGCTGGGTAAAAATGCGTCGGCTGCGCAACTGCATCTGTATTCCAACGAGTTGCGCGTGACAGCCCAAACGCCGCCTACCTTCCTGGTGCACGCCCAAGACGATAAGACCGTGCCCGTGCTGAACAGCCTAGTATTCTACCAGGCCCTTACGCATCACAAAGTGCCCGCCGAAATGCACCTCTACCCCAAGGGCGGCCACGGCTTCGGCCTGCACAACCAAACCACCCAGGATGACTGGACCGAACGACTGCGCAACTGGCTGGCAGCTAATGGCTGGCTGAGCCGGTAAGCAAAGACTATCCTGTTACAATCCAAAGTCCCCGGCAGCCGCTACCGGGGACTTTGGCTTTTATAAAACAAAAAAATCCAGTTAGCAGTATGGGCCGTATATGCCTTCTGTGCCCACATAAGCTATAAAAATGGTATGGCACAATGCTTGCAAAAACTTGTCAGAATCAAATACTGACTTCTCACCTTAACGATCTACCATCATGAAAAAGGCCAGTTATGTCTTCTTGCTCGTGCTCTTCTTATTTGCGGCAGTGCGGCCCGAGGCTCATGCTCAGAAGAAAATCAGCACGCAGGCCAAAGGCACCATCATTGGTGCGGGCGCGGGTGCTTTGGGCGGCGCCCTGATTCATAAGCGCAACCGGGCCGCAGGTGGGGTAGTAGGGGGCGTGGTAGGCGCCGGCGCCGGCTATGCCGTGGGCAAGCACATCGACAACAAGCAGAAAGAGCGTGCCCGCATTGCGGCAGCCAACCGCGCAGCAGCCCAACGCGCCGCCGCCGCTCGTGCCGCTGCCGCGCGCAAGGCTTCTGCTCCCAGCGGGGTGGCCGCTGCTCCCGCTGCTATGGCGCTTACTTCGGCTTCGGCGGCTCAGCCAGCGGCGGCTGGCGCCGTATTGGCCAATGGCTATCTGGTGAATACCACGTACGGGGAGCGGGATACGCCTTATCCCACTTCTGAGTATCGTCGCAAGAGCTGGTAACTCGGACTGGTTTGCTTCGGAAAGCTCAGGCCAGTGCTTGTGCTTTCCGCCTTTTTTGTCTTCCCTACCTTCTACTTTTTATGAGAATTCTTTTTGGTCTGCTACTCGGGGGCGCGCTGGCGTCGTGCTCTTCCGATAAAGCCCCCGACACTGCAAATGTGCAAAGCCTCAATCAGCAGTTTATTGGTGCCTGGAACAGCAAGAACGCAGCGCAGCTTGATTCGCTTTTGGCCGATGACGTCCAGTTTGTGCAGGGCGAAACCCATTTCAAAGGCAAAGCCGAAGTATCTGATAAGTGGGTGAAAGCCACCATTGGTACCATTGCCAACCTCAAAACCTATACCGCCAGCTCCAGCGCCGACACGCAGCTTGCCTATGATGCGGGCACTTTCACGGCTGAGGTGCTACCCGAGGAGACTGGCGGCCCGGCAGGGGTAGGCGAAGGAAACTACATGCTACTCTGGAAAAAGGATGCTGCCAATAAATGGAAGCTCGGCTACGCCCAGCTCGAAGGACTACCCGTGCAAGTGAAATAGGTAGTTTTTATTGAGCGTCTATTTCCACCCAACACAAAAGCCCCGCTACCTATAGGTAGCGGGGCTTTTGTGTTGGGTGGATCAACGTTGTTTAGCTGAAAGCGTCTTTCACGTTACCAATGATGGTATCTGAGACAGTCATTTGCTCCGTTTGGGCGTGGCCCTCGGGTACGGGTGGCGCCAGTTTGGGCTCGTCGCCGTAGGGCTGGGCTTTCAGTACCGAGAACTGGCCGTTGCCGTCGATGCTGGTGCCATGCGTCCAGCGGCCTTCGGGCGTGCCAGTACCGTCGATGTTGGGTGTGATGAAGGCGTAGCTGAACTCTTGGTTTTCCTTGCTTTGCGGGAAGGAGTTGGGAATGGGTAGGCCTTTGGCGCCGCCTAGCTCCTCAATCACAGCCAGCCACTGCTGCTGGTGCATGGTGTCGCGGGCAATCATGAAGGACAGCATGTCTTTCATGCCGGGGTCGTCGGTGATTTCCCAAAGGCGGGTAGCTAGGGCACGGCCAGTGCTTTCGGCAGCCACGTTGGTGTACATGTCGGCCATCAGATTGCCGCTGCCTACCACGTAGGCTCCGCTAAATGGAACGCCTTCTGCGTCGTAGGCCAAGGCACCCAGACCAGCTGAAAGAAATTGACGCGGGTTCATGCCGCCCAATACTGCGCCAACTACGCCATCTTGCTTAATAGCCGATTCCTGCACGCTCAGCGGAGCGCCTTCCAGATTGAGTGCCACGGCTGTAGCCAGCATTTCAATGTGCGAGATTTCCTCCGTACCAGTGTCTAGCAGCATATCGCGGTACTTTACCGGGCCGCGGGCGTTCCACGCCTGAAACAGGTACTGCAAGCACACGCGCATTTCGCCTTCAATGCCGCCGATGGCTTGTTGTAGCATGCGCGCAAACGCTGGGTTAGGCTTCTCAACACGTACTTTGTACTGGGTTTTCTTATCGTGGTAGAACATACGAAAGGTGTAGGATGTGGAGGATAGAGTCACAGTCGTGCTGCGTCCCTATCTCTATACGCCTCCCTCTCCTGCTACAACGAATCAGAAAATACGGATTTTCGAAACACTATTTTGGTCTTACCGACTCCGTATAAATTCCCCGCTACCGTATTTATACGGGTTCAGGGTGCAACATTTGGGTATTCGTCGCCATCGAACACTGGCGTGAGGTTGTCGGCTTCTTCTGCTGTAAACATGCGCGAGCGAATTAAAAATCGCACGCCCAGCGGAATTTCCAGTGAGAAGCTAGCGCCCCTACCCTTCACTACATCCACGGTGAGCTGGGTATGTTTCCAGTACTCAAACTGACTTGCGCTCATAAAGAAGTCGCAGCCGTAAATACGCCCCAGCCACACATCGTTGGCCCCCACCCGAAACTCGCCCGCTGCAAAGCACATGGGCGAGGAACCGTCGCAACACCCACCACTCTGATGAAACATCAGTGGGCCATGCTCGTCGCGTAGCAGGTCAATAGTAGCTTCGGCAGCAGAAGTAATAAGGACGCGAGGGGTAGGGTCGGATGGCATGGGTAGGAAGTCAGGTTGAAACAGATGCTACTTTGCTTTGCGAGCATACGTGTAGACCGCGCCCGTGCGCTGCTCACGCACTAACACCAGCTTATCGGGTGCCATCTCATCGGGCCGGCTCATCCACTCGTATGCAAGCTGACGCTGCGCGTCCCACACGCGGCGGTGGTTACCAGCACTGGCAATGCTTTTTTGCATGGCATTCGGCATAGCATCGGTAGCAGGCGGCGGCGCAGCGGCAATACCTGCGCTATTTTGCGCCTCTACTTTCTGAAGCGTCCAGTCGGGGTTTTGCTGATGGGGCGTTGGAAGCAGCTGTGCCTGCGCAGCGGAAGCTATACCGAAGGCAGCAAGTATAAAGAGTAAACGTTTCATAGTGAAGTATATACTGGATGGATATACCAGAGACGCAACTCGCTGTGAAAAAGATGCTCACTTTCAAAAACGTCTGTCATCCTGAGCTTGCGAAGGACCTTCTCACATAACAACGATTCGTTCTCGCGTGAGAAGGTCCTTCACAAGCTCAGGATGACAGACGTTTTTGCCTATTCACCCATTGCTAGAAGAACCCTAGTTTCTGCTGGCTGTAGCTAATGAGCATGTTCTTGGTTTGGCGGTAGTGCTCCAGCATCATCTTGTGGTTCTCGCGGCCAAAGCCCGACTTTTTATAGCCGCCGAAGGGCGCGCCGGCGGGGTAGTCGTGGTAGCAGTTCACCCACACGCGGCCGGCCTGGATGGCGCGGGGCACCTGGTATAGCTCGTGCGCGTCGCGGGTCCAGACGCCGGCACCGAGGCCATAGAGTGTGTCGTTGGCCAGTTCAATGGCCTCGTCTACTGTTTTGAAGGTGGTGACGGAGAGTACCGGGCCAAAGATTTCCTCCTGGAAGATCCGCATCTTATTGTGGCCTCGGAACACCGTGGGCTGAATGTAGTAGCCCTCGGCCAGAGCGCCGTCTTGCTGCTGGTAGGCGTCGCCACCGGTCAGCACCTCGGCGCCTTCGTCCTTCCCGATTTCCAGGTAGCTCAGGATTTTTTCGAACTGGTCGTTGCTGGCCTGAGCGCCCATCATGGTTTCTTTATCGAGCGGGTTGCCAAGTTTGATGGCCTTCACGCGCTCAATCACGCGGGCAATGAATTCGTCGTAGATGTCTTCCTGCACCAGCATGCGTGAGGGGCACGTGCAGATTTCGCCCTGGTTCAGGGCAAACATCACGGCACCTTCAATGGCTTTGTCGAGGAAGTCGTCGTCGGCATCCAGCACGCTTTTAAAGAAGATATTCGGCGACTTGCCGCCCAGTTCCATCGTTACGGGAATGATGTTCTCGGAGGCGTACTGCATGATGAGGCGGCCGGTGGTGGTTTCGCCCGTAAACGATACTTTCTGAATGCGCGGCGACGAGGCCAACGGCTTGCCGGCTTCCAGCCCGAAGCCGTTCACCACGTTTACTACCCCAGCCGGAAGCAGGTCCTGAATCAACTCCATGAGCACCATAATGCTGGCGGGCGTTTGCTCGGCGGGTTTCATCACCACGCAGCAGCCGGCGGCCAGGGCGGGCGCCAGCTTCCAGGTAGCCATCAGCAGCGGGAAGTTCCAGGGAATGATTTGTCCCACCACGCCCAGCGGCTCGTTGATATTCAGCGACAACGTGGTTTCGTTTAGCTCGGTGGCGCTACCCTCCTCAGCCCGAATCACGCTGCCAAAGTAGCGGAAGTGGTCGATGACTAAGGGTAGGTCGGCGTTGAGGGTTTCGCGGATGGCTTTGCCGTTTTCCACGGTTTCTACAGCGGCCAAGTGCTCCAAGTTTTGCTCTATCACGTCGGCAATCTTCAGCAGCATGTTGCTGCGCGTGGTGGCCGACGCGTGTTTCCAGGTTTTGAAAGCCTCGTGGGCGGCATCCAGCGCCAGCTCTACATCCTCTTTGGTAGAGCGGGCCACCTTGGTAAAGGCCTTGCCATCAATGGGCGACGGGTTGTCGAAATACTGGCCTTTGGTGGGCGCTACCCACTTGCCGCCAATGAAGTTGTCGTAGTGTTCTTTGAAGGTAGGGCGCTCCACCAGCGTGGTGGTTTTTTCCATCGTTTCCATACAAGCGGGAGTTTTAAGAGTGTGTTCGGATAATGGCAAGCTACTTTTTACTCTGCCGAAAAAGATGTACTATTCTCGCAGTAAAGCGTTCTATTGTCGCAAGTTGCCTTGCCACCTCTTGTCCGCAAGCTGTTGCTTCGGCTGCTCTGCTTGCGCCCTACCCTTTTGCCCCGTTGCTATGCCCCACCCTACCCTAGCACACCCACTTCACACCCGCGAGCAGCTCACTACGCTGGTCGAAAACCGTACGGTATACTCGCTCGATGCCTTTGAGCTGAACGTGTTTGAAACCCACCGCGTGGCCGAGCAGGTGCCCCTGAGCATGGGCCACTTAGTACTTACCACCATGCTGCGCGGCAAAAAAGTCATGCACCTGCCCGGTCGCCCGGCCTTCGACTACCTGCCCGGCGAATCGGTGCTGGTGGGTGAAGATCAGACCATGGTCATCGACTTTCCGGAGGCCACCGAGGACGCCCCTACCCAGTGCCTAGCCGTGGCCATCCCTACTGATACCATTCGGCACACCGTAGACCTGCTGAACGAGGAATACCCGCATGCTGAGGCCCACCTACCCTGGCACCTGGATACCACCGAGCACGCTCACCTCACCAACTCACCAGAGCTGACTGGCACCCTGGAGCGCCTCGTGCAGCTCTCCCGCGACACGGGCCGCGTGAAGGACGTGCTAGCCAACTTCACCATACAAGAAATGCTGGTGCGGCTGATGCAGACCCAGGCCAGGCAGTTGCTTTTCCACAACTATGCCCGGCACGCTACCTCTCACCGCTTTGCAGCCGTAGTGCAGTATATCAAGCAGCACCTCGCCGACAAGCTCACCATCGACAAGCTCAGCAACCTGGCTTGCATGAGCAAGGCCACGTTTTTCCGGGTGTTTCGGCAGGAGCTGGGCATCACACCGGTGGAGTACATCAACCAGGAGCGCCTAGCCGAAGCCAAACGCCTGCTGCGTCAGCCCCTTACCTCGGTGGCCGATGTGTGCTACCGGGTAGGCTTTACCAGCACGGCCTACTTCCAACGGTTGTTCAAGCAGGCCGAAGGCCTCACGCCGGGTGCGTACCGCAAACGCTGCCTCTGAGGCACACCGTCACAACCATTACCAGCATTCGGCGGTTAGTACACCTAGCCCGGCTTTTCGGGTGCGTTTTGCTGTTGCCTTATGCCTACTTCACCGGCCGCTGTGCCGCTTGCTGTTGCTGCTTCCGAGCGGCCTGTTCCTACCACCCAGCCGCCCATTGCCCCGGCACTGGTATGGCTCATGGCCATTACCTGCGGACTGGTGGTGGCCAACCTCTACTACAACCAGCCACTGCTGGTTGAGATTAGTACGGCGTTTGGCATCACGGAGGGAAGAGCCAGTCTGGTGGCCACGGCTACACAAGTTGGCTACACGCTCGGTCTGCTGTTTATGGTGCCACTTGGCGACAAACTAGAACAGAAACGACTGATTATTCTGCAACTGCTGGGAGCAGCGGTCTGCCTGGTGGTGGTGGCCACGGCGCCTACCTTTGGTATACTACTGTTTGCCAGCTTACTTACTGGCATATTTTCTTCGGTGCCGCAGTTGCTGATGCCCCTGGCAGCCCACCTCGCCAACGACCAGGAGCGCGGCCGGGTAGTGGGCAAAGTAATGAGCGGCCTGCTGATTGGCATCTTGCTCTCGCGCACTATCAGTGGCTACGTAGGAGCACATTTTGGATGGCGCACCATGTTCTGGGCTGCTGCCGCTACTATGGTGGTGCTCGGCGGCATTCTGCTTCTGATGCTGCCCCGGCACCAGCCACTGTTCAGTGGCAGCTACAAAGACTTGCTTCGCTCCCTGGGCAACCTCACCCGCGAGCAGCCGCTGCTGCGCCGCTCGGCGCTGGTGGGTGCCTGCATGTTCGCCGGCTTCAGCGCGTTCTGGACTACCCTCGTCTTCTTCCTCGAAAGCCCGGCCTACGGCTACCATAGCGACACGGCCGGACTGTTTGGCCTGATTGGAGCATCGGGGGCGCTGGCGGCACCGCTGGCCGGCAAATCAGCCGATAAGCGCGGCGCACAGTATGCGCTGGGTGCTGGTATTCTGCTTTTCCTGGGGGCCTATGTGCTGTTGGCGCTGGGTGGGTACTACCTCATCGGGCTGATTATTGGGGTGGTTGTTCTCGACGTGGGGCAGCAGCTCACGCACATTTCTAATCAGTCGCAGGTGTTTGCGTTGGTGCCCGAGGCCCGCAGCCGCCTCAATACAGTATACATGACGGCCTGCTTCATTGGCGCCTCCCTGGGCTCCTACGCCGGTGGTCTGGCCTGGACGGCTTTTGGCTGGTTGGGCGTGTGCGGGGTAGGACTGGTGTTTGTGGGGTCTGCTTTCTTGGTGAATCGTTTCTACAACCGGTAGTTGTCGTATTTTTTCAGGCCACCCTCATTCTATTATCCTGATAGGAGGGGTGCCTCTTCGTTCCTGCTTAAACCGCTCCGGCGCCTGGGTGCAAGGCAGGCTTGCGTGCAACATTAGCACAAAGCGCAATGGTACCTAATATGGTGCACTACGAGTACATGCTCTTGTGTAGCCCTTGGAATCTGAAGCTGCAGGTCGTGTGCTACTATTTTAATCCGAAATAGGTCAACGGTACGGACATAAATTTCGTTGAGATGGGTGCTTATAGGGCAAATTATTAGCCTCCCAAAGCAAGCTGTATACTGCCAACGTAGCCTATCACCTGCCGGTGAAAATGCGCCTGTTACAAGGCATTACGTTCTACAACGACTACGGCTATTATCAAAAGCGCATCAGCGACCAACAGGTTCGAGAATTCGCGCACAAGCGTACTGGAGCGTTGTTTACAGCCGGCCCGATGTACATCTACACCGACGCGGCTGTCGGTTGCAACCACCCCTGACTGGGGCTTGAGTGAATAAATGTCTTTGCCGTGGATACCCCCGAAAACACGGACTAGCGCCTGCGCTTCGACATCAACACGGGGTATTGTTTCTAGATCTAAGAAGCACTGAACATGAGCAAAGTAAGGAGTGACACGAAAAAATCTTTCGGGCTGGAAGTCAATGGACCGGTGTTCTGGCCGTCCATCGTGATACTTGTGCTCAGCATCACATTGGTGCTCATCTTCCAGAAGGACGCCGAGGTGTTCTTCTCGCGGATTCAGACACTAGTCACGTCCAATATGGGGTGGCTGTTCATTCTGAGCGTGAACATTTTTGTAGCGTATTGTTTGTTTCTGGCCTTCGGCCGATTTGGCGGTATTCGGCTGGGTGGCCAAGATGCTCGGCCGGAGTTCAGCACCGGGTCATGGTTTGCCATGCTTTTCAGTACGGGCATGGGCATTGGTCTGCTCTTTTGGAGCGTGGCAGAACCGATCAACCATTTTCAGACGCCCCCACTCGGAGAGCCGGGCACACCGGCGGCGGCCCGGCAGGCCATGAACTTCACGTTCCTGCACTGGGGCTTGCACGCTTGGGCCATCTACGCGCTGGTAGGGCTGGCACTGGCCTTCTTCACGTACAACCGCCAGTTGCCTCTAACGGTCCGGTCTGCCTTCTACCCTTTCCTGGGCGAGCGAATTCACGGCATCAGCGGCCACGTTATCGACATTCTGGCGGTCATTGCTACCCTTTTCGGCCTGGCCACCTCGCTAGGCCTGGGGGTGAAGCAGGCGGCAGCAGGACTACACCACGTTTTTCCGGTCATCGTCAACGACGTCACGACACAGGTTATTCTCATTGTACTGATTACGGGCGTCACTACAGCATCGGTCGTGTCGGGGGTAGACAAAGGCGTGCGCATCCTTAGCGAGTGGAACGTTTGGATTGCGCTCCTGGTGCTGGTGGCGGTGCTGGTACTGGGACCTACTGTGTTTATTCTGGGCTCCTACGTGCAGAATACCGGCTACTACATCGGGAACTTTATGCAACTATCCTTCTGGAATGAGGCGTACAGCGACAGTAACTGGCAGGGTACCTGGACAGTGTTTTACTGGGCCTGGTGGGTATCGTGGGCGCCCTTTGTAGGCATATTCATCGCGCGTGTGTCAAAGGGACGCACCATCAAGGAGTTTGTGCTGGCCGTGCTGATTGTTCCTACCCTGCTTTCGTTTTTGTGGATGACAGTGTTTGGCAGCACCGCCCTGCGCGAAGTGCTGGCCGGCAATACGGCCGTGGCCGAAGCCGTAGCCACCGACGTATCGACGGCCCTGTTCATCTTTTTCGAGCAGTTGCCTTTCCCTACAGTGCTGTCGGTGATTGGCATTGTGCTCGTTATTGGTTTTTTCGTTACCTCTTCAGATTCTGGCTCGCTGGTGGTCGTCAGCCTCACGTCAGGCGGCCGACCCGACCCCTCGGTGGCAACGCGCATCTTCTGGGCACTTGCTGGTGGGGCCATTGCGGCGGTGCTGCTGCTGGGCGGCGGCTTGCAGGCCCTGCAAACGGCGGTTATCATCACAGGCCTTCCCTTCGACATTATTCTGCTGGTGATGTGCTATAGCCTCTACAAAGGGCTGAACGAAGAGCTGGAAGAAGAAACTAGGCTGCGTAGCACACAGCAACGGAAAGCCTACCAGCAACTAGTATCGGAGATGCTGGCCAAGCGGGTTCAGAAACAGGAGGCAAACGCCTCACCACCCACAACGGCTCCTCCCTCACCACCAACTGCAGCGACGCTATGACTACAATAGACGCGATGATGGTCTGCCTGGACCTAAGTGATATAGATGAAAAACTGGTGGACTTTGCCCGTTCCTTATGCGAGCGTCTACCGGTAGGCAAGGTGTATTTTGTGCACAACATTAAGGTAGCCGAGCTAAGCGACGACTTCCGGCAATGGTTTGGCAATCTGGATCTTGCCAGCGAGGTAGAAGGCAACATCAACGACATTATAGCCGAGCACTTCGGCAATGCCGTCGCGTATGAGGTACTGGTGGGCGAGGAGCCAAACACAGAGGTACTATTGGCTGATCTGGTAAAGCGCTACCGAATAAAGCTGGCTGTACTGGGCAAAAAAATGAGCCACAAGAGCACTGGCTCCCTCGGCACCAAGCTGCTCCAGGTGCTGCCTTGCAGCGTGCTTGTTTTCCCCGAAACGGCTTCGGTACAGATCAAAAAGGTGCTGCTGCCGCTGGATTTTTCGGCTACCTCGGTGCATGCCCTTCGGCTCAGCCAGAACCTGGCTAGTCATCTGGGGCTGCAGTTGGAAATACTGCACGTATACCGGCTCCCTACCCAGTATTTTCCGCTTATCTCGGAAGAAAGGGCCGTGAAGAAGGCAGAAGAAATTGTGAAAGAGCGGTTTGCCGCCTTGCAGCGCAAGCACCAGGAAACAGCTGGCGTGCCCTATACCCTGGTGCGGGCGGCCAATAAAAGTGTAGCGGAGCGCATTCGCCTGCACCTAGGCAAGGGAAACTACGACCTGCTGGTGCTGGGCCTGAAGGGAAGCAACCCCCTACTCTCTTTGCGCTTTGGCAGCGTACCGAAAGAAATCTACAACATGGACTTATCTATTCCGCTGTGGCTGGTCTACTCAGAGGAAGTGATAGGGTAGACCGCATTATGGCTGCGCTCGTCCGGCTGCCAGCAGCAAGTGACTGATACCGGTGGTAATCATGTCTACCCCAATGGCGCCCAGAAAAAACCCGTTGATGCGCAGCAGCAGTTCCATAATCTTGTCGAAGGCTATCTGAAAATTCTTGGAGCGCATGGTGCGGCGCATTTGCTTTAGCCCCATGATGATCAGATAGTTGATGACCATGATTAAAACAAGGGCCACTACCCCCTGCCACAGTTGCAACTGCTCCGACATTAGAACGGTAAGTGAGATGGTGCCGGCCCCCACCATGAAAGGCAGCGCGATTTCGGAAGCCAAATCGTGCAAATCTCCTTTTATCTGAATGAACGCCTTTTTCCCCTGCACAATAAAAATGTAGGCAAAGGAAAAGAGAACGATGCCGCCGAATATCCGAAACGACTCAAAATTGATGTTGAAGACTTTCTGAAAGACCAAGTCGCCGAACAGCAGGAAAACAAGGTAGATGCAGAACGAGATAATGCTAGCTTTCAGAAATACCGACCGAAAATCAGTTTCTGAAAGATCTTGCATAATCGGTTTTAGGTACAGAAACAGGGCAAACGGGTTTAGCATCACTAGGAAGCTGACTATAGCTGCTGTCATCGGCTTATAGCTTGTGAGTGTCTTTGGTAGGCGGCACCAAGAAGATGAATTTTCTGCTGTATAATGGCGTACGAGCAAGCAAGAGCGTTATTATAACGGTACTCGGGGGTAGTTGGCCACCTCTATATCCTGGCCGTCTTTGGTGCGCAGCAAGCGGCTGGGGCGGGTGCGCTGAGTTACCTCGTGCGCCTTCGCTAGGGCTTGCGCTTCATCGGCAAAGGCCTCGACAAGCTCGCGACTGTAGTTCAGCACCTCCCACTGCGTTTTCTCCTCATTCCAGTGCACGTAGTATATCTTCTCTACCGTACGCTCTCTGTTGCGAATCAGATCCAGAATAACCTTCCCGTCGCTGAAATTCCCGTCGGGGTAGGGCATGGGCAGCAGCGCGAAGAAGACGTAGTACAGCGAGAAATACGTAAACTGATAGGTAAGCATACCCTCTTCCAACGTATCTAGTTCGATCAGGTATACCACGGCTACCGCCGCCGCGGCGTTGAACAACGAGCCGCCCGCAAAGATGAGCGCATTCGCCAGACGATGATTGCGTCTTAGATTATCGAACGTGCATTGGCCGTACCAGAAGTAATATTGGCGCACCTCCAGCGCCCCCCAGCGAAACACCACATTGCCGGAACCCACGGTAACTTTGATGTTTTTAGCCCCCATCAGCCAGGCGAAGAACACGTGCCCGGTTTCGTGCAACAACGAAATAATCGGCATCACCAGAAAAAAGGCCAGGAAGAACTTCGGGATATCATGTACTCCAAACATAGCCTTATGGTGTACGGATAAACGAAAAGGAGTTACGCGCTTTTCTGGTTGTTCAGCCGCTATGGCTTGCGGCTCTTCGCGTCACTTTCTTCCTACCCTCACTCTCACCATTGCACTTCCGCATGGCGGCGCATATAGGCGGCCACCTCATAAATCAGCCCGGCGTGGCCGGTGTCGAGCAGCACGGTGCGGGCGTTGGTGAGGGAGGCAATAAACCGCTGCAGGCCCGCGTGCGGAATCACCTGGTCGTGGCGGCCCAGAAAGAACGTGACGGGGGTAGGCCGCTGGTTTAGCAGGCGGGCCAGGGCTTTCAGCGAAAACGTGAGCTCGCGAAACCCTACCCAGCTACGATAGATGCGCAGGCGTTTCTCGCGACTATCCAGCTGCCACTCGGCAAAGCGCACCAGACCGGCGTCTACCAGGCGCCGCTGCCGCAACGAGTCGATGAACCCCAGTAGGCGCTGCGGACGCAGCACGGTGCGGCCCAGCAAGTTGCGCATGAAGGGTGGCCTGGTAGCCAATGTGTACCAGAGTTGCCGCTGCAGGCCATCGGGCGCCAGCAGCCAGAGCTGCTCTACCTTGTCGGGGAAGCGCTCGGCTGCGGTGAGGGCAAACTTAGCGCCCATACTGAACGCCAGCAGGCCGAAGCTGTCGATTTGCTGCTCGCGGAGGAAATCAGCCAGCAGGTTGCCCAGGCGTTGCTTGGTAAGGGGGGCATCGGTGCGGCTAAGGCAGCTTTGGCCGTGGTAGAACAGGTCGAACGCGTACACGCTCACCCGCTGCTCACCCAGCACCGATACTAGGCTGCGCCAGTGTCCGTGCCCCTGCCCATAGCCGTGAAAAGCCAGCACTACCCGCGGCCCGGAGCCGTAGCGCTGGAAATGGAGTGTCGTTTTCAACTGCGGTATTCTACTGAGGAAATAGCTCTTTAGAACACTCCAACGCGTCAATACGTGCCCGTTTACCCTACTCCGGTATCGTTAAGACGTTCTTGCTCCGACTCGCGCGGCACTCCCCGGATGGAAGACACCCCACCCGATACAATGAACTTCATGGCCTCGCTGCTGGAGATATTTAGGTACGTGATGCTCTCCACGGGCACCAACTGCAGCTCGCCCGAGAAATTGTAGGAGTGCGGGTAATACACTGCCACCAGATGCGGCTGATCGAGGGCCACAATATTTTCCTGGGTCGCAAAGCCCATCCGATAAGCGGGCAGCTCAGAATTGGTGCGCACCAGCACCGGCCGGTTGAACTTTTGGTTATCACCGACAAAAGCAGCAAACAGATCCTTAATGCTGGAGTAGATGATGCCTACCAGCGGCATGCGGTGCAGCATTCGTTGCGTAATCGTGAGCCAGGGCCGCACCAGGAAAGTAGTGGCCAGAAACCCGATACTGGTTATCAGTACGGCCAGCAGCACTAGTCCTAATCCCGGTACTCCTTCCACGTAAAACAGGTGGTCGAGCCAAGTGAAGGCGGCTATCAGAATGTATACCGTGAGGGCAATGGGGGCCACTACCAGCAGCCCACTCAGAAAGTAATTCGCAAGGTTACGCATGCAACAAAATCAGCAGGTACTCCGGAGGCAGGGCGCAAATCATGCCATACCCCCTACCCTATTAGCGCGACTGCCCGGCTGGTAGGGTACCAGCCGGGCAGTTGTTTTACATAGTATTGCTAACAAGCAGCTTACACCAGTTCTCCAATCTCGGCAATGTGGTCAGCAACCTGTTGCATCAACCACATGGGTGTGCTGGTGGCACCACAAATCCCTACCGATTGTGCCTCGTGAAACCACTCGTCCTGCAATTCGGTCTCGTTTTCTACGAAGTAGCTGCGTGGATTGGTCTTGTTCACTACCCCAAACAGGGCCTTCCCATTGGAGCTTTTGCGGCCGCTCACAAACACAATCACGTCGTGCTGAGTGGCAAACTTAGCCAGAGCCGGCTCGCGGTTGCTCACCTGCCGGCAAATGCTGTCGTTAGCGTCGAAGGTGGCTACGTCGGCACCAGCGGCGGCAATGCGCTCCTCAATTACCTGTTTCATGTGGTAGAAACCGGCCGTGCTCTTGGTGGTTTGGCTAAACAGCGTGACGGGGCGCGAGAAGTCTACCTGATCCAAGTCCGACTCGTTCATCACGATGATGGCCTGGTTGCCGGTCTGGCCAGCCAAACCGGCTACTTCGGCGTGGCCGGGCTGGCCATAGATGACAATCTGTCCTTGCTGGCGGTTGCTGATGTCGAAGGCGTGCTTCACGCGGTTTTGCAGCTTCAGCACCACCGGGCACGAGGCATCAATTAGCTCCAAGTTGTTCTGCATGGCCAGCTGGTAGGTTTCCGGCGGCTCGCCGTGCGCCCGAATCAGCACTTTACAATCGTGGAGTGTGCCTAGCTGCTCACGGTCGATGATGCGCAGCCCCAAGGCGTGCAGACGTTCTACCTCCATCCGATTGTGCACAATGTCGCCCAGGCAATACAGGGTTTCCTCGTGCGCCAGTTCATCCTCGGCCATCTGAATGGCGAATTCAACGCCGAAACAGTAGCCCGAATTTTTGTCGATGGTGATGTTCATAGCTTTTCGTTCTGCAAACAGAGCGCCAATTGCCAACCGGCTGCGCAATTTTACTTGTATAACCGCTTAGCCGCCATTCCGTTCACTGCTAGCCGCCACGGGGGCAAACAATGCAGCCGAAACACGTTCCAGTACAAAATCCACTTGCTCGTCGATGGTCATGTGCGAGGTGTCGAGCAGCACGGCATCGGAGGCGCGGCGCAAGGGGCTTTCGGCGCGGGTAGAGTCGATGTGGTCGCGCTTTTCGAGGTTGTCGATGATGTCGGCCAGCTCTACTACTTCGTTTTTCACAGCCAACTCTTCCTGCCGGCGTGTGGCGCGGGTGTGGGTATCGGCTGTCATAAAAATCTTGACCTCAGCATCGGGAAACACGGTGGTGCCAATGTCGCGGCCATCCATCACAATACCGCGCTTACGGCCCATTTGCTGTTGCTGGCGCACTAGGGCGTGGCGCACAGCCGGAATCACCGACACCTCACTTACGGAGTTGGAAATACGCATTTGCCGAATTTCGTCCTCGCGCACTTTGCCATCGAGGCACAGCTCGTTGCGGCCAGTTTTGCGGTTGCGCTTAAAGGAAATCTGCATCTGGTGCAGGGCCTCCTCTATATGTGGTAGGTCGTCGAAGGCAATGCTGTGCTCCAGCAAGTAGAGCGTCACGGCCCGATACATGGCCCCAGTGTCGATGTACGCGTAGCCTAGCTCGGCAGCTACGGCCTTGGCCGTGGTACTCTTGCCACAGGAGGAGTGACCATCAATGGCAATAACGAGCTGGCGCATGGCGAAGGGGCTAGGCGAAGGAAGGGTATCCACTAAATCCAGTTTTTACGACGTTGAGCAGCTTGCAGATGCATAGGCACCTGCGCAAAAAATACGGCCACCGACTCGGGCAACCCGTGCGCCAATTGCTGCGACACGCGGTAGAAGGGGTTGAAGAAACTTTTGCCGCCGATGCCTACCCCCGTGGTATTATCGAGGCCGGCAGCCCACTCGCCCTGGTAGGTATGCACTAGGCACTGCCCCAGAAAACAGCCCAGCGCCATTACCACACCTTCCTGCTCAGCGGGCTTGATGGTAGGGCGCTGCTCTTCGATAAACGCAGCTAAACGCTCCACGGCGGCCACATCGTAGGCGTTCAGGCGCAACTGCTGACGCACCGCCTCGGCGGCACGGTGGAGGGAGGCAAGGGGCGATTCGGCTTCGGGCATGGCGTACAAAAGTACGAAGCTCCTCGGAAGTGGCCGCTCCGTGGGGTAGTTTATTGCCGGGGCGCTGCCGATTGTGCCTGCTGCCACTGCTGGTATTGCTCCAAAATAGCCGCAGCATCGCGGCGGCGGTAAGCACGGGCTTGCAAGCGCTTGGCCAGCTCCGGATCATCGCCCACCACGCTCAGCATCTGCCGGCTGAACGCGGCACGGCCGCTACGCAGCTTCACAACGGCTCCATCGGGGCGGCGTAGCCACCACTGCGTACCCAACAGCTGCCAGATAAAGCCCGCTTCCATATCCTGGTATTGATATAGCCCCAGCTTACTGCCTGCAAATAATTCCTGCGCAAAAAAGCGCCCTACCCCACCGTACGTGGCATCGGGCAGCACCACACGAATTACCTCGGTGGGCAGGTAGGAAATAGCTTGTTGGTACTCATTGACGAGGTAGACGCGCTCGGTCTTTAACCGGTGAAGCTGGCCGTCGTGCCACTTGCGGTCGGCGGTTTGGTAGCGTATCGGCTGGCTATTCCGCACGTTGGAGACGGTGCCGGGTAGTACGTTCGGATACATCGTGCGCTGAGCCGGCTCTTGAGGTCGGAGTTGGGCAGCGGCGGGTAGGGATAGAAAGAGTAATGGAAGTAGCGCTTGCTTCATCAGTTGATAAGGGTAATGTAGTAGAAATTGACTAGTGCTTTCCGGTCAAATATAAATATGTCATCCTGAGCGCAGTGAAGGACCTTCTCATGTGTGAACGACAGATGTAACAACGACTCGTTCTAACGTGAAAAAGTCCTTCGCTCCGCTCAGGATGACGAGAGGCTTGTAGAATACTTATTAACCCTAATTACTCTCGCACGGGCACGGAATCTTACCCTTCGACCGATGCTTATAGGCCGCCGTTTTTTTAGCCAGAGAAGAACGGTGGGCGCAGCCCGATGACAGGAGGCCGGTGCCCATGAGTAGCGCTGCTAGCGCAAGAGTTGTAATCTTTTTCACGCCTAAAGAAGTTTAGTCAAATATAAAGTTCTTTACCTAGCCGCCCATTGGGTTGGCTTTTTTGCCACTCTGTTGCTTATGGCTTCCTCTTTCACACGCACGGCCAACGTCGTCGATTTATTTGCCAACACCATATACCCTGCCATAATTCACGTGGCCGAAGGTCGTATTAGCCGCCTGGAGCCCACGGGCACTGTGCCCAATCCGGCCCTACCCTACGCCCTGCCGGGCTTCGTGGATGCCCACGTACACGTGGAAAGCTCGCTGCTGGCGCCCTCGGAGTTTGCCCGCCTGGCAGTGGTGCACGGCACAGTGGCTACCGTATCGGACCCGCACGAGATTGGCAACGTGCTGGGCGTGCAGGGCGTGGAATACATGCTAAAAAATGGTCGGCAGGTGCCGTTTAAGTTCTGCTTCGGGGCCCCCTCGTGCGTGCCAGCCACGCCGTTCGAAACAGCTGGGGCCATTATTTCGGCCACAGATATCGAGCAGCTATTTCAGCGCTACCCCGAAATTGGCTACTTGGCCGAGATGATGAATTGGCCCGGCGTGCTCAACCGTGATGCCGATGTGATGGAGAAAATTCGGCTGGCCCAGCAGTATAACCGCCCCGTAGACGGGCATGCGCCCGGCCTCACTGGCGCCGACGCCGTGCGCTATATCCAGGCCGGCATCAGCACCGACCACGAGTGCTTTATGGCCGGTGAGGCGCTGGATAAGCTGCAAGCCGGGATGAAGGTATTGATTCGGGAGGGCTCGGCGGCCCGCAACTTCGAAGCCCTCATCGACCTGCTGCCCGAGCACTACGAAAACATGATGTTCTGCTCCGACGACAAGCACCCCGATACGCTGGTGCTGGGCCACATCAACCAGCTGGTGCAGCGGGCCGTGGCGCGCGGCCAAGAGGTACTGAAGGTGCTACGCGTGGCCTGCCGCAACCCCGTGGAGCATTACCGCCTACCCGTAGGCTTACTGCGCGAAGGCGATGCCGCCGACTTCATTGTGGTGGATAATCTCCAGGATTTCAACGTTCAGCAAACCTACCTCAACGGCGAGCTAGTAGCCGAGAACGGCCGTACGCTGATTTCAGCCGTACCGGTAGAAGTGGTCAATAACTTCATAGCGCACCCGGTGCAGGCGCAGGACTTTCAGTTGTCGGCCCCTACCCCCCAGCCTACCCTGCGCGTGATGGAGTGCTTCGATGGTCAGCTTATCACTGCCCGTCACGACGTGCCCGCTCGCATTGAGAATGGTCTGGTGGTCCCCGACGTGGCGCAAGATGTGCTCAAGCTGACAGTAGTGAACCGCTACGCTGCGGCTTCGCCCGCCGTGGCCTTCATCAGAGGCTTTGGCCTGCAACGCGGCGCCCTGGCCAGCAGCGTGGGCCACGACTCGCACAACATCACCGCCATTGGCTGCGACGACGAGAGCCTGGCCCGCGCTGTGCAGCTGGTGATGGAGGCGAAAGGCGGTCTGGCCGCCGTAGGGCCCGATGGCCAAGAATTGCTTCTGCCCCTACCCGTAGCGGGCCTCATGTCGGACCAGGATGGCTACGCGGTAGCCGCGGCCTATACCGCCGTAGATGCCCTAGCCAAGGAGTTGGGCTCTACCCTACAAGCGCCCTTCATGACGCTTTCCTTTATGGCGTTGCTGGTTATTCCCAGCCTGAAGCTGAGCGACAAAGGCTTGTTTGATGGTGAGGCATTTCGGTTTGTGGAAGCAGTAATGTAAGGGTAGGCAAGTATCAATTAGAAAGAGCGTCTGTCATCCTGAGCGCAGCGAAGGACCTTCTCACACAAGAAAGACAAGCGTAAAAACGACTCGTTCTGGTGTAATAAGGTCCTTCGCTGCGCTCAGGATGACAGACGCTTTTTGTTCCGATTTCTCTAAAACCGCTTTTCCAGCAGCTTCTGCATTTTTTCTTCCGTCAAGGGCTTGGCCAAGTATTCTACCCCTTCATACTGCGCCACGCGGGCGGTGTCGGCAGCGTGCATAGAGGTGGTGAGGACGGTGAGGACAGTTTGCTGCTTCACGTCGCTGGGTAGCCGGTCGTACATGCGCAGGAACTCGAAGCCGTCGATGCCAGGCATTTTTAAGTCCACAAACACCAGTTCGGGAATAGGCTCGTCGCCGCGGCCGGCACCCCACAAGAACTCGTAGGCTGGCTCGGCCTGGGTGAAGGTGTGAATGGTTTCGGCAACTCCCAAACGGTTCAGCAGACGATTGTTTAGGAAGCTAGTGGTTTCATTATCGTCCACCAGAACGATATTGCGCAGTTTTTTCGACATAAATTTGGTGACTCGCTAGCAGCGGTATCTATCAAATATAGTGGATGGAAGCTTAGCTTACAGCCAGCCTTGCTCGCGCATCCAGTCGTCGTTGTATATTTTGGCCAGGTAGCGCGTGCCGTGGTCGGGTAGCACTATCACCATCGTGTCTTCTTCGGTAAGATGCTCGCGGGCGTATTCCAGCGCACCATATACTGCCGAGCCGCACGACCAACCTACAAACAGTCCTTCCTCGCGAGCCAGGCGGCGCGTCATCACGGCCGCATCTTTGTCGCCTACCTTGATAAACTGGTCAATCAGGTCGAAGTCGACGTTTTTCGGCAGAATATCCTCGCCAATTCCCTCAGTTTTGTAAGGATAAATCTCGTTTTCGTCGAAAATACCGGTTTCCTTGTACTTCTTGAAAACCGAGCCGTAGGTATCCAGACCAACAGTTACCACTTCGGGACGCTGCTCTTTCAGGTATTTGCTGATGCCGCTGATGGTGCCGCCCGTGCCTACACCAGCTGCAAAGTGCGTGATGCGGCCTTCGGTCTGTTGCCAGATTTCGGGGCCCGTGGTTTCGTAGTGGGCGGCGGTGTTGGAGAGGTTGTCGTACTGGTTGGGGTAGAACGAGTTCGGAATCTCCGCGTTCAGCTTGCGCGCCACCGAATAGTAGGAGCGCGGGTCGTCGGGTGCTACGTTGGTGGGGCAGATGATGATTTCGGCACCCACTGCCTTCAGAATATCCCGTTTTTCCTGACCCTGCTTGTCGCTCATGGTGAAGATGCAGCGGTAGCCTTTGGCAATAGCGGCCAGCGCCAGGCCCATGCCCGTGTTGCCGCTGGTGCCTTCGATGATGGTGCCGCCGGGCTTCAGAATGCCCGCTTTTTCGGCATCGTCAATCATTTTCACCGCCATACGGTCTTTCACCGAGTTGCCGGGGTTGAAATATTCTACCTTCGCCAGCACCGTGCCCCGGATACCTTCCGTGACTTTCTGGAGCTTAACGAGGGGGGTGTTACCGATAGCTTCGGTGATGTTATTCAGATACATAGCCTGAGGTGGGGTGGGCAATTGAGGCCGCAAAGGTACGGATTTTCGGCGGGCCTACCGGTGCTGACGCAACTTTCCTACCCTTGCCTGGGAGCAAAAGCCAGCTGCAACGGCACACATTGCGGCCGGCTTTGTGCCGCCTGTAAATAAAACCTACTTTTGTGCACGGTTGCCCCAGCGGGTAGCCGCCGTTCCAGCGAATATCTCCCTTAAACCCATTTCCTAATGAGTGTTCTGGTTAACAAGGATTCCAAAGTGATTGTGCAGGGCTTCACCGGCTCTGAAGGCTCCTTTCACGCGCAGCAAATGATTGAGTACGGCACCAACGTGGTGGGTGGCGTAACGCCCGGCAAAGGTGGTCAGCAGCACCTCGACCGGCCGGTGTTCAACACCGTAGCCGATGCCGTGCGCGAAACCGGCGCCGATGTGAGCATCATCTTCGTGCCCCCGGCTTTCGCCGCCGACGCTATCCTGGAAGCCGCTGATGCTGGCATCAAGGTGATTGTGACCATCACAGAAGGCATCCCGACCAAGGACATGATTGCCGTGAAGCACTACCTCAAAGACCGTGAGGGTGTGCGCATGATTGGTCCCAACTGCCCCGGTGTGATGACTGCCGGCGAGTGCAAAGTGGGTATCATGCCTGGCTTTATCTTCCAGAAAGGCAAAATTGGTATTGTATCGAAGTCGGGCACACTGACTTACGAAGCCGTTGACCAGCTCACCAAAGCCGGCCTGGGCCAGACCACGGCCATTGGCATCGGCGGTGACCCCATCATTGGCACCACCACCAAAGAAGCCGTGGAGCTGCTCATGAACGACCCCGAAACAGAGGGCATCGTGATGATTGGCGAAATCGGCGGTGGCATGGAAGCTGAAGCCGCTCGCTGGATCAAGGAAACCGGCAATAAGAAACCTGTTGTAGGCTTCATCGCCGGCCAAACTGCCCCTCCCGGCCGTCGCATGGGCCACGCCGGTGCCATCGTAGGTGGCGCCGACGACACAGCCGCAGCCAAAATGGCCATCATGCGCGAGTGCGGCATTCACGTGGTAGACTCGCCCGCTAACATCGGCGAAACCATGCTGAAGGTGCTGAACGGCGAGAAGGTAGAGGCATAAGCTGTATTAACTACCGACTAAAAACAGAAAAGCCTCAGCAACTGCTGAGGCTTTTCTGTTTTTAGTCGGTAATTTTCGCTTGAGTCTAATTAACTATTACTTGATCTTACCATTCATATGAAGTTTTATACCTTATCTATCCTCGTAGGAAGCATCTTAGCGGGGTGCACAAAGGATAACGATCCAGAGATTAAGGAGGTAGTAAGAGAAACCGCCTGGAAAGAAGTGACTACGCTGACCCGAACGGGACGCTTTATTCAGAATATGGCGAGCGATGGGCAAACTATTTTTCTACAGCAGCCTAACTCCTTTACCCCCATCACAGGCACCAACCGCATTCCAACGTTTTATTCAACCTATATAACAGATATTCAAATTCGTATTCCCATCGCGCCTAAGTTTTATGCTACGGCTTTTGATACGATAGTGACATTTCGTAAAACAGCTTCTCCACTATCTTCCGATGCCTACCCTGGTAAATCAGTGTTATCTGTGAAGAAGCTAGATCCAGCCGCAGTAAAAATAACGACTGTCTTAACTGGCTCACCATTTGAAGCCCCCGGTACCTTTAGCAGTGTTGTAATTAATAGAAACAACTATGTGTTGTTGCATTATTCTACAACAAATGCTCCTGCATTTCGCACTACATCTGCCAGCTTCATCCTTGCGGCTGTTGACCCTGACACACCGGAAGGGTATGCGCCCCGCCTACTATCTGCTCGGCGCATTACGCTACCCAATGTCAGTAGCGGTCATTCTACCTATATTTTTGACGCCATAGTAAGTATAAATGATTATTTTCTGGTGGCTTTTGAAGGTAAGCTATTTAAAATACAGCAAGATGGCACCGTAAGATCGGTGCTATCGATGTTTGCTAACAATTCCTCCGTTAGCGCACTTTATAAGTGGAAAGGCCGATTGTACTGTATTTCCGATCGGAACACATTTATGTCCGATGATGAAGGCGAAACGTGGCGGACGTTTGCTCCCGTACCACAAGATTTACAGAGACATCGCCCTTACCCAATAGGCGACAGTTTGATTTGCACGATTGGTAATAATTTGATTAGCTGGCATTGGCGGGAAGCCAATGCTTCCTTGCGTGTGCTGAATAATGAAGGATTGGATCGTAGTCTGATTAATGGAATCCAGGTTTTGCGCGACACTGTATACGTGGGCACCACCAATGGACTGTTCTTTAGACCATTAAATAAATTCTTTGAAAGCAAACCAGCCGAATAGTGCTACCGGGCGCGTGCAACGCGCCTCTACTTCCTACCCTCTTGCCCGCCCAGGTTCACGACTACCCCCAACTGAAACACAGCGTTGGCGGCCCGCAGATACTTGCGGTGCTTCAGGCCGAAGTTGCCGCCGCTGATGACTTGTAACTGCACAGGTCCCAGTATTTGCACGCGGGAGAAGGTGATGGGTTCCAGGAAAATATTGTCCTCGCCGGGTGCCGCTACCCCATTGAGTTTGAAATTACTCAGTTCTACATGGCTCAGGCGCAGGGCCGTGCCGTAGCTAAGCGGAAAATGATTGCCGAACAGGTGCAGGGTCTGGTGCTTTTTGGCACTGTAGTTTACCTGCAAAAACAACTTGTTCAGGTTGCCCTCCTGGCGCTGTTCTACTACTCCCTCGCGGGTGCGGTCGGTGCGGTCAGAAGAGCCCAGGCCGACGCCACCATAGATTTCCAGCACCCGATTGTCGGGTAAGCGAGTAAAGTAGCCCGCGCCGGCCTCAAAGAAATCAAAGTTGACAGCTTTCTTGGGTTTGTTGCTGTGCAGAAACGAGGCCGACCCCATCACCCCTAGCCCATTGGTGACAGCGTAGGCACCCTGCAAGGAGGTGTTGCCCCCAAAATTGGTATGCACCCCTCCACTGAACTCCCCCTGCTGTGTGAGCAGCGGCACCTGCGGCGGCGGCGGGAAATACAGCGAGGTACAACCAGAAAGCCCCAACAGGAGCACCAGAACAAGAAAACGAATGGAAAGCAGCATACAGCCGAAGGCGGGCGAAAATGAGGCCAAAACCAGCAAATTTTTACGGTATTCTGCCTAGCCCTTAGCGGCCGAGCTTCGTATAGCTGTCCAATGCAAGCGCACGGCTACAAGCCAGTTTGCTGGTTTTGTCGCCTAAAGTTCTGCTTTTATGCCCGAATCTTTCGATGTTATCATAATTGGCTCTGGCCAAGCCGGCAATCCGCTGGCAACTGCTTTTGCCCAAGAGGGTCGTCGCGTGGCCCTCATTGAGAAAAACCTGCTGGGTGGCTCCTGCATTAACTACGGTTGCGTGCCTACCAAAACCCTCCTGGCCTCGGCCGAGCGCGCGCACCATGCCTATACCGATGCGCAGTACGGGATTGAAGTAGAGTTGGAAGATATTGATCTGCCTACCATCGTGGAGCGCAAAGATGCGCTACTGGAAAAGCTGCGCCAGGGCATTCACGAAAACCTGACGGACCAGGAAAACCCCGTGCAGCTTTTTGATGGTCACGCTAGCTTCACGGCACCCCATACACTCAACGTAACCCTCAACACGGGCGGTACTGAAACCCTGACGGCTCCGCTTATTTTCATCAATACCGGCACGCGCGCCGCCATTCCTGAAATCGACGGTTTGGCGGACACCGACTTCCTGACGCCTACCACTATTCTGAATCTCAAGGATAAGCCTGAGCACCTGATTATCATTGGTGGCGGATATATTGGCTTGGAGTTCAGCCAGCTCTACCGCCGCCTGGGCTGCGAGGTAACCATTGTGGAAGAAAGCGCAGTAGTACTGGAGCGCGAGGACGACGACGTGTGCGAGGCGATGCAGCAGCTGTTGGAAGGCGAAGGTGTGCAGTTCCTGCTTGGCTCGCAGGCACACCGAGTTTCGCAGAACGCCGAGAAACAGTTTACGGTATCGGTGACTACCCCTGATGGGGAACGACGCCTGCGCGGCTCGCACGTGCTGGTAGCAGTAGGTAGGGAGCCCAACACCAAAGAGCTAGGCCTCGACAAAGCGGGGGTGGAAACCGATGACCGTGGCTTTGTGCTGGTCGATGACCAGTTTCATACCAACGTACGCGGCATCTATGCACTGGGCGATGTACATGGTGGCCCCCAGTTCACGCATATCAGCTACGACGACTACCGCATCGTGCGCGACAACATCCTGAAAGGCAAGAAACGCTCGAAGAAGGGCCGTGACGTGCCGTACGTGGTCTTTACAGAGCCGCAGCTCGGCCGTATCGGCCTCTCGGAACACGAGGCTCAAGAGCAAAAGCTGGACTATCGGGTAGCCAGCATGCCCGTCAAAACCATTGGCCGGGCGCAGCAAACGGGCCTTACCAAAGGCTTTATTAAGGTGCTGGTAGACGGCAAAACCGACTGCATCCTGGGCACGGCCGTGTTCTGCGAACAAGGCGGTGAGATTATGTCGATGCTCCAGCTGGCCATGCACGGCAACATCACCTGCGAGATGCTGCAGGATATGATTTTTGCCCACCCTACCTGGGCGGAAGCATTGAATAACCTATTCTCAAAGCTCGAAAATCCTAAGAAGAAATAACGTCAGGGCGAGCGAATCGCCACCTCCTCCGAGGCCTTCTTTTAGCGGTTATGCAGCATACAGCGCTGCGTAACCGCTTTTTTTATGCTATGCACCTCTATCACTTAAGTGAGGTAACGTGAAACCACAGACAAGTTAGGCACCATACCTGGGCAGGAGTAGTAAAATTTATTCGACGCCGGAAATGGCGCTTCATACCGGCTTCATGTAGCGCCACTTGCTTTGTAGCATCAAGCTCGCCTACCATACCCGGCGACGCCCCTTGCTAGCGCATTCTCACATCGCCCATCAGCTGCCCTACCCTACCCACCGCCATTAGTTCTGGCATCGTCAACTGTCTGTCATATTACCCCAAGTTCTTATGAAAAAAATGTTCCTGCTCGCGCTCGTGAGCTGGTGCGGCCTGTACGGTTTTACAAGCTGCGCGGACAAAAAAGAGGAAAAAGAAGAGAAAGTTAAATTCTTAGTTACCAGCCCTCTGCAAAAAGATACCACGATTACCAAGGAGTACGTGGCGCAGATCCATTCCATCCAGCACATTGAGCTGCGGGCCCTGGAAAAAGGCTACCTCCAGAAGATTTTCGTGGACGAGGGGCAAACCGTGAAGCAGGGGCAACTCATGTTTCAGATCATGCCCATGATCTACCAGGCAGAGCTGAAAAAATCACAGGCGGAGGCCAACTACGTGAACCTGGAATACCAGAACACCAAACGCCTGGCCGACAACAACGTGGTATCCAAAAGCGAGTTGGCACTGGCCGAAGCTAAGTACGATAAGGCCAAAGCCGAGGTGGCCCTGGCCCAAACGCACCTGGGCTTCACCACCATTCGGGCGCCGTTTGATGGCATCATGGACCACTTCCAGGCCCGGTTGGGTAGCTTGGTAGACGAAGGTGACCTGCTTACTACCTTGTCGGACAACAGCAAGATGTGGGTGTACTTCAACGTGCCGGAAGCCGAGTACCTGGCTTACAAAGAAGCCAAGACCAACAATCTGGAAAAGGTGAATCTGCTGATGGCCAACAACCAGGTATATCCCCAGCCTGGCGTAGTGCAAACCATTGAGGCTGATTTTAATAACGAAACCGGCAACATTGCCTTCCGAGCTACCTTCCCTAACCCTAACCGCCTATTGCGCAACGGTGAAACCGGTAGTGTGATGATGACGGTGCCGCTTAAAGATGCCCTCATCATTCCGCAGAAAGCCACTTTTGAGGTGCTAGAAAAGAAGTTTGTGTACGTGGTGGACAAGGACAAGCACGTGCACCAGCGCGAGGTGACGGTAGGCTCCGAAATGCCCGACCTCTACATCATCACCGATGGCCTGAAACCCGACGACCGGATTATGCTGGAAGGCATCCGCAAGGTGAAAGACGGCGAGAAAATCAAGTACGACTACGAGAAGCCGGAGAAGGTGATTTCACATCTGAAAGTGTACGCCGAGTAGCACGCATGATTCTGTAAAAGAACGTCATGCTGAGCGAAGCAGAAGCAGCTTTACCTCTGCTTTGCTATGGGTAGGGTGCTACTAGGCTTCGACTCCGCTCAGCACGACATTAGCCTTATTCTATGTTCAGTAAATTCATTCGTAGGCCAGTCTTTGCCATTGTTATTTCGGTGGTCATTGTGTTCATGGGCGTACTGGCCATCAAGACCCTGCCTACCTCCCAGTTCCCGGAGATTTCGCCGCCCATGGTGATGGTGTCGGCGGCCTACCCTGGTGCTAGTGCCAAGGTGCTTACGGAGTCGGTACTGATTCCGCTGGAGCAAGCCGTAAACGGCGTGCCCGGCATGAAGTATATGACCTCCGACGCCGTATCGGCCGGCGAGGCCAACATCCAGATTGTGTTCAACCTAGGCACCGACCCCGACCAAGCGGTGGTGAACGTGAACACGCGTATTGCACAGGTGCTCAACCGCTTGCCAATACTAGTACAGCGCGAAGGTGTGATTGTAAACCGCGTGGTACCCAACATGCTGATGTACGTGAACCTGTACAGCAAAGACAAGAACACGGACATGAAGTACCTGTTCAACTTTGCCGGGGTGAACATGATACCAGAAATCCAGCGCATCGACGGTATCGGGCGGGCCAGCATTCTGGGTAGCCGGCAGTATGCTATGCGTATCTGGCTGAAGCCCGACCGCATGCGCGCCTACAACGTATCGGCCGACGATGTGATGAAGGCCCTCGATGACCAGAGCGTAATTGGCTCGCCGGGCCGCATTGGCCGCTCCGACGGGGGTAGGGCCGAAGCCTTGGAGTATGTACTCACCTATCAAGGCCGTTTCAACGACGTTGATCAGTACAAAAACGTGATTATCAAGGCAAATCCTGACGGGGAAATCTTGCACCTGAAGGACATTGCCGATGTGCAGCTGGGCTCGGAGTTCTACGATATCTACTCCAACCTCGACGGCTACCCCTCGGCGGCTATTGTGCTGAAGCAAACCTATGGTAGCAACGCTACCGAGGTTATTAAATCGGTGAAAGCTAAGCTGGAAGAGCTGAAGAAAACGATGCCTCCCGGCATGGATTACAAAATCAGCTACGACGTATCGAACTTCCTCGACGCGTCGACCGAGAACGTAATCCACACCCTGCGCGACGCCTTTATTCTGGTGGCGCTGGTGGTGTTCCTGTTCCTCGGCGACTGGCGCTCTACCCTCATTCCCATTATTGCGGTGCCCGTGTCGTTGGTAGGCGCGTTCATTGCCATGCAGGCGTTTGGGCTCACCATCAACATGATAACGCTCTTTGCGCTGGTGTTGGCCATCGGTATTGTGGTCGACGACGCCATTGTGGTGGTGGAGGCCGTGCACGCCAAGATGGAGGAGAAGCACCTGTCGCCCTATGGGGCAGTACGCGAAGTAATCGGCGAAATCAGCGGTGCTATCATCGCCATTACCATCTTGATGACGGCCGTGTTCGTGCCGGTGGCCTTCATGAGCGGCCCGGTGGGTATCTTCTACCGGCAGTTTTCCATCACCATGGCTACTTCCATTGTGATTTCGGGTATTGTGGCTCTTACGCTCACGCCAGTGCTGTGCGCCATGATCTTGAAGAACAACCACGGCCAACCACGCAAGAAAACGCCTATCAACCGCTTTATCGACTGGTTTAACCGCGGCTTCGAGAAGCTAACCGGCCGCTACATTGGCGTACTGGAGAAAGTAGTCGACCGGCGCGTAGTGACGTTTGGCGTGCTGATTATATTCGGCTTAGGCATCTTCGGCATCTCCTCTACCCTACCCTCGGGCTTCATCCCGAGCGAGGACCAGGGCATGCTCTACGCAATCATTCAGACGCCCCCCGGCTCTACCCTGGAGCGCACCAACGCTATTTCGCAGCAACTGTACGAACTAGCGAAGGATGTGCCCGGTATTCAAAGCATCTCTACCCTTGCTGGCTATGAAGTACTGACAGAGGGTAGAGGCTCCAACGCCGGCACCTGTTTGATTAACCTCAAGCCGTGGTCGGAGCGCAAAGAGTCCATCCACGACATTGTGGAGGAGCTGGAGAAAAAGGCCAAGCAGATTCCCGGCGCGACGGTGGAATTCTTCGAGCCGCCAGCAGTACCAGGCTACGGCGCGGCAGGCGGTTTCCAGCTCCAACTGCTCGACAAAACCAACACCGGCGACTACAAAGCACTGGAAAAGGTGAACGAGGACTTCATGGCCGCGCTCAACAAGCGTAAGGAACTGGCCGGACTATTTACGTTCTACTCGGCCAACTATCCGCAGTACGAGCTGAAAATTGACAACCAGCTGGCTATGCAAAAGGGCGTGAGCATCGGCAACGCTATGAATACGCTCAGCATCATGATTGGCTCTACCTATGAGTTGGGCTTCATCAAATATCAGCGCTTCTTTAAGGTGTACGTGCAGGCCTCGCCGGAGTATCGTCGCCTACCCAAAGACGTGATGGATATGTGGGTGAAGAACGACCGAGGCGAGATGGTGCCGTTCTCGGCCTTCATGAAAATCGTGAAGACCCAGGGCGCCAACGAAATCAACCGCTACAACATGTACACCACCGCTTCCATTCGCGGCGATGCCGCTGCCGGCTACAGCTCGGGCGAGGCTATCAAAGCGGTGCAGGAAGTGGCCAAAGAAACCCTACCCCGCGGCTACGATATCGACTGGGGTGGGCTGTCGAAAGATGAAGTAGGCCGCGGCAGCGAGGCCATCTACATCTTCCTGGTAGTACTGGCCTTCGTGTACCTGGTGCTAGCTGCGCAGTATGAGAGCTTCCTACTGCCCTTAGCGGTGGTGCTGTCGCTGCCGGCCGGGATATTTGGGTCGTTCCTGTTCATCAAGATGCTGGGTTTGGCCAACAACATCTACGCCCAAGTAGGATTGGTGATGCTGGTAGGCTTGCTGGGCAAAAACGCCGTGCTGATTGTGGAGTTTGCGGTGCAGGAACATGAGCACGGCATGTCGGTGCGCGATGCGGCCATTGCCGGCGCCAAGGCTCGTTTCCGTCCCATCCTGATGACCTCTTTCGCCTTCATTGCAGGCTTGATTCCGCTGGTACTGGCTACGGGCGCGGGCGCCATTGGCAACCGCACCATTGGTACGGCGGCGCTGGGCGGCATGCTGTTCGGTACCGTGTTTGGGGTAGTGATTGTGCCCGGCCTGTACTATGTATTTGGCAAGCTGGCCGAAGGACGCAAGCTGATTCAGGACGAAAATGAATATCCGATAAGCGAAGGCGTAGAGCCTCGCGTGCTAGTTGAAGAAGTAGAAGTTCATGCTTAGAAAACGCATTTATCAGTATATAAGCGTAGCCTGTTTGTCGCTGGCAGTAGGAAGCTGCAAGATGCCCGAACTGGTGGTGAAAGACGCCAACCGGCGGGTTCCCGTCAGCTACAATAGCGCTACGGCCCAGGATACTGCCAGCGCCGCCCAGGTGCGGTGGCGGCAGTTCTTCACCGACCCCAACCTGGTAGCGCTGATTGACACGGCCCTGCAGCACAACCAGGAGCTGAACATTGCCTTACAGGAGATTCAGATTTCCCGCAACGAAGTTCAGATCCGCAAGGGGGAGTACCTCCCCTTTGTGGGCCTGGGGGCCAATGCGGAGGCCGAGCGCCCCGGCCGCTACACCCTGCGCGGTGCCACGGAAGAAGCCGTGAACATCAAGCCCGAGCGCCGCACGCCCGACCCGCTGCCCAACTACCGGGTAGGCGCGTTTGCGAGCTGGGAAGTGGATATCTGGCATAAGCTGCGCAACGCCCGCAAGTCGGCGGCCCTGCGCTACTTGTCGAGCGTGGAGGGTAGGAACTTCACTATTACCAACCTGATTGCCGAAATTGCCAACTCCTATTACGAGCTGTTGGCCCTCGACAACCAACTGGCGATTGTGCAGCAGAACATTGAGATTCAGACAAATGCGCTGAACCTGGTGCGGCTGCAAAAGGAATCGGCCCGAACGACGGAATTGGCTGTGCAACGCTTTGAAGCCCAGGTGCACAACACGCGTAGCCTGCAATACGGCATTCAGCAACGCATCATCGAAACCGAAAACCGGATCAACTTCCTGACTGGTCGCTACCCCCGCCCCATCGTGCGCGACGATGCCTCGTTCAACGACCTAGTGCCGACGGTTATCCAGACCGGCGTGCCCTCGCAGCTACTGCAAAACCGCCCCGACATCCGGCAGGCCGAGCAAAATCTGGCGGCGGCCAAGCTAGATGTGCAAGTAGCGCGCGCCAACTTCTACCCTTCGCTGCGCCTTACTGGCTCGGTGGGATTCGAGGCGTTCAAACCCGGCTTATTGTTCTCTACTCCTGAGTCGATGCTCTATAATCTGGCCGGGGAGCTAGTAGCGCCGCTGGTGAACCGCAACGGCATCAAGGCGGTGTACGGCAGCGCCAACGCCGTGCAAACTCAAGCGGCCTACAATTACGAGCGCACCGTGTTGAATGCCTACGTGGAGGTAGTAAACGAGCTGGCCAACATCCGCAACCTAGCTAACAGCTACAACGAAAAAGCACTGGAAGTAAAGTCGTTGAACCAGTCCGTCACCATTTCCAACAGCCTATTTCGTTCGGCCCGCGCTGAGTACACGGAAGTACTCTTCACCCAGCGCGACGCCCTGGAATCGAAGTTCGACCTGATCGAAACCAAGATGCAGCAGTTGAATGCCACCGTAAACGTGTACCGCGCCCTGGGCGGCGGCTGGAATTAACGGAGGCAGAAGCGCGTCCTAAACGGGGGCAAATCGAAAAACGGTCTGGTGGAGCTTACCCGGACCGTTGCACGGCTGGCAGAATGGGGGTAGCCCGCTGTCTGTTGCGCAACGGTCCGGAGAAGCTCCGCCAGACCGTTTTTCTTGAATTGTACTTCCGGTGGATTTGCTTCCCAGGCTGCTCCGCTACCTATCCGGCTTACTTGGTGCTGCTGGTAACTTCTGGCGTTAAGGCCCGTTATGGGAGTTCCTTTTCACCTTTTTACGCTCTGTTTATTATGAACGCGAAAGTCCTTTCTCTGCCGCTGCTGGCGGCTCTACTCTGTGCCGGTAGTGCGGCCCATGCCCAAACCGAACAAGGCACCCGGGTGCTGGGACTAAGCGGCGGCAACTTCACCTTCCAAAGCGACAGAAACGTAGCAAACTATGCAGGCTCGCTGACCCCTTCGGTTGGCACGTTCGTGGCCGACAACATAGCTTTGGGCGTAGCCGTACCCTTTGAACTTAGGCACAGTAAAATCAAGCGCGGCGTCAGTTCGAAAACCAATACCTACAGCCTTGGGGTAACGCCCTGGTTGCGCTACTACATCCCTTCGGAAAGCCGGCACCGGCTGTTTGGTGAGATAGGTGCGGGGGTCGCGTTTGAAAGGGCCGCAACTAAGATAGGAGGCGATAAAAACGGCGACACCAGCTTCCTTTTCCTGGGAAACATTGGAGCAGGCTACTCCTACTTCATCACGCCGCAGCTGGGCCTAGAGGGCGTGCTTTCCTACGGCCAGAACACCGCCGCCAAAGAAAGCCAGATCAGCCGCGGGACGCTCGGCCTTAACATCGGTTTCCGCTTCTATCTATCCCGTACGTAGCGGTAGCCTAGTTAACCTCCTTTTCAACTCCTTCTAAATAATCAGCCAAGAGTAGCTGTACTGTCCTAGCGTTTCACCTCCCCCGGGCGCGCCAGATGCGCTTACTTTCGCACGACTACTTAATTCTGTACGAACCTATCATAAAAGGGGTATTTCGTACAGAGTTACAAGGAGTTGAAAAGGGAGTTTTTCGAGGAGAAATGAGAACAGTAAGGCAAAGCTCCATCGCTTAAGCCAAAAAAGCCGCCGCAACGGGAGTTGCGGCGGCTTTTTTGGCTTGTTGCCCTACCCTACTTGGCGTAGGCTACGGCGCGCATTTCCCGAATCACGGTAATCTTGATCTGACCGGGATACTGCATTTCCTTCTCGATTTTCTGCGAAATCTCGTAGCTCAGTTCCTGGGCGCGGTCGTCGGTTACGTTTTCGGCATTCACCATCACGCGCAACTCGCGGCCCGCCTGGATGGCGTAGCACTGCAATACGCCATCAAATGACACAGCCGTTTCTTCCAGTTGCTTCAGGCGCTTGATGTAGCTTTCCATCATCTCGCGGCGGGCGCCGGGGCGCGAGCCCGAAATGGCGTCGCAGGCCTGCACCAGGGGCGCAATCATGGCCGTCATTTCCATCTCGTCGTGGTGGGCACCAATGGCGTTTACTACGTCGGGATGCTCTTTGTACTTCTTGGCCATCTCCATGCCTAGGATGGCGTGGGGCAGTTCGGGTTCCTCAGTGCTTACCTTGCCAATGTCATGCAGCAAGCCGGCGCGTTTGGCGTGCTTCACATTCAGGCCCAGCTCGGCGGCCATAGTGGCGCAAAGATTGGCTACCTCGCGGGAGTGCTGGAGTAGGTTTTGGCCGTACGACGAGCGGAAACGCATGCGCCCTACCATCTTCACCAGCTCGGGGTGCAGGCCGTGGATGCCCAGGTCGATGATGGTTTTCTCGCCGATTTCCACGATTTCCTCATCGATGTTCTTGCGGGTTTTGGCCACAATCTCCTCGATGCGGGCCGGGTGAATACGACCGTCTTTCACCAGCAAGTGCAGGCTCAAGCGAGCCACCTCGCGGCGCACCGGGTCAAAGCCCGAAATGATGATGGCCTCGGGCGTATCATCCACAATAATCTCAACGCCGGTAGCAGCTTCCAGGGCACGAATATTCCGACCCTCACGACCGATAATCTTGCCCTTCACGTCGTCCGACTCGATGTTGAACACCGACACGCAGTTCTCAATGGCGTGCTCGGCCGCGGTGCGCTGAATAGTTTCCAGCACCACCTTCTTGGCGTCTTTGGTGGCCGTGAGCTTGCTTTGCGCCACCACATCTTTAATGTAGGACGACGCCTGCAACTGCGCCTCGTTTTTCAACGATTCTACCAACTGCTCGCGCGCTTCGGCGGCCGTCAGGCCCGAAATGGTTTCGAGCTGATGCTGCACTTGGCGGGCTTTTTCTTCGGCCTCTGCCTCACGCTGTTGCAGCTTGGCTAGTTGAGCTTCGTGCGTGGTCTGGCGCTTTTCTTCCTGAGCATCCAGCCGGTCGCGCTGCTGTTGGGCGTCGTTTTGAAGCTTGTCGCGCAGGGTATCCAGCTCTTTTTCTTTGCGCTGAATCTGATCGAGCTGCTTTTGCGTGGTTTGGGTGAGCTGCTTGATGCTCTGCTCCTGCTCCACCACGGCCTGACGGCGCTGCGTTAGCTCGGTATCTAGCTCGGCTTTTTGGCGGCGGCTTTCCTGCTCAAACTCGTGCTTAAGCGTGCGGAATTTGTCTTTCGACTGTTGAATCCGCTCGTCGCGGATACGGTTGGCTTTCTCTTCTGCTTCTTGCAAAAGCTGTTGGGCACGGGCGCGGGCCTCGGCCTCTTGGTCCTGCCGGGCCTTACCGGCCAGCAGGCGGCCGACAAACACGCCGGCCACAAGGGCAACGACGGCAGCCAGCGCGATATAAACATAGGGTGACATGTGCTATGGTTTTTGGGGAAGGGGTATATAAAAACCATAACAAAAAAACTAGTCCAACGCGTGCCCACCCGCACGGCCGATTGCCATGGGGGTAGGATAAGCGTGAAACCGAAGCCGGGCTACGATTAGCCCAGCACCAGCGACGAAAGCAGCTCGTCCAAGCGCGCCAAGCGCTCGGTAAGGGCTGCATCGGTGCCGTCCTTCTCCTTGCCGACCTTCAGGCGGTCGACCATTGTGGTTAGGGCAATCATGGCCAATAGGTCTTGCTTGTCCTGGATGCCGTACTGGTCGCGGAACTCCTTAAGCTTTTCATTCAACAGCTTACCGGCCATGCGTAGGCGCTCCTCATCGGGAGCCGCGACGCGCATGGGATATTCCCGTTCAGCAATGCGAATTTTTATGGCTAAGTCGCTCATGCGAGCAGTGCGTTTTTAGGTGGATGGGGATAGGTCGTTACTCCTTCAAATAGGCAAGGCACTTATCTATTTCGCGGATGTATTCGTTGAGGCGCAGTTTCAGCTCGTTGACGTGGGCAGGTTTCTCTGCTACGGTATTGACAAGTTTAGCGATATTCTCCCGGTTCTGGAAATCCTTGAGCTGCCGGTCCCGGTCGCGCACGTCGGCGCGCAGCTGCTCAATAGTGGTTTGGGCATCGCTCAATTCCTCCCGCACTTGCTGATAAGCAGCCACTAAGCTGGTCACTTGCCGCTCCAGGCGGTCGAGTTGGGCTAGTTGCTGGGAGGAAGCCATTTTTGGTTGGTTTTTGGTTGTTAGTTGTTTGTTTTTGGTCGTTAGCTACTTTGCCAAGCGTATTTCTAGTGGGTGAAACAGCTAAAAACCAAAAACAAACAACCAAAAACCAGATTTACTTCCGAATCAGCGCACCGGCTTGCTTCTCAAACTGCTGAATGAGGCGCTGCATCACCTGGTCGATAGCTTGGTCGGTGAGGGTTTGGCTAGGGTCTTGCAGGGCGAAGCTCACGGAGTAGGACTTTTTGCCCGCCCCCAGGTTCTCGCCTTCATACACGTCAAACACATTCAGGCTTTGCAGAAGTTTCTTTTCGGTGCGGCGCGCAATCTGCTGCAACTGGTCGAACGTCACGGTCTTGTCTACCACCAGCGACAAGTCGCGGCGCACCTCCGGGAACTTGGGCAACTCGCGGGCCACCAGCGTGTTTTTGTACTTGCGCACCAGCCAATCCCAGTCCAGCTCGGCATACCACACGGGCTGGTTCACGTCGAGCTGCTTCAGCACGCCCGGCGACACGGCCCCCAGATGCACCACCGGCTGGTTCTGCACCAGCAGGGTAAGGCCGCCCGCAAGGTAGGGATGCTGCACCGGCTGGCTGGCATAGTTGCCGAAGCCCAACGAAGCCAATACCTGCTGTACTGCCCCGGCTAAGTCGTGGAAAGTTGTTTTCTCTGCCTTATGCTGCCAAGTTTCGGTCGAGGCATTACCAGTGAGCAGCAGCACCAGCTTGTTCTGCTCCTGGTGCTTGCCTGTCTCAGGCTTCTGGGAGTAGGCCTTGCCGAACTCGTAAAGCTTCAGGTCCTTCTGGCGGCGGTTGAGGTTGTAGCGCACCACTTCCAGGGCCGAGTGCAACACCGTGGGCCGCATGATGTCGAGGTCGGCGCTGTTGTAGTTGTGCACGCGCACCAGCGTAGCGTCCTGCTCGCCTTTCTTTTCGAAGTAGGCCGAGTTGGTGAGCGAGTTGGTGATAATCTCCGAATAGCCCTGCCCGCTGAGCAACCGTGCCGTGTTCTGGCGTAGCACTTCGGGGTCAGGATTCGGGAACTTGGCGAGGTAGGAAGCCGAGTTGAAGGGCCGCAGCGCCACGTTGTTGTAACCGTAGATGCGCAGAATTTCCTCAATCACATCGGCCTCGCGGGTCACGTCTACCTTATGCGGCGGAATTTTCAGGTACCATTCCGTTGCGGATAAGTCAGTGGCTGCTGGTTGAGCAGTGAGAAGCGTCAGATGCTCAGCCAAGTCCTGTCCTATTGCATTACCACCCAACGACGGTTGCTCTTGAATCTCAATATCTAAGTCCGTCAGGATCTGGCGGATGCGGTCTTCGCCTATCTCCTGCCCTACCAGCTGGGCCACGCGGGGTAGGCGCAGGCGTACTTCCGTGGGCTGGATGGGGGTAGGATACTGGTCGACCGCCGGCGCGGCAATGCGTGCCCCAGCCACTTCTTGCAGCAGCAGTGCCGCACGCTGGAGAGCTACAGGCACCATGTCGGGGTCGGTGCCGCGCTCGAAGCGGAAGGAAGCGTCGGTTTTGAGCTGGTGCGTCTGGCTGGTTTTGCGTACTACGGCGGGCGCGAAGTAGGCGCTTTCCAGCAGCACGCGGGTAGTGGCGTTGCTCACGCCCGACGTCTTGCCGCCAAACACGCCCGCCAGCGCCATGGGGGCGCCGTTGGCATCGGCAATAACCAGGTCGGCAGCTTGCAGGGTGCGCTCCACGCCGTCCAGCGTTACGAATTTCTCGCCGGCCTCGGCCCGCTTCACCCGAATCTGGTTGCCCGTAATCTGGTCGGCATCGAAGGCGTGCAGGGGGTTGCCCAGCTCGTGCAGCACGAAGTTGGTGACGTCCACCACGTTGTTGATGGGCGACAGTCCAATGCTGCGCAACCGGCGCTGCAACCACTCCGGCGACGGTCCTACCTGCACATTATCCAGTAGCAACCCAGCATAGCGTGGGCAAGCGGCTTCGTCTTCGATGGTGACGCTGATGGTGTTTTCGGCGGAGGCAGGCGCCTGGAAGCCGCTTACGTCGGGTAGGTGGCAGGGCTGACGCAGCAGGGCGCGCAGCTCGCGGGCCACGCCGTAGTGCGAAGCCGCGTCGGCGCGGTTGGGCGTCAGGCCAATCTCAAACACCGAATCAGAGCCCAGCCCAAAATACTCGGCGGCCGGCGTGCCGTTAGGCAAGTCGGTGTTTAGCACCATAATGCCGGCGTGCGACTCGCCCAACCCGATTTCATCCTCTGCGCAAATCATGCCTTCGGAGGCCGCCCCACGAATCTTAGACTTCTTGATTTTGAACGGCTCACCTTGAGTAGGGTGCAGCATAGCCCCTTCCAGAGCCACCACCACTTTTTGGCCGGCTGCCACGTTGGGCGCACCGCATACAATCTGGCGCGGGGTGCCGTCGCCCACGTCTACAGTAGTAAGGCTGAGCTTGTCGGCATCGGGATGCTTTTCGCAGATGAGCACGGTGCCCAGCACCACGCCGCGCAGGCCGCCGGGCACGCTCTCCAGCTCCTCAATACCTTCTACTTCCAGCCCGGAGCCGGTCAGCAGCTTCCCGATTTCCTCGGCCGATTGGGTGGTAGGGATGAGCGTACGGAGCCAGTCGTATGATATTTTCATGGGTAGTTGTCAGTTGTCAGTTGTCGGTTCATAGTTGTTAATTATCCGTTTTGAGTGACGTAGAAACCATCATCTAACCACGAACAACCAGCAACTGACAACTGAATGCTACCTGCAAAGGTAGGAATTTGGCAGGCTGCCCGAAACGTGACCTACCCTCGCTTTTCGCTTATTTATCCGAACTCACCCACAGCACCAAAGTACTTTCATCCACAACCCGCCCGTCATCCTGAGCGGAGCGAAGGACCTTAATGAATTGTTCATCGTGAGAAGGTCCTTCGCTCCGCTCAGGATGACAGGCGGGTTGTGGTTGAAAGGTGGGTTTCAGATGTACGCCCCCCTACCCCTACTCGTGAAACGTTTTCTCACCGGCCGGGATTTCTACGTTCAGACGGTTCTCGGCGGGCGGCAGGGGGCACACAAAGCTGCTGTTGTAGGCGCAGTAGGGGTTATAGGCCTTGTTGAAATCGAGGGTAATTTCGGTGGCGTCGGGGGCGGGTACGGCGGCATCGAGGTAGCGGCCACCGCCGTAGCTGCCCAGGCCGTTGGTGCGGTCGGCAAAGGGAATGAACAGCGTGGTATCGGGACCAAATGCCCGGCGGTAGAGCGTAAGCTTGTACTCTTGCTTGTCCAGAATAAATGTGGCCTGCCCCCAGCGCAGATAGGTTTCGGGCTGCGCGCCGGTGGTAGCCATGCGCGTGGTATCGCGCTTGGTAAACCCTTGGTACTGCGCATCGAGGCGGTAGGCGCGGTCGGGGGCGTAGTAGGGTAGGGTTTTGAAGGTGTCGCGCTGGGCCTGGTTGAGCGGCGAGCCATTCACCCGCCGAAACGAGTTGTCTTTCTCCAGACGCTCTTTCTGCAAGCCAATGATGTACTGATTGTCGCTCAGCACTAGATCTTGCAGAAAATAGCCCACGATCAGCAGCAGGCTCAGACCAATAAAGAATTTCGGGTTGATTTTCACAGGGGCAAAGGTAGAACGCTTCTGTTTGTTATCCTGAGTAAGCTCGGGACAACAAAACGTTACAGCATCCCTTCATCAGCGAAGCTATAATAGCCCAAGTCCGTGTAAATCAAATGGTCTAGAATAGGTAGATCCAGGAACTGGCCGGCTTCTTTGAGCTTACGGGTGAGGGCAATGTCGGCGGCGCTGGGGTTGCGGTTGCCGCTGGGGTGGTTGTGTACCAGAATGATACTGCTGGCTAGCTGCTCCAGAGCGTGCTTGAAGATGAGCTTGGGGTCGGCTACGGTGCCGGCCACGCCGCCGGTGCTCACGGGTTGCTTGCGCATCACTACGTTGGCGCGGTTGAGCAAGACCACCCAGAATTCCTCGTGCGGCAAGTCCTGCAAGTTGGGCCGGATGGTGTTGTAGATATCTGTGGAACAGGTGATGACCGTGCGCTGACTGGCAGCCACTTCTTTACGGCGCCTACCCAATTCCAGCGCCGCCACAATGGTAATGGCCTTGGCCTCGCCGATACCCTTGTGGCGCATCAGCTCTTTCACCGAGAGTTTGGCTAGCGCGTTCAAATCATTTTCCACGGCCTGTAAGATCAGCTTGGCCACGTCTACAGCCGAGAGCTTAGCCGTGCCTGAGCCTAGCAGAATAGCCATCAGCTCGGCGTCGGACAGGGCGGCGCGGCCTTTGGCCAGCAGCTTTTCGCGCGGGCGGTCTTCCTCAGCCCAGCTTTTGATGCTGAAAGAGGCAGGAGCCGAGTAGGCAGTGGCCGGCGACGTATCGTCGGGTAGGGCAGCAAATGAGGGCATTGCGCGTAGTCTTCCAGCAATTTATTTCTCTGAGATTAAAGCAAAATCTCTGCCCATTCGGTTACTATGCCTAGTATTACTCTTCCACCCCTTTTGCCTGTTTCCCGCCTTATCTTATGTCTCGCTTTATTTCCCTACCCTTTCTTCTTTTCTTACTGATACTGGAGTGGTACGGCCTGCAAGCCGTGCGCACCGCCCTGCAGCCCAGCACTCCTGGCGGCCGGCGCCTGATTATGGCAATCTATACTGTAGTAACCATTCTGGTGTGGGGGTTGGCTATCTGGGCCATCAGCACCCGCCGCGTGGCGCACCCGCACTACAAAGTGTATTTCATTGGTTTGTTGCTGGGCCTGATTGCCGCTAAGCTCCTCATTACCCTACCCTTGCTGCTAGAGGATATCACGCGTATTGGGCGCATTGTAGCACGGCAATTGAGTAGCAGCCCCGTGGCGGGCCAGCCCATTTCGCGTAGCGCCTTTTTGAGCCGGCTAGCGCTGGTGGTAGGCGCTATACCGCTGGTGGCGCTCATTTGGGGGGTAGTGCGCGGTGGCACCGACTACCAGGTGAAGCGCCGTGTCTTGCGCTTCCCCAATTTACCGGCGTCGTTTGATGGCTTCAAAATCCTGCAGATTTCGGATTTGCATACGGGGTCTTTCACCTCCAAAGAGCCCTTACAGCGTGCCGTGAAGCTCATCAACGCCCAGCAAGCCGACCTCATCTTCATGACTGGCGACTTGGTCAATAATGTGGCGACGGAAGTAGAAGAGCACATTGAAACACTGGCGGGTATCCGCTCGGAGCGGCCTATCTACTCCATCCTCGGCAACCACGATTACGGGGATTATGTGCAGTGGGAATCCCTGGAAGCCAAGCGCGCCAACCTGGAGCGCCTGATGCAGAACCACGCCAAGATTGGGTGGGAATTGCTGATGGATGAAAGCCGCACGGTGGAGCGCAACGGCGAGCAGATAGCCATCTTGGGCGTGCAGAACTGGGGAACCAAGTTTGTGCAGCACGGCAACCTGGCGAAAGCACACGCCGGCTCCGGCAATGCGCCCTTCAAAATTCTGCTCACCCACGACCCTACCCACTGGGACGCGCAAGTGCACAACTACCCCGATATCGACCTGACGCTCTCGGGCCACACGCACGGCGCACAATTCGGTGTAAATCTGCCACATATGAGATGGAGCCCCGTGCAGTATGTGTATAAGCAGTGGGCTGGCCTGTACCAACGTGGCAAGCAGCACCTGTACGTGAATGTAGGGCTGGGCTTTTTGGGCTACCCTGGCCGGGTAGGATTTTTACCCGAAATCACGGTGCTGGAGCTGCGCCGGGCATAAGCCTGAATGAGAGTCGGGGGAATGGGTAAAAATAACCTCCTGCCACTGGATGCGTATATGCCGCACATTCCATTTTTGCTCCTCCCCTTTTAAACTGACTCATCATGAAAAAGACTTTTTTGCTGCTCAGCTGCGCTGCCGCGCTGACTATGGCATCTTGCTCGGACAACAAAACCGAAACCGCTGCTACCACTGATACCATGAGCACGGCCGCGTCGACCACTACCACTGACGCGAATGACGCTACCTACCGCTCGCAAGCCGATGCCACTGCCCAACGCATGGCTACCGATCTGAACGTGACGGATACTGCTCTGGTATCGAAAGCCAGTGACGTGTACTACAACCGCGCCCGCAAGCTGGCCGATGTGCGTAGCCAATACACCAACGATACCACCGGCCTGGGTGCCGCCAAGCGCGCCGCCTACCTGGAGTCGAACGAAGAATTCCACGATTTCCTGACGCCTGAGCAATATACGGCCTACACTAGCAATCCCAGCCGTTATTACGAAGAGGTAGACATTGTGACCGTGACGCCTGCTCCGGCACCTCTTACCCCCGGCCAAAAGATTGAGCGCGCCGCTGCTAACGTAGCCCCTGGCACCACCGTGAAGGGAGCCGATGGCAGCAAAATCTCCGTTGACAAAGACGGCGACATTAAAATCAAAGACGCCCAAGGCAACAAAGCCAAGAAAGCCGGCGACGATGGTACTGTGAAGCTGAAACCCGAAAACGGCGACAAAGTAAAGATCAACTAGCCTCGTTTCTCTCGTATACAAAAGCCCGCCCGTGCAACGGAGCGGGCTTTTTTTGGCTCTATCCTTGGCGCCGGGCAATAGTGCCGAAAGTCTGCGTTAGCTTTGCTTTGTGAGTATGCATCGATTACTGGGTCTGAAAAATGCGTCTGTGGGACGGCTACTGGGGCTTCTGCTGCTGGTGTGGCTGAGCGCCGCCACGGCAGCCTATGCCCAAGTACGCGTGACGGGCACCGTATCAGACGCCGAAACGCGCAAGCCGGTGCCGCGCGTAACGGTGCTACTCCAGGGCAAAGGCCAGGGCGTGATTGCCTCCGACCAAGGGGACTTCAACCTGAACGCCACCGCCCGCGACACGCTGGTATTTCAGGCCCTGGGCTACCAAACTCAACGGCTAGTGGTTGGCAACAGCGGCTTGTCGCAGATTATTCTGCAAATTAAGCTGAAGCCTGCCAGCATAGAGCTGCAAAGCGTGGAGGTGCGCCAGGGCCGGCCTTCGGATGCGGTTATTAACCGGGCGATGCGCAACATGAAGCGCCCTACCCCCCCGACAACGCGGTGAAGCGCCCGGCTCCGCCCAAGCCCCTGTTCCCCATCGATAGCACAGCGCCGGCGTCGCCCACGGCCTCGGCTACCGTACAAAACCCCATAAGCTTGCTCTATGAGCAGTTCTCACGTGAGGGCAAGCAGCGGCAGAAGCTGGAAGAAATTCAGGCGCAGGAACGACTGCAAAAAGCCATCAAAGCCCGGCAGGAATACAACAAGTATTTCCGTGATAACCGGGGCTACGAGTAATCCCACCCGGCGTCAGCCCGTCTTTTTTTGGCCTTGCATAGTGTCCTGCTTACTGTGGTAGCCAGTTTATGCTCAAGACGGTAGAAAGACAAATATACGATTTTTACTATATATTCTAAAACTTCGCTCAGCGGCAACCGTACGAGTGCAGTATGAGAATAGGGTATCCTTGCGTCAACGAGTCACTTGACTGCTCCTCCGCTTCCACATTCCGACTGGCATCTTACTCCGATGAACGCGTAGAGCAAACCGTAGCCAGCAACCTGGCGTGCTTGCAGCGTATTCTGGCGTACAACGTAGAGCACGACTTGCTTTTCTTCCGGATTGGGTCAAACATTGTTCCGTTTGGTTCGCACGCCATCAACACCTACCCTTGGCAAACGCGGTTTGCGGCCGAGTTTCGGGCCATTGGCGACTATATCCGGCAGCACCACATGCGCGTGTCGCTGCACCCCGATCAGTTTGTAGTCCTGAACTCGCCCGATGCGGGTATTGTGGAGCGCAGTATTGCTGAGCTGGTGTACCAGGGCTCTATGCTGGACCTGATGGGCATGGACACCACTGCCAAACTGCAAATTCACGTAGGTGGCCTCTACAACAACCGGGAGCTGGCGCTCAACCGCTTCGAAGACACCTACCTTACCCTACCCGAGCAGGTACGCAGCCGGGTGGTTATCGAAAACGACGACCGGCTTTTCAGCCTGCGCGACTGCATGCGCCTGCACGAAGCCGTGGGTGTGCCTATCCTGTTCGATACGTTTCACCATGAGTGCCTGAACCATGGCGAGCCGATGGCAGAAGCTCTCCGCTTAGCTGCCTCTACCTGGCACCCTACCCGCGACGGCGTGATCATGCTGGATTATAGCTCACAGCAACCCGGTGAGCGCAAGGGCAAACACACCACCACACTGGTGGATGCCCTATTTCACGATTTGCTGCCGCACTTGCAGGGTCTTGATGCGGATATTATGCTCGAAATAAAAGATAAAGAGTCTAGTGCCCTGCGCGCGGCAACTATTCTACGCCAAGCGGGTCTTCTACGTACCGCTTCCTAACCCTACGCCCCTTCACCTTTCTTTAGCTATGGCAAACCTCCCCTCCGCTCACTCGAGCGACATACTTCTTACCCATACCATACAGGCGCTGCTGCAAGGCCCTACGGGCATGCCCGTCAGTACAGCGCTTACGCACATAGATCAGTGGTATCAGCTCCTACTTGACAGTGGCATTCCCGCTTTTCAGGATATTGCTCGCGAGCTAGGCAACCTACAATCTTTAATCAGCACAGATCTGAAGGCATTCGACGGTAAGTCCATCGGCAGTTCGCTCAGTATGCTGGGTGCGCAAACCATTCAAGCCGCCGACCAAGTAGAAGACGTGCTGAAAGCCGATCTGAGCAAGCTCGGCGACTTACTCATTAAGTTTGGCGGGGATTTGGAGAATCACGTTTCGACTCTGTAACCAGCCAAAACTCATTGATAAGCCCGTTTCCAGTAGTGGAAACGGGCTTTTGTCTGTTACGGACAGCGTATCAGATGCCTTCGACCACGTCTTTGTATATCCCAAGCACTACCTCTACCCAAAAACACTTCACTACCAGTTACATGCGAGATTATGTCATAATTATATTAGGTTTTGCAAAATCATAACAGATCATTATATTTCCAGAACCTTTCAACATTCTGGCCTTATGTACAGGGTGTTTTATCTGCTCCTTACACCTCCCACCTATGTACAATACTCCATTCGAAGAACTCGAACTGAACTGGTATGAGAAGCTGCTGATGTATGGCGCGCTGAGTTGGGCAAGCATAGCGGGCTATTGCCTTGTGCATATCCTTTCCTGATCTACCCAGCCTTTCAGCCAGCACAAGCAGTACATACAAAAGGCAGGAGGACGAAGCGGAGGCGCAGTATAGCTGCCTCCGCTTCGTCCTCCTGCCTTTTGCGTTGGCATGCCAGACTCTCGCCAGAAAGGTTTGCTGCTGGCAGGGGCCATCACGAATAACGATATCCGGTAGACTGCGAGCAAGGTAGCCCCGCCACACCTCTTAGCCGGAGACGGCCAGGAAAATAGACATTAAGTACCCTGCAGGAGCTAGTTGGCGCCACTGAAGCTGCCCTCTACGCCAGCAGCAATTAGGCAAGACTGGCTGGTGAAGCCAAACCGGCACCGTACGTTACGCTGAAATTTTCGACTACGTAAGCACGAATATGGGTGCCAAGTGCAGCAGGACCAGCGCAGCACGTGTGCATACCATTGCAGTATAGTAGCGCTAGGAATAGCGTCGCCAGACCTTGTACCAGTGCCGATTGGCCGGATAAGTGCGCGTGCGGGGCAAATTGTTAACGAGTAGGGCTACCAGCAACAAAATCAATACCCCCACAAATATGGGCACGAGTACGTACCAATAGCCCAAGGCTTTGAGTTGCGGCGAGCCAATGTTGGCAATCAGCGCTGTGGCTCCGCCAGGCGGGTGCAACGTTTTGGTAATCTGCATACCCACGATAGAGAGCGACACAGCCAGGGCCGACGCCAGCCATAGCTCGTGCGGCACTAGCTGATGGACGCTGACACCAATCAGGGCGCTGATGACGTGCCCCCCGAGCAGATTACGAGGCTGAGCCAGCGGGCTGTTGATCACGCCATATATCAACACGGAGGAGGCCCCAAACGAGCCTACCAGCAAAGGAGCATCCGTTAGCGCTAGCACGTACCGGCTGAGCAGCCCAACCAAAGCAATGCCCGCAAAAGAGCCTAGCAGTGTCCACAGATGCTCCTGGGCATCAAACAGGGTTTCTTGATAAGCAACCACACGAATGCGGCGAACGTGTCGCTGGAGTCGTTTACGCATGTAGGTAAGAAGGCAGCTATTGCTGCTCTGAGTAGTGGCCGGCAAAGATACTACTGTCCGACAGGCTAATAGAAACAGTATGCAATACGCAGCAGGAATATGCCGCCATTTGTGCGCCAGCAGGTTGGGCTTTTCATGTTAGGCGTGCGTAGGTTCCATATCAGCAAATTTGAGTTATGGAATGGGCGCCCGCACTGAAATCGGCCGGTGTTCAACCCAAGTTCCGCTCTGGATTTCCTTTTCGCCCTACCTTCGGGGCAAATTAGGTCGAACCAAGTGTATGAAAGTAGATGCGGGCGTACTCGGGGCAGCTTTGCTGGCAGTCGGAAGCATACTAGCCACTTTTCCGGCTGCGGCCCAGCAGTTACCAGCCGACTCGCTACGCGGCCGCACAGCAGACGGACAGGTAGCGGAAGCGGATACCAGTCGCTCGTTTCTCGACCGTGTACTTGATGTGTTTGAGTTTGACCTCAACGAGCCGGCGGTTAAGCAGCGCGGCGCCTACCCTACCCGGCTGGTGCTGGCCCCCATTCTCTCGTATGCCCCCGAAACCAGTTGGGGTGCGGGGGTAGGAGCCAAGTTTCTCTTCAAGCCTAAGGCGGCCGGAACCGATACCCGGACTTCCAATATTCCGGTCTCATTTCAGTATACTCTCAATAAGCAGTATATCCTGTACTCGGGCTACACCGTTTTTTTCAACCACGAAAATTACCTGCTGCGCGGCAACCTGCGACATTCCAGCTTTCCGCGGCTATTGTACGGTGTGGGCAACAACACGCCCAGCGCCAACGAGGAAATTTATGACTATCGCTACACAGTGATAGAGCCCCTGCTGCTGCGACGGGTGGTGGGGAGGCTATTTGTGGGTGGCGGCTTTCGCCACGTGCGGGTAAGCGATGTGCAATTGGCCCCGCAAAGTCAGCTGCTCGACGACACCGGTCAGCCGCGAGCAACTGGCGCGCTCGGCGCCGTTAGCTCAGGCCTGGAAACGGCCCTCACCTACGACACGCGCGACAACGTGCTCAATGCGCAGCGAGGCACACTAGCTCAAATCACTCATGGCTGGTATGGTCGGCAATTGGGAGGGCAGTTTCGTTACGAGTTGTCTAAACTCGACGTACGGCAATATTTTCAGCTTGCGGGCAGCCGTCAGCACGTACTAGCTTATCAGGTGTATGGCTATTTGACTTCTGGCAACGTGCCGCTACTGGAACAAGGGGCCTTAGGGGGGAGTGAATTGATGCGTGGATACTACGAAGGGCGTTATCTGGACCGTAACTACGCCGCCGTGCAGGTTGAATATCGCCTACCGCTTACTACCCGTTTAGGCCTAGTGGGTTTCGCCAGCGCCGGCAGGGTAGCCCCGCGCCTGCGCGACTTCAATCTTCGTGGCCTGCACCCGGCAGCGGGGGCAGGCTTGCGCTTCAAGCTGGTAAAGGCCGAAAACCTAAATCTGCGCTTCGACGCAGCCTTCGGCGACTCAGGCGGCACCTTTTACTTCAATGTAGCGGAGGCATTCTAAGCCTGTTCGCAGCTAGCCGCGCCTGTGTAGAGCGCCTAATCAGCAATATCGACTCAGCTACGCTACGTCTCGCAGCGATGAAGACTTAGCGCAAATGCAGATGATACTCGTACTACGCGTACTCCAAAAAACAAAAAGCCCGTTTCCATAATGGAAACGGGCTTTTCTGTGGAGTCGCAGGGATTCGAACCCTGGTCCAGACAAGGAAGGCGTCGGGCTTTCTACGTGTGTATCTATGCTTGGATTGTCGGGGTAGCCCGGGCGCACATCAGGCCTTTGGTCTACCCGTAGATGCAGTTGGGTTTCGCGACGTGGTCACACCTCCCACGTTGCTAGCTTTTACTTACGACGCCCCGAGCTCACCCGTGTAAAAGCAGACGGATGCGGGACGATGGCTAATGCTTAGTACCTAGACTAGGCAGCCATGGCGTAGGAATACTCGCCAGTTATTGTTCGGACGACTTTTTAACGGGAGATTCATCCAACTCCCGACACGCTTACTCGCGACTTGCACAAGCTGTCAATTCCATGTCGACCCCAGATTAGAAAGAACGGTATCCGCCGCAAGAGGCGGGGCGCAAATGTACGCGGATTAGTTAGAAAACGTTGTGACGGGGCAAATTTGTTCCCGTTTGTCATTCCGAGTGCAGCGAGGAATCTGAGTGAGACGTTACTATCTTCTGCCTCGGATTCCTCGCCGCGCTCGGAATGACAAACACCGCTTCCGACTTCCAAACCCCACCTTTTCGGGGTATCTTTGTAGGATAGCACTATGGAGAATTTCGTTGTTTCGGCCCGGAAATACCGTCCGGCCACGTTTCGGAGCGTGGTGGGGCAGCAGCACGTTACCACTACCTTACAAAATGCCATTGCTTCGCAGCATTTGGCGCAGGCCTTCCTGTTTTGCGGGCCGCGGGGGGTAGGCAAAACCACTTGCGCCCGCATCCTGGCCAAGACCATCAACTGCGAGTTTGTGGAGGAGCACGTCCGTAAGGGCCGCTCGGTGGCGGAGCTGGTGGCGGCTGGTCGGCAGGACATTATCCCCGACTCGGTGCTCAACTCCCCTACCCCCGATGCGCCCACCGAGCTGGAAGCCTGCGGCAAGTGCTCGTCGTGCCGGGCATTTCAGGAAAACGCTTCCTTCAACGTGCATGAGCTGGACGCGGCTTCCAACAACTCGGTGGAGGATATCCGCTCGCTGGTGGAGCAGGTGCGCTATGCGCCGCAGCAGGGCCGCTTCAAGGTGTACATCATCGACGAAGTGCACATGCTTTCGAATGCGGCCTTCAACGCGTTTCTGAAGACGCTGGAGGAGCCGCCGGGCTATGCCATCTTTATTCTGGCTACCACCGAGCGCCACAAGATTATCCCTACCATCCTGTCGCGTTGCCAGATCTTCGACTTCAACCGGATTCGGGTAGAGGACATTCGCGGGCATTTGCGTTACGTAGCCACTCAGGAGAAAATCCAGGCCGAAGACGACGCCCTGCATCTGCTGGCGCAAAAGGCCGATGGCGGTCTGCGCGATGCGCTGAGCATGTTTGACCAGATGGTGACCTTCGCCGGCCACGACCTAAGCTACAAGGACGTGGTGCAGAACCTGCACATTCTGGATTACGAGTACTATTTCCGGTTGGTAGACGCGCTCTTGAGTGAAAACCTATCGCAAACGCTGCTGCTGCTGGATGAGGTGATGCAAAACGGTTTCGACCTGCACAACTTTGTGGTGGGCGCGGCCGAGCACCTGCGCGGCCTGCTGGTATGCAAAGACCCCGTAACGGTGCAGTTGCTGGAAGTATCGGAAGGCATTCGGCAGAAGTATGTGCAGCAGGCCCAGGCCGCGCCGCTGGCGTTTCTGCTGTCGGCTCTAAACTTGGTGAGCCAATGCGACCGGGAGTTCAAGCAGGCCAAAAACCAGCGCCTGCACGTGGAGCTGACGCTGATGAAGCTGGCCTACCTCAACGGCGCCGTGCAGTTTGCCCGCGACTTGAGTGGCCCCGCCGCTAACGGTGAGGCGAAAAAAAAAAGTAGTGCCGCAGCCCCGCCTACCCCAGTAGCAACTGAAGGTTCCTTAGTCGCAACTGGCACCGCCGAAGCGCCCGCAGCATATGTTCAGGCCGTTGCGCCAACGACGCGCCCCCTACCCCCGCCTACCACAACTGCGGCCCATGCAGCGCCGCCTACCCCGGCAATCGTGTCTGGCCCTGCTGACCCGCAACCCATTGTGCCAGTGGAAAGCGGCGTGGAGGAGCTGCACGACACGCCTAGCATTGAGGACGAAACGGCTGATGTTCCCAACCCTACCCGTCAGTTTCGCGATACGCAGCCGCACGTGGAGGTAGGGCGCCCCAGCTTTGAGGGGCACGAACCCGCACCCGGCCTACCCCTCCCCCCGGTTACGCGCCCTAGCGGCCCAATTCAGTCGAAGGTACCCAGTTTGCCTAGCCTGTCGGCCTTGAAAGCAAAGGTAGCCCAACAGGCTAGCACTACGAAAGCAGCCCCTACCCTCGACGTAGAACCTACCGCCGTGGATGGCCTACCGCCAGTGGATGCCGAGGTGCTACACCGCGTGTGGAATGAGCTGAAGGAAGAGCGCAAGGCCCAGGAACGGATGAGCGAGTACATGGTGCTTAACCGCCCTGTGCAGGCCAATGAGCGGCACGTGATTGAGTTGATTGTGGATAATCCCGTGCAGGTGGACCAATTCAACGAGTTCCGGGCGGAGCTGCTCACGGAGCTACGGCGGCGCACGGGCTACCCCCGCCTCACGGTGCAGGTAGGCGTGGCCCCGCAAGCCCAGACGGCCCGCAAGCTCTACACCTCCTCCGATAAGTTTGAGTATCTGGCCGAGAAGTTTCCAATGCTGCACGAGATGAAGCAGCGCTTGGGTTTGGACACGGACTTTTGATCATGGATTCTGGTGGATTGGTCGGATTTTGTAGACGACACTATCTACTGTCATCCTGAGCGGAGCGAAGGACCTTCTCACGACAGAACGACAAGCGTATCAACGACTCGTTCACGCGTGGTAAGGTCCTTCGCTCTGCTCAGGATGACAGGTAGGGAAACACCATCCACAAAATCCGACCAATCCGGAAAATCAGCTCGAATCTGTGATCAGAAGCTCCTGGCTCTATACATAAAATTTCGCACTTCGCGGGCGCGGCAGGGTATTTCGGGGACGGTTGGGCTTTTTATTCCAAAACAGGCCCCCTATCTTTGATTTCTTAAGTCCTCCGCACCGTCTTCCTGTGAAAAAACCCCTTCTACTAGTACTTCCGGCCCTTGCTACCCTGGGTTTCACCCAATGCCAATCCAGCAAGCCGGCCACCACTGCCACCGCCACCGAAGCCCCCGCTACCACCGCGAAGCAGAAAGAGTACAAGTACGAAACGGTAGAAGGCGACCCGCTGAAAGCCCGTATTTACACCCTGGATAACGGCCTGACGGTCTACCTCTCCGACTACGACGACGCCCCGCGCATCCAGACCTATTTGGCCGTGCGTGCTGGCTCCAAAAATGACCCGCACAACGCTACCGGCCTGGCCCACTACCTGGAGCACATGGTGTTCAAGGGCACCTCTAAGCTGGGCACGCAAAACTGGCAGGCCGAAAAACCGGAGCTGGATAAGATTGAGGCCCTCTACGAGCAGTACCGTGCCACCCGCGACGCCGGCCAGCGCAAAAAACTCTACCACCAGATCGACTCCGTATCGAGCGTAGCGGCTAAGCTGGCCGTGGCTAATGAGTACGATAAAGTGATGGGCGCTATTGGCTCGAAGGGCTCCAACGCCTACACTTCGGTGGAGCAAACGGTGTATCAGGAAGACATTCCGAGCAACCAGATTGAGAAGTGGGCCGCCATCCAGAGCGAGCGACTAAAGGAGATGGTGCCGCGCCTGTTTCACACAGAGCTAGAGGCGGTATACGAGGAGAAAAACCGCACCCTCGACAACGATTTTTCCAAGGAGTACCAGGCGCTGAACGCCGGCCTTTACCAGAAGCACGAGTACGGTACCCAGACGACCATCGGCACGATTGAGCACTTGCAAAATCCGTCGATTACGGAGATTAAGAAGTATTTCGGGCAATACTACGTACCTAACAACGTAGCGCTGGCCTTGAGCGGCGACTTGGATTACGACCAGACCATCCGTCTAATCGATCAGTATTTTGGGCAGTTGGAGCGCAAGCCGGTGCCAGCGTTTGAGCCTGCGAAGGAAGCACCCATCACTACCCCACTGGTGAAGGAAGTGGTAGGGCCGTCGGCTGAAAACGTGATGCTGGGTTTCCGCTTTCCCGGTATTACGACCAACGACGCGCTGGTGCTGCGCATGATCGATAAGATCCTGACCAACGGCCAGGCCGGCCTCATCGACCTCGACCTGAATCAGCAGCAGAAAGTGTTGCAGGCCTCGTCGTTCACGGATTTGAACGATGACTATTCCTCGCACATCATGTATGCTACCCCGCGTCAGGGCCAGACGCTGGACCAGGTGAAGGCGCTGCTGCTAGGCGAGCTGATCAAGGTGAAGAAGGGCGACTTCCCCGAGTGGCTAATTCCGGCCATCATCAACAACGAGGAGCTGCAACGCACCAAGAGCTACGAGGACAACGAGGCTCGCGCTGGCGCTTTCGTGGCGGCATTCGTTGCTCGCCAAGATTGGAAAGACTACCTCAAGCAGTTCGACGATTTCGCCAAGATCAAGAAGGAAGACGTAGTGCGCGTGGCCAACCAATATTACCAGAACAACTACGTGGTAGTATACAAGCGCACTGGCCAGGACAAAACCACCGAGAAGGTAATAAAGCCATCCATTACGCCGGTACCCGTCAATCGCGACGCCGCTTCTGACTTCTATAAGCAAGTAACGGCCATGCAGTCGCCGGCACTGGAGCCGGTGTTTGTGGACTACAAGAAGGATATTCAGGAGGTGAAGCTCAACTCGGGCGTGCTGGTGTTCTACACCCGCAACGCCGAGAACAACCTCTTCAACCTGTACTACGTGCTCGACATGGGTACCAACGCCGACCCGCGCCTGGGCTTGGCTACCGACTACCTACAATACCTCGGCACCGATAAGTACACAGCCGCCCAGTTGCAGCAGGAGTTCTACAAGCTGGGCTGCTCGTTCTCGGTGAGCAGCGGGCAAGACCGCACATTTGTAAGCCTCTCCGGCCTCGACAGCAACATGGAGCCGGCTTTACAGCTGTTTGAGAGTCTGTTGCGCGCCCCCAAGGCCGATGCAGAAGCCCTGAAAAACATGGTAGCCGGCACGTTGAAAGCCCGTCAGGACGCCAAGCTGAACAAGAATGTGATTCTGCAACAGGCCATGGTGAACTACGCCAAGTATGGCCCCAAGAATCCGTTTACCACTCAGCTAAGCGAAAAGGAACTGAAGGCGCTGAAGCCACAGGATCTGATTAGCCGCATTCAGCAGTTGACCGGTTACCAGCACCGGGTATTGTACTACGGTCCACAGCCTACCGACAAGGTGGTAGCCGTATTGAACGCCGATCATAAAACGCCCGCTACCCTCAAGCCCGTACCAGCCGACAAGGACTTTGCGGAGCAGCCCATGAACCAGCGCCAAGTGTACTGGGTGGACTACAACATGGTGCAGGCCGAAATCCTGTTCCTGACCAAGGGCGACGCTTACGACAAAGCGCTGGTGCCCACGGTGAGCCTGTATAACGAGTATTTCGGTGGGTCGATGGGGAGCATTGTGTTTCAGGAGCTGCGCGAGAGCAAGGCGCTGGCATACTCGGCCTCGTCGCGCTATGCAAGTGCCGATAAGCTGGGCCGCTCCAACTACATCACCTCCTACATCGGCACGCAGAGCGACAAGCTGCCTGAGGCGATGGCCGGTATGGAAGTACTGCTGAACGACATGCCCGCAGCCGAAGCCAACTTGGTAATTGCCAAGAACGCCATTCGCAACAGCATTGCCACGGAGCGCATCACGAAGTCGAATATCCTGATGAGCTACGAGCGCGCCAAGCGCCTCGGTCTCGACTACGATGTGCGCCGCGACGTGTATGAGAAAACCTACAATATGAGCTTTGACGACTTGAAGAAGTTTCAGGAGGCCAAGGTGAAAGGCCAGAACCAAACCATTCTCGTTATCGGCTCCAAAGACCGTTTGAATTTCAAGGAGCTTGCTAAATACGGCAAGGTTCAACAACTTACCCTCAAAGAGATTTTTGGGTATTAATTCTGTCATCCCGAGCGGAGCGAAGGACCTTACCACGATAGAACGTGTATCGTGCAACAACGACGCTACCGTGCTAAGGTCCTTCGCTTCGCTCAGGATGACAGCCATTTACCAATCGTAACACTTTACAGACCGTCACCTAACAACTGACACTTTTCACAATGGCAGAACAAAAAATTACCATCCAGAACGGCAAACTGAATGTGCCGGACCAGCCCATCATCCCATTCATTGAAGGTGACGGTACGGGTCCCGATATCTGGGCGGCATCCGTAAAAGTATTCGACGCAGCAGTAGAAAAAGCCTATGGTGGCTCCAAGAAACTGGTGTGGAAAGAGGTTCTGGCCGGTGAGAAAGCATTCAAGCAAGTAAACAACTGGTTGCCCACCGAAACGCTGGACGCTTTCCGCGAGTACCTGGTAGGCATCAAAGGCCCCCTGACTACCCCCGTAGGCGGTGGCATTCGCTCGCTGAACGTGGCTTTGCGCCAGGAGCTGGACCTGTACGCTTGCGTGCGCCCAGTACGTTGGTTTGAAGGCGTGCCTTCTCCCGTGAAGCAGCCCAACCTGACCGACATGGTGATTTTCCGCGAAAACACGGAAGACATCTACGCCGGCATCGAGTACATGAACGGCACGCCCCAGGCTCAGAAAATGCTGGAATTCCTGCAAGACGAGATGGGCGTAAAGAAAATCCGCTTCCCTGAGTCGTCTTCGTTCGGCATCAAGCCGGTTTCGAAAGAGGGCACGGAGCGTTTGGTGCGCGCTGCCATCGAGTACGCCATCACGCACAAGAAGCCTTCGGTAACCATCGTGCACAAGGGCAACATCATGAAGTTCACTGAGGGTGCCTTCAAAACCTGGGGCTACGAGCTGGCTGAGCGCGAGTTTGGCGACAAAGTATACACCTGGGCTCAGTACGACAAAGTGATGGCCAAACAAGGTCAGGACGTTGCCGACGCACAGCAAAAGGCAGCTCTGGAAAGCGGCAAAATTCTCATTAAGGATAGCATTGCCGATGCGTTCTTGCAGCAGATCCTACTCCGCCCCGCTGAGTACTCAGTAGTAGCTACCCTGAACCTGAACGGCGACTACATCTCCGACGCACTGGCCGCCATCGTAGGTGGTATCGGCATTGCGCCGGGTGCCAACATCAACTACGTAACTGGTCACGCCATCTTCGAGGCTACCCACGGCACCGCGCCTAAGTATGCCAACCTCGACAAGGTGAACCCCGGTTCGGTTATCCTCTCGGGTGCCATGATGCTGGAGTACATGGGCTGGCAGGAAGCTGCCGACCTGATCTACAGCGGTCTGGAAGCTGCCATTGCCTCCAAGCGCGTAACCTACGACTTCGAGCGCCTCATGGACGGTGCTACACTGCTGAAGTGCAGCGAGTTCGGTGATGAAATTATCAACCGGATGTAGTAGCTTGGCAGTAGCCACTTAACAAGACCCCCGCGTTGGCTGAAAGGCTGGCGCGGGGGTTCTTATTTTATCAAGCAATAATAATGGAATCAAAAAGGTTACTTTTTCTTCTACTTAAAGGGTTTTCTGGATTTTATGGAACGCTGTCTTTCATACTCGGTATCTTTTCGATACTCGGAATAATCCCTGCAGAACTTAATGGTATTTCACACTATGGAGTTAAGGGGTTTGCTATCTATATATTATTCGCCCCGCTCGTTATATTCATAATGGCCATAACTAATTGGATCTTCTTAGCGCCTGGGTTGAGGATATACGACTACTTCTCTAAGCTATTAAAGTGACTATAGTAGTATCCTTTTCTAAAGCACTACCTGTCCTATGTCGGTTGAACATTATGATTGAAGAGTTGCGCCAACGTTTAGCAGACACAATGCAGCATAGCTGCTTAAACATAGGCCTCATTCGGTATAGCCAAACCATTGCGTCTACATCTTTTTTACCCCTCCACCCCCGCTCTCACTTGGCTATGATGAGTGAGCCCTGGGCTTGTGAAGCTATACCCCCAATCTGGCCGAGCCACTCGCATGAGGTTGCGCCAACATCATATCAGGCAGGCGCGCTCAATAGAGCTGCTTGGGCGTAGTCGTCACTCGGCATAGCCGAGCGACTGCGACGTGCACTCAGCATGACAGCCCCCTACCCCTCCACCCGCCTACCCTGCTCCAGCCGCAACACCTGCGTCACGCTTTGCGGGATTTCGTGGGGGTAGTGGCTCACGTAGATAAGCGTGACGTTGCTGACCTGGCAGATGCGGTCGAGCACGTGGCGAAAGTGCTGTTGCTGCTGGGCGTCGAGGCCCTGGCAGGGCTCGTCGAAGAGGTAGAGGGGCGGGTTGCGCACCAGGGCGCGGGCCAGCAGGCACAGGCGCTGCACGCTGGTGGCCACTTGGCGGAAGGGCGTGGCGGCGTGTTGCTCCAGGCCCAACAGACGCAGCCAGCGGCGGGCAATGGCAGCCTTATCGGGTTGGCTGGGACGGAGCAGGCCGAGCGTTTCGTAGAAGCCCGATTCGATGATGTGCAGGCAGCTTTGCCGGGCCGGAAAGTACTGGAACAGCTCCGGCGACACAAACCCAATCTGGCGCTTGATGTCCCAGATACTCTCGCCGCTGCCGCGGCGCCGGTCGAAGAGGGTAATGCGCTGGCGGTAGGCCTGGGGGTTGTCGCCGTTGAGTAGGCTGAGCAGGGTACTTTTGCCGGCGCCGTTGGGGCCGGTCAAGGCCCACCGCTCGCCGGGCTTCACTTCCCAATTGATGTGGTCGAGCACGGTTTTGTCGCCGTAGCGGATGGTCACGTCGTCGAGGCGCAAGATGGTTTGGAACTGTGAGGGCGGCGTGAGGGCCAGCAGGGCGCGTAGTTCGGCTTCATCTAGGGTAGGCAAACCAAGGGCGGAGAACTGATCGGGATGAAAATCGGCCTTTTCCACAGTTGCCGCTACCCTACCCGCTTGCAGTACCGCCACGTGCGTGATGCCCGCAGGCACTTCGTGCGGGCTCGTTGCCATTACTACTGTGATGCCCGAAGCCATGATAGCCGTCAGCAGCTCATCGAAGGCGGCGCGGGTTTGCACGTCGAGGCCGGTGAGGGGCATATCAAGTAGCAGCAGCGCGGGGTTGCGGAGCAGAGCAGCGGCCAGCAGCAGGCGGCGGGTTTCGCCGTTGGAGAGCTTGATGAGACGCTGTGTCTGCAAGTGCGTCAGGTGCAGCAGCACTACTACCCGCTCGTAGGTCCAGTGGGGGGCGGCCGCGGCCAGCGGCACGGCTCGCAGGTAGTCTTCTACGGTGGGCACGCTGTCGGTATCGGTGGCGTTGAAGCGCTGCTGGTAGTAGATTTCAGTGATGTTGGCCAGCGTGCGGAAGTTAGGCCGGGCAGGCACGAAGCTGACCAAGCGACGCCAGGTGAAGAGCGGGTCGTGAGTAGCGGTGGCGCGTGCCCGGGCCAGGGCTTCGAGCTGCGGGTAGGTGGCACGGCCGCCGGTGATGGTGAAGTGGCCGGCCAGGGCAGTGAGCAGGGCACTCTTGCCGGCCCCACTTTCGCCCACCAGTGCCCAGTGCTGACCGGGCTCTATCCGGAAGCTCAGCTCTTTGAAAAGTAGTTGGTTGAGGTAACGAACGGTGACATTTTCGAGGGCAAGCAAGGGTTCAGACATCAGCAAATACGGCAGCTACCAGATTGTTTTGAGTTGCCAGCTTACGTAGGCCCGCCAAGATTTCCTAATGCAATATCAGCGGCGCTACAATGGCCACCACCCTGTCGCAATTACCTTGCGTACATGAACGCCTACCCTACCCTGACCACGGAGCGCCTGCTGCTACGCCAGCCGCAGGCCCACGATATTGCGAGCATTGTGCAGCTGGCCAACGAGCCCGCCGTGGCCAACATGACGCTGAACATTCCACATCCGTACGCAGAAACAGATGCCATCTATTGGCTGAATGCCGCCAACCAGGGCTTTGCCAGCGGGTTGCACTGGATATTTGCCATGGAGCTACGCCAAGCCGGGCAATTCATCGGAGGCATCGGCCTCACCATCGAGCCGCGCTTCCACCGGGCCGAGGTGGGCTATTGGGTAGGAAAGCCCTTTTGGAACCACGGCTTCGCCACAGAAGCGCTGCGGGCTGTGCTGGCTTTTGGCTTCGAAACGCTGGAGCTACATAAAATATTCGCCACGCATCTGGTTGGTAATCTGGCGTCGGGCAGAGTGATGCAGCACGTTGGCATGCAGTGGGAAGCCGAGCTGCACCAGCACGTGCGCAAAAAAGGGCAATATTTCGATCTGATGCAATACCAACTCACACGCCCGGCTTATCTGGCATCACCCGCCGGTCCGACGCCGTAGGCGTCCGACCAGTATCGTAGAACGAGCCGCCTGCCACGAGCCTCTGCAACAGCAGCACGAAGCCTGTTCAGCCTCAGCAACGATACCGGTCGGACGCCTACGGCGTCGGACCGGCGGGCGACCCATGTACAAAACTATCAGAACTCGAAGCCTGCCGTGAGCTGCACGCCTTCGTACTTGAATTCCTCCACGCTGGAGCGCTGGCCTAATCCTATGTGGTTGAAGCCGCGCAGGTAGCGGGCCGTGAGGCTCAAGTGGTCTGTGAACTGCACGGCCACGCCGGCCGTACTCAGGATACTGCGTTCCTCCGTGTCGTGGGTGGTGTTGGTGGTGGTGCCAGCCGCGGTTTGCTCCGCCCGAATTAGCAGGTCGAATTGGGGGCCGGCTAGCACCCACAGGCGCGACAGCACCTGGTAGCGCACCGTGAGGGGTAGGGAAAGATAGGCGAAATTGTACTGGCTATCGGTGTTCTTATTGGCGCCGCGTATTTGGGCCAACAGGTAGTCTTGCTCCAACGCCCACTTGCGGCCCAGTGGCACGCGCATGGTCAGGCCCGCTACGGCACCCACCCGGTAGCTGGCTGCTACCGGCGCGGCAGGCCGGGGGTAGCCCCGGTTGAAATTCATATTCATCAGATTCGCCCCTGCTTTCACTCCAAACAGCACCGGCCGCCTTTCCTCATCAGCAGGCGGGGCCAGCGCTTGCTTGCCAGGGCGATGAGAAGCTAGACCAGTGGCCGGCCGGGCCATCAGTAGGGTAGGCAGACCACACAACCCGGCAAGGAGTAGCACGTGTTTCATGCAAAAAAGCAGCCTGAAAGCTGCCTCAACCGAAGCGCCAGCTGTGTGGTCTAAAGATAGATGCTCAACGCTGTTTTTTGCGAATACCGTGATTACGTATTCGTGAAATTATTCAAAATCGTCAGACCATCAGGCGGCTCGCAGCTCAGGTATGACGGCCTGACGATTTTTCGCTTTTCAGTCAGACGACTTTACCGCCTAGCTCGGCTCGTCGCCAAATTTCTCGTTGCGGCCGCTGGTGTCGGGCTGGCCGGTGAGGGCGCCTTTGGCCATCTGAAACAGGCTATTGACTTTGCCGCCGGGCTTGTCCCAGTACTCGGCCTGATGAAAATTAACCTTGAGCAGAGTGATATTCGGGTCGTCTTTGCCTTTAGGGAACCAAGCTTTCAGGCCATCGTTCCAAAGAGCATCGATTTTGGCTTTGTCCTTTTTCACCTCGGCGGTGCCGGCTAGGCTCACGTAGGTTTCGGCGGGTTCGTCGGAGTAGCTGATGCCCACGCGGTTGTTGGCCTGGATTTCTTCTACTTTGCGCGAGTCTTCGTAGGTGAAAAACCACAGCGTGCCGTCGTCGTCGAGGCCGTGCGTGTACATGGGGCGGCTATGAAAGTCGCCGTCGGCCTCCTGCGTGGTGAGGATGGCGTAGCGAATATCCTTGATTTTATCCTTGAGTGTGTCCAGCTCCTGAGGTCGGATGGCAGTTGACATAACAGAACAGTGGTTGGTGGAAGGTTTAGGGTAGAACGACCACCACTGCCGCGGGTTGAGCAACTGGCAGTATTCAACAACATTCTGTACATCAAGCACAGTTGTACTACTGAACAGGGGCTTCTTTTTGATGCCGCCACAGCCAACCACTAGCGCCCAGCATTACCAGTAGTCCTACCCCCATTGTACTTAACATCACCTTGAGAGAAACCGGATACAGCAGGCTACTACCCGCGATGGTAACTACACCCAGCCACCACAGCACTTCGGCACTGGCGAGCCCGGTGCGAAGCGGTAGTTGGTGCAGCGCGGCCGGGTTGGCGGGTGGGTAGAGCAGGAACTTCAGGCGCGAATAGTCGTGTAGCAGCAGGCCCAGCGTGAGCACCAGAAACCCCGTGACTAGGTAGGGTGTACCTACCCAGTGCTGCGACCAAGTCAGAAAGATGATGTTCAGCCACATGGGCACCAGCATCACCGCACCTAGCAAAGCAAAGCGGCCCGTGAGCAGTAGCAGGCCAATGAATAATTGCGCCACCCCGATGAACCGGGCAAAGATTTCCAGGCTGTGCTGGGCCAGGAACGCGTGGTCCATAGGCGGCCCCATCAGCCCCGGAATGTGGTTGTCGGAGAGCTTGTAGAGGCCGCCGCCTAGCATGAGCGCACCCAGCAGCAGGCGTGCCCCCACCACGTAGAGTCGCCGCAACCAGCCTCCTACCCCCAGCGCCACCGCTGTAGCTACAAGGGGTAGGAGAATGCAAAGGGCGTAGAAAACAGTTGGTGTCACGCGAGTAGAATTGTGCTGTTAATGACGCGCCAGGGTTTGCAGCGCCGAGGCGGGCAGCGTGGCGTGGGTACTGTCAGAAAACTGGTAGCGCAAGTCCGGAATGGTGAAGGCATCCAGCACAAAGGCGCTACGATGGCGGAAATCCAGCCGCGCCGCGCTAATAGTGTTGCTTTTGGTGACGTGCACCTCAGCAGTGCTACCCGGCGTGGCACCGGCCAGCACGCGCAGCTGCCCGAGCTGGTTCTGCGCCAGCTCCACCGAAGCATTTTGGTCGGCGGCAACGAGCAAACTGTCTTGACGGAAACCTTTCACCTGCACGGCAGCCGAAGGCATATCTGGGTTTAGGGGCGTTGCCGGAGGCGCTTGAGCTACCCCGGCCGCAGAGGAGTTGACGAGTAGCGTAGCCAGGCGAGGGCAGCTCACGACGACCAGATTTGGTGTCCAATGGCTGCGTTCGTTGCGGCGCTTGGCGAGGTCGATAATGCGCAGACGGTGTCCGGTTTGCACTATTTGCACCGAGTCGGCTTGGTTGTGTTGCCGCACGGCAAACGGACCGGCTTCAATCTTGACCGTTAAGCGACTGCCCGGTGCTAGTTCTACCTCATCAAAATCGCGTAGTGTCAAGGCACTATAGTCGCGGTAGGGGTTGCGGAACTCGCCGCGGTTGTATTCGGCGCGCAGGGCTACGTTGTAGGTAGCCAGCGAGACTACCAAAATCAGGACTCCGACAAGTAATAGTTTGGTGCTGGTTTTCATGGCTAAGAAGGTAGGATGGCGGCTTGCTCTTGCTGAAACCGGGCGTAGCGCTCCTGCACTTCTTCCAGGCTGATGTCGAGCAACGACACCGTTTTGAAAAACTCGGGCAGCTCCTGTTGCAGAAACCGCTCCTTGCGCAGGGCCTTTACCTGCTGCGCAGCCTCGGGGGCCACAAAAAAGCCCAGGCCGCGCTTGTTATAAATCACCTCCTGCTGTTGCAGCAAATCGTAGGTCCGCATCACCGTATTGGGGTTTACTTGTAGGTCGCCGGCCAGCTCGCGCACCGACGGAATCTTCTCGTCGGCCTGCCACTTGCCCAGCAGAATATAGTCGCTCACGTACCCGGCTATTTGCAGGTAGATGGCCTCATTGTCCTTGAATTCCATATCGATTTCCTCCTGATTACACCTGCTTTTCCCGCAGTCGGGCGTAGGCTGCTGCCCAGAAAAGCCCCGTCAGCACTGCAAATACCAGCCCTACCCATTGCGTTTGATTGTCGGGCAACCCTACCGTGTAAAACGAGTGCGGAGTACTGAAACGCAGGTCATTGAATGGGAAGCTCAGCGCCAACTCCTGCCCAAAAACCGTTTTCAATACCTGGAAGTTGAGCACCGTCAGGACTCCCAACATTCCGAAAAAGACAAAAGCGGTTTTCACAAAGTGTGCCTTCTCAAAAGCAATAGCGCCTACCAACGTCACGGCATGCAACGCCGCGTAGATATAAAAAGCGGAGTAGGGTCGGTGCTCAGCCGAAAACAGCCCCACAGCCTCATGGTAATTCTCTTGGGTATTGAACAGCAACAGCACAATGCCATTTGCCAGATAAAACACCGGCACATACACCAACACAAACAGAACAAAGGAGTACAACCAGCCCACCAAGTATTTCTCCAGGGTAGACGCGGGCAGGCAAAAGGCAGCAATAGCGCGGTTTTTGGAACCGAATTGCTGAAATATCGTGCTGGTAAAGAACGTACCCGCGCCCAGCAGAAACACCACGAAGAATATCGTTTGCACGTCGGCGTTCATAGAGCCGCCTTGTAGGAGGCTCAGCGCCAGCATGAGCACCAATATTCCCCCAAATAGCACGGCCGCGCCCATCAGGTACTCGCGTAGGTGCTCGGCGGTGTGTTTGCGAAACAGCCGCCCAAATCGTTGAAAGCTAAACAGGTTGTGCATAGGAAGGCTGTTTCAGGAATGGCAGAAGGGTAGAGCTGCCACTGGTGGCGGCGTTGAATAGCAGTTCCAGATCTACCCGGCTGTAGGCGCCGGTAGCGTTGGGCACAATGGCTTGCCGGCCGCGCACCGAGTCTTCGGCGTAGAGCACAGGCGTGGTATCGGCGGCGGGTAGGGTAGCAAAGGTGAGCTGCTCTGTTAGCTGCTCGAGGTTGTGGTTGAGGGCAATCCGGCCGTCGTGCAGCACCACCACCGTGTCGATGAGGCTGTCTAGGTCGCGCACCTGGTGGGTGGAGATAATCATGCAGCGCTCCTCCGTAAGGGCCGAGGCCATGATGCGCCGGAACTGGGCTTTGGATGGAATATCGAGGCCGTTGGTGGGCTCGTCCATCACTAGCAAGCCCGTGTTGGTGGCCAGGGCAAAAGCAATCATGAACTTCTTCTGTTGCCCGAAAGACAGCTTGCTGAGCACGGCATGGGCCGGCACCTCAAACTCGTGCAGGTAGCGCGTCAGCTCCTCGGGCCGAAAGCGGGGGTAGAAGCCAGCCGTGTTGGCCACAAACTGCGCCGCCGTGAGGGCCGGCACATACAGTTCCTCGGCCAGAAAATACACCTCCTCCAGCATCGAGGGTAGGCGCCGCTGCGCCGACACGCCGTCGATCAGGCACTGCCCCGCCTGTGGGAAGGCCAGCCCTACTATATTCTTAAGCAGCGTGGACTTACCCGCGCCATTCTTTCCCAACAAGCCATATATATGGCCTCTGGAAAGCGAGAGCTGCAAGTTGTGCAGCAACGGGGAGTGCCGGCGGTAGCCGAAACTCATGTTTTGGATTTCTACCATACCTATTGCCTTAGTGTATTACTTAACTAGTACACTACAAACATAGTCGTATTTCTATTTGATAAGCAACGATTCGTAGTTTTTATTTTTTCCGCAGCACAGCAGCACTCCATCAGGCACCAAAGCCTTCGCACTCGCTCAGCGGTGCCGAGTGAGCCCTACGCTTGAAGGGCTGCGCCCCGAATCTGTCCCCGTCGCTTGGCAACGCTATTCTACTATCAGGCAGACGTGCGTAGCAGAGCTGCTCAGGCGTGGTGCTCACCCGCCCTAGCCGAGGGAGTGCAGAAACACGGAAGCCCGTTGCACACTTCACGCAACGGGCTTTCTATCAAGAGCAATCCTTTATTTTGATTGCAGACTGCCGAACGCGCCGGGCAAGCCGTTTTTATCGGGCTGAAACTCCAGGGAGATGGAGTTCATGCAGTAACGCTTGTGTGAGGGTGGCGGGCCGTCGTTGAAGAGGTGGCCTAGGTGGGCATCGCAGCGGCCGCAGAGCACTTCTACGCGCTCCATACCATGCGTGTGGTCGGCTTGGTAGCGCACGCTCTTGGGGCGCAGCGTCTGGAAAAAGCTGGGCCAGCCGCACTCACTGGCAAACTTAGCATCGGAGCGAAACAGGGCGTTGCCGCAGGCCGCGCAGTAGTAGCTGCCTTTGCCGGTGGTGTTCCAGTACTGCCCCGTAAAGGCCCGCTCGGTGGCTTTGTTGCGGGCCACCTCGTAGAGTGCCGGCGACAACACCTTTTTCCACTGCGCATCACTCACATGCAGGTGCGCGGTATCGGTGCGGGAGTAGTAAGGGTTAGCGGGGCGCGTCACGGGTGGGGACACTTTAGCTTTTGCGGGTGCAGCCTGCCCGAAAGTAGGCAGGCTACCTACGCTCAGCAGAGCAAGTAGAAAAAAGCGAATCAACATGCAGGCAATAAAAAAAGAGGGAAACTTATCATACGTAACTGCCTCCCGGAGCGGATGCACCTACCCTTACTCAACAGCGCATTGTGGCGCCCCGTTCCGCAGCAGGGCGGTGCTGGCTTACCCAGGTCCCTACCCTAGTTAACCGAAAAATTAACTCGCACTCCCCTACCCCCGTTTGTACTACCAAACCGCAACGTATGGCAAACCCCGATCAGCCCTCCTACCCGCATCTACCCTTGTCGCTCAGCGACCGGCTGGCCCTGGAGCGTACTCGCCTGGCCAACGAGCGCACCTTGCTAGCCTACCTACGCACGGGCATGGCGCTGATTATTGGGGGTTTATCGTTGATGAATTTCTTCCGGGACTACATATACATCTGGATTGGGGCGGCCTTTGTGCCGTTGGGGGTAGCCGTGGTAGTAGGCGGCTGGTCGCGCTATCGGTTCAAGCGGCAACGCATTCACGCCAACATGCTCACGGCTCTAACGCGCCTCTAGTGCTGCGGCTGGGTAGCCCGCACCACCCGCGCCGTGACCGACAACTGTCCCACGTGGCGCATGGTATGCTCGGCAGCGTGCGTCAGCAACCCCGTTACGGTGGAGGGCAGCCCCGCCCGCCCTACCCCCCGGTACTCGGGCAGCGTAGCTTCGTCGGTGGCGCGCAGCTGGTGCAGGGCGCGGTCTACCTGCCGGGCAAAGGCGGCTACCAGCGCGGCGGGAGTAAGCGGGGTGTTGGGGTCGTCGTGGCCCTCGGCGGCCAGAGCAGCTAGCTGGGCTGGCGCGAGGGTCTCGGCGCGGGCGTAGGTGAAGATGCGGTCGAGCACGCCGGTGAGGTGCTGCAAATGGAAGCCCACGGAGGCCACGCCAGCTGGCCGCTGCCATAGCAGGACTGCCGGAAAATCAGCTAACAACTCTTGTATTTCCTCGCGGGCTTGCAGCAGCGCGTGCGCTACGGGTTGGAGTAGTGGTGGCACTTCGGGCAGAGGACCGCGCAACCATACTTCTGGAGTATCAGGCATTTGGGTGAAAGGTATAGAGGAGATAAGCCGCCGAAGCAGTAGCGTGGCCGGACACGCAGTGGCGACGTCTAGTATAACCCGATAATGGTTTTAGTTGTTGGAGCTAGTATCTTGGCAGGGGACGAAAAAATCTTTCTTCGTTGCAATCGATACCGGTAACGTTACCAACGAATTAGTCGAAAAAAAGCTGTTGGAAGCTGATTTTTTCTGTGTTCATTTGGACCCACCGGTTCCCACCACCACGGCCGATGACTATCAACCACTTGGCTCGTGGCGCCCCGGTTTCGTTACGATAGTCCACCCTTTTTCGATCTGATTTTTCACGCAATTCCGCGCCTCTGTTTCTTTTCTACTTTCTATGCCCCCCATCATTTCGCCCCAGGTTGAGTTCAATGCCCTGCTTGCGCAGGTAAAGCAGTACACACCCGAAATTTTCGACCAACAAGGTCAATTTCTGAACCTGCTGGAAGGCAAATGGCAGGAGCCGGGCAAACCACGCTCATTTGTATCGCCCATTGATGGCACGGTGCTGGGTAGCCTACCTATGCTGGAGCGCGCCACCGCGCTGCGCGCCGTAGAGTTTGCCCGCGGCGAGTTTGCCGCCTGGGCCGCCATCGACCTTGATGAGCGCCGCCGTCGCGTGCAGGACTGCCTCGACCAACTGCGCAATCATGTTGAGCTGATTGCCAAGCTGCTGATGTGGGAAATCGGCAAAACCTACAAGCTGGGCTTCACCGACATCGACCGGTGCATCGACGGGGTGCAGTGGTACAACGACAACATCGAGCAGATGCTGGGCCGCCGCAAGCCGTTGGGCCTGGTCAGCAACATTGCCAGCTGGAACTACCCCATGTCGGTGCTGCTGCACGCGGTGCTGGTACAGGTGCTGTGCGGCAACTCCGTTATTGCCAAAACGCCTACCGATGGCGGTTTCATCTCCCTGAGCTTCACCTTTGCCATTGCCCGCCGCTGCGGTTTGCCCGTCACGTTGGTGAGCGGCCCCGGCGGCGAGCTGAGCGACGTATTGGTGAAAGATCATCACATTGACTGCCTCAGCTTTGTGGGCGGACGCTACAACGGCCGCAACATCGCCGATGCCCTTGATGAGCACCAGAAGCGCTATATGCTGGAAATGGAAGGCGTGAACACCTACGGCATCTGGGACTACTCCGACTGGGACACGCTGGCCAGCCAACTGCGCAAGGGCTACGATTACGGCAAGCAGCGCTGCACGGCCTACGTGCGCTTTGTGGTGGAGCGCCGCTTGTTCCCGCGCTTCCTGGAAACGTACTGGAACGTGATGCAGTCCCTGAAAATCGGCAACCCCACGGTGGTGCAAAACGCCAACGACCCGCTGCCCGAACTGGCCTTTGGCCCCGTTATCAACGCTGGACAGGCCACCGAACTGGACCGCCTCTACCAGGATGCGCTGAAAACCGGTGCTACTCCCCTGCTGGAAGGTCACCTGCCCGACGAGCTGTTCTTGCCCGGTCAGGACCGCTCGGCCTACCGCGCGCCGCGCGCCCTCGTAAACCTGCCCCGCCAGAGCGAGCTGTACTTCAAGGAGCCCTTCGGCCCCATTGATACCATTGTGCTGGTAGACCGCCAGGAAGAGCTAGTAGGCGAAATGAACATCTCTAACGGCGCTCTGGTAGCGGCAGTGGCCTCCGACGATGAGCGGCTGGCCCAACGCACCGCCAAAGAAATCCGTGCCTTTAAGGTAGGCATCAACCAACTCCGCTCCCGCGGCGACCGGGAAGAGGTGTTTGGTGGCCTGGGCGAGTCGTGGCGCGGGGCCTTTGTGGGCGGCAAGCTGCTGGTAGAAGCCGTAACCGAAGGCGCTTCCGACCAGGCCCTGTACGGCAATTTCGACGACGCCATTCTGCTCCCCGACAATCCGTAGTTGGCTAGTCTATCACTCCAACCATACAAAAGTGCCCTGGCCAACTGGTCAGGGCGCTTTTGTTATGTAGCTGGGTAGGCGGCTCACTGCCTGCTACTGCCCACCAAAGCGCACTACCTTGTTCACATAGTCGATGGTAGTGGGCTGCTGGCGGAACATGGGGTAGCCTAGCAACCCATCCAGCGTTACTTGATCGGGCTTCTGGTTAAGGTGGCTGATGGAAGAGAAAACGGTTGGCTGATTTCGAAAGGTAGGGCCCTGCACCAGTTGCAGCTTGCGCAGCTCGCCACTCGTAACGGAACGGGCCTTTTGGTCGGTGCCGGCCAATTGCACGGTTTCACTGTTGCGCAGCTGCGAGGCAAATGCCGCGGCGTAACGAACGTCCAGCAGATTCTGCTGGGCTCCGCAGTCGAGGGCCAGGCGCAGGGTTTCGCCCGCCACGCGCGCCTCTACCACCGGCAGATGCCCGCGCATGACAAAGGGTAGACCTTCGGTCGACTTATCGGGGGTAGGCTTGCGTAGCGTAACCGTCTGCGCCGCGTAGTCCAGCGTCACGGCGTACTGGCTGAGGAGGTTGTAGCCGATGAGCCCCAGCAGCTCCGACACGCCCGCCCGACGCGCCAGATCGGTTAGGTCGAGCGTGGGCACGTCGCGGTTGTGGAAAGAGATGCCCTGCCAGTTGAAATTGGTGGCGTGGTAGTAGTCGAAGCTGGCGCCGGTTCCGTTCACGCCGCGCAGTTGGCTGGCTACTACTGTACTCCCGCTAGCAGAGGAGCCAAAGCGCATCTTGTTCAGCAGCAAGGCCGGCGCCCCCGAATCGAGGAAAAAGTCGCCCCGCTGGCCGTCTACTTCGGCCGTCACAAGTAGTAGCCCGTTTTGGATGCGCATGGGCATCACCACTTCGGCTGGCGTCGTCAGATCCTGCACACTGAGTCGGGTATCAACCTTCTTGGCTTCTGCTTGTAACAGATTTATTTCCAACAGCTTGTTGGCTGGCGTCACCAGCACATCGTATTCCTTTTCAGCACCATTTTGGGTGAGGGCAAACACGTAGCGGGTATTGGCTCCTTCGGTGCTTTGCCGTACCAGCCGGGGCGTTGCCGCGTCTTTAAAGCGGGGTAGCATCTGCGCCAGCACTTGCGCTGTGTAGGCAGCGGGCAGGTGGCTCACCCGCGTTTCGGCCAGCAGGTAGGGCTGCACCACCGCCACCGACTGCGCCTGCATAGCGGCCACCAGCTTATCAAGTGGCTCACTGCCGGTTACGGCCTGTGCCCAAGCCGGCAGCCGGAGGCTCAGCAGAAGACAAAAGCTGCAAAAGAATGTACGCATACAGGCTTGGGTGAAGATTGATACCTTTTTCGTAGATGTGCCTCCCCTTGCCGGGGTTGCTTGGTAGGGTTACGGCGTGTGGCGGTAGTAGACGTAACGTTGCTTGTTTGGCTTCTTGCTTGTATTTTCCCTGTCTTACTCCGCCGCTAACCTATTACCTTGCACGGAGTTTCTTGCAAAGCGTTTGCAGGCAAGCCGGAAAGCACGAGTTGTTATGTTGGAAATTTCGCAACGCGGGCAGCAGATGCCCATGTCACCCTACCGCAAGCTCACACCCTACGCCGATGCGGCGAAGCAGCGGGGTACGGGCGTGTATCACCTCAATATCGGGCAGCCCGATATTGAAACGCCCCCCGCCATGCTGGCCGCCGTACGCGAAGCCGAGATTAAAGTGCTGGAGTACAGCCCCAGCGCGGGCAGCGGCAGCTACCGCCAAAAGCTGGCGGCCTACTACCAACGCAACCACATTCCGGTGCAGCCCGAAGATATTCTGGTGACGGCGGGCGGCAGCGAGGCCATCTTCTTCGCCTTTATGAGCTGCCTCAATCCGGAGGATGAAGTTGTGATTCCGGAGCCGTTCTACGGGGCCTATATTTCCTTTGCCATTGCCACCGATGTGCGCATTGTGCCCGTGGTATCTACCCTCGATGAAGGCTTCGCCCTACCCCCCATCGAGGCGTTTGAGCGGGTGATTACGCCGCGCACCAAGGCCATTATGGTCTGCAACCCCAGCAACCCGACGGGCTACGTATACTCTGAGGCAGAGCTCCTGCAGCTGCTAGACCTGTGCCGGCGCCACAACCTGTTTTTCTTGTCCGACGAGGCCTACCGCGAGTATTGCTACGAGGGCTTTGCCACCAGCGCCCTGCAACTGCCCGGCGCCGAGCAGCACGTGGTGATGGTAGACACTATCTCGAAGCGCTACAGCGCCTGCGGAGCGCGGCTGGGCGCGCTCGTGACGAAAAACCCCGACGTGCAGGCCGCCGCCCTCAAGTTTGCCCAGATGCGCGTGAGTGCGCCCGCCTTGGCCCAACTGATGGGCGAAGCCGCCGCCGAGCTACCCGAGTCCTACTTCGAGCACACCAAAGCCGAGTACCGCGCCCGCCGCGACCTGATGGTACGCCGCCTGCGCGCCATGCCCGGCGTGACCTGCCCTACCCCTGGCGGTGCCTTCTACGTGATGGCCCGCCTACCTGTGGATGATGCCGGCACGTTTGGCCGCTGGTTGCTGGAAGAGTTCAGCTACCAGGGTCATACCGTGATGGTGTCGCCGGCGGCGGGCTTCTACGTAACGCCCGGCCTGGGTCGCGACGAGGTACGCCTGGCCTACGTGCTGAACCTGGAAAAGCTTGATGCGGCCCTGGATTGCCTGGAGCAGGGCTTGGCCGCCTACCCTGGCCGGCTGGTGCAACCCATAGGTGACGCAACGCCCGCGCTGGAAGCTCGTCCGTAGGGTAGTTTATTTTCTCCACTTCCCTACCCTGCTGCTATGCCCGCCTCCTCGCATAAACCGTATTCGTTGGCGCTGCGCCTGTGGCACTGGGGCAACGCGGCCGTTATTTCAGGCCTGCTCACCACCATTCTGTTCTTATTCGTCATCATCAAGACCAAAGAGGTAGGCCCGATTTTTCAGGAGATGCTGGCCAAGGACGGGCTGGACGTGACGCAGCAGCAGGCGCGGGCGCTACGCAAAGTAGTGAGCAGCCGCATCTGGGACTGGCACATCACCTTGGGCCTGGTGCTAACGGGGTTGCTGGTATTTCGGGTGGCGCTGGAGTGGCTGCAGCCGGAAGCGCAGCGTTTTTCTACTCGCTTGCGCCGCGCCCGTGCCCACTTCCAGCGCCAGGGAGCCGACGTGCGCGACGCCCGCCACTCGTTGCTGGTAAAGTGGTCCTACCTTGTTTTTTACTTGCTACTAGTAGTGATGGTGGGCACCGGCTTGGTGCTCGTGTACGCCGATGACGCGGCCTTTCTGCATGACCTCGAGCACACCTGCAAAGAGATTCACGAGGTTAACATGTACCTGGTTATTGCCTTCGTGGTAGTGCACATGGCGGGAGTAGTGTGGGCCGAAGCGACCCGTAACCGTGGCATCGTGTCGGATATGATTAATGGGGGCAACCGGGTAGAATAGCCAACCTATCGAAGAATGAGTAGCTTACAGTATCTATTCAACAACCTGATGCTCTATGCTTTATCAACCTCCTGGCTTTGTTCTATTCTTCTTATTCGGCTTCGACCTTGCCGCGCTGGCGCTCCTGTATTTTCTGGTTCGGTCGTCGGCACGCTGGGAGCGGGTGTTGCTGTATGGCTCGGCCGTACTGCTCATACTGTTCTCCTCATTCCTGAAGCTGCTGTATTCCGAGCCGGCCCCTCTTGCTTCAACTCCTAGCGATCTGCAAGTTGAGAATAGGCTAAGCAGTTCGTTTCAGACTTTCTACTATCTAGACGAGGGCAAAAACGGACATCTAGAAGCCTACTGGAAGGAACATATGCTGGGCCGCCACAAAACCCGCATGTTGGAGATGGAAGGCTTCCGGGGGCTGCTTCTTGCCAAGAAAATAGATGGACAGTGGCAGTATCAGCGCGTTTTGCCGAGCCATTTAACAGCGGTGCTCGACTCCGCGCATTTCCACCCCGATACCTCCGGCCGCGTTGCGCGCGCCGTTTGGGGCTATTTCGGCGTCGAGCTTAGTATCTACCTATCAGAGTTGCTAACGCTGGCTGCACTCTTTCTCCTGGTGTATCGCCTACCCGCCGCTTTTCGCAAGCAGCCGGATATCCCGTATATCAATGTGGTACTTACCTGATACTAGGTTTGGCTCCTGTCTTTTCCTCTCACAACGAGTGAGAACATCGTCACTGCGAGTTAACACAGGAGCGTGCAAGGCTATGGTACGCTTATTGTCTAAAGCAGAGGGTCTTAATCTCCTGCTCCATGCTTGCCTCCGAAATTCATTTCCGCGCTGCTCTCCATGAGGAGCGTTTTGCCCTGGCCGCCGTTCTGCTCTCCCAGGCAGTAGAGTCCCGTGCTTCCAAGCCATTCTCATTGGTGCAAGTAATGCACTTGCAGCGAGCCTGCCAGCTACTGCTCGCGCACCGCGAAGGGCACACCGCCGACAGCCTGTTGCAGGCAGCAGAAGACTACATGTACCACCTGTCTCCTATCCCCCAACGCACCCCGGAGCTGGTGCAGCACTAGCCCCTCCCCCACTAAAAAACGCCAGCCTCTTGCGAAGCTGGCGTTTTGCTTTTCACACAAATTCTTGACTACAAGGTCTGCAAATCAATCACGAAGCGGTAGTGCACGTCGCCTTTCACCATGCGCTCGTAAGCTTCATTGATGTCTTTCATCGGAATCATTTCAATGTCGGACATGATGTTGTGCTCGGCGCAGAAGTCCAGCATTTCCTGGGTTTCCTGAATGCCACCGATAAGCGAGCCGGCAATGCGGCGGCGCTTGGCAATGAGATTGAACGCGTGGATTTCGGGCGCTTCTGGCGGCACACCCAGCAGCACCATCGTGCCATCGAGACGCAGGGCAGCCAGGTAGGGTGTCAGGTCTATTTTGGCCGATACGGTGTTGATGATCAGGTCGAAGTAGTTGCCGGCAGCTTTCATGGCTTCCGGGTCTTTCGACACCACAAATTTGTGGGCACCCAGCTCGCGGGCATCTTTTTCTTTCGATGGCGAGGTGCTGAATACGGTTACTTCGGCCCCCATGGCGGCGGCTAGTTTCACAGCCATATGGCCCAGGCCGCCCAGACCTACTACGCCTACCCGGTCGCCGGCTTTCACTTTCCACTGGCGCAGGGGCGAGTAGGTAGTGATGCCTGCACACAGCAGTGGCGCCACGCGGGCCAAGTCTAGCTTTTCAGACACATGCAGTACAAACTCCTCACGCACCACAATGTGGCTGGCGTAGCCGCCGTAGGTAGGCGCACCGGTTTCCCGCTCGCGACCGTTGTAAGTGCCCGTGAAGCCTTCTTCGCAGTATTGCTCCACACCTTCGTCGCAGCTGGAGCAGTGCTGGCAGGAGTCGACCATACACCCTACACCGGCTAGGTCGCCTTGTTTGAATTGTTTTACGTGGCTACCTACCTCCACTACACGGCCCACAATTTCGTGGCCGGGTACCATGGGGAAGATCGAACCACCCCATTCGTCGCGGGCCTGGTGCACATCGGAGTGGCACACACCGCAGTACAGGATTTCAATGAGGACATCGTGGGCGCCTACCTCGCGGCGCTCGAAGGAAAAGGGCGCAAGAGGAGCGTTGGCCGCTTCGGCGGCGTATGCTTTGGTTTGGTTCATGAGAGGGGTATAAGAACGGATAATGAAGTTTATTAAACCGATCTGGCGCCCAAAAGTTTTAATTGCTAGCAATTTAATTTTCAGCAATCAAAAGACACAAACAACTTTCTCAGATGTCGGGCAGAGCTAAAGACTCTACACGGTAGCTTCTACTGGCGTGGGCTGCGTGGTGGGCCACGGCTCTTTGCCGTTCACTAATCCTTCTACCTGTTCTCGCATCCTTTTCAGCGACTCGCGGGCAAAGCGACGCTGCAACATGCGCCCAAACAGTCGGAAGCCTACCCAATAGATGGGGTTACGGATGCTGCCCAGTTGCGAGTAGGCGTGCACGTGAAATATTACCTCGCCCGTTGTCAGATTCTTGTGCACGGTGAATTCAATCTGACCACGCTCAAAATGGCCTTCCAGTGTGCGGTAGTTGTAGCCCCACACCTGTTCTTGTTGGCCGTCGGCAGTGGTGCGCTGCTCGTCTACTATTCCCCCGATGCGCACGCCAAACCAAAACGTGAAGAACAGGAACCGTGCCCGCAGCACCATAATGCGCTGGTCGAGCTCTGAGTCGGGCGGGAAGATGCCGGTGATGAGGTCGGGCGGCGGGAAGGAGTAGCGGCGCAGCACCACCCGAGCTGCCTCCCAGCTACCGTGCTCTTCGGGGGCGCCAGGTTGCTCGGCCAGCAAATCCTGCTGGTAATCGTCGATGCGCCAGCCGCTTTCGGCGGTGTACTCGTTGCTGCGCTCGGGGTCGAAGTTGTATTTGGCGTCTTTGTAGGCAGCTAGTCGGGCCTGTTGCTGTTCCCAGAGCGGTGGCGTGGTCTTAGGCATGAGCAGACTGGCTGGAGCCTTTTTCAATGGTTTCTACCTGCACGCTACCCAGGGTAGCGCCGCCGCTGGCCTCGGCTACCCGCTCGCAGAAGATGCGCCAGGTTTGCTCCTGCACACGCTTGCCGGCGCCCAGCTTATCGTACATGAATGCCACCAACCCATCCCGACTACGTGCCCAAGACCGAATTTCGAAGCGTAGGGCGTCGGCGCGGTCGGGGTGCGGGAGCAGGCTGAAGCGGATGTGCCCAGCCTCAGGGTGACCATCGAGGGTAGCAAACTCGAAGGAAGTAGGCGTCACCTCCGTCACGCGCACTTGCCCATTCCAGGGGCCGAGAATTTTGATGGAGAATTCGTCGTCTACGGCCAAGCTGTGCTGTTCGCCAGCGGTTTTCTCGAAATCGGCCAGCAAATCGGGCGAGAAGTGGGCCACATCACACTGAATCTGCTGCATCAGCGCGGCAGCCGTGTGGCGCGGCCGCACAATATCGATATGGTAGCGCCGCTCCAGAAAAGGGCCGCTACCGGTATGGGCAGGTTGTTCGGGTTTAGCCATCTGTGTTGAAGTTGCGAGTTAATTCATCTAAACGCAGCGCAGGCCCACAGGTTGACGCCGTTTGCGACAGACAACTCTTCTACCGGTTCGTAGTACATGGTAGTCTACCCCTTCTTTTCTATCATGTACCGCCCTTACCACCCACCCGCCGACCCAGTTATTGTGCGCGACCTCACGCAGCAGCAAAATGACCTGCGCCAGCGCGTGCGCCTGGAACCCCTGCCCGCCGCGCCGCGCCTCATTGCTGGCTGCGACTCATCGTTTCCTACCCCCGATACTATCCTATCAGTGTTTGTGGTGCTCACGTTTCCGGAGCTGCAACTCGTCGAGAAAATTTACCATCACGATACCGTGACGCTGCCCTATGTACCAGGCTTTCTGGCCTTCCGCGAAGCGCCCAACCTGCTGCGCGTGTACGAAAAGCTGCAACACAAGCCCGATGTAATCATGGTGGATGGCCATGGCATTGCGCACCCGCGCCGCATGGGCATTGCCACCCAGCTGGGCGTGCTGCTCGATGTGCCTACCTTCGGCGTGGCTAAGCAAAAGCTGACGGGCAACTACGAGGAACCGGCCCTGGAGAAAGGCAGTATCACGCCCCTCGCTGACAAAGCCGGCGAGCTAATCGGGCAGGTATTGCGCTCCAAGGACAAGATCAAGCCTTTGTTTGTCAGCCCCGGCCACCGTTGCGACCAAGCCACCGCCCTGCAATTGACGCTGGCCTGCCTGCGCGGCTACAAACTACCCGAACCTACCCGCCTAGCCGACCATTGGGCAGAGCAATTCAAGAAGGAATTGTAAAAACTAACCGTCTGTCATCCTGAGCAGAGCGAAGGACCTTCTTACGCAGGAACGAGTCGTTGGTACGCTTGTCGTTCACGCGTGAGAAGGTCCTTCGCTCTGCTCAGGATGACAGACGATTGGGAATACCCCACGAAAGTGTCGCCAACGACTCCCCCGCAGCGTCCGGCAGCCCCAGCAGCCGCGCTACCGTTGCGTATACCACCCGCGGGCTACCCGCCTCGGCCATGATGCCGCGCTGGATAGATGCCTGCGTTGACTTCGACAGCTTCTCACCGTCAGCACCGGGTAGCAGGGCGTGGTGAGCAAACTGCACGTGCCCAAATGCGGCGGTGCATTTAGCCTGACTAGCCAGCCACAATTGCGCGGCCGTGCTGGGTAGTAGGTCTAGCCCACGCACGATGAGGGTAGTACCGAGACGTATATCGTCTACCACCGAGGCAATCTGGTAGGCGGCCACACCGTCTTTTTTGCGCACTACAAAATCGCCTATATCGGCGGCTAGCGGCACGGCTACTTGCGGCTGCCATAAATCCTGGAATTCAATGGTAAGGCCGTTGGGCACGTGGGCGCGCCAGGCGGTTTCGGGCGTATCCAAGGGTAGTCGCTGGGCCTGGCAGGTGGCGTCTGGGTGCTGGCCGCCAGCGCGTTGGATGTCGGTGCGGGAGCAGCGGCAAGCGTAGAGCAAGTCGGGCACTTGGCGCAGTTCGTCCAGCAATTGCTGGTATTCTCCCAGATGATGCAGCTGGGAAAAATTTGTCTCGAAATCCTCGGGGCCGCTGGGGCCATGGTCGTAGTCGAGGCCGAGCCACTCGATGGTTTGGAAGATGTTGTCGAGGTAGGCGGGGCGCAGGCGTTGGCGGTCCAGGTCATCGATGCGCAGATGCAGGGTGCCGCCAGCGCGGCGCGTGAGCAGCCACGTCAGCACAAAATTCACGGCATTGCCTAGGTGTAGGTAGCCGCTAGGGGTAGGCGCCAGGCGGGAGACGATGGGAGCAGTGATAGAGGATAGATTCATTGATAAATTATGTCATCCTGAACGCAGTGAAGGACCTTCTCACGCGTGAACGACTATCGTAACAACGACTTGTTCTTGCGTGAGAAGGTCCTTCACTGCGTTCAGGATGACAGACTTTTTTACTGTCTACTAACCCTACTGCTTACCGGCCACCGGGAGGGCAGTTGTCCTTCAGAAACTTGGTGTAGGTAGCGGCCAAGTGTTGGCTGGTGCCTTCACCCTCGGAGATGCTGTGCGTGCGGTTGGGGTAGCTCATCAGCTGAAATACCTTGCCGTGACGCACCAGTTCGTTGATCATCTGCTCGGCGTTGTTGTAGTGCACGTTGTCGTCGCCGGTACCGTGGATGAGCAGCAGGTTACCGCGCAGTTTGCTGGCGTGGGCCAACGGCGAGTTATCCACGAAGTAGTGCTTGTCTTCGGGCAGCAAGCCCATGTAGCGCTCCTGGTAGATGTTGTCGTAGTTCAGCTGATTGTCCACGGCGGCAATGCTAATGCCGGTTTTGTAGATCTGCGGGTACTGAAACAGCAGGCTGAGGGTAGACGAGCCGCCACCGCTCCAGCCCCACACCGCTACGCGGCTGGTATCCACCCAGTTGTTTTTCAGCACTTCCTTCGCACCCAGTGCTTGGTCGCGAATATTGAGGCTACCAATATTGTGGTAGATAGCCTTGCGGAACTCCCTACCACGCGGGGCGGGTGCGCCGCGGTTTTCCAATGAGGCGTAGATGTAGCCGTCGTCGGCCATGCTACCTTGGTAGAGGCGGTTGAAGCCGGTGCCGAAACGGTCGGTCACGGTCTGGCTGGCTGGCTCGCCGTACACGTAGAACACGATGGGGTATTTCTTCTTAGGGTCGAAGTTGGAGGGCTTCACCATCCAGCCGTCCAGGGTCACGCCATCCGCGGTTTTCACTTGGAAAAACTCTGCTTTCGGTAGCTTGATGCTTTTTGCTTGGGCGGGTACGTCGCCGCCGTTTAAGCGCTGGTGAGCGGGTAGGCTCACCACATCCGACACCGGAAATACCGTGGTACTGGAGTAGTTGTGCAAGGCAATTTTGCCGTTGGGCGAGATGTCGTAGCCGTGGGTACCTGCCAGGTTTTGGGGCGTCACGCGCTCCGCTTTGCCGCCTTTCAGGGGCATTTTGTAGAGGTACTGCTGAGTGGCATTGGTGGGCGAGGCCATGAAGTAGATAGTGCCCGTAGGCTCACTAATCTGCTCAATGCTAATTACATCGTAGTCGCCTTTGGTCAGCAGCTTTTCCTTACCCTTGCGGTCTACTGTGTAGAGGTGGCGCCAGCCGTCCTTCTCGCTGCTCCACACAAAGCTCTTGCCGCCGTCAATCCAGTTCCAGCCCACGGCACCGTCTTTGGCATCAATCCAGGCCTTGTCGGTTTCAGAATAGATGGGCTTGGCCGCGCCGGTGCTGGCATTCACCAGCATCAGCTTGCTTTCGTTCTGGCGGCGGTTCAGCTGCTGCAAAATCAGCTCGCCGCTGCCCGACCACTCCATGCGCGGAATGTAGTGCTGCACGGCATCGCCGGGCACTTCCATCCACTTGGTTTCGCCGCCATTCACGGCTACCACGCCAATGCGGCAGCGGCTGGGGTCTTCGCCTACCACGGGGTACTCTACGGGCACATTGAAGGGGTAGAGCGCGTCGGTGGTGTTCAGCATCAGGTAGTTGGGCGTCTTGCGGGCGTCCAGCTGCCAGTAGGCAATGTGCTGGCCATCGGGCGACCAACGGAAACCGTCGCGGCAGTCCAGCTCCTCCTCATACACCCAGTCGAAGGTGCCGTTGATGAGCTTGTCGGTGCCGTCGGTAGTGAGGGCCTTGCTGGTGCCGCTGGCTACGTCTTCCACGTACACGTTGTGGCCGCTTACATAGGCCACTTTCGAGCCATCGGGCGAGAACTTGGCAAACATCAACGACGACGCAGGCTTGTCTTTGCCTACCTGCTTCAGCGTCTTGGCCGTTTGGTCATACACCCAATAATCGCCGCGGGTGTCGTAGCGCCACACTTTTTTGGTGTTGGTGTTGATGAGCACCTTCTGGCCATTGTCGGAGAAGGCAAAGCGGCGTACGCCAATGGGCGCCTGCTGGCCGGCGGGCGTCAGCATTTGCTTGCTCACAAGGGTCACTTTTTTGGACGGGTCGCGCAGATCGAGCTGCACAATTTCGCCGTCTTGGGCGCGCATGTAGCCGTAGCCGTCTTTGGTCCACTGGGTGCCGGGGCCTACCTGCGCCAACGTGGCGGGGGCCGCAGCCAACAAAAGCAACGCGGCCACACCGGCGCTGCGTACTGCGTGTTGAATCATTCGGGGTGTTGAGAATTTTTGAGGGGTGGAAATTAGGCTTTTTCGGCGGGAAGGCGGTAGCTGGTTTGGCGCTGCTGATACTTGGCCAGCGCTAGTGCTTACCATCGCAGGGTCGTAGGGAAGTAAAGTAAGGTTGCACGCAACTTTCATGTACCTACATAGGTTATACATACAAAGTACTATCTTGCATTCCCCTTCGACTTCATACTTTCTTTTCCTGTGAAACACGCCCCCACTACCTACCCCGTGCATGAGCTAATTCGCCAGCGCTGGAGCCCTCGTTCGTTTGCCAGTCAGCCCGTAGCGCACGACACGCTGCAACAGGTTTTTGAAGCAGCTACCTGGTCGGCTAGTGCCCTCAATGCGCAGCCCTGGCGCTATATCTACGCGCACCACGCCGATCAGGAGAACTTCCAGAAAATGGTAGACTGCCTGCTGCCCGGCAATCAGCCCTGGGCCAAAAATGCGCCCGTGCTCATCCTAGCACTCGCCAACACGCAGTTTGATAACGGTCAGCCCAATGGCGCGGCCCTCCATGACCTAGGCATGGCCAACGCCACACTATCTATTGAGGCTACGGCGCAGGGCTTATACACGCACTTTATGGGTGGTTTCGATCATGCTCGCACCAAGGAAGCTTTCCAGCTACCCGACACGCTGCAACCCGTTGCCTTTATTGCCCTGGGCTACCTCGGCGACGCAGAGCTGCTGGAAGAGCCCTTCCTGAGCCGTGAGAAAGCAGCTCGCCAGCGCAAGCCTGTTTCTGAAATTGCTTTCAAAGGCTCCCTACCCGCCTAGCGCCATGCCCCACCGGCTCACCCACGCCCACGACCGGGGTCTGAAAGACATCGGCTGGCTGCAAAGCAATTTCTCACTTAGCTTCGGCCCCTACGCCAACCCTGAGCGGGCAGGCTTTGGGTTGCTGCGCGTGTTCAACGATGATTTTGTAGCACCTGGCAATGGCTTCGGGCTGCACGCCCACGCCAACATGGAAATCATCAGTATTATGCTGGCCGGGCGCATGAACCACATCGACTCGATGGGCTACCGCGAGGAGGTAGGCGCCGATTGGGTGCAGATTATGAGTGCCGGCTCTGGCCTGCGCCACGAGGAGCACAACGTGGGCGACGACACAGTGAACTTCCTGCAAATCTGGATTGAGCCGAAGCTGCAAAACGTGACGCCGCGCTACCAGCGCCGCCACTTCCCCGCCGAAAAGCGTCGCAACCAGCTCACCACCGTGGTCAGCAACGAGGAAGGCACGGCGCACTGCTGGATCAACCAAAATGCAAAGCTCTCCTTGGGCTTCTACGATGCCGGTCAGCAGGTCTCTTACTCGCTCAACCCGCTGAATAAGTGCGTGTTTATCTTTGTAATAGAAGGCACCTTAACTGTAAACGGCCAAGCCGTGGCCCAGCGCGAAAGCCTGGGGCTGTGGGAAACCAGCGAGGTGCAGATTAATTGCGAAACAGAAAGTAAGTTTATCGTGATTGAAGCGCCGATTAACCACTAAAAGCTAAAAAACTAGTTCCCCTCCTTTTTTCAAGGAGGGCTAGGGGTGGTTCTATTCGTTGAACGATACTAGCATTAGTTTCTAGTTCTAGCAAGACCACCCCTAGTCCCTCCTTGAAAATAGGGGAGCTAGTTTTTTAGCTTTACCTCCCCAACGTACGCAGGGCCAGTAGGCATAGCGCTACCGAGCCGGAAACTTTGATAGCACCGCGCAGCACCATGCCTTCTATTTCGGCTAGGGGCACGCGCACTACCTCAATGTTTTCGGTAGGGTCGAGGTGCTGCTCGGCTACGTGGTGGGCGTTGCGGGCCAGGTAGAAATAGATGCGGTTGGTGTCTTTGGTGGGGTTGTCGATGACTTCGGAAAGCAGCTCTAGGTCGCCGGCGTAGCCGGTTTCCTCTACCAGCTCGCGGGCAGCGGCTTGCAGGTGCTCGGTTTCGTGGGCATCTACTACCCCGCCGGGCAGCTCCAGCAAAATCTCGGCGGCGGCGTGCTTGTACTGGCGCACAAACAGCACTTCATTGTCCGTAGTCAGCGGAAAAATCAGCACCACGTTGGGGCGCACGCTCACAAAGTAGTCGTCGAGCACGTGGCCGTTGGGCAGCTCCACATGGTCGCGGCGGAGCGTGTACCATTTGTGCTCAAAGACGAGTTCCGATTGCAGGGTTTTCCAGGGGGTAATGTTGATAGGCATAGAAAGTAAAATGTCCAAGGGCGCAAGGTAGCGCCGCCCGGCCATTCGTCGCTGCCCCGGTCCGACGCCTGCGGCGTCGGACCGGCAGACGTTAGAGCACTTGGTACGTCACCGTCAGGTAGTACAGCCCGCCCACGCTGGGGCCGCCCAGGAAAGAATAGTAGTATTTGTTCAGCATGTTGGTAGCACCCAGTTTAAAATTGAGTTGGGGCTTGGGTAGGGCGTAGCTTACTTGTGCATCGAGGCTGCTGAAGGCGGGCACGTAGCCGTTTACCAGGAAGGTTTGGGAGTAGTATCGGTCTTGCCAGTGGTAGTTCAGCCCGAAGCCGAAATGGTGGTAGGCATCTGGGTTGCCCAGGCTTAGGTTATAGGCCCAGCGTGGGGTATTGAAGCCGTCTTCCAGGCCGTCGCTGTTGGTGGTGCGGTCGAGGCGGGCGTAGGTGGCATTGGCGCCGGCTTGGTAGCCCTCCAGAAACGAGTAGCGTATACCGGCGCTACCACCGTAGTTATACACTTGGCTTTTGGAGTTGGTCCAGAGGCGGTAGCGGCTCTGGCTAGCGCGGGCGCTCAGGGCGGTGGCAATGGCGTTTAGGTTGTTGCCGGTGGCCGTGATGACCTCACCGGTGCCAGTGATGGGTACGTAAGCTTCTACCTGGGCAATGAAGTCGCGGTAGGCGTTGTAGTAGAAATCCACGTCCACCAGCAGCCTACCCTCTGGCAGCAGCGCCGTCTTGTAGCCCAGTTCCAACGACTTAATGTATTCGGGCTTGAGGTAGGTGTAGGTGTTCGGCTCCAGCAAACCTTGGTTTTGCGTAATGGCCTGAGAGCGGCTCAACCCGCCGGTGTTCACACCCCGCGTCACGGCGGCGTTGAACGCGTCAATGCTGGTGCGTAGATAGCTGTTCTCAAACACCCCATTCGACATCACTCGCAGGCCACCCACGCGCTGCACCTGCCCGCTGTTCACGTTGGAAAAGCCTTCAAACAAGCTCGGGAAGCGGTAGCCACTCTGGTAGCTCAGCCGGAAGTTGTGGCGCTGGGTAGGCGAGTATACGGCCGTGAAGCGCGGGTTGAAGCGGGTAGAAAAGTAATCGTTTTTGTCGGCGCGGCCGGTGGCGGTGAGGCGGACTTTATCCTGCCACAAGTGCGCGCCTACCTGCACAAAGCCGCCCGTTTTAGAGTAGGTTAGGTTGTCCTGAAGTGGGTCTTTGCCAGGATTGGGGTTGCGGAAGTAGTTGCCGTCGGGCACTACCACGTAGGTGCGGTGGTCGGCGCCGGCTAGTAGGTCCAGCCACTGCGGAAAGCTGCCGCGGGGCCGGCGACGCAGAGCTTCTGCCACATTCACCTGGCCCTCGGCATGAATCAGGTCGGACTGCACGCGCAGGGCCGCACCCCGGTCCCAGTTGTTGATGTTTTGGAGTTGGCGTAGACGGTCCTGGAACGCGGGCGTGCCGGGCTGTAGCCTACCCGCATCGGCGGCGGCGCGGGCTGTGGCGTGAGCCTGGGCTACGGTTTGGCCGGCTTGGGTAGCGGCGTTCCAGGCGGCGGTGTATTCGCGGTTCCACATGGCGTCGGGCTTGAAGCTACGCTCCAGGTTTTCGCCCATGGAGCGCAGGTTGTAGCTCCGGCCGGTATTCTCGCGGGTGAGGTAGGCGCGGGCCTGCACCACTGGGCTGTTCAGCGAAATTCCGTGCTGCTGCACGCGGTAGTCTTGCAGCCGAAAGCGGTTGGAACGCTGGTAAATGTTGTCGAGGCTGCTGAAGCGGTAGGTATAGGCCAGTTCGGTGCGACTGTTCAGCTTGTAGTGCAGTGCGCCATCTGTTTTGATGGTTTGCAGCGTGTAATCGGTCACGTCCTGCTCCCGGTAGCCGGTGCGCGCCACTTGGTAGGTTTTGCCGCCCAGCGTCAGGTTCGAGCGGTCCGACGACTCGTTGCCGTAGCTGCTCACAGGATCTTTGGCCGGATTATCAGCCCCAAACAGGCCCGTAGTCGCATTGCCATTGGGGTTGATGTCGGTGTAGTTGTCGGCCACCCAGTCGTAGCCGCGCAGGTAGGTGGCGTTTAGCTTAAAGGCCAGCTTATCAACCAGCAGCACCTTGGCGTAGCGCAGGCTGGTTTCGGTGTAGGGGTGCACGCCGGTACTCCGGTCGTTGAGGTGGTTGAGGCCGGTTTTTTGCTGCACGCTCAATCCTTCGGAAGTAAACGGGTTGCGGGTCGCGAAATTCGCCAGACCGTTAATAGCGTTCAGCCCGTACAACGCCGCCGCCGTGCCGGGCACGATTTCCACGCTTTGAATATCCAAATCGCTCGGCCCCATGGCGTTGCCAATGGGCGCGCCCAGATGCGGAGCCTGGTTGTCCATGCCATCCACCAGTTGCACAAAGCGCACGTTGGTGGTGTTCGTGAAGCCGCGGGCATTTATCACCTTGAAACCCAGGCTGGGCGTAATCACCTGCACGCCCTTCACGTGTTCAATGGCATCAAAAAACGACGGTGCGGGCGTGAGGCGTAGCTCCCGCAGTCCCAGCTTTTCCACCGTCACCGGCGACTTCAGGATGCTCTCCTGCACTTTGGAAGCTGCTACCACCACATCGTGTAGTACAATGGGTGCCTTGCGGGCGGTATCGGCCGGGGCGGGGGTAGGGCGCACTTGCTGGGCTAGCACCACGCCTGGTGCCACCAGCAACAGACTGAGGCAAACCATACGACGGCGGGAAGTAGGCTGAAGGGGGTAGCCGTTTGGGTGCATAGAACAGCGTTATATTTTGTTGAATATAACGCTTAAATCGGGTAGATGTTTAGCACTTCAGCGCTTCCGCGGTATTCTTGTGCCATAATCAGCCTATGCCTCTTGCCCCCTTACCCTAGCAGCCGCTCGGTTTCCTGCTGAATAAATTCCTGAAAACGCACCTGCGCGGCGCTGAACACTTCCAGCACCTGCCGGCCGGCCGGCGTGAGCACGGTGCCGCCGCCGTGCGAGCCGCCGGTTTGCGTGCTCACCAGCGGCGTGTTCACCTGCGCATTCATAGAATTTACCAGGTCCCAGGCTTTCTTGTAGGACATGCCCATGGCCTGCGCGGCTTTGGAAATAGAACCCGTTTCGGCAATGTGGCCCAATAGCTCCAGCCGACCAATGCCCAAGAACCGGTCGGCGGGGCCTTGCAGCCACAGGCGGCCGTCTAGGCGGAAGCTTTCGGGGGTAAGTAGCAGCTCTTTCATGGCCTGAACATACGTGCATTACGCCGACATTGCCCGTTTGGCCTTGCTTCCTGCTCAGGCTAGCGGCTCAGGCAGAAGCCCTTCCGCAAAAAGAAGTAGGGAGTGGCGCCGTGGTTTTCTATCTTTACCAAGCCTATAGTGTCTGCAAGGGCTTCTTTGGCCGGTGGCTTCGCCACTGACTTCTCTTCCTTTCCTGCTTTTCAATTTGCTATGAAATTGCACCTACTCACTACCCTGGTTTTGGCGTGTGGCACGCTGACGGTGGCGGCCCAGGAGGCCTCTTACCAGCTACCTCCCAAGGCCATTGTGGATCTGGTGGAGGCCCCGCCCACGCCCCGCGTTAGTTTTTCCTCCAATGGGCAGTGGATGCTGATGATGAGCGTGCAGGACATGCCCACCATCGACGAGTTGTCGCAGCCGGAGCTGCGCATTGCGGGCCTGCGCCTAAACCCGCGCACCAATGGCCCCAGCCGCGTGAGCTACTCTACCAGCCTGCGCCTCAAGCGCCTACCCGATGGCAAGGAGTTGCTGGTACAGGGCCTACCCAAAACGGCCCGCATCAGCGAGGTAGGCTGGTCGCCGGACAACACCAAACTAGCTTTCACCAACACCACCGACAAGCACGTGGAGTTGTGGCTAGTGGATGTAGCTGCCGCCTCGGCCCGCCTAGTGCCCAACCTGTTTCTGAACAGTGCCTTCGGCGACTCCTACACCTGGACGCCCGATAGCAAGTCGCTGCTGGCCACGGCGGTAGTAGGCGGCCGGGGCGAGATACCCGCTTCCAACGTGGCCCCTACCGGCCCTACCGTGCAGGAAAATGCAGGCCGAAAAGCGGCAGCCCGTACCTACCAAGACCTACTGAAAAACCCCGCCGATGAACGTCTGTTTGACTACTACGCCACGGCGCAGGTAGTGAAGGTGGACGTAAGTGGTCGGATGCAGCCATTGGGCTCACCGGGCGTTATCGAGTCGGCCAGGCCCTCACCCGATGGCCGCTTTGTGCTGGTGAAAACCCGGCATCGCCCCTATTCCTACACCTTGCCCGTGAGCAGCTTTCCGCAGCGGGTAGATGTGCTGAATATTGACGGTACGCTGGCCAAAAACCTCGTGGATTTGCCCCTGGCCGACAACGTACCCATTGCTTTCGATGCCGTGCCCGTTGGGCCGCGGGGCCACAACTGGCGCGCCGATGCGCCGGCTACCCTGTATTGGGCCGAGGCTCAGGACGGCGGCAATCTTAAGAAAGACGTGCCAGTACACGACAAAGTGTTTATGCTGGCGGCGCCTTTCGATGGCACCACGCAGCTACTGGCCGAGCTACCCCTGCGCTACCGCGGCATCCAGTGGGGTACCAACACGCTGGCTCTGGCCAACGGCTACCGCTGGGCCGACCGCAAGGAAATGACTTGGGTAGTGAACCCCAGCGCGCCGGCTACCGCCCCCACGGTGCTGTTCGACCATTCCTCGCAAGACACCTACCACGACCCTGGCTCGCCGGCCCAACACCGCAATGCAGCCGGCTACCCGGTGCTGTTTACGGGTAAAAACAGTGACGTTATTTACCTGATGGGCCAAGGAGCATCGCCGGAGGGCGACCGGCCCTTTGTGGATGCTCTGAACCTCAAAACCCGCAAGACGGAACGCTGGTGGCGCTCAGCGGCGCCCTACTACGAGGTGCCCGTGGCCATGCTAAGCGCCGACCGCCACGAGTTTGTCACCCGGCGCGAATCGGCCACGCAGCCAGCCAACTATTACCTGCGTCAGAACAGTCGCCTAACGCCGCTCACCAGCTTCCCCAATCCGTACGCGGCCATTGGCTCTCTGAAAAAGCAGGTGCTGCAATACAAGCGCCCCGATGGGGTAGCCCTCACAGCCAACCTCTACCTGCCACCTAACTACAAAAAAGAAGATGGCCCCCTGCCTACCCTCATGGAGGCCTACCCCCGCGAGTACAAAGACAAGAACGACGCCGGTCAGGTGAGCGGCTCGCCCTACACGTTCACGCGGTTCGGGTGGTCGTCGCCGGTGTTTTGGGTGACGCAGGGCTACGCCGTGATGCAGGGCGTGAGCATTCCGATTGTGGGTGAGGGCACCAAGGAGCCCAACGACACCTATACCGAGCAGCTGGTGGCCTCGGCCAAAGCCGCCATCGACGAGGGCGCCCGCCTGGGCGTGGTAGACCCCAAGCGCGTGGCTGTGATGGGCCACAGCTACGGCGCCTTTATGACGGCCAATCTGCTGGCGCACTCCAACTTATTCAGGGCGGGCATTGCGCGCAGCGGGGCATACAATCGCACCCTCACGCCCTTCGGTTTCCAGGCCGAGGAGCGCACCTTCTGGCAGGCACCGCAGGTGTACCAAGCCATGTCGCCCTTCAACTACGCCGACAGAATCAAGACGCCGATTCTGTTGATTCACGGCGAGGCCGACAACAACTCCGGCACTTTCCCGCTGCAAAGCGAGCGGTTCTATAATGCCCTGAAAGGCCACGGCGCCACCGTGCGCTATGTGGTCCTACCCTACGAAGCCCACAGCTACGCCGCCCGCGAAAACATCCTGCACATGTTGTGGGAGATGAATAGCTGGCTGGATAAGTACGTGAAAAGCCCCGCCCCTGCGTCATCATCTACTCAAAACACGGGCGACGTGGGCGCAACCAACGGGAAATAGATTCCGCGGCTGACGTACCCGAACGTCATTTCGACCATTCTGCGCATCGAGCAGAGAAGAGAAATTTCGTGTACTGACATTTGAACGTCATGCGGAGCTTGTCGAAGCATCTCTACCGCTTTGTCTGATAGTAGTCAGATGACGCACGGTAGGGATACTTCGACAAGCTCCGCATGACGTTCTGCTTTATTGGCGTTATGTTCTTTTATACCGCTTACCTCCATCTGCATGCAGCTTTCGGCCCTATACACGCTTCTTTTCCTCGAAACCCTATCTTGCAGCCACTAACCTACCCTATTCCCTTGTCCATGAAAAAATATTTGCTGCCCGTCTGCTTGCTTTTGTTGAGCAGTCCACTATTCGCCCAAAAAACCGCAACCGCTAAGAAGCCCAAGACCAGCAACACGCAGCAAAAGCCTGATCAGCGGGCCGGCAATCCTATCTTCCCCGGCTGGTATGCCGACCCGGAAGGCGCTATTTTTCAGAAGCAATATTGGGTCTACCCTACCTACTCAGCGAAGTATAAAGAGCAGGTTTTCTTCGATGCCTTTTCCTCGCCCGACCTCGTGACGTGGACCAAGCACCACGCCATCTTGGACACTGCCCGCGTAAAATGGGCTAAAATGGCCATGTGGGCGCCCGCCATCATCGAAAAAGATAAGCGCTACTATCTGTTTTTTGGGGCCAACGACATCCAGAACGACCAGGAGCGCGGTGGCATTGGCGTGGCCGTGGCCGATAAGCCAGGCGGACCCTACAAAGACTACCTGGGCAAGCCTCTGGTAGACAAGTTTTACAATGGCGCCCAGCCTATCGATCAGTTTGTGTTCAAAGATCCCAAAGACGGGCAGCATTACCTGATTTATGGCGGCTGGAAGCATTGCAATATCGCCAAGCTGAAGAACGACTTCACGGGGTTTGTGCCGTTTGAGGACGGCACCACGTTCCGCGAAATCACGCCCCAGCAGTATGTAGAGGGCCCATTTATGTTTGTGCGCAACAACAAGTACTACTTTATGTGGTCGGAGGGCGGCTGGACCGGCCCCAACTACTCGGTGGCCTACGCCGTAGCCGATTCGCCATTCGGGCCGTTTCAACGGGTAGGCAAGATTTTGCAGCAAGACCCCAGCATTGCCACCGGCGCAGGGCACCATTCCGTGATGCAGGTACCAGGCAAGGATGAATGGTACATCGTGTACCACCGCCGCCCACTGGGCGAAACCGACGGCAACCACCGCGTCACCTGCATCGACCGCATGGAATTCAACGCCGATGGCACCATCAAACCCGTGCAAATGACCAATACCAGCGTGTCGGCTAAGCTCCTCCGTTAACAACGCAACCGGGCCGCAGGCGAGGTCGTTAAAGGCTCTAGAAACACAATTTTCTAACCTGACTTGAACGACCATGAAATTCTTCAAATTCTTCCTTGCTAGCCTGCTGGTATTTGCTCTGTTAGGCACTACTATTTCCACCGCGCAAGCGCAAGACAAGCCTAAGAAAGGCTGGAGTAAAAAAGCCAAAGGTGCCGCTATCGGCGGTGGTGCGGGCGTAGTAGGCGGTGCCCTGCTGGGCGGTACCAAAGGCGCTATTATCGGCGGTGCTGCTGGCACGGTAGCCGGTGGTGCCGTGGGTCGCAACAAAGACAAGAAGAAAGACCCCGCTCGCTACCGCAAGTACAAAAACAACTAAGCTGAGCTTACGCTCCACAAAACGCCCCGACTACCTAGCGTAATTGGGGCGTTTTGATTTGTCATCATATTAAATTGTCTATCATCCTAAGCGCAGCGAAGGACCTTATCACATTAGCACGACAATCGTCAAAAAGACTTATTCACACGTGAGAAGGTCCTTCGCTGCGCTCAGGATGACAGACGATTTTGTAAAGTCTAATAATATCACTGCGTCACCCAAGTCACCTTTTCGGCGATGGGCTTGCGGGTACTGCGGGCGGTGGCGCCTTCCTTGGGGTAGCCAAGCCAGAAGATACCTAGCAGACGGTCGGCTGGCTCTAGGCCGAAGAAGGGCTTGGCCTCTTCAATGTAGGTGACACCACCGCTACCCCAAAAGCCAGCCAGGCCGTAGGCAGTAGCCGTAAGATGCAGGTTTTGCACGGCGCATGCTACGGCCTCTACCTCTTCTACCTCGGGCACTTCGTCGGTTCGTTTCAAACCAATGGCAATGGCGTGCGACGACAGCAGCGGCATCTGCGCCAGCTTTTCGTACTTGGCCTGCTGAAATTTCTCGCCGGCGTGCCGCTTGTAGGTTTCGCTCTGGAAGGTAGCCAGCCGTTGCAAGCCCGCCCCGCTGAACACCACAAAACGCCAGGGCTCAGTACGTTTGTGGGTAGGCGCCCAGTTGGCGTTTTCGAGTAGTTGCTGGATGATTTCGTCGGGAATGATGCGACCCGGCGCGAACTGGACGGGTTGCAGGCTGCGCCGCTCGTGCACCAAGCGGTTGATTTGCTCAACATCAAAAGGGAAGTCGGAAGCTTCTGCCATTGGATTACGGGGTTGTTTACAGGTAAAGTCGTTGCTTTGGTCAGATGTTTCGGGCAGATTTTCGTTAGAATACCTTCCACTACCCTTCTTTTCTAATGCACCTTTTTGTTTATACCCCACTCACCGAGCCCGAGCGGCAGCGCCTCCTCGACCAACTTCCCGCCGATATTCACGCCGTATTCCGCTCTCTATTAGACAAGTCGGAAGAAGCTGCTGCCTTCCAGAAAGCCGAGCTACTGTTGGGCAACCCACCGCCCGAGTGGTTCGCGGAGCACGAGCCCACCAACCTGCAGTTCTGGCAAATAGACTCGGCAGGCTTTGAGCGTTACCAAGCCCTGCGCCCCACCTACCCCGTGGCCAACATGGGCGACTACTTTGCCTGGCCCTGCGCCGAGACGATGGTAGCCGGGTTGCTGGCGCACTACCGCCATCTACCCGAGCTGCTAGCCCTACAAGGCCGCCAGGAGTGGCACCGTGGCTCCTGGCAGGGCCGCCTGGGGCTATTGCGCGAGAAGCGCGTGATTATCCTGGGCTCGGGTACCATTGGGCAGGCGGTGCAACAGCAGCTTACCGGCTTCAATTGCCACGTGCAACTGCTGGCCCGCACCGATCCACGTGCGCAGCTGCACTCCAAGGAGGAATTGCGCGCCGCCCTACCTGACACCGATATTGTGGTGAATTGCCTACCTGGCAGTGCCGACGGTTTCTTCTCGGCTTATCTTATTGAGGCCATGCCCCCGCACAGCGTATATGCCAGCGTGGGCCGCGGCAACACCACCGACGAGCCCGCCCTCATTGCCGCGCTGCGCGCCAACCGTCTCGCTGGCGCCGTGCTGGACGTAACGGCCCAGGAGCCCCTACCCGCCGACAGCCCCCTTTGGACCCTGCCCCACGTCATCCTGACCCAGCACACCGGCGGCAACCAACCCGGCGAAAACGACGCCAAGGTGGACCAGTTCCTGCGCAACCTGCATCGGTTTCAACGGAAAGAAGAGCTGGAAAACCCGGTGGACGTGTCGAAAGGGTATTAGTGTCTGCTACGCAACATTCTAGGCGGCGGTGTAACGGATGATGGTCACACCGTGCAGATGATTCAGACCCAAGCACGGCCACGTGCAAAGGCCATACACCGCCCCTAGTAATATCCTGGCTAAGTGAGAGCGGACTTTCGCGTCCGTTTTTACGGGTTTCGCTGAGTCGTCCGCTGCTACCTTCGAGCATACGCCTGAAGCCACATGAAGCGGTATTAAGGCGACGAAGCTGGTGGATTAAGTGCAACATAGCGCCTCACCCCCGGCCCCGCTCTTGTGTTGGAAAAGGGCCGGGAGGCAAGGTACCCCTCCACGCAACGCCTACCCTACCCAGGTGTCTCTACCTTGCCCACTACTAACCCTTCCGTCTTGCGCCCTACCCCCCTCGCCTCCTGCCGCTTGATTCTGCTACTACTTGTGCTGCTGGGAGGGGTAGGAACGATGCCAACGGGCTGGGCACAACCGGCGCTGTCCCTTATTCCGCGGCCGGTGCAGGCGACTACTACCGGGCAGGTGTTCGTACTCAGCCGGCACACGGCGTTGCAGGTAGGCCCTGGCCTATCGGCTGAGCCGGCTACCCGCTTTCGGCAGTACGTGCAGCAGATGAGCAGAGTGGAAATAGGGCTGAAGTCGACAAAGCGTCGCACCGACGTGTTGGTGCTGCAACTAGATAGCACCGCCGTGCCGCAACCCGAAGGCTACAAGCTGACGATAGATTCGCGCCGTGTGACGGTAACCGGCCACGACGAAGCGGGCGTGTTCTACGGCTTGCAGACGCTGAGCCAACTGGTACCGCCTGGTAAGGCCGACCGCGTAGCGCTGCCAGGCTGCACCATCACCGACTACCCCCGCTTTGCCTACCGTGGCATGCACCTCGACGTGAGCCGTCACCTGTTTCCGGTTGACACCCTTAAGAAGTGGCTGGATGTGCTGGCGTTTTACAAGATCAACACGTTTCACTGGCACCTCACCGACGATCAGGGCTGGCGCATCGAAATCAAGAAGTACCCACGCCTGCAAACCGTAGCGGCCTTTCGCGACGAAACCCTGATCGGACATAAGCGCGACCTACCCCACCGTTTCGACGGGCAACGCTACGGCGGCTATTACTCCCAGGAAGAGGTGCGCGACCTGGTGCGCTACGCCGCCCAGCGCCACATCACCATCATTCCCGAAATTGAACTGCCAGGTCACGCCTCGGCGGCGCTGACGGCCTACCCCGAGTTGGGCTGCACGGGTGGCCCCTACCATACTGCTACCTTCTGGGGCGTGTTCGACGACGTGTATTGCGCCGGCAACGAGGCCACGTTTGCGTTTCTCACCGATGTACTCGATGAGGTAGCGGCGCTGTTTCCGGGCCAGTACCTGCACATTGGTGGCGACGAATGCCCCAAAACTCGCTGGAAGGTTTGCCCCAAGTGCCAGCGCCGCATACAAGAGGAGCATCTGCGCGATGAGCGAGAATTGCAGAGCTACTTCGTGCGGCGCATCAGTCGGCATTTGGCTACATTGAATAAGCGCCTGCTGGGCTGGGACGAAATCCTGGAGGGCGGCCTACCCCCTGCGGCTACGGTAATGAGCTGGACCGGCGAGCAAGGCGGCATAGAGGCCGCGCGCCTGGGCCACGACGTGGTGATGACGCCCGAAAAACAGGTATACCTCGATTACTTCCAAACCCTCTACCCCACCGACTCGCTGGCGGCCGGCGGCTACACGCCTCTGCGCCGACTCTACCGCTACGAGCCCGTACCGGCCGAGCTGACGCCCGCCCAGGCCCGCCACGTGCGGGGCGTGCAGGCCAACGTCTGGACCGAGTACATGCCCACGGCCGGCAAATTGGAGTACATGGTATTTCCGCGCCTATTGGCCTTGTCCGAAATTGCGTGGTCGCCACGGGCAGAACGTGACTACCCCGCGTTTTTGCAGCGTGTGCGCACCCACGACCCCGTACTGCGCCGTCGGGGCGTAGCGCCCTCGCGCACCTACGACTGGGTGAACGACTCGCTTTGGGCCGGTCCACGAAACCTACCCCAGCTACAACTACGCACCACTGCCCCTACTGGCGTGCTGCACTTCACCACCGATGGCAGTGCGCCTACCCCACAAAGCCCGGTGTACCAAGCGCCGCTGTCCATCGACAGGAGCTGTGTGGTGCAGGCAGCTGTGTTTGAGGGGGATACCCTGGTGCAGCCCATCTACCGCCGGGAGTTTACCATCAGCCTCGCCACTGGCAAGCCCGTCACGCTGGCCCACCCGCCAGCGGGTAGCTACCACCAGGGTCGTTCGCTGTGGGGCATGGTGGATGGGGCGGCGGGCAGCCCCCGCTACAACGAGGGGCAGTGGTACGGCTTTAGCGGCACCGACCTAGAGGCGACCCTAGATCTGGGCGCTGTGCAGCAGATTCGTACCTTGGGCACCCACGTGCTCAACTACCACTGGCAGAAAATGTGGCCCCCTACCGCGTTGGTTTTCGCTGTCTCTACTGATGGCGTGCACTACCGCGAGGTGTACCGGCAAACCGCGTTTCCTGCGAACGGCATCAACCTGGTGCGCGCTACTATTGCGCCGGTGTCGGCGCGCTATGTGCGCGTGACGGCTCGCAACCAAGGCGTTGTTCCGGCCGGGGAGTACGGGGCAGGCGGGAAGGCCTGGCTGCTGGTAGACGAGTTGTATGTAAACTAAGACTGCATGACCATCACGATTGTTCTGCTCTGCATTGTAGGCCTGGTGCTGCTGATTGCCCTCGGCAAAATCAACGCCTTTGTAGCTTTTCTGCTGATTTCGGTGGTGGCTGGTGTGCTGCTGGGCATGCCCCTGGCTGACATTCCCAAGTCCATTGAGAAGGGCATGGGCGACACGCTGGGCTCGTTGGTGATTATTCTGTGCTTTGGGGCTATGCTGGGCAAACTGCTAGCCGAAAGCGGAGCCGCTGAGAAGCTGGCCGCCGCCCTCATGCAGGCCTTCGGCCCGCGCTATATCCAATGGGCTATGGTGGTGGCCGGTTTCGTGATTGGCATTCCGCTGTTCTACGGCATCGGCTTTGTATTGCTCGTGCCGCTCATTTTTTCGGTGGCGTATCAGTACAAGCTGCCCGCCATCTACATTGGCTTGCCCATGCTGTCGGCTTTGTCGGTCACGCACGGCTTCCTACCCCCGCACCCTTCGCCTACGGCCCTGGTGGTGCAGTTTGATGCCAACATGGGGCAGACTCTGCTCTACGGCTTGGCCGTGGCTATTCCGACCATCATCATTGCCGGGCCGCTGTTTGCCCGCACGCTCACCGGTATTGTGTCGCGGCCGTTGCAGGCGTTTGCCGCCACGACACCCGCCGCCAACCCGCCCGGCACGGCCAACAGCTTTTTCACGGCCCTGCTGCCGGTGCTGCTGCTGATGCTGGCCGCCGGCTACCCCTTCCTCACCGGCCTACCCTTCCAGCGCGTAATGGCCCTGTTGGGGCAACCATCCATCGTGATGCTGCTGGCTGTAGCCTACGCCACCTACTCACTGGGGCTGAAGCAGGGCCGCACCATGCCGCAAATTATGGCCATCTACGCCGATGCGGTGAAGGACATCAGCATGATCTTACTCATCATTGGGGCCTCCGGGGCACTCAAGCAGGTGCTCACCGATAGCGGCGCCAGCCTAGCCATTGCCGAGCAGCTGCAGCACGTAGCCCTACCCCCGTTGGTGCTGGGCTGGCTGATGGCGGCCATCATTCGGGCGTGCGTAGGCTCGGCCACCGTGGCGGGTCTCACTACGGCCGGCCTCATTGCCCCGCTGCTCCAGCAAACCCATACCAACCCCAACCTGATGGTGCTGGCCGTGGGCGCGGGCAGCCTGATGTTCTCCCACGTCAACGACTCGGGCTTCTGGCTGTTTAAGGAATACTTCAACGTGAGCGTAAAAGACACGCTCCGCTCCTGGTCGGTGATGGAAGCCCTGGTGGGCGGCTTGGGCCTGGTAGGCGTGTTGTTGCTGGACCTGTTCGTGTAGAAACAACCACACCTATTAGTCCTCTTGTTTGCACGACATTTAACACTTAAAACTCAACATTTCTCTGATGTCAACTCCTTCCGAAAACTTCGCTGCCACTGGTCTAAACCTGCCACCCGCTCCTACCCCGCTAGGTGTGTACAAGCCCTACCTCATCGATGGAAAGTACCTCTATGTATCGGGTCACGGACCGGTGCAGGATGATAAGAGCCTGATTATCGGCCGCATCGGCGACGCCCTGGATATGGAGCAGGGCAAGCTGGCCGCCCAGCAAGTGGGCCTCACCATTCTCTCTACCATCGCCACGCACCTAGGCAGCCTGGATAAGGTGAAGCGCGTGATAAAGGTATTGGGCATGGTGAATTGCACCCCTGATTTTGAGCGTCACCCCTACATCATCAACGGGTGCAGCGAGCTATTTGCGAAGGTGTGGGGCCCCGAAAACGGCATCGGCGTGCGCAGCGCCGTGGGCTTCGGCTCGCTGCCGGATAATATTCCGGTGGAAATTGAAGCGCTGTTCGAACTGGCATAAGCGCCTTCGAGGACCCCACTCCCTACCTCCTCCCCCAAGAGAGGGTAGGGAGTGAGATAACCGCCTACCGTCATTTCCCTACCCTTCCTCATTATGGAAAAGGAAGAAAACTGGTTCACCCTCCAAAATGCCGACCAGCTGGATACGCCCGCGCTGGTGGTGTACCCAGAGCGAGTGCGCCGCAACCTGGCCCAGCTCACAGCCTCCATCGACGATTTAGCCCGGCTACGGCCCCACATCAAAACGCACAAAAGCGCGGAGGCGGTACAGCTGACGTTGGCCGCTGGCATCCGTAAGTTTAAGTGTGCGACCATCGCCGAAGCCGAGCTGCTGGGCCAGTGCCTGGCTCCCGATGTGCTACTGGCCTACCAGCCTATAGGACCCAAGGCGCACCGCTTCGTAGAGCTGGTGCAGCGCTACCCCCACACCACATTTTCCTGCCTAGTTGACCACTACGCAGCAGCCGAGCAGCTCAACGCCCTGGCTGCCGCAAGCGGGCTGCACATCGCCGTATTCCTGGACCTGAACGTGGGAATGAACCGCACGGGTATCGACCCGACGGCGGCATTGGCGTTGTATCAGCAGTGCGCTGCCCTACCCCATTTGCACGTGCTGGGCCTGCATGCCTACGACGGCCATATTCACGAATCCGACCTTGCCGAACGCACGGCCCGCTGTCACACGGCGTTTGCCCCAGTGGAGAAGCTGATCGAGCAGCTACGGGCAACGGGTTTGCAACCAGTAGTGGTAGTAGGTGGCACGCCTACCTACCCCATCCATGCGGCGCGGACGGGGGTAGAGTGCAGCCCCGGCACGTTTATTTACTGGGACGGAGGCTACGGCAGCGCCTTCACCGAGCAGCCGTTTGAACCGGCAGCCTTGGTGCTCACGCGAGTTATTTCACTACCTACCCCTACTACCTTGTGCGTGGATTTGGGGCACAAAGCAGTAGCTTCCGAAAGTACACTAGACAAACGCGTGACCTTTCTAAACGCCCCCCAACTGCAGCCCATTGGGCACAGCGAGGAACACTTGGTACTGGAGGCTGGGCCCGGCCACGGCTTCCGGGTAGGCGACCTGCTCTACGGCTTGCCTCATCACATTTGTCCCACCGTGGCGCTTCACGCGCAAGCGTATACCATCGACAACCATCTGGCTACGGGTACGTGGCCTACCGCGGCCCGCAACCGCACTCTAACCATCTAAACGTATGCTGCTAGTAGACGCTCACCTGGATTTGAGCATGAACGCGCTGGAGTGGAACCGCGACCTAACTCAGCCCGTGGCAACCCTCAACGCCCGCGAGGCCGGCCTCACCGACAAGCCCGACCGCGGCAATGCCGTGGTGAGCCTACCCGAGCTGCGCCGGGGCCACATTGGGCTGGTGGTGGCCACCCAGATTGCCCGCTTCGTGGCTCCCAACAATCCCCTACCCGGCTGGCACTCGCCGGCTCAGGCCTGGGCCCAAACCCAGGGCCAGCTAGCCTGGTACCAAGCCATGGAGGCGGCTGGCGAGATGGTGCAGGTGCACGACCTCCCTACCTTGGAACGGCACTTGGCCCTGTGGGCTGATGATTCACCCGTTGATACAAAACCCATCGGCTACATCCTCAGCCTGGAAGGAGCTGACTCTCTCATCAGCGTAGACTACCTGGAGCAGGCCCATCGTGCTGGTCTGCGGGCCGTGGGGCCGGCTCACTACGGTCCCGGCCGCTACGCCCAGGGCACCGATGCCACCGGCCACATGGGGCCGGCCGGTCACGCACTGCTGCGCGAGATGGAACGGCTCAACATTATTCTGGACGCCACGCACCTCTGCGACGATAGTTTCTGGGAAGCCCTCGACCACTTCAACGGCCCGGTGTGGGCCAGCCACAACAACTGCCGCGCCTTGGTAAATCATAACCGTCAGTACAGCGACGAGCAACTGAAAGCCTTGATAGCCCGCGGCGCTGTGATTGGCGGCGCCTTAGATGCCTGGATGATGGTGCCCAACTGGGTGCGGGGCGAGTCGACGCCCGTGGGCATGGGCTGCAACCTGGAGGTGGTAGTCGACCACCTGGACCACATCTGCCAACTGGCCGGCAATGCCTTACACATCGGCATCGGTTCCGACTTGGATGGTGCTTTCGGCCGCGAGCAATGCCCTTACGATTTGGAAACAATTGCCGACTTGCAACGCCTACCCGACCTACTCACCAAGCGTGGCTACTCCCACCAGGACATCGAGAACATCATGCACGGCAACTGGCTGCGGTTTCTGCGACAGGCGTGGGCCTAGCATAGAAACGGAGATATGCCAACCCTGCGACCGGCCAGGCAGTACACAGAGGTACTTGGCCACTCCGGCCGGAACGCCTTTCTCCCTGCATGATGCAAGAAATCCGCACGTTTTCCGCTCCCTCTGAAGATATGTTGTGGCAGCAAGTAGCCGCCGATATGAGCCAACAACCCGATTTGCTGGAGTATCGGGCCCGCCTAGTGCTACCCGATTTTGAAGCGGTGCTGTACCTGGACATCGATCTGGGTGGCGGTTTTGAGGGTGGATTTGCTACTACCAGCCTCGTGGCGATGGTGCCACCCACTACTACCCTGCGCTTTGCCCTGCACGAGCAAGACTGGGTACACGAAATCGGGAAGCTGTTCGGGATGGAAGATGCCCAATTGGGCTACCCCGAAATCGATGATGCCTTCATCGTGAAGACCAACGATGCGCCCCAACTAGCGCAGTTGCTGGCCGCGCCGGAAGCGCGCATCACGCTGGTGCGCCACCCCAAGGCTCGCATCACCCTGGCCCCCACCGACGAAGACGAGCCGCCCTACCCCGGCGCGCTGGTGCTGCGCTTCGAGCAGGACGAGGCCATTACGGACCCAACAACGCTACGCGATATTCACTGGCTGCTGCACACGCTGGCCCGCCCCGCAGGCCCGGTTACGTTCTAGAGTTGAAGCATTACCTCTTCGGTGCCATCCTATACTTTAAATTGTCATCCTGAGCGCAGCGAAGGACCTTCTCACGTGAGAAGGTCCTTCGCTGCGCTCAGGATGACAACGATTTTATACCTCCCCTACCATGTTCAAAATCCCGAAAGACCCCGAACTACCGGCCTGGGTGTTTCTGGCGTTGCGACTAGGTTCGCTACTGTTGGTAGCCATGGTAGCGTGGCTGGTGTGGAAGTGCAGTTAACCTCACCCACCAATAAGCTGCTGCATCTGCCGGGCGTTGCCAATAGCCGACGCGTCGATGTCGTTGTTGAAGTAGAGGTAGGCTTCTCGCACGTGCGGCGCGGCTTGGATTTCGTCCTCCACGCGTTGCAGAAACGCCTCGGGGTAGGGCGACTTATACAGCTCCGGCACCCCATGAAAGCGGTAGTACACGAGCCCGGTGTTCGTCACCACTTCATCGGGCAGTTCGGGGTGGCTCTGGCCTACGAAGGCAATGTTATTTCGGGCTAGTGCTTGGTACACGTGCCCCATCCACCAACTGGGGTGCCGAAACTCCACTACGTTTTGGAAGGTCGAATCTAGACTATCAAGGATGCGCTCCAGACGTTCTTCGGAATAGCTTAGCCGCGGCGGCAGCTGAAACAGTACGGGGCCTAGCTTTTCGCGCAGCCCTTCCTGGGCCGTGCCGTAGAAATCGGCGAGTAGCTGTGCGGTGTCGTGAAACTGCTTGTAGTGCGTAATCAGGCGGGGCGCTTTCACCGAAAATCGGAACTCGGGCGGGCTCTGCTGGTACCAGCTTTCCATGAACGACAGCTGCGGAAAGCGGTAAAATGTCACGTTCAGTTCCAACGTGCGGAAGTGCTGACTGTAGAACTCGAACCAGCGCCGTTGCGGGAACTTGTCGGGGTAGAATACGCCTTTCCAGTGTCGATAGTGGTAGCCAGAACAGCCAACGTGCCAAGTAAGCATACGCAGAGAAAGAAGTGCCTGGTGTAGCATACGCAAGCCAGCGGGCCATCGGCGAAAGCCAACAGATCATTATCTTGATGCCCCGTGCAGCTTACTTGCCACTGAGCCGTTGCACGATTTTTTGCCTTCGGGGTCACCCAATGCCGGTTCTTTCTTTTAGCTGCTACTCTATGAAACACCTTACTACCTCACTGGCTGCGCTCCTGCTTAGCACATCCGCGTACGCCCAATACAGTCAGACTGCCATCAAAACCTTACCCTACCCTCAGACCAAAAAGGTCGATACCGAAACGACCTACTTCGGCACCAACGTGGCCGACCCCTACCGCTGGCTCGAAGACGACCAGGCCGCCGACACCAAAGCCTGGGTGCAGGCCGAAAACAAAGTAACGCAGAACTTTCTAGGCCAGATTCCTTACCGCGAGGCCATCAACAAGCGCCTCGAAACGCTGTGGAATTATGAGAAATACGGCGCGCCGTTCAAGGAAGGCAAATACACGTATTTCTCGAAAAACACGGGCCTGCAAAGCCAGTCGGTGCTGTACCGGCAAATAGGTAATGGCGCGCCCGAAGTGTTCTTGGACCCCAACCAATTCTCGAAAGACGGCACCACGTCGCTGGCTGGTCTCAACTTCAGCAAAGACGGCAGCCTGGCCGCCTACCAGATTTCGGAGGGCGGCTCCGACTGGCGCAAGGTCATCGTGCTGAAAACCGCTGATAAAGCCATTGTAGGCGATACGCTGAAGGATGTGAAGTTCTCGGGCCTAGCCTGGAAAGGCAACGACGGCTTCTACTACAGCAGCTACGACAAGCCCAAGGAGGGTAGCCAGCTGGCTGGCCTCACGCAGTACCACAAGCTCTACTACCACAAGCTAGGCACGCCACAGAGCCAAGACAAGCTCATCTTTGGCGGCGATAAAACGCCCCGCCGCTACATCGGCGCCTACCTCACCGAGGACGAGCGTTTCCTGGTTATCACGGCGGCCAACACCACCACCGGAAACGAGTTATATGTACAGGACCTGAGCAAAGCGGGAAGCGCCATTGTGCCCGTAGTAGCTGACGAGAAAAACCAGAACAGCATTGTGGAAAACGTGGGCAGCAAGCTCTACATCCACACCAACCTGAACGCACCCAACTTCCGACTGGTGACCGTGGACGCGGCCAAGCCTACTTCTGCCAACTGGAAAGACCTGATTGCGGAGACGAAGAACGTGCTGGACATTTCCACCGTGGGCGGCAAACTCTTCGCGCACTACCTCAAAGACGCTACCTCGCTGATTGAGCAGTACGACCTCAATGGCAAGAAAGAACACGCCATCGACCTACCCTCGGTAGGCTCGGCGGGCGGCTTCGGCGGCAAGCGCGAGGAGAAGGAAACGTACTACACGTTCACGTCCTACATCTACCCGCCTACCATCTTCAAGTACGACATTGCCACCGGAAAATCGACGGTCTACAAGAAGCCGAACGTGCAGTTCGACCCCACCAAGTACGAGTCGAAGCAGGTGTTTTACCCTTCCAAGGATGGCACGAAGGTTCCGATGATTATCACCTATAAAAAGGGCACGGTGATGAACGGCAAGAACCCTACCCTGCTCTACGCCTACGGTGGCTTTGGCGTAAACCTGACGCCGGCCTTTAGCACATCCAACATTTTGCTGCTCGAAAACGGCGGCATCTACGCTGTACCCAACCTGCGCGGCGGTGGCGAGTACGGTGAGACCTGGCACCTGGCTGGCACCAAGCTCAACAAGCAAAACGTGTTCGACGACTTTATTGCCGCCGCCGAGTACCTGATGCAGAACAAGTACACGTCGAAGGACTACCTCGCCATTTCGGGCGGTTCTAACGGCGGCTTGCTTGTAGGGGCCGTGATGACGCAGCGCCCCGACCTGTGCAAAGTGGCTTTCCCGGCGGTAGGCGTGCTGGATATGCTGCGCTACAACAAGTTCACGGCCGGCGCCGGCTGGGCCTACGACTACGGCACCGCCGAAGACTCGAAAGAGATGTTTGAGTACCTCTACAAGTACTCGCCCTACCATGCTCTGAAGCCAGCGTCCTACCCCGCCACCATGGTCACCACCGCCGACCACGACGACCGGGTAGTACCCGCGCACTCATTTAAGTTTGCCTCGCGCTTGCAGGAAATGCAGAAAGGCTCGGCCCCGGTGCTCATCCGCATCGAGACGAAAGCCGGCCACGGCGCCGGCCGCTCCACGGCCCAGGTCATCAGCGAGCAGACCGATAAGTGGGCGTTCATGTTCTACAACATGGGCGTGCCGTACAAGGGCGCGCAGTAAGCACTCATCAAAAGCCAAAGAGGCAACCCTACCGTGGTAGGGCTGCCTCTTTGGCTTTTATGCTTGATACTAGAAAGCAATGTAAGTCGTAGTCGTTTTTGTTGTAGAAGTTACATCAAGTCGCCTTACAACGGTAGTCGTACGAAGTTGCATTGTCGTGGATGTCAGCTGAAGTAATTCTGCTTTTTCTGTATGATCGGTGCCATTCAATTTTCCTGAAACAGTCAATTCTGTTTCATCAGCATTCAACGACCATGTGAATATCTGTGTCTGAGGATCTGTTGTGGAACACTTTGTAGCTCCCTCGTCAGCAACTATAGTTTTATCTATGTTATACTTTGCAAAATTGTCTTTTTGGCAGCTTGTGAGTCTTGTATAGCCATCGAAACCAGTTGCTATAGGTGATATTCCCTCGGCAGTTACCGTTCCCGTTGCTGATATAGCTGTAATACGCCAGTTTTTAGCTGTCAGCATTGTCTCTTTCGCCGTAAGCTTGGATGTGGGTGCTGCTTGATCAGCATCTTCTTTGGTGCAGCCAACCATTAATAAGGCTGCGCACAGCCCGATTGTGTACGCGTAAAATTTAGTCATGAACTAAAAGGAATTGTATAAAATGAAATCACATGGTGTGCATAAGCCAATATGTTGCCGTAAAATTGTATATTTTTAATAAATATAACCTGAACCTGTTTCTTACATATAGTATCTTTGGTTAACCCTATTTACTACAACATCCGAATTAGGAATTTGGTCGATTAGGCTAAAACACCTACATCAGACTGTATCGATTCGCTACCTGCACTCCCTACCTTTTGCCGCGCTACGGGCTGCACAAATCGCCCACTCCGTAGTTCCTGCCGCAGCTGCCATAGTTCCTCGTGTAGTGCCGCAATCCGTGCCGGCCACTTCGGCGTCGCAATCATCCGTATCGCGTTCGATGAAAAACGTGGCCAGGGTAGCCGTGAAGTAGCCGAACACCGTGAAGCCGTACAGCGCCAGCAAGAAGCACAACGCGCGGCCTTCGGGCGTGCGGGGCCAGTAGTCGCTGCCCAGGCTGATGAGCACCATGGCCGTCCACCACAGCGCCTCGGGGTAGGTGGTGAGGCCGCCGGGCTCTTGGTTTTCGAAGGCGTACATGCCGGCCGCGCCCAGTAGCAGCACCACTACCGTTACACCCAGCACATATCCTACCCCGCGCTGCCCGAAGCTGCTCGACAACGCCCGCATCCCTCGGTTCAGGGAGCCCACTACCTTCACCAGCCGCAGCCCGCGCACCGCCCGTGCCGCCCGAAACACCCGCGCCAGCCGAAACAGCCGCAGCGCCGGCGCCAGCAGTGAAATCAGCGTGATGACGTTATTTTTCAGAAACGGCAGCTTCTGGGGAGCCAGCGTGAACTTGAGCAGGAAATCCAGGATGAACACCACCCAGATGCCGTTGCTCAGGATTTGCAAGGCGGGTGTGAGGCCCCAGATCAACTCAACCCCCAGCAGCACCAACTACACAAAGCCCAGCACCAGCATGGGCGTTTCCTGCCAGTCCGTTATTTGCGCCAGTAGCTCGTGGCGCTCCTGTTGCAACTGTTCCTTTTCGGTGGGAGGGGTAGGCATGCGAATGCCAATGGTGTGCGTCTATTCCATACGCGGCGAGGTAGAGGGAGTTGGTTTGCTAATAGCCACCTCACCGTGTAGCAGCCAGTCGCCGCGAGCGAACTACAGAAAGTGGCAGGGCGCTGCTTTTAGATAGAACCAGACGCCTGCTCCAGCGTCATCCGCCAAGGCATTATGATGTCTTAAATAAATTTTTACGCATCAACTTTGAAATACAAAGTTCTTTCACATCCTTTGTATCGCACATCGCTACGGAGCCTCTCTCAAGCGTGGCATCCTGAATAACAGTATGTTTCACTTCTAATTTCATCACTACAACTCATCTTCTTATGTCACTCTCCAAAAGCCTTCTTCTCGTTGCCTTGGCTACCGGGCTGCTCCTGCTGATTCCGTTAGTAGCGATGCAGTACACTGCCGAGGTAAACTGGACCTTCTCCGACTTTGTGTTTGGCGCCGTGGTGTTATTTGGAGCGGGCTCCACGTTCGTCTTAATTGCCCGAATGGGCAGCAACGGCACGTACCGGGTGGCTGCCGGCGTGGGGGTGGTAGCGGGGCTACTACTGGTGTGGGCCAATGCAGCTGTGGGCTTAGTAGGAAGCGAGGATAACCCCGCCAATCTGCTCTACGGCGGCGTGCTAGCCGTTGCCCTACTTGGGGCTTTCGTTGCACGGTTCCGCCCATTGGGCATGTCCAACGCCATGTTTGCGGCGGCGCTTACCTATGTGCTCGTCACGGCCATTGCGCTGTTTGTATGGACACCCTCGGGTGAGGCGGCCGAACCGCAAGTACGCCTACTGAATGTGCTGGTCGCCAACGGCGTGTTTGCCGCTATCTGGGCCGTTGCGGGCGTGCTGTTCCGCCGCGCCAGTGCCGTGGGTTCCGCTCCGAACCGGCAATTGGCTTAGCCCACGTGCTCTACCCTACCTCCTCCTTCGTTTAGCACTACCCATATGGCTCTCAGTAACCGTACTTTTCCGCTAACCCTAGCCGCTCTGTGTCTGTTGTCTATCCCCTTCGTGGTAGCTCAGTTTAACAATGGAGTCGTATGGACTTTGGCTAACTTCATCATTGCTGGCATCCTGCTACTAGGCGCAGGTCTTTTGTATCTCTTGGTTGCAAGCACAGCCCGCAATGGCACTTACCGGCTAGCGGCTGGGGTAGCGGTGGCGGCAACGTTCCTGCTCGTGTGGGGCAATTTGGCCGTGGGGTTTATTGGGAATGAGAACAACCCCGCTAACCTACTGTACATCGGCGTGCTGGCCGTTGGTTTCATTGGGGCCGTTGTAGCGCAGCTCCAGCCACTGGGTATGGCCAAGGCTATATTTGCCGCAGCTCTTACCCAATTTGCCGTTCCGTTTGTGGCCCTATCCATCTGGCGGCCAGAGCTTACCCTAGGGGTCTTGTGGGTGATTGTGCTGAATACATTGTTTGCTGGAATTTGGGTAATGTCGGGGTGGCTGTTTCGGCGAGCTGGAGCCATTGGTACTAGGACAAACTAGATGGTGGATGTTTGGTAACTGTCCCGCGTGCCCGCCACTGAAGGAACTACAGCTTCTTTGTAGCTTGCGACTATTTCTGCCAAGGTTTATCTTCAAGCATATTTGTGGTTACTAGTATACTAAAATTATTTAGCTCATTAATACTTAATGGCTTTGCACATTATAATCTCAATAATCGAATTGAATATTTTAAGCTTAGGTTGAGGTGGCATAACCCTCCTGAAGTCAAGCGTGTAGTTGATAAACCAATATATATACGTCAGACATTCGTTTTGTCACTGAAGACTAGCTTAAATAGAAGGGCGATTTTTAAGAACAGGTTTGATAATGAGAATCTTAAATATGTTATCATTGATGGCTTCACTGGACTCGATGCTTATATATTCCCAAATGCAATTAGTGTAAGGTCAAAACAATACCTTTCTAAAGGCAGTATTGGCTGTTGGCTTGGGCACTATTCAATCTGGATGGAAGCAGCTAACCAAAAACTTGAGTATTCAATGATATTTGAAGATGATGTAATTCTTACTAAGGATTTCAATAATTTATTAAGCTGCGCATTCGATAAAGTTCCATCTGACTTTGACATATTATTTCTAAACTCTGGAAACAACTATCCTCATAACAAACGTTTTATTGTAAATGAACTTTTTTTTACTCCTTATCAAATTAGGAATGGAGCCTATGGTTACATTATTAGTTATAACGGAGCAATAAAGCTTTTAAATATGATACCAACCGTACAAGTAACACGAGGCGGAGTTGATTCGGCTATTGGGGTATTAATCAGGAATAAGAGGATAACAGCTTACCATCTTAATGAGCCGCTCTGCTGGGTTGATTTTTCATTTATTAGTAGTATCAAGTAAAATTAATGGAAAATTTCTTCACAAGTGAATCTATCGCCTTGTTGGCATTAGGCCTAATTATCGTTGGGATTATTAAATTTATTTATTATTACAAAGCATTCAATATTGCAATTTTAAGGTATATAGAATCATCGGAAATACTGGTGTTATTCGCTGATAATATTTCAATAGCAGCTGCAGTAGTCTTACTTCTTTTACCACCGTATATGTACTCTATATTACCTTATGTACAAAGTGAGGCAAATGTTAACTATTCTTTTACTGAAAGGTTGAGCAACTATTGGAGTGTGCTTTCAACACACTTTATTTATCAATCTATAATAGCTACAGCAGGCATTATATTCACTTTTATTCGCAAAAGAATAACAAAATATGAACGTTGGACTTATCTCCCTTTGTCAGTATTTATTATCTTCATTCTACCTTTATTAACCATTGAAGCTGGTTATTGGGCTATTCCTGTTATAAAGCCTGCTAACGTTGTTATGCTTGGACTTGTATCTAATTTCATTGTTCTGATACTCCTTGCTACTCACAATGAAATATATAAGGTAAAAAAACGAGGATTTTTTAACAAAATGTCGTTTGAGTTTGAAGATAATACAGTTATTCCTAACGATGCGTACTTTGTAGGCAAGGTAAAATCTTTTATTTTCTTTTATAACCCTATCAATAATGAATCAATTACTTACTCTACAAGCAAACTAAAATGCGTAAAATATAAACCAAATTAAACGAAGACTTTTCACAGGATTAAGACTAGCATTGACAAAAAGGCATATTTTATATTTGATTGATTAATCAATTCAGACAAAACGTCAGACAAAATCCCCTAGCACCTCGTTTGCTATGTTCTGCGTAGAACTTCCTAACCCGAAGCACCTACTAAGACTCTAGCAATCATGAACTTTAATAACTATACCATCAAGGCGCAGGAGGCCGTGCAAAAGGCCACCGAGATTGCCGGCGCCAACCAGCAGCAGGCCATTGAGACGGGGCACTTGCTGCAGGGAATTCTGCAATCGGATGAGAACGTGGTAGGTTTCCTAACCAAGAAGTTGGGTGCCAACCAAAACCTGCTGACCCAACGCCTGGATGCCATTGTGAATGGCTACCCTAAGGTGAGCGGAGGCTCGCCCTACCTCGCCAACGATGCCAACGCGGCATTGCAGCGGGCTACGGGCTTTTTGAAAGAATTCGGCGACGAATACGTGTCGATTGAACATATGCTGCTGGGTATCCTGGGTGGCAAAGACAGCACGGCCACGTTGCTGAAAGATGCGGGCTTCACGGAGAAAAACCTGAAGGCTGCTATTAAAGAACTGCGCGGAGGCCGCACCGTGAACAGCCAGTCGGCCGAGGACCAGTACCAAAGCCTGAACCGCTACGCCATCAACCTGAACGAGCGGGTGCGCACCGGCAACATGGACCCGGTGATTGGCCGCGACGAGGAAATTCGGCGGGTGCTGCAGATTCTGTCGCGCCGCACCAAGAACAACCCGGTGCTGCTCGGTGAGCCGGGTGTTGGCAAGACCGCCATTGTGGAGGGTCTGGCCCAACGCATCGTGGCCGGCGACGTGCCCGAAAACCTTCAGGACAAAACCATCATGTCGCTCGACATGGGCCTGCTCATTGCGGGCGCCAAGTACAAGGGCGAGTTTGAGGAGCGCCTGAAAGCCGTTATCAAGGAAGTGACTGACTCGGAAGGCCAGATTGTGCTATTCATCGACGAGATGCACACCTTGATTGGCGCTGGCGCGGGTGGCGACTCCGCCATGGACGCCGCTAACTTATTGAAGCCTGCCTTGGCTCGCGGTGAACTGCATGCTATTGGCGCCACTACCCTCGCCGAGTACCAGAAGTACATCGAGAAGGACAAAGCTTTGGAGCGGCGCTTTCAGGCCGTGACGGTAGACGAGCCCACGGTGCCGGATGCCATCAGCATCATGCGTGGTATCAAGGAGAAGTACGAGCTGCACCACGGCGTGCGCATCACCGACGATGCCGTGATTGCCGCCGTGGAGCTGTCGAACCGCTACATCACCGACCGTTTCCTACCCGACAAGGCCATCGACCTGATGGACGAGGCAGCCGCCAAGCTGCGCATTGAGCTAAACTCGATGCCGGTGGAGCTGGACGAGGTGCAGCGCCGCATCATGCAGCTGGAAATTGAGCGGGAGGCCATCCGGCGCGAGGAAAACCACGACCGCGAAGCCGTGCTCAACAAAGAACTGGCCGACCTCGGCGAGCAGCGCGACTCGTTGAAAGCTCGTTGGGAATCGGAGAAATCGGTACTCACGGACATCCAGACGCAGAAAGAGAACATCGAGCGCTTTAAGGTAGAAGCCGAGCAAGCCGAGCGCCAGGGTGACTATGGCCGCGTGGCGGAGCTACGCTACGGCAAAATCCAGGAAGCTGAAGCCACGCTAAAAACCTTGCAAGAGCAAGCCAACGCCAACAAAGACGGTGGTTCGATGCTGCAAGAGGTAGTGACTAGTGAGGACATTGCCGAGGTAGTAGCCAAGTGGACCGGCATTCCGGTGAGCAAGATGCTCGCCAGCGACCGGGAGAAACTCTTGCACCTGGAAGGTGAGCTAGGCCGCCGCGTAGCGGGTCAGACCGAAGCTATTGCAGCTATTTCGGATGCCGTGCGCCGCTCGCGGGCTGGCTTGCAGGACCCACGTCGCCCGATTGGCTCGTTCATCTTCCTGGGTACGACGGGGGTAGGGAAAACCGAGCTGGCAAAGGCTCTGGCTGAGTACTTGTTCAACGACGAAAACGCCATGGTGCGCATCGACATGAGCGAGTTTCAGGAGCGCCACGCCGTATCGCGTCTCATTGGGGCACCTCCCGGCTACGTGGGCTATGATGAGGGTGGTCAGCTGACCGAAGCCGTGCGCCGCAAGCCCTACTCCGTAGTGCTGCTCGACGAGATTGAGAAGGCGCACCCCGACGTGTTCAACATCTTGCTGCAAGTGCTCGACGATGGCCGCCTCACCGACAACAAAGGCCGGGTGGCGAACTTCAAGAACACCATCATCATCATGACTTCGAACACGGGGGCCGATATCATCCAGCGCAATTTCAAGGAGCTGAATGAGTACAACGCTGAGGAAGTGCTCGACCGCACCCGTGAGGAGGTAGTCGACCGCCTAAAGCAGCACATGCGTCCCGAGTTCCTGAACCGGATTGACGAAATCATCATGTTCGAGCCGCTGAAGCGTAAGGAAATCCGCAAGATTGTGGACATCCAGTTCAAGCAGATTCAGCAGCGCTTGGAAGAAGCTGGTATCCGCCTGGAAGCCACCGACGAGGTGCTTGACTACCTGGGCGAGGCCGGGTTCGACCCGCAGTTCGGCGCCCGCCCGCTCAAGCGCGTGCTCCAGCGTCAGATCCTGAACGAGCTGTCGAAGGAAATCCTCGGCGGCCAGGTGTCGAAGGATTCGGTAGTAGAAGCTGTGCTGGAAGATGGTCACATCCGCTTCGTGAACGTGGAGCTGCCGACTGTGGAGTAAGCTGGTTTCGACTGTAAGTAGAAAGCCCCGTCGGCACTGTGCCGATGGGGCTTTTGCTCTATTATTTGAAGTGCTTCGATTTCAAACGCTTCTTAACATATGGTGGTAGAATGCCTGATTTCTCATACAGCGCCACTACCTGCTCTTCTTTCGCATAGCTGAAACGCGTGAGCTTGCCTACGCCAATACTCACTGGTATCCCTCCAAGTATTGCTGCCCCGATGATTGTTCCGCCAGTAGAACTACTGAAGGCAGCCGAATTATTATTGGTTGCCACAGAAGCAACACGACCAGCGAGTATAGCGCCAGCTGCCGCCCATATCCAGCCACCAGTCTGGTGTTTGCTAAATACACGTTGCACGGCGCGTATGGTATCAGAGTGGGAGAATGTAGCAGGTGGTGCTACTGGTACACTGGTCGATTGCGCGTATAATTCACCGCCAAATAGCAGCATGCTACTTACAGCGAGTACCCGTTTAGTCATTGCGTGATAGATATAGAGTAAGACGGATTAAAGCTAGTCAAACGACAATGCCCTTATTTCTATTTCAATACTTCACATCATAAATGCGTTGGTAAAAGCCGTACTGGAAGACGACCACATCCAGCTCGTGAACATGGAGCTGTCTACTGTTGGTAGGCGATTTCAGCATAGATGAAAAAGCCCCGCCAGAACAATGCCAGCGGGGCTTTTGCTTACGACTTGAAGTGCTTCGTCTTTAGCCGCTTGCTGATGTAACGTGGCAGTACGCCTGTGTTTTGATACAGCGATAGTACCTGTTCTTCTTTCGCGTTGCTGAAACGCACCAACTTACTGATGCCAATGCCAGCTGGTACCCCTCCACCTACAACTAGACCGGTGATTGTCTGACTAGCAGGGGTAGGAAGAGGATCAGAGCTATTGCTAATTGCTGCAGACGCGACGCGGCCGGCAAGTATGGCCCCAGCAGTCGTCCATATCCAGCCACCAGCCCGATGTTTGCTGAATATGCGCTGTACAGCTTGTACAGTGTCAGCGCGGGAGAAGTTGGTCGTGCGCAATTCAGCTTTTTCAGCCGATTGAGCCTGTATTTTACCGCTAAGTAGCAGCATACAGCTAATAACAAGTACACGTTTGGTCATGGAGTAATAGGAATAGATAAGTGAACCTGCTAAAGCTAATAAAACCTATTGATTCTTCTATTACTCCAATAATTTGAATAGCAAGAGGATGTCCGTTACACAGCTACCGCACCTGGGCCTGCGGGTGGCGCTGGTCGTATTCCATCTGTTCGCGGAGCAACATTCGCATTTGGGCTGCCTCCTCGAAATGTACCGGCTTCAAACGCCGCCGATACTTGGCGGGTATTGGCTGCCCAGCGGCATAGGCTTGGTCTACTGCTAGTAAATGCTTCTTATTATACGTATTTGCGTGCAGGATAAAGCCCACTATCGTACCGGCCAGAATAGGCACGCCCAGCGGTGGCGCAATGGCTTTCTCGGCTGTTACCTGCTGGCCATAGCTGTCGGTAGTGGAGATGGGTAGGGACAAGGACACGCCCACGATAAAGGGAATAGTATACACATACCCACCCCGCCGCTGCCGCCGAAACATGGAAAGCAGGGCGCCCGTTGTGTCGGCTTCGGCACCGGTTGGCTGGTAGCGTGGCAGGTACCAGCCATTAAATAGCAACACCGCTCCCGAGTCGGCAGGAGACTGGTGGCGAGGCAGCGGAGACCCAGAAGTTACTGACTGGGCCTGCAAGGTGCTGGCACAAAGCATTGCCAGCCCCAACATGAGAATCAATCGCATACGCTAAGCAGCTTTGTATTTAACAGCTTTATAGGGCACCAGAACCTGCTTAAAAAATCGCGGCTTAAGGCGGTGACGCACATTTGCGGGTAGCGGCTTGCCAGCCCGCACATCTGCAATAAGAGCCGCTTGCTTCGCAGCGCTAAAACGGGCCAGCTTGCTCGCACCATAGGCATCAAACAGCAACATGATGCCTATGCCAGCCGCTATACCACCTGTACTAGCCCCATCGTTTACCACCGCCGTGCCATAGGAGCCAGAAACTGTCTTTTTCTGACTGGCAGCCGTCAGCACCCGGATGCCGCCCAGGGTACTCCCGGTAATCCAACTGATGCCGCCTACCCGTCGGCGCGAGTATAGGGTAGTGAGGGCATGCACGGTATCTTCGGCGGCAGCCATCGGACCATCGGCAGCGGGAATCACATCGTTGAAGGGACGACCGGACAGAGGCAGTTCTTCAGAGGCTGGTGCGGCTGGCTTTTCGATGGGGGGTAGGGTCTCCGTTTGGGCGTAAGCCGCACTGGCGCTCAATAGCCAAAAAGCAATAAGGGGTAGCTGTAACTTCATGAGGTAGAGTTTAGTAGGAAATAAAGCCAAGCAACCTACTACAACTTTAGCGCAGAAAAAACACAGTTAGGCTATTTTAAAGATAGGAGGCTACTTTTTCCACGTAAAAGTCCAAGAGTAGCCTAATCAATGGGACGTTGTACTACCTGCCCGTATCGCTTGGATCGTCCTGCTCCTTACCTCACAGAAGCACAACTGTAGCGCTCATAAGTAGTGGGTTACTTGGGTTGCGGCAAGCCCAGCCGTAGCAACTTTCGGCTAATGCGGGGAGTAGAACAGGGGAATGGAAGTAGCCCTACCCTGTGTTGTTGCGCTTCCTATGCCCAGCTGTTTCAGCCCGTTAGCCCAACTGCTCTATCGTTCTGAAACGCCACTAGCACATCACAGAAGCAGGCTGGATTATGCTGACGGCGCATGGCCGATTGCCAACGATAAGCTGACTACATGGAAAACATAGACATCTGGGGTGGTGTGGAGTGCACCTGCCGACGAGTGGGCGACGCGTACTCCGATCAGCTTACGCGTAGCGGCCACCGCAACCGGATTTCGGATCTGGACCGGTTTGCGGAGTTGGGTTTGCGCACCTTGCGCTACCCGGTTTTGTGGGAGCATGTGGCGCCTACCAGCCTGGACCAACTTGATTGGCGCTGGCCCGACGAGCGCCTCACGCGGCTGCAACAACTGGAGATAGAGCCAATTGTGGGCCTGGTGCATCATGGTAGCGGGCCGCGCTATACCGCCCTCGATCAGCCGGGTTTTGCTACGGGCTTGGCTCATTATGCCGGCTTGGTGGCCGAGCGCTACCCGTGGGTACGCTACTACACACCCGTCAACGAACCTCTGACTACAGCCCGCTTCAGTGGCCTCTACGGGTTGTGGTACCCGCACGGCACCCACGACAATGTATTTGTGCGGCTGCTTTACCATCAGGTGTTGGCTACAAAGCTGGCTATGCAGGCCATCCGACGGGTGAATCCCGCGGCGCAGCTTGTGCAGACCGAAGACCTGGGCCAAACACACCACACCCCTACCCTGGCCGCGCAAGCCGAGTTTGAGAACCACCGCCGCTGGCTGAGTTTTGATTTGCTTAGTGGCACCGTTACACCCACGCATCCGCTGTGGTCGTATCTGCGCCACCACGGCCTGAGCGAAGCGGAACTGAGTGTTTTTCAGGAGTCGCCACTACCGCCCGATATTCTGGGCATCAACTACTACGCTACCAGTGAGCGGTTTCTGGATGAGCGAGTAGAGCAATATCCGGGACACGGCGTCATACCGGCTACCGATAACCATCCGGCGTATGTGGATGTGGAGGCCGTGCGCGTACCCGATGCCGAAATGACGGGGCTGGAAGAGCTGCTGCGCCAGGCCTGGACGCGCTACCGTCGCCCGCTGGCCATCACCGAATTGCACCTGGGTTGCACCCGCGAAGAGCAGATGCGCTGGCTTCAGCAAGCCTGGGAGTCTGCCAACCACCTGCGCCGCACGGGCGTGGACGTGCGCGGCCTGACGGTGTGGTCGCTGCTGGGCGCCTTTGATTGGGACAACCTGCTCACCCACGATGGGGCTTCGTATGAAAGCGGCGTTTTTGATGTGCGCAGAGGAGAGCCCCGGCCCACAGCACTTTTCAAGATGGTACGTAACCTCATCCGGCACGGCCACCACCACCACCCCGTTTTGCAAAGCCCGGGATGGTGGCAGCGCCCCATCCGTTTCTATTCAGCTGCTTGAATTCACCTACTATGGACAACCTTGATATATCAGCGGCGATGCCACCCCTACTCATTACGGGTGGCAACGGCACGCTGGGCCACGCTTTCCGCCTGATCTGTGGGATTCGGGGGCTGGCCACTATCAGCTTGGGTAGGGCTGAACTAGATATTACGGATGCCGAAGCCATTGCGGCAGCTTTGCGGCAGTACGAGCCTTGGGCTGTGGTGAATGCGGCCGGTTACGTGCGGGTAGATGCCGCCGAAACCGAGAGCAGGCAGTGCTACCAAGAAAACACGCTGGGCCCTACCCTGCTAGCGCAGGCCTGCGCTGCCCAGCATGTGCCGCTGCTTACCTTTTCTTCCGATCTGGTCTTTGATGGAAAGCAGCGCCGTGCTTACCTCGAACACGACCCCGCTCGCCCCCTCAACGTGTATGGGCATAGCAAGCTGCAAGCCGAGCAAGCCGTACTAGCGCATCACTCCAAGGCGTTAGTGGTACGCTCCAGTGCTTTTTTCGGGGCCTGGGACGAGCACAACTTTGTGCACCACGCCCTGACGGCTGCCCGGCTGGGCCAGCCTTTTGCGGCCGCCGCCGATGTGGTAGTTTCCCCTACCTACGTGCCCGATTTGGTGAACACTGCTTTGGATTTGCTACTGGATGAAGAGCGTGGCATCTGGCACTTAGCCAACGACGGTACCTGCACCTGGGCCGAGCTAGCGCGCCTAGCCATCGAAACTGCAGGTTTGGACTCAGGTGGCGTAGTATCCCAGCCGGCGGCCTCGTTTGGGTGGGCTGCCACGCGTCCGAATTTTAGTGCTCTAGGCAGTCAGCAGGGCATGCTGCTGCCCAGCTTGGAAAGCGGATTGCACCGCTACCTGGCCGACGAGCAGCTAGTACGCTCGACCCATCCACCGGCTTACCTAGTAGCTTAAGACACTATGTTGTGCCCTACCGCAACTTACTTCGGCTACAACATCACTACACCAGTGGAACTTGCCGTACCTTTTGGTTCTGTATCACCTCGTAAAGAAAATACGCGTTTTCCCGACGGGGGAATCCGTGTTTCTGACGCCACCCACGGCTTTTTGCACCGTACACTAAATTGAGTCTATCCTTACGGCAATCCGTATCGACGGACTGGGGCGTGGGCTGGGGCGCAGGGCGTTGTTACCACCCCCACATGTTGTGGCACGCTCCCATGCACTTATAATTGGTGGGAGCGTGCCTATGGCATATCGCCCTTCTTTAAGAAACTATTGGCGTTACTACTGAACGGTGTAGAGACGCAAGGTTGCGTCTCTACACTCTACACTGTTTCGGCTACCTCGTTAGCTAACGCAAACAGCCTCTAAATAATCGACGTTATGCTTCCGCCCATTTGTAGCGGCGCTCCTTCCACTCGATGGGGTGCGGCAATACTGTGTAGACCAGTACGGCTAGCGACATAAGTGGCAGGTAGAATTCATAGAGCAACAGCACCGGCAGCCGCTCGCGGTGCCCCGCCTGCCGGAGTGTGATAGTCAGAAACAGCGTCTGGCAAACCACCTTCGCAGCCCATATGCTTCCGATGGCAGCAAGCGGCAACAGGCCCGGCCAGCCAAGTACCGTGTAAAACAAAGCGTAGGACCCAAACAAGACACTGAGCTGCCAGGGTAGGTGCGCGGAGCCCTTCATCCAACGTTTGCGTTGGCGGAGCAGGTGCCGCACAGTAGGTTGCGCCACCGATATACCCAGCGCAGTGGGCACCACCAGATTGCGAAACTGCCACCCCTGCGCCACTACCCGCTCAAACAGTTGCAGGTCTTCGCTGATGCTGAAAGCCAGGGCCTCGTAGCCCCCAATGGATTCGTAGGCCGCACGGCGCACCAGCATATTGTTGCCAACTGCCGTTACGGGCACTCCCCAATCGGTGAGTAGGCGAATCAGGTTGAGTCCGAACAGCCAGTCGAGCCCCTGCAAGCGCCCAAACAGCGAGCCGCCCGCCGTGGTAATGCCCGTGACGATGCCCACGGCCGGGGTAGTGGCGGCTAGCATGGTGTGCACCCATTCGGGCGAAAGGGCCATATCGGCATCGGTAATCAGGAAATAGTCGGCGGTAGCGGCGCGGCAGAGGTGGGCCAGCACGTTGCTTTTACCACGGGCTGTACCCAGGCGACGCCGGATGGATAGCAGCCGAAACTGCGGCTTATCAGCAACGAAACGCTGCACTACCACCCGCGTTTCGTCGGTAGAAGCGTCGTCGCCAATCAGGATTTCCAGTAGTTCCGTGGGGTAGTTTAGGGCCGCCAGTGCCTGTAGGCACCGCTCAATGGAGGCTTCCTCGTTGCGTGCTGCCACCAGAATACTCACGCGCGGGTAGCGCTTTGGTAGGTGGTGGGTAGGGCGGGGCCACAACAGCACGAGCAGCACCAGCACATACAATCCGAAGAATGCGCCGAAGAACAAGGGTGCAAAAGTCATAGTTATTCTGTCTCGTCACGTCAATAATTCGCTCTCTTACCTGTATATAAGCCAGGCGGAACCTGGCTTGCTTCTGCACTGCTTTCACAGCACGTCCAGGCTTCGCGACTACTTGCTATACGCCTTGGCTGCAGCGTACTACTACCCATAAAACCCGTAATTTAACCCGAGTAAACAGGGATTTTACCCTACGTATTTCCCGCGTTTTCCTTCCTTCGCGTCTTTCTACCCTTGCTGTCAACGAGCATCCTTGCTCCTACCCTCCGCCTGCGTGTAACTCGCAGGGAGTATACGCAAGTACATCGGCAGCTACAGGAGGTTTTGATTTGGGGAGGCTGTAGCCCCCATCCCATTGCTCAGCTATATGCCAACGGCCGTATATGCGCTAGTTTGTTAGCTTTGCCAGATGTCGTCCGTCTTCCAGACCTACTTCCAGCTCGGGTTTTTCCACATCTTCAACCTGCAGGCCTACGACCATCTGGTGTTCCTGCTGGCCTTGTGTGCGCCGTATGTACTCAGCGACTGGCGGCGGGTAGTGGCGCTGGTCACGAGTTTCACGGTGGGCCACAGCATCACGCTGGCCCTAGCTACCCTGAACGTGGTACAGTACAGCCCAGCGCTGATTGAGAAGCTGATTCCGGTGACGATTCTTATCACCTGCATCGTCAACATTGTGCAAGCTGGCCGGGCCAATACCCGCCCCATCAGTGCCCCTACCCGGCGCGAGCCGCTGGTCCTTACCCTGCCCAACCTGCTGGCAGCTAGCTTTGGATTAATTCACGGGCTGGGGTTTTCGAGCTACCTGCGGGAGCTGTTGGGCAAGCAAAGCAAGCCGGTGCTGGAGCTGCTCAGCTTCAACCTGGGCGTGGAGGTAGGACAACTGCTGATTGTGGGCCTTATTCTGCTGCTGGGCTTCCTAGTGCTGCGCGGCTTCGACGCCGTGCGCCGTGATTGGGTACTAATTACCAGCGGGGCCGCCCTAGGCATTGCCCTTGTGCTGCTAATAGGGTAGGCGCTTTGGCCGTGCAACGCTCGGTAGCTGCCTTTTGTCTTTACGGGCGCAGCTACGCGTGCTTTTGAGTATATTTGTTTCCCCTCCTTTTTTCTTGTTTCCTTCCTGATTTTCATGCTGAAACACTACCTGCTTCTGACGGCTGGCGTAGCGATGCTGACGGCAACCGCCCCGGCTCTGGCCCAGAGCACCAACTCTGGCACCGATAAGTTTGCCCAGCTTGGCCCCGAGTTGCCGACGCCTAACGAGTACCGCACGGCCAGCGGTGCCCCCGGTCACGCCTACTGGCAGCAGCGCGCCGACTACAACATTCGGGTGAAGCTGGACGACGAGAAGCAGGCCATTACGGGCTCCGAGGACATCACCTATACCAACCTCTCGCCCGACGAGCTGCCCTACCTCTGGGTGCAGCTCGACCAGAACATCATGGACAAAAACTCCATGACCACGTCCACCCAAACCAGCCAGTTGCAGACGCGCATGCCATTCCAGGCCCTCGACTACATCGAGCGGTCGGACTTTGATGGCGGGTTCAAGATTGAGTCGGTGAAGATGAAGGGCACAGCGCTGAAGCACACCATCAATCATACGATGATGCGCATCGACCTGCCTACCCCTTTGAAGCCTAAGCAGTCGGTGACGTTCAGCATTGCCTGGCACTACAACATCAACGACCAGCTGAAAATCAACCAGCGCTCGGGCTACGAGTTTTTCCCCAAAGACGGCAACTACCTCTACGAAATTGCGCAGTTCTATCCCCGTATGGCCGTATACTCGGACTTTCAGGGCTGGCAGAACAAGCAGTTCCTGGGCGCGGGCGAGTTTGCCCTACCCTTCGGCGACTATCGCGTGAGCATCACCGCGCCTTCTGACCACGTTGTGGGCTCTACCGGCACACTGCAAAACCCCAATGAGGTACTGACCAGCAAGCAACGTCAGCGCTTGGCTAGCGCCCAGGGTGCCAGCAAGCCCGTGCTGATTGTGACGCAGGCCGAAGCCGAGCAAGCCGAAAAAGGCAAGCCCAAAGGCACCAAAACCTGGACCTACGTCGCCAAAAACGTGCGTGACTTCGCCTGGGCGTCGTCGCGGAAGTTTATCTGGGATGCCATGGGCATCAAACAGGACGGCAAGAACGTGCTGTGCATGAGCTACTACCCCAAGGAGGGAAATCCGCTGTGGGGCCAGTACTCCACGGAGGTAGTGGCGCATACCATCAAGACCTACTCTAAGTTCACGATTCCTTACGAGTACCCCGTAGCTATTTCGGTGCACGGGCCGGTGGGCGGCATGGAATACCCTATGCTTTGCTTCAACGGTGGCCGGCCCGAGGCTGATGGCACGTACTCGGCAGAGCGGAAATACGGGATGATTTCGGTGATTATCCACGAAGTGGGCCACAACTTCTTCCCGATGATTGTGAACAGCGACGAGCGCCAGTGGACGTGGATGGACGAGGGCTTGAACACCTTTTGCCAGTACCTCACCGAGCAGGAGTGGGAACGTAATTATCCCTCGCGCCGCGGTGAGCCGCGCAACATGGTCGACTACATGAAGTCGGACCCAAGCGTGCAGACGCCCATTATGTCGAACTCCGAATCGGTGCTGCAACTCGGCAACAACGCCTACGGCAAGCCCGCTACGGCCCTGAACGTGCTGCGCGAGACGGTGATGGGTCGTGAGTTGTTCGATTACGCCTTCAAGCAGTACGCTACCCGTTGGGCCTATAAGCACCCCGAGCCTGCCGACTTCTTCCGCACCATGGAAGACGCCTCGGCCGTGGACCTCGACTGGTTCTGGCGCGGCTGGTTCTACACCAACGACCACACTGATATCAGCATCGAAGGCGTGAAGTCCTACACCGTTGACTCGAAGAACCCCGAGGTAGAAAATGCTCTGAAGCGTCAGCAGATCAACGCTGCGCCCAAGAGCATTTCGGACATGCGCAACCTCCAGGACATCCCCAAAACACTGGTGGACAAGAAGCCCGAGCTGAAGGACTTCTACAACAACTATGACCCGCTGAACACCACCGCCGCCGACAAGCAGCGCTACCAGCAGTACGTGAAGGCGCTGAAGCCCGAGCAGCAGCAGCGCCTCAGCCAGGGCCTCAACTTCTACGAGGTAGACCTTAAGAATATTGGTGGCCTGGTGATGCCTGTGATTGTGGAAATGACTTACGCCGATGGCAAGAAGGAAATCGTAAACATTCCGGCCGAAATCTGGCGCAAGAACAACGCGCACGTGACGAAGGTGTTTGTGACCGAGAAGCCCGTGACGGCCTTCGTGCTGGACCCCTACCAGCAAACCGCCGATACCGACCTCTCGAACAACGCCTACCCTCGCCAGGTAGCACCCTCACGCTTCGAGCTGTTTGAGTACCAGCAGCGCCAGCAGCAGAACCCTATGCAACAGCAAGTATCGATGCAGCAGAAGGAAGACAAGCCAACGAACACCAGCGCCGGCGGCACGAACTAATCTGTACCATTTTCACGTACCACAGAGAGCCGGGCCCCTGCGTCCGGCTCTTTTCGTATCTTAAAATATCGAAAACGCTGCCCCCCGTAGCATACTACTAAATAATCTCTCATGGGACTACTCGACGGCCTCCTCGGCAACGCTTCCGAAAAAGACGCGCAGGAACTACAGCAGCAACTCAACCGCATCCTGGCTTCCGGCGAGCGGATTGAGCATGCCTATGCCGTCATTCGCGACCAGATTATCTTCACCAACAAGCGTTTGCTTCTGGTAGACAAGCAGGGCATGACGGGCAAGAAACAAGAGTTTCTGAGCGTGCCCTACCGCAGCATCGAGCGATTCTCGATGGAAACGGTGGGGCATTTCGACCTCGAGTCGGAACTGAATATCTGGGTGCGCGGGCAAGTTGAGCCTATCCGCAAAACCTTCCGTAACGACAAGAGCGTGTACGACATCTACCGCGCCCTGGCCGACTACGCACTGTAGCGGACGACACCGCGCTGCCTAGGCAACCTCACCACACGTACGTGCCCGCCGCCCCTGCCTCCAGGGTAAGACTTACAAGTTTGCCTTTGTAGCGAATACTGAACGTCTGCGGCGTTTTCTGGTCATTTTGTACCAGTACTACAATTTGGCCGGCAGGGGTGCGGAATGCCACATTGGGCAGCGTGCCTGTTGCCGTGGAGGCAATACGCACCGAGCCCGGCCGCACAAACTTGCTTGCATGGGCTACCACGTAATAGGCCACATTGCGCTGCACCTGGTTGCCATCGAGCGTGAGGGCACCCAGGCACTCGGTGCAGCCGCCCGGCGTGTGAGGGTTCTGCTGAGGGTCGGCCGCCAAGTTCCATTCCAGCACCGTTTTGGCCCAATTGCGGGTAGCGCCAATCATCAGCGTTTTCATGTGCCAGCCTAGGTTATCCTCGAACTTCGACTTCGCCCCTACCCACTGCTCAGTGAAGTAGATGTTCTTATCGGGGTAGGCCTCGTGCACCTTCGATAGCGCCTCTATGGGACCCGCATAGAGATGAAAAGCCGACCCATCGACGTACTTGCGCGCCTCGGGGTCGTTGAGGATGGCGAGGGGGTAGTCGGGGCGGTCGGCGTTGTGGTCATACACAATGATTTTCGTGTCGATTTTCGCGGCTATGAAAGCCGGCCCCAGGCTGTTCTTGATGAACTCAGCCTGTTGCTCGGCCAGCATCAGCAGGCTGGGGTTGTTGCCGGGGTGCAAGGGCTCATTCTGCACCGTAATGGCATCTATACGAATTCCTTCGGCCTTCATGTCCTGCACGTACTTCACAAAATACTGCGCGTAGGCATTGTAGAACGCTGGTTTTAGGGAGCCGCCTTTGCTGTTACCATTGGTCTTCATCCAGGTAGGCGGCGACCAGGGGGAGCCCAGGATTTTGATGTTGGGGTTGATGGCCAGAATCTCTTTCAGCGCCGGAATCAACTCCTTACGGTCAGGGTCGAGACTGAACTTGGTGAGTTGCGGGTCAGTCTGACCTTCCGGCATGTCATCGTAGCTGAACACCACCGGGTCGAGGTCTGATGCGCCGATGCTCACGCGCAAGTAGCTCACCCCAATGCTGCCCGCGGCTTTTGGGTCAAATAACTCTTTCAGCAAAGCTGTTCGCTCGGCCTGGCCCATCTGCAGCAGCAGGGTAGCGCTACCCCCCGTAAGGCAGTAGCCAAAGCCGTCGATGGTCTGAAATTGCTGGCTGTCGTCAATCTCAATTACAGAAGCACTAGCCTCAGTGCCAGCTACAAACTCCAGCGTAGTTGGCTGGCGCTGAAACAGCTTGGTTTGATCGGGCGTGGTGACCCACTGCACTACACTAGCGCCGCTGCCGATGCTGGTAGTAAAAGACTGCTGGCAACTGGTGGCGCTCATCAGCAAGGCCGCGCTCAGCGCTACCAGTTGCCATATCTTCTGGAAGTGAAGCTGCATACAAGAATAAAGAACAGAGCCGTATACCAATGACTTGGCGCTTTGTGCGCACAGTAGTTTGCTAGATAATGATTTTACGATTCCATCCAGTAAAAAAGCTCCGTGGCTATACTGTGTGCCACGGAGCTTATCCTGGTGTCGCTATTTGGCTATCGGTGCCTGCAAGGCGGGCGGGGTAGGATTGTATTGTGGCGTGGCATTGAGGTGCTCAGCCGCCGATTGGCCGCTGTGCTTTTTGTAATCGCGTCGTTTGTAAGGCCGAATGATGAGACGTAGCGCCTTATCGGAGCTGAAGTAGCTGATGGCCCAGCTAATAAGTGTCACGACCTTGTTGCGGAAGCCTACTAGCGTCATCAGGTGCACAAATAGCCAGGTCAGCCATCCGAAGAAGCCCCCAAAATGGATGTTTTTAGGCAGGTCGACCACTGCCCGGTTGCGTCCCACAATGGCCATGGTACCTTTGTTGGTGTAGTCGAAGGGCTGGAGCGACTCGTTTTTCAGGCGGCGGCCTAGGTTGGCAGCCAGTTGCTCGGCCTGCTGAATGGCCACTGGTGCTAGCATGGGGTAGCCCTTGGGCATAGCATCCGTCACCATGTTGGCCACGTCGCCGATAGCGTAGATGTTGGTGGTGCCCATCACCAGGTTGTAATGGTCCACGTTGATGCGCTTATTGCGGGTCACTTGGTGCTCCGAGAGGCCGGGTAGGGCAGCACCGTTCACGCCCGCTGCCCAAATCAGGTTTTCTGTCCGGATAAAATCAGTATCGGAGAGGTAGGCTTTGCCGTCCTCAAACCGCTTGGCCGAAGTATTTAATCGAATATGAATACCCATGTCATCCAGGTACTTATGCGCCGTCTGCTGCGCTTCCTTCGACATGGGTCCCAGCACGGCCCCACCTGCCTCAATGAGGTAGATTTCCATCTGTTTCAGATCCAGCTCGGGGTAGTCCTGGGGGAGCACGTCTTTGCGCATTTCGGCCAGCGAGCCGGCAATTTCCACGCCCGTAAGACCAGCACCCACAATCACCACGTTCAGCAGCGCCTGCCGCTTTTCGGGGTTTTCTTCCAGTACGGCACGCTCGAAGTTCTGAAACAGGAAGCTGCGCAGATTCAGAGCGTTCGGCACGCTTTTGATCTGCATCCCGTTTTTCTCGATGGTGTCGAGGCCAAAGAAATTGGTGACCGAGCCCGTAGCCAGCACTAGGTAGTCGTAGCTGATTTCCCCAATATCGGTGACGATGGTATTGCGGTCCAGCTCCACACGCTGCACATCGGCCAGGCGGTAGAAGAAGTTTTGCTGGCCCGCAAAAATCTTCCGGATGGGGTAGGCAATGCTGTCGGCCTCCAGCGCGCCAGTGGCTACCTGGTAGAGCAGCGGCTGAAAATTATGGTAGTTGTTGCGGTCTACTACCACCACCTGCACGGGCTGGTCGGCTAGTTCTTTGGCCAAACGCAGTCCTCCAAAACCACATCCTACAATTACGACGCGCGGCAGCGACGAGGTAGGCAAATTCGTGTTCATACAGTAAATCGTAGGGGCGCGTGGCACGCGCCCAGCGTTGCAAAATTTGGTTGCGCACACTGCGCCTACCAGCCATCAACTCGCTGGTACGCATCTCCTAACATTTGGACGATGCTTGGGTTAAAAAATCGGTGTATTTCAACTAGAAACTAAACGAAAACGCCCTTTCTCCTACTGCGGAAAAAGGACGTTCTACTTAGGCTATCTAACGTGCGAAAGCCTAATAATCCTCACCGGCTTTCTTCTTGAATTCACCGCTCTTCACTTGGTTGATTAGCTGCAACCAGCTGAAGGGGTTCAGCAGCGGGTTGTTGGTATACGGCGTAGCGCCCATACCCATCCGGCGCTGCTGGTCGTACTGCTGCATCTGCATGGTTTGGCGGTAGTTCGACATACTGGAGGTAGGCATGGCGGTAAATAGCCGGCGCATCACTTCGGGACTTAGGTTGGCAGCAGCCGAAGAGCCTTTTTCATCGGGTAGGCGTAGGGCCAGGAAGGCTTCTTTAAATGCCTTCTCGGTAGCATATGGGAATATGCGCACCTCTGGCAGCACGGTAGCATCTTCCTTCAACTGGATAATTACGGAGTAGCTCTGCCGCGGATAATCGGGTGGAATCACCACCCATTGGTTGCCGTAGCCCAGCGCCCGAATCACGATGCTGTCGCCGGCCAGCACGGGCAGCGAGAAGTAGCCGTACTCGTTGGTGAGGGTGCCCCTACCCGCCTTGGGCACAAATATGGCCGCACCCGGCACGCCCAGCAGCGAGTCGCCGGTGGCAATGATGCCGGAGAACTGCACCACCCGCCGCTGGCCCTGGGCCTGCGCAGCAGATCCTGACAATAGCAGGAGCAGCACCATTGCTACCCCGGCAAAAGCGGTACGGAAAGAGAAAGAAACAGACATATAATGAATTACAGACTACAAGTATACGGCAGATTGAAGGTAGGCGCCCGGATTGACGTAAATTTGTCGTACCGCTCCTTACCCCCTTCCTTCCAATTCAAACAAAAGATGCGCCTAAAACACTTCACCGTTGCATTAGGATTACCCATTTTTAAAGCATTTGGCGACGAAAGTCGACTTCGCATCCTGCATTTGCTGTGGCGTAATCAGGAAATGTGTATTTCTGACCTAGAACAGGTGCTGGATTTCACCCAAACCAAAACCTCCCGCCAATTATTGTATCTGAAAAATGCCGGGATGGTCAACTTTCGTCGGCTCGACAACTGGGTATTTTACTATATCAAAGATGAGGTAGGCGACGTGGTGCAGCAGCTCCTGGGCTACCTGGAACGCGATGCTCAACTGCGCAACGACCAGGAAACCTACCAAACACTGTGGTCGAACCGGGAGTTGGCGGCGTATAAGCTGCAAAACCGCCGCTGGAAAGGCGAAGCAGAGGTTAAATAATGAGTGCTGAAGTGTGAGTAGTGAAATGGTGAAGCAGTGAACTTCTACCTCTTTCTCCATCACGCCAACTTATCAGACGCCCCAACCGTTTGCACTTCACTACTCACCATCTCACCACTCCCGTGTACGCCCACCATATTTTCGTTTGCACCAACCAGAAAAGCGGCGTCGGCGACGACGTGGCCAAGACGTTTAAAAAAGAGCTGAAAAAGCAGGACCTCAAGAAACTGCTTAGTGGTGGTAAAAAGCGAAAAAACCGCGTGCAAACCACCGGCTGCCTCGACGTGTGCAAGCACTGCAAGAAAGGCAACGGTGCGGCGGTGGTGTTCTACCCCGAAAACATCTGGTACGGCGACGTGCACCCCAAAGACGTAGCCGATATTGTAGCCGAGCACCTTGGCGAGGGCCGGCCTGTGCAACGCCTGCGGCTGGAGTAGTTCACTCTTGTACGCGTCCTCTCTGCTATTCAATTTTAATTGCCTACCCCACTTGAAAACGTATCGCCACCTGTTTTTCGACCTCGACCACACGCTTTGGGATTTCGAAACAAATTCCGAAGAGGTGCTTCGGTTTCAGTACGACGACCATCGGCTGGCGCGCTACGGCTTCACGGTAGAGCAGTTTATGGCGTATTACAGCGAGGTGAACCACGCACTGTGGCGTATGTACCAGGGCAATAAGATCACGCAGCAGCAACTGCGCACCACCCGTTTTGCGCGCACGCTCACCAAGCTGGGCGTGCCCGAGGCTGAGGTACCAGCTGATATTTCGGACCAATACACCTCTCTCCTACCCCACAAAACGGCCGTCTTCCCCTATACTTTTGAGGTGCTGAACTACCTGCAAGCCAAGGGCTACACACTGCACCTGCTCACCAACGGTTTCCGGGAAATACAGTACGTAAAGCTGAATGCAGCCCACCTGACGGATTATTTTCGGGAAATTGTCACCTCCGAGTGCAGCGGCTGCTTGAAGCCCGATGGCCGTATGTACCAGCACGCCCTGGACCGCGCCGGCACTACCGCCGCCGACAGCCTCATGATTGGCGACAACCTGGAATGCGACGTGCTGGGCGCCGCCAACGCCGGCCTCGACCAAGTGTATTTCAACCCTGCAAAGCGCCGCCACTTCGCGCAGACGACGTATGAAATTGCGTGTTTGAGTGAGTTGAAGGAGATTTTGTAAAACCAGAACTGTGTGTCATCCTGAGCGCAGCGAGGGACCTTCACATCCGAACGACACGCGTACTAACGACTCGTTTAACCGGTACCAGGTCCTTCACGCTGCTCAGAATGACAGACGGTTTTGGTTTTAGCTACCTTTGCCCTAGCCTACCTCGGCCAAAAACCGAAAAACATTATCGAAAAATCACCCGCTATGGCCAACGCCTTTTTCAACGTTCCTACCCCCATCAATGAGCCTGTGAAGGGCTACGCGCCTAACTCGCCCGAGCGCATCGAGCTACTGAAGATGCTGAAGGAGCTGAAGCAACAGGAGCGCGACATTCCGATGCACATTGGCGGTCAAGAAGTTCGTACGGGGAAAACCCTACCCATCAACCCGCCTCACGACCACCAGCACACGTTGGGCTTTTTCCACGAGGGCGACGCTTCGCACGTGCAGCAGGCCATTGACGCCGCCTTGGCTGCCCGCGAGCAGTGGGCTGCCCTACCCTGGGAGCAGCGTGCCGCCATTTTCCTGAAAGCCTCCGATTTGCTGGCTGGCCCCTACCGGGCGCGTATCAACGCGGCTACTATGCTGGGCCAAAGCAAGAATGCGTTTCAAGCTGAAATTGACGCCGCTTGTGAGCTGATCGACTTTTTCCGCTTCAACGTGCACTACATGCAGGAGCTATACCGGCAGCAGCCGGAGTCGGCGCCGGGTATGTGGAACCGCTTGGAGCACCGCTCGCTGGAAGGCTTCGTGTTTGCCCTCACGCCGTTCAACTTCACTTCTATTGCCGGTAACCTTCCTACCTCGGCAGCCATGATGGGCAACGTGGTGGTGTGGAAACCAGCTTACACGCAAATCTACTCGGCGCAGGTGCTGATGGAGCTGTTCAAGGAAGCCGGTGTGCCCGATGGCGTTATCAACCTGATTTATGTGGACGGTCCCGTGGCCGGCAACGTCATTTTCAATCACCGCGACTTTGCCGGTATTCACTTCACCGGTTCCACGGGTGTGTTCCAGACCATCTGGAAAACCATTGGTGAGAACATTCCGAAGTACCGCAGCTTCCCGCGCATTGTGGGCGAAACCGGTGGCAAGGACTTCATTGTGGCACACCCATCGGCCCATGCCAAAGCCGTAGCCACGGCCATTACGCGTGGGGCGTTTGAGTATCAGGGGCAGAAGTGCTCGGCCGCGTCGCGGGTGTACCTACCCTCCAACTTGGCCGACGAAATCCTGGGTTATGTGAAGGAAGACCTGGCTTCGTTTAAAATGGGTGATGTGGAAGACTTCTCCAACTTCATCAACGCCGTTATCAGCGAGGTGTCGTTTGATAAGCTCGCCAAATACATCGACGGTGCCAAGGCCGATGCCGACGCCGAAATTGTGGCTGGTGGCGGCTACGACAAGTCGAAGGGCTACTTTGTGGAGCCTACCGTCATCGTGACCAAAGACCCGCAGTACGTAACCATGCGCACCGAGCTGTTTGGCCCGGTAGTGACGGTATACGTCTACGACGCCGACCAATTCGAGCAGACGCTGGAACTGGTGGACTCTACCTCACCTTACGCTCTCACCGGCGCCATCTTCTCGCAGGACCGCTACGCCATCGACCTGGCCTCGAAGAAGCTGGTGAATGCCGCCGGCAACTTCTACATCAACGATAAGCCCACCGGCGCCGTGGTAGGCCAGCAACCCTTCGGCGGTGCCCGCGCTAGCGGTACCAACGACAAAGCCGGCTCTATCCTGAACCTGCTGCGCTGGGTGTCGCCGCGCGCCATCAAGGAAACCTTCGTACCCGTGACGGATTACCGTTACCCTTTCCTGGGCTCGGAGCCGCAAGAGGATCTGAACCGCGACAAGGGTCTGTAGAAAAAGCTTCTGTCTTTAGGCCTTCATAAAAAAGCCGCTTCAGTATCCTGAAGCGGCTTTTTTATGTTACTCTTTTTCAAACCCTTCTCCCGGAAGAGGCTTATCCGTGGTGGAAAGCTGAATGTTAAGTGATCCGTAAATATCACCTACCCTGATACGTAGTGCCAATTCAAGTAACTCCAGAAATTCATCGTGAATGAGTACCCGATGCGTCCAGAGAGCCTCTGCGGAAGCGCGTTGGTACCACTCTACAGCCTGATACTCCTGCGAAATCAGCAAGTAGTGCCGCAACGAATCGAGCCGCTGGTACCGCAGCATCTTCCAGATTCGGTCACGCTCGGCAGTAGAAGGCGACAGAACCTCCGCCAGCAGCAATGGGTGGTGCATTTGCCGTTCGGCAGCTATATCGCCGGGATGACAGGTCACCATCACATCGGGATACGTATAGTACAGTCCTTGCGACACTGCCAACTGCACGCTTTCAGCAAACACTCGGCAGCCGCGTGGTTGTGCACCTGCCCGTAACAACATCACTAGGTTTAATACCAATTCGTTATGATTGGCTGTGCCTCCTGCCATCGCAAACACCTCTCCGCGGTAATACTCATGGCGCATTTCTGATTGCTCCTCCAATGCGAGATATTCTTCCACTGAATAAAAACGCGAGGCGGATTGCTGCTGTTCCATCAAAATAGCGTGTGGTAATACTTCCAAATATACCCCTTTCCACCCTCGTCCTATTCATCTTTGTTCCAAACTACCGAAACCCTACCTTTGCTACCTACTGCCCTTTTGCAGGGTCTACTTTTTAGTCCATGACTATGCTTCTCGCTGTAAACACCATCAACTACCAGCCGGTCGACTATTTGCCGATGCTGGTTCAGTTTATCCTGGCTATTGCCTTCGTAGCCTTTGCCATGGTAGTATCGCACCTGGTAGGTCCTAAACGCCACAGCAAGGTGAAAGACGCCTCCTGGGAATGTGGCATTGAATCGGTAGGAAACGCCCGCACGCCTATTTCGGTGAAGTACTTCCTCACGGCCATTCTGTTTGTGCTGTTCGACGTGGAAGTTATTTTCATGTACCCCTGGGCTGTGAACTTCCGCAAGCTGGGAACCTTCGGTTTCATTGAGATGGTAGTGTACCTGGCTTTGGTGATGGCAGGCTTCGCCTACGTGATTCGGAAAGGCATCCTGAAATGGAGCGAAATCCCTACGGCACAGCCAAACTATAAATAAGCCGTTGGTGTTGGCTTTTTGGGTATATCTCCCTCACGAACTGACTTTCACGCATGGATACTAGAGTTCCCGAAATCAAAACCGTTCCGGCTCCTGAAGGCATTGAAGGCGCTGGTTTCTTTGCTACTTCCCTGGAAAAGGTAGTGGGCATTGCCCGCGCTAATTCCCTGTGGCCCCTCCCCTTTGCTACCTCCTGCTGCGGCATCGAGTTTATGGCTACCATGGGCGCCCACTACGATATTTCCCGCTTCGGCTCCGAGCGGCCCAGCTTTTCGCCACGCCAGGCCGATTTGCTGATGGTGATGGGCACCATTGCCAAAAAGATGGCCCCTATTGTGAAGCAGGTGTATGAGCAGATGGCCGAGCCTCGTTGGGTGCTGGCCATGGGCGCCTGCGCATCATCGGGCGGCATTTTTGATACTTACTCTGTGCTGCAGGGCATCGACCGTATCATTCCGGTTGACGTGTATGTACCCGGCTGCCCACCTCGCCCAGAGCAAGTGCTCGACGGCCTGATGCGCGTGCAGGATCTAGCCAAGAATGAGTCGCTGCGCCGCCGCAACTCGCCCGAGTATCAGGCGCTGCTGGCATCGTATAATATTAAATAAACTGTTCGCTACTGGCCGTTCGCTGTTAGCCTTTCCGGAGGTCGCGGCGAAAAGGGTAGTAGCGAACAGCCAATAGCTAACAGCTACACTATGGCTGACCCCATTGAAGAATCTGCCGCTGCTCAAGCCACTGCCGTTGCGCAGGAAGACCCCAACAAGCTCACTAACGCAAAGATTCTTGCGCGCCTGCAAGAACTCTTCGGCGCTGAGACCTTCACTGATGTGGAGGAGCCGTATGGGTTGCTGACGGCTACTACCACCCGCGAGCGGATTCACGAGATTATTCAGACGCTGGCTGGCGAGCAGGATTTGAAGATGCATTTTCTGACTACTATGTGTGGCGTGCACTTTCCTGAGAGCGAAGGCAAGGAGCTCAGCATGGTGTATCACCTGCACAGCCTAGTGAACAACGTGCGACTGCGGCTGAAAATCTTCTTTCCTATTGCTGATCCCGTGGTGCCTACCCTTACCGATGTATATGCTACAGCCAATTGGATGGAGCGGGAGGCGTACGATTTCTACGGCATTATCTTCCAGGGGCATCCGAACCTTATCCGCATTTTGAATGTGGAGGATATGGACTACCACCCTATGCGGCGCGAATACCCGCTGGAGGATGGTACCCGAGAAGACAAAACTGACCTGTTCTTTGGTCGCTAACTCATAAGTATTCCCCCACCCTATAATGGCCCCGTCTGGCTCCCCCTCTCCCCAAGGAGAGGGGGCCGGGGGGTGAGGTAACAATGGCAGTAAACGACACGCTCGACGGCACACATAAGATTATAGAAGAGGCACGTGACCAGAATTTTGGTATGAACGTGCCGATGCTAAATGACTTCAGCCAGGAGCTGACGACCCTAAACCTAGGGCCAACACACCCGGCTACGCACGGTATTTTTCAGAACATCCTGCAAATGGATGGAGAGCGGATTGTATCGGGTGTGCCTACCATCGGCTACATTCACCGGGCATTTGAGAAAATTGCCGAGCGTCGGCCGTTCTATCAGATTACGCCCCTAACGGACCGTATGAACTACTGCTCGTCGCCCATCAACAACATGGGCTGGCACATGACGGTAGAGAAGCTATTGGGTGTGACGGTACCCAAGCGCGCCCAATACATGCGCGTGATCATGATGGAGCTGGCCCGCATTGCCGACCACTTAGTGTGCAATGGCATTCTGGGGGTGGATACGGGTGCATTCACCGGTTTCCTTTATGTATTCGAGGAGCGCGAAAACATCTACGAAATTTACGAGGAAGTCTGCGGCTCGCGCCTGACCACCAACATGGGTCGGGTAGGCGGCATGGAGCGCGACTTCTCCGATGTAGCCATTCAGAAGCTGCGCACGTGGCTGAAGCGCTTCCCCGATGTGATGCGCGAGTTCGAAAAGCTGTTCAACCGCAACCGCATTTTCATGGACCGTACCATTGATGTGGGCGGCATCACGGCGGAAAAAGCGTTAAATTACGGCTTTACCGGTCCCAACCTGCGCGCTACCGGCGTCGACTACGATGTGCGGGTAATGAACCCTTACTCTTCCTACGACGATTTTGATTTTGAAATTCCGGTAGGAACCAAGGGCGACACCTATGACCGCTACCTAGTGCGCAATGCCGAAATCTGGCAGAGCCTGCGCATTATCGAGCAAGCCTTGGAAAACCTACCTGAGGGTCCCTTCCACGCCGACGCACCGCACTACTACTTGCCTCCCAAACAGGCTGTCTATAAAAACATGGAGGCGCTCATCTATCACTTCAAGATCATCATGGGTGAGATTGAAGCGCCTGTGGGTGAAGTGTATCACTCCGTGGAGGGTGGCAATGGGGAGTTGGGTTTCTATCTGATTTCGGATGGGGGCCGCACGCCGTACCGCCTGCACTTCCGGCGCCCTTGCTTCATTTATTACCAGGCTTATCCCGAAATGGTGGTGGGCCAGTCGCTCTCCGACGCCATCCTCACGCTGTCGTCGATGAACGTAATTGCCGGCGAGCTAGACGCCTAGTATGCCGTTGAATCTGACTGATATGGAACCTACGAACGCCCCTGCCAAGCCTCAGTTTTCGGCGGCTGCTCAGGACGAAATCAAGCGCATCATCACGCATTACCCCGAGGACCGCAAGAAATCGGCACTACTCCCGGTATTGCACATTGCCCAGGCTGAGTTTGGCGGTTGGGTAAGCCCCGAGGTACAAACACTGGTGGCCGAAACGCTGGACCTCAAGCCTATCGAGGTGTATGAGGTAGCCACGTTTTACACTATGTTCAACCTAAAGCCAGTAGGGAAGCACGTGCTCGAAATTTGCCGCACGGGTCCCTGCATGCTGCGTGGTTCCGATGAGCTGACTGCTCACTTGGAGCGCCTGACCGGCGCCAAGGTAGGCGGCGAGACCTCGCCCGATGGCTTATTCACCTTGAAAGAAGTGGAATGTCTGGCCGCCTGCGGCTTTGCCCCCATTGTACAAGTCCGCGAGAAATATTACGAGCAACTCGACACGCCCGAAAACGTGGACGCTATGCTCACGGAGCTGCGCAATATGGTGCATCGCCCCATCCTTCCTTGGGAAGCACTGGCGCAGAATTAATCGGGCAGGAAAATTAGACGATTGGCGAATAGCTACTAGCGCACAGTATCATGGGACGCAAACTGCTGACTGAACATATTAACGTTGAAGGCATTGACACCTTTGAGGTATACCGCAAACACGGCGGCTACCGCTCGGTAGAGAAGGCTCTAAAGACGATGACTCCCGATGAGGTAGTAGAGGAAGTGAAGAAGTCGGGCCTGCGTGGGCGCGGCGGCGCTGGCTTTCCTACCGGCATGAAATGGAGCTTTTTGGCCAAGCCAGAAGGCATTCCGCGCCACTTGGTATGCAATGCTGACGAATCGGAGCCGGGCACATTCAAGGACCGTCACCTGATGTCGAAGCTGCCGCATTTGCTTATCGAGGGTATGATTACGAGTAGCTACGCGCTGGGGGCCAACACCAGCTACATCTACATTCGCGGCGAGCTGTTGTACGTACTGCGCATCCTAGAAAAAGCTATTTCAGAGGCATACGCCAATGGTTTCCTGGGCAAAAACATTCTCGGCTCGGGCTACGACCTGGATTTACACGTGCACCCTGGTGGCGGCGCCTACATTTGCGGTGAGGAAACTGCACTACTCGAGTCGCTGGAGGGCAAGCGGGGCAACCCGCGCAATAAGCCGCCGTTCCCGGCTGTGCAGGGCCTATACGCTCGCCCTACGGTAGTAAACAACGTAGAGTCGATTGCGGCGGTGGTACCCATCATCAACGACGGCGGCGACGAATATGCCAAGCTAGGGGTAGGCAAGAGCACCGGCACCAAGCTATTCTCGGCCTGCGGCCACCTCAATAAGCCCGGCATCTACGAAATAGAGTTGGGCGTGCCAGTCGAAGAATTCATTTACTCGGATGAATACTGCGGTGGCATCTGGAAAGGTAGGGAGCTAAAAGCGGTGGTAGCCGGTGGCTCATCCGTACCCATCCTACCCAAAGAGCTGATCCTGAAAACCGCAGCCGGTGAAAACCGCCTGATGACCTACGAATCCCTCTCCGACGGTGGTTTCGTAACGGGCACTATGCTGGGTTCGGGTGGCTTCATCGCCATGGACGAAACCACCTGCATCGTGCGCAATACCTGGAGCTTCTCGCGGTTCTACCACCACGAAAGCTGCGGCCAATGCTCGCCTTGCCGCGAAGGCACAGGCTGGATGGAGAAAGTGCTGCACCGCCTGGAGCACGGTCACGGCCACATGGAAGACATTGACCTACTCGTGAGTGTAGCCAAGCAGATTGAAGGCAACACCATTTGCCCGCTCGGCGAAGCCGCTGCATGGCCGGTAGCCGCCGCCGTGCGTCACTTCCGCGACGAGTTTGAGTGGCACGTGACGCACGCCAAAGAAGCCGCCCGCCCCGGCGCGGTGTACCCTGGTAAAGCAGTGCTGGCTTAACTGTCATGCTGACGAAGGAAGCATCTTATCGTGGCTGCTTTCGTCAAATTCACTAAACTATTGCGGCGCTGATGTGATAAGGTCCTTCGCCCCGCTCAGGATGACAAACAAATGGCTAAAATAACCTTCGACGGCATTGAGATTGAGGTTCCCGATGGAACCACAATCATGAATGCGGCTCGTACCGTGGGCGGTAGCATTGTGCCACCGGCCATGTGCTACTACACGCCGCTGAAAGGCTCGGGCGGCAAGTGCCGTGCCTGCCTAGTGAAAGTAACGGCTGGCTCTACCAAAGACCCGCGTCCCATGCCCAAGCTGGTGCCTTCGTGCATTACGTCGGTACAGGACGGCATGGTAGTCGAAAATACTGTGAATCAGCAGGTGCTGGATGTGCGCAAGGGCATTGTGGAGATGCTGCTCATCAACCACCCCCTCGATTGCCCCGTGTGCGACCAGGCAGGTGAGTGCGATTTGCAAAACTTTGCTTTTGAGCACGGCGTGAGCACTACGCGCTATACTGAGGAGCGCCGTACGTTCGACAAAATCGACATTGGGCCGCTGATTCAGCTGCACATGACGCGTTGCATCTTGTGCTACCGCTGCGTGTACACCGCCAACCAAGTAGCCGGCGACCGGGTACACGGCGTGCTGGGCCGCGGCGACGCCGCTGAAATTGGCACCTACATCGAAAACATCATCGATCAGGACTTCTCCGGTAACGTTATCGACGTGTGCCCAGTAGGCGCCCTCACCGACAAAACATGGCGCTTTAAGTCGCGCGTGTGGTTTACGAAGCCCGTGAATGCCCACCGCGACTGCCCCAAATGCTCAGGCAATGTGCTGCTGTGGTACAAAGGCAAAGATGTGCTACGCATAACCGCTCGTAAAGATGAGTATGGAGAGGTGAAGGAGTGGATCTGCAACGAGTGCCGCTTCGAGAAGAAAGAAACCTCGGACTGGACTATTGAAGGCCCTGCTCACATCGACCGCTCTTCCGTGATTTCGGCTAACCATTACGAGCTGCCAGTGCTTAACCATTCCGTAGTAGCCGACCTACCCGAAAGTACCCAGCGCGAGTTGGAGAAAAATCCACCGCTGAAATTAGGATCGTAAATTGAGCTGTTAGCTCTCTGTGCTTCACTATTAAAACAACAGCTAGCAGCTAACAGCTGATAGCTATCAGCTAAAAAGAATGCTAGAACTTCCTGCCCTCGGCTGGCAATCCATCGTCATCTTCGTAGTCTTTGCGCTGTCGTTGTTGATTGCTACGTATTGTACCTACGCCGAACGCGTAATTGCGGCCTTTCTGCAAGACCGGGTAGGCCCGGACCGTGCCGGCCCCTACGGCTTGCTTCAGCCGTTGGCCGATGCCGTGAAGATGTTCACCAAGGAAGAATTTTTCCCCAGTGGTGCCAATACGGCACTATTCATCTTTGGCCCTTGCCTGGCCATGATTACGGCGCTGATGTCGTCGGCAGTTATTCCGTTTGGCAACGTGCTGGAGTTCGGTTCCAACTACTTCTTTCTGCAAGGCATCGAGGTGAATATCGGGATGCTGTGGGTATTTGGCGTAGTGTCGCTGGGCGTGTACGGTATCATGATTGGTGGCTGGGCTTCCAACAACAAGTTTTCGTTGCTGGGCGCCATCCGGGCGGCTTCGCAGAATATCAGCTACGAGCTGGCCATGGGCATGTCGCTGATTGCGGTGCTGATGATTTCGGGTACTCTGTCGCTGCGCGAAATCACCTTGCAGCAGTCGGTAGCTGGCGAGTGGCATTTCTGGAATATCGTGAAGCAGCCCTTGGGCTTTATCATTTTCCTGGTGTGTGCTTTCGCTGAAACCAACCGTACGCCCTTTGACTTGCCCGAGTGCGAAACCGAGCTGGTAGGGGGCTACCACACCGAGTATTCGTCGATGAAACTGGGTCTGTATCTATTTTCTGAATACGTGAACATCTTCGTGGCCTCAGCCGTGATGAGCGTGCTGTACTTCGGTGGTTTCAATTTTCCTTTCCAGTACGAGCTGCGCGACTGGTTGGTGAGCAACCAAGACTGGACATTGGCCGGCGCGCAAAACCTGATTACCATTCTGGGTACCGTACTGCTATTCGGAAAGATTTTCGGTTTCATCTTTTTCTTCATGTGGGTGCGCTGGACCCTACCCCGCTTCCGCTACGACCAGCTGATGCGCCTGGGCTGGACCATTCTTATCCCCCTATCCATTTTCAACATCCTACTCACGGGCGGATTGATTTCGTTTGGTATCATTCAGTAGGTTTTTGATCCGATTTTATGCAACCCCTTAGCAATAGAGCCAAGCAAGTCGACAAAAAGCCCATGACGCTGGCCGAGCGGGCTTACCTGCCGGCTATCTTTCAGGGCCTGAGCATCACGATGCGGCACTTCTTCATGAAGAAGCCTACCATTCGCTACCCCGAGGAGCAGCGGCCATTTTCGCCGGTGTTCCGTGGCCTGCACGTGCTAAAGCGCGACGAACAGGGTAGGGAGCGATGCACTGCCTGTGGCCTGTGCGCCGTGGCCTGCCCTGCCGAAGCTATTACGATGGTAGCCGGCGAGCGGAAAAAGGGCGAAGAAGGCCTGTATCGCGAGGAGAAATACGCCGTCAGCTACGAAATTAATATGCTACGGTGCATATTCTGCGGCCTTTGCGAAGAAGCCTGCCCCAAAGCAGCCGTCTACCTGCAAGCCGATAAAATGGCTCCACCCCGCTTCGAGCGCGATGAGTTCATTTATGGTAAAAACCGCTTGGTAGAGCCTGTTTCACCAGACAACCGCTCGAAGCGGGGCATCCAGCTCACCGAGGAGCAAGCCCAGCAGCTACGTGCTAAAATGGACGCTCAGCTGGCGTAAGTACGACAACTCCCCTCCTCATCTGAGGAGGGGTTGTTCAACCTTTCGGTTGAATTGGGGCGGTTGATTCGATGCTGATGTTGTCTATATAGCACCACCCGTTTCATACCACCCAAATCACTTCTAGTATCTTGTCTTAGCTTTGCCCTATGTCCCCACTTTTTCTCTTCCTGTCGTTTCTGGCGTTGCTGAGCGCGCTGGGCGTGGTTATCGCCAAGAATCCCGTGCACAGCGTGTTGTTCCTGATCCTGACGTTCTTTGCCTTGTCGGGGCACTACCTGATTCTGAACGCGCAGTTTCTGGCAGCCGTGAACATCATCGTGTATGCGGGTGCTATTATGGTGCTGTTCCTGTTCGTGATTATGTTTCTGAACCTGAACGCTGAAACAGAGCCTAAAAAGCCTTTGCTGGCACAGATAGCCGCCGTCATTGCGGGTGGCTCTTTACTGCTCGTGCTGGTGGCTGCGCTTCGCAACGTAGAGCCAGTAGGCTACGATGCTGCTACCTTCGACTCGCAGATTGGTATGGTGGACCGCCTTGGCCTGATCTTGTACGATCAGTACTTACTGCCTTTCGAATTGGCTTCTATCCTGTTCCTAGCTGCTATGGTAGGCGCTGTGATGCTGGGCAAACGCGAAACGGGCGAGCGGAATTTCTAAGTTTGTTTTCAACAAAAGCAAAAGCGGCAGCTGAAATTTCAGCTGCCGCTTTTGCTTTTATACTTCCGTTTGGGTGGCCATCGGCTCCTCACCAAACTTGCGGCGCATCCAGGCCGGGCCACAAGCACTCTGCATTTTCTGCCGAAATTTTTCCTGTTCCTCAGGTGTCATAGTCGCCATGCGGCCGGCAATCTTTTGTTTCCAGGCATTGCGGCGGCGCGCCCAGCCAGCACCGCCCCTACCCCATCCGCCAAACAGAACGCGCGAGAGCAACAGCAGGCCCAAGCCTTGCCAGAAACTGATGACCGGCCCATTGAATAGTTCGGGCACCAGTTTGTTCCACAGAATCATAAAGAACTGACCGACTATTGCAAGAAATACGACGGCGAAGAGCAGGAATTTTAGGCCGCGTAGCAGCCAGGAAGAGCGGTTCATTGTTGAAATACTAATGAGTTGATTGGCTGCTGTGCAGCCATGTTCTTGTAATGTAGAAAAACCCGAACGTTAATTCGTGAACAGTTCGGTATACAGTTTTTGCAGGCGCTTGCGTAGGTGTTGCACGGCGTAGTGCTTGCGCGAAATCAGAGTTTTGAGCGGCACACCGGTCTCTTCCTCCATCTCACGAAAGCTTTTCTCTTCCAGCTCGTGCCAGATGAACACCTGACGCTGGGCCGGCGGTAGTTCCTCCAAAGCAGCAGCCAGGGCTTCCATAAGTGTTTCGCGGAGCAGGCGGTTTTCAGGCGCGTCGTCGGGGGCGGGTAGGATGTCGGCTAGTAGTAGCGAGTCATCGTCTTCGGTGCCCGTGGCGTGCAGTTCCTCTTCCAGCGAAGCGGTTTTCTTACGACGGTACAGATCGGTGATGCGGTTGCGCGCCACCCGAAACAGCCATGCTGCGGCTTGCTCTACGGGCTTCAGCAGCCGGTAGCTTTCCACTAGCTCGGCAAAAACATCCTGCAGCACGTCTTCGGCCTCGGCCTCGTCGGGAATACGACGGCGGATGAAGGCCAGCAGCCGGGTCCGCTGTTCGCGTACGGCTTGCTGAATCTGCCGGTCCTGGTGGCCTGCATCCATGTAGGCATTATCGAGCATGAGGGGTAGCGTTTCCATTCTGCTACGGCAGACGGATCAAGCTCAAAAATACTTCAACAGCACGCTACATTTTCTTTAGAATAAGAACAGATGCAGTAGTAATTGGCTGCTTCTCTCCTACCGGGAAGCAGGATCATTGACAGCGGGTAGGTTAGACTGGTTCCAAATCACGTTTTACCGTAGGGCTTTTCCATTTTTCCGATACCTTTGCCACTTATACTGTACAGCCCCCGTCGGCCAACCCCACCGCATGGACCAGACCATTCCGGAAGTAATCCGCACCGTACCGCTTCAGTACTACGTGTTTTTCGCCACGGCCCTGTTTGCCATCGGAGTTACGGGCGTACTGATCCGGCGCAATGCCATCATCATTTTCATGTGCGTAGAGCTGATGCTGAACGCCGTGAATATCCTCCTAACGGCCTTTTCTGCTTACCGCGCCGATGCCAACGGACAGGTGTTCGTGTTCTTCATTATGGCCGTAGCCGCCGCCGAAGTATCGGTAGGGCTAGGCATCATTGTGATGATCTACCGCAACTTCCAGAGTACCGACGTCAACCTGCTCAGCCGACTAAAGTTTTAAGCCTTAATGGCTATATGGTTAATTGGCTAAATGGCTAGTCGTGCTGATTCTTTATTGAACGACAACCATTGAGCCATTCAGCCATTCAACCATACACCACATGCAAGAAACTGTACTACCCGCTCACGGAGCCCCGCACGCCACCTTGCTGTACGTGCTGATTCCGCTGCTGCCGTTTCTGGGATTTCTACTCAATGGCCTGATGAACCGGCGTTTGTCGGGCACGGCAGCTGGGGCGCTGGGCAGCCTCACAGTGCTAGGCTCGTTTCTGATTTCGTGCTACCTGCTTGCCACCTTTGAATACCAGTACACGGTGCCGCTGTTCGATTGGATTTCGGTGGGCTCGATGCAGATTCCGTTTTCCTACCAAGTCGATCAGCTAAGCCTGATTATGCTGTTGCTGGTGACAGGGGTAGGCTTCCTGATCCACGTGTACAGCATCGGCTACATGCACCACGACGAGAACGTGGGCAAGTTTTTCGCTTTCCTGAACCTCTTTGTGTTCTCGATGCTGGTGCTAGTATTGGGCAGCAACTTCGTGATTTTGTTTGTGGGCTGGGAAGGCGTGGGGTTGTGTTCCTACCTGCTCATCGGTTTCTGGAACAAGGAAACCGCCAACAACAACGCCGCCAAGAAAGCCTTCATCATCAACCGGGTAGGCGACCTGGGCTTCCTGCTCGGCATCTTCCTGATTTATCTAACCTTCAACTCGGTACAGTACGCCGAGGTTTTCCAGAAAGCCAGCCTAGGGCAGTTTGGTCCCTACTCGGTGGCAGTAGTTACAACCATCACGCTGCTGCTGTTTGTGGGCGCAGCCGGTAAGTCGGCCCAGATTCCGCTCTACACCTGGCTACCCGACGCCATGGCCGGCCCTACCCCCGTTTCGGCCCTTATCCACGCCGCAACCATGGTAACGGCGGGTATCTATATGGTGCTGCGCGCCAACGTGCTGTTCACGCTGGCTCCCGAAACGCTGGAGATTATAGCAGTCATTGGGGCCGCTACGGCGCTGTTTGCGGCCACCATCGGGCTGGCGCAAAACGATATCAAGAAGGTACTGGCTTACTCCACGGTGTCGCAGTTGGGCTACATGTTCCTGGCGCTGGGCGTGATGGGCTACTCTACCTCGCTGTTCCACGTGCTCACGCACGCGTTTTTCAAGGCGCTGCTGTTCCTAGGTGCTGGTTCTGTGATTCACGCCATGAGCAACGAGCAGGACATTCGCCGTATGGGTGGTTTGCGCAAAGCCCTACCCATCACCTTCGCTACCTTCCTCATCGGATGCCTGGCTATTTCGGGTATTCCGCCGTTTTCGGGTTTCTTCTCGAAAGATGAAATCCTAAGCCATGTGTACGAGCACAGCAAGGTGCTGTACGCCGTAGGCTTGTTCACGGCTTTCCTGACGGCTTTCTACATGTTCCGTCTGCTATTCCTCACATTCTTTGGTGAGTTCCGCGGCACGGAAGAGCAGAAGCACCACCTGCACGAGTCGCCCGCCAACATGACGCTACCGCTGATTGTACTGGCTATCTTGGCAGCCGTGGGCGGTTTCATGGGGGCGCCCATGCTGCTCGGCGGCAAGCACTACCTCGCTGACTACCTCGCCCCTATCTTCACTTACTCCCAGCGTCTCAATCCCGCCGCGTTCGGCCAGGAGCCTGACCACAACAACGAGTTGATGCTGATTGGCCTATCGGTAGCGGCAGCTGTGCTGGGCATTGTGCTGGCCTACGTGCAGTACGTGAGCCGTGGCGCCCGCCCCGCCGAGGACGATGCCCAGCGCTCGGCCCCCGAGAGTCTGGTCTACCACAAATACTACATCGACGAACTGTACAATGCTCTGTTTGTGCGGCCCATCATGTGGCTCTCGCGTGGCCTTTACCGCTTCGTAGAGCAAAGCATCATCGACCCCATCGTGAACGGTTTTGGTCGCATCACCCTCGGCGGCAGCCAACTGCTACGCTACGTGCAAACCGGCTCGGTGGAAACCTATCTGATACTAATGGTAATCGGAATTGTGCTGGTACTAGTGCTGAATTTCGCGCGCTTCTAGCCTGCTCATCTACGAGTACTATCACGTAGCTTTTTTCGCTTCGCATAGTAGTAAACTACCGACTTACCGCTCCTTATTTCCGAGCGCCCCAAGAACAATCTGATTAGCTAATGCTCACCGTCTTTCTCCTACTCTGGCCCGTGGCGGCTGCTCTACTGCTGCACTTCTTTAAAGGGGGCGCGGCTCGCGTGGTAGCCCTGGGCGCGGCGCTGGTTGAACTGGCAGCAGCCATTTTTGCGGCTGTTATCTCGCGTGGCAACGTCAGTGGGCAGTTCGATGTCAACTACCCATGGGTAGCCTCGGCTGGCATCAACTTCCACGTGGGCATGGATGGCCTGAGCGTGCTGCTGGTGCTACTCACAGCATTCCTGGTGCCCGTGATTCTGCTGGCCGCCTTCCGCCGCGAGTACGAAAATCCCTCGTCGCTGTATGCGCTGGTGCTGTTTATGCAAACCGGCCTGATCGGTGTATTCGTGTCGCTGGATGCGTTCCTGTTCTACTTCTTCTGGGAAGTGGCACTCATTCCAATCTACTTCATTGCCGGCGTATGGGGCGGCGAGCGGCGCGTGCAGGTCACGTTCAAGTTCTTCCTCTACACCATCATCGGCTCGCTATTTATGCTGGCGGGCTTCGTGTACCTCTATTTCCAAACTGGTCCGGCCGCGTCGGGACTGGCGCAGCATACGTCGGAACTATCGGCTTTCTACAACCTGAACCTGAGCAGCAGCGAGCAGTCGTGGCTGTTCTGGCTGATTTTCGCGGCCTTCGCCGTAAAGATGCCCATCTTCCCTTTCCACACCTGGCAACCCGATACGTATACGGAGTCGCCCACCGTGGCTACTATGCTGCTTTCGGGCATCATGCTGAAAATGGGTGTGTACGGCGTAATTCGCTGGCTCCTACCCATCGTACCCTACGGCGTGAGCCAGTGGCAGCCGCTGGTACTCATCTTGTCGGTTATTGGGATTGTATATGGTGCCATCATTGCCATTCGCCAGCAAGACATCAAACGTCTGATTGCTTATTCCTCGTTTTCGCACGTGGGTCTGATGGCAGCGGGCATATTCTCGCTCACTCAAACAGGGATGCAGGGCGCTGTAATTCAGATGCTGGCGCACGGCGTGAACGTAGTTGGGTTGTTCTTCGCGGTTGACGTGATTGAGCGCCGCACCGGCACCCGCAACATTGCCGACCTGGGCGGCCTCACACGCCATACACCGCTGCTCACCGTTACCTTCCTAGTGATGCTGCTGGGTTCGGCGGCCCTACCCCTCACCAGCGGCTTTGTGGGCGAGTTCCTACTGCTGGCCGGCGTATATGAGTACAATGCCTGGCTAAGCGCAGTAGCAGGTCTCACCGTCATTTTTGCGGCGGTGTACCTACTGCGTATGTTCCAACGCGTAATGCTGGGCCCAGATTCAAGCTTCACCACTACTATCACCGACCTCACAGGTGCCGAACTGGCCGTGATGGTGCCGCTGGTGGTGCTGGTGTTTTGGATTGGCTTGTTCCCCAATACCTTCCTGCACATCTCGGAGCCAGCGGTGATGCAACTGCTGAATGTCGTGAAACGATAGGTACTTTTTGGCTGCTGGCCACTCGCTGTTAGCTGGTAGCTAACCGTGCAACGACAAAAGCTAGCAGCCAACAGCTAATAGCTAATAGCTTCTCATCCTATGATTTCTCTCGTTATACTTTCCGTTTTTGGTATCATCAACCTGTTTTTGGGCTTTCTGCGCTCAAACAAGTTGCTGTTGCCCCTGGCGATGCTGGTGCTGGCCATTGTATTTGGGGTCAATGCCTACGACTGGAGCTTGGGTACGCAAAGCTTCTTCAGCGAAATGCTGGTGGTAGACCGCTATGCGGTAGCCTTCACGGGCATCGTGGTCCTCACTACGCTGCTGCTCCTACCCTTCTCCGAGAAATACGTGCGCGAGGGCGAAGCCAACCTGGCTGAGTACTACTCGCTGCTGCTGTTTGCACTGGTAGGCGCCATTATGATGGTGGCTTACAACAACATGCTGATGCTATTTATCGGCATTGAGATTCTGAGCATCTCCATGTACGTGGTGGCTGGGGCCGACAAGCGCAGCGCCCGCTCCAACGAAGCAGCGCTCAAATACTTCCTGATGGGGGCCTTCGCCACGGGTATCCTGCTATTCGGGGTAGCCTTGGTGTACGGTGCCACGGGTACGTTCTACCTCTCCGAGCTGGGCGCGGCCGTTGCTAATCCGGCCAACGCGGAGTTTGCACCGCTGCTCTACATCGGTATTCTGTTGGTCATCATCGGCATCAGCTTTAAAGTAGGCGCGGCGCCCTTCCACTTCTGGACCCCCGATGTATACGAGGGCAGCCCTACCTTCTTCACGGCCTACATGAGCACGGTGGTGAAGACAGCTGGCTTTGCGGCATTCTTCAAACTGTTGTTCGTTGGTTTTGGTGGAGCACAGTCGTTTTGGTTGCCTACGGTGCTGGCCATTACCATCCTCACGCTGCTGGTTGGCAACCTGGGTGCAGTGGCGCAAACCAGCGTGAAGCGCATGCTGGCCTATTCCAGCATTTCGCACGCCGGCTACCTGTTTATTGCGCTAGTAGCATTCGACCAGAGCTTATCGGCCAACGGTATTTTCTTCTACTCGCTGGCCTACTCAGTGGCTACGGTATCGGCTTTCGCAGTGCTGAAGCTGGTGGCCGATCAGCGCCAGCGGGAGGACTACGACGGGTTGGGCGGCTTGTACCGTACCAATCCGCTGCTGGCTGGGTGCCTCACTTTATCCATGCTGTCATTGGCGGGTATTCCGCTTACGGGAGGCTTCTTCGGTAAATTCTTTGTGTTTTCGGCTGCTGTTAACCAGGGCTATATTGGGCTGGTGGTGTTTGCCGTCGTGATGTCGATGATTAGTATTTACTACTACCTGCGGCCCGTTATTGCGGCCTACCTGCGGCCGTTGCCAGAGAATGCGCAGCCCGTGCAGGTTAGCAGCCTGCAGTCGGTGATGCTGGTGGTGCTGGCGCTGCTCACGGTGGTGCTCGGCGTATTGCCTGGCTTGGTAAGCGGGTTGTTGTAGTATTATAAGAGCACAAAAAACCGGCTGTCATCCTGAGCAGCGCGAAGGACCTTCTCACGTGTGAACGACTGACGTAACAACGACTCGTTCTACCGTGAGAAGGTCCTTCGCGCTGCTCAGGATGACAGCCGGTTTTTTGTGCTTACGCCACTTGCATTTTCACGTCGGGCCAGGGCATATGGGTAAGCTGCACCGTCGACCATAGCTCCCGTTGCCCATTGAGGTGCAACAGCACGCGGGCCGTGGTTTCCACGTCTTTCTGACAATAGGTAACGATGCGCGCCAGGTTCTTTTCTCGCCAGTACACCTCCCCTACCTGCGAGCCGTCGATATCATCTTTGGGTGATGGAATATTGAAGGCACCAGCCAATAAGGCCAGCGACGTGTACCCTTTGTTGTCGCCAAACTTCCACATGTCCATCGTATCGAGCAGGTGAGGCAGGTCCCAAGGCTTATAGCCGGCAATGTCGAGCATGGGGGGTAGGGAGATGCCGCAGATGACCATGCGGCGGCCTAAGTAGGCGTAATCAAACTCGCGGCCATTGTGGGCGCACAGGAAATAGCCATCGGGCGAAGCGCCGGGGAAACGGCTGCGCAGGTCGCCGAAGGGTTTGTGGCGGTCCAGCAAGTCAGCAAAGCCTTTCAGCACCACGCATTCGTCATCGTCGGCGAAGGACTTCACCCGAAACTCCAGTGTTTCATCGGGCAGCATCCGGAAGAAGCCTACTGAGATGCACACGATTTTGCCAAACTCAGCGTATAGCCCGGCGTTGCCAAATAATTCACTGGTTGTTTTGCCCTCCGTAATTTCGCGCTGGTGCCTCTTGCCACAAAACGTATCCCATAACGCTTGCCGCTCGGTGCTTAGCTTGCTGTGACAATCTTCGCAAGGAACCGTTTCTATATCAACAAGAAAGACCTTTGTCAGGTCGACGTGACGGAGGGCATTCATACCAGCCGGAAATTATTGGGTAGGGAGACTACTGCCGAAGATAGGAGTTTCGGGCTGATCCATCCCAAAATGTCCATTACCCTAGTGTCTTCTCTTGTTGGCGGTACACGGCGTAGGAGTACCCATAAGTGATGACCACCGAAGTTAGAATGAAAGTGACCAACAGAATATTAGCGACTCTAGCAGATACTATCACTGTAGCCACCATTGCTATCATTCCTGACCAGAAAAACAACCGCCCGCCCAGCCGGTGGGTTTTCTCCCATATCGCAGGAAATTCCAGTGCCCACGGCGTCCGGATGCCCACAAAGTAGTTGGGCCGAACTGTTGTGAGATAGTTGCCGAGCAGTGCGAAGAAAATGCTTAGTGCCAGCGCTCCTCCTTTTCCCATCATTGTACCAGGATGCAGGGCTGCGTATAAGCTCATGCAGACGAATACGCTCAAACCAGCTACCAAAGTCAGGCGGAGTTTCTGAAAGTTAGTAGCAACGCTATCTACGCGCCGCTTTGGGTCAAAGCGTGGCAACCACGTCAGCAGCAGATAGATGCCAAGCGGCATTGCTGCACACAGCCACCACATCGATTCCTTGGCGGTAAAGCCATTTGGCAACCCGTTTATATCGAAGTGGGTAGGGATTTGCGCGGGCAACTCGCTCCATACCACTACCAGATAAATAGTAGGCAATAGCAGTAATACCAACGTCAGCAAATGCCAGAAGGAAAGGTTTGTTTTCATAGAAGAGTTAGGATAGTATGTAGCAATGACAAGAACAGATTATGCTTTAAACTGCATCAGCCACCCGATAATCTCATCAAACACCGTCATGTTCAGCGTATAGGTCACGAACTGGCCCTGCTTGTCGCTGGTGACGAGGTCGGCTTGGCGGAGGAGGTCGAGGTGGTGGCTGATGGTGGGCTTGGAGAAATGGAAAGCCTCAGCAATGTCGCCGGCCGTACGGGGACCTTCGCGGAGCAGCTCCAGAATGGCGCGGCGGGTAGGGTCATTAAGAGCTTTGAAAAGAGCGTTCAAGTAGCAGTTTTATATTTAGACAAATATCTAAATATAAAATCGGAAGCATAGCCTTTTAAGAAAAAGTTTCTTGTAGTCTGACGCATTGTACTGCGTACGGACAATGTTCGGGTTTGCACGCCCCTACCCTGAATCCATGTGAGGCCGTAGCGGTTTCGTACTCAAGCTGCTGCTACCACATCGATTACATCCAGCTGCATATCAAGTATAAAATACTATATAAATACATTTTAATTTCTTTTTAATGCCTTGTAATCAATAAGTTAAACGCATTATCGCGCTAAACCAATCTGAACAGCAAAAGGTACCGTAAGGCTGGAGTAGTACTATAAACCCTAGCACAATGAAACATTCCTTTCTCAAAAACCTTGGTACACTGGCGCTTCTAGTTGGCCTATCGGGCGCTTTCACGTCCTGCAACGACGACTCAGACGACCCTAACGTCAATAAAATTGACCTCGGCTTTCAGGCACTTACCGACAACAACCAGCTATTGTCGCTGAATGCCAATGATGCTGACGAATCGCCTACCCCAGTTACCATCACGGGCCTGCAAAGCGGCGAGAAAATCATGAGCATCGACTATCGCCCCGCCACCGGCCAACTATATGGGTTAGGTAGCACCAGTCGCCTCTACGTCATCAACCCTGCTACCGGCGCAGCGCGCGCCATAGGTAGTGGGCCGTTTACGCCGGCTATTAACGGCACGATGGCCAGCATCGATTTTAACCCTACTGTAGACCGCCTGCGTTTGGTAACGAACACCGGCCAGAATCTGCGCTTGAATCCTGAAACTGGTGGCGTAGCGGCAACCGACGGTGCTATCAACGGAGTAACCAACGCGGCTATTTCGGCTGTAGCCTACACCAACTCGGTGTCGGGAGCCAGCGAAACGGTGCTCTACGACATTGACCCAGCCACGGATCGGCTGTACCGTCAAGACCCGCCCAACAACGGCACGCTGGTAGCCATCGGCGACCTGGGCGTGAACGTGACGGGCATGAGCGGCTTTGACATTGCAGCCGGCACTAACGATGCTTTTGCCGCTCTGACAGTCGACAACCGTTCGGGTCTGTATAAGATTGACCTGACTTCGGGACGCGCTACGCGCTACGACGACTTTGACGATGACAACAACATCATCGGGCTGGCTATTCCTACCCAAGCGGTGGCTTATGGTGTAGATGCCAACAACAATTTTATCACTTTTAACCCTGCCAGCCCCCAAACGCAGGTGTCGAAACCGATTACAGGCGTGCAGAGTGGCGAGCAGATTGTGGGCATAGACATGCGTCCTGCTAACGGTCAACTCTACGGCTTGGGTAGCACCAACCGACTGTATACCATCAATATGTCGTCGGGGGCAGCTGCGGTAGTAGGTACGGTACTCCTACCACTCACCGGTACAGAGTTCGGTTTTGACTTCAATCCAACTGTAGACCGCATCCGCATTGTGAGCAATACAGGCGTAAATCTGCGCGTGAATCCAGCCGATGGTGTAGCTACAGTAGACGGTGTACTGAACCCAGGCACGCCCAGCATAACGGCTGCTGCTTATACCAACAACTTTGCTGGCGCTACGACCACGGTGCTATATACCATTGATTCAAATACTGACCAACTTCATCGCCAAGAGCCACCCAACAACGGTACGCAGGTACCAGTGGGCGCGCTGGGTGTGAACACCACCGGCGTGAACGGCTTTGACATTGGTGGCACCAGCGGCACTGGTTTCGCTGTGCTGACGGTAGGCACCAGCGCCAGCGTGTACACCATCAACCTGACCAGCGGTGCCGCCACCAAAGGCGCCGACCTCCCTACCCCCCTACGGGCTATGGCTGTGGGCTTGGGCTTCTAAGCTAGACACCCATATAGAAAAGGGGCGCCTGAAGTATCAGGCGCCCCTTTTCTATTATAAGGTAACCCCTACTTCCCCGTTACCACATCCGTCTTAATACTCAACTCCTTCAGCTGCGCCTGCGAAATCTCGGAAGGCGAATCAATCATCACATCCCTACCCGAGTTGTTTTTGGGGAAGGCGATGAAGTCGCGGATAGAATCGGCGCCGCCGAAGAGGCTGCAGAGGCGGTCGAAGCCGAAAGCAATGCCACCGTGGGGCGGGGCGCCGTACTCGAAGGCGTCGAGCAGGAAGCCGAACTGCGCTTGCGCTTCCTCGGGGCTGAAACCGAGTAAGGAGAACATCTGAGCCTGCACGGCGCGGTCGTGGATACGGATGGATCCTCCTCCTACCTCTACCCCGTTGATGACCATATCGTAGGCGTTGGCGCGGGCCTGGCCGATGGTTTCGGGGTTGTTGAGCAGGGTCATGTCCTCAGGCTTAGGCGAGGTAAAGGGGTGGTGCATGGCGAAGTAGCGGCCTTCTTCTTCGATGTATTCGAGCAACGGGAAATCGACTACCCACAGCGCCGAGAAAGTATCTTTATCGCGCAGGCCGAGGCGCTGGCCCATTTCTAGGCGCAGCTCGCTTAGAGCCTTGCGGGTTTTGTCGGCAGGGCCGGCCAAGATCAGCAGCAAATCACCTTCGTTGGCGTTGAAGGCCGCTTTCCACTTTTGCAGCTCTTCCTGCGAGTAGAACTTATCTACCGACGACTTCACGTTGCCGCCGGCTTCTACGCGGGCGTATACCAAGCCGGTAGCACCTAGCTGGGGGCGCTTCACGAATTCCGTCAGCTCGTCTACCTGCTTGCGGGTGTAGGCGGCGCAGCTCATGGCGTTGATGCCCACCACCAACTCGGCATTGTCGAACACCGGGAAGCCCTGGCCTTTCACCACGTCATTCAGCTCTACAAACTTCATCTCGAAGCGCGTGTCGGGCTTGTCGTTGCCGTAGTAGCGCATGGCATCGGCATAGTCCATGCGGGGCAGTTTGCCAATTTCTAGGCCTTTCACCTCTTTGAAGAGGTATTGCACTAGGCCTTCGAAAGTATTCAGGATGTCTTCCTGCTCTACAAATGCCATTTCGCAGTCGATCTGCGTGAACTCGGGCTGACGGTCGGCGCGCAGGTCTTCGTCGCGGAAGCACTTCACAATCTGGAAGTAGCGGTCGAAGCCCGACACCATCAGGAGCTGCTTGAAGGTTTGGGGCGACTGGGGTAGGGCGTAGAACTCGCCGGGGTTCATGCGCGAGGGCACCACAAAGTCGCGGGCGCCTTCGGGCGTGCTTTTGATAAGCACGGGGGTTTCTACCTCGATGAAGTTTTGCGCATCGAGGTAGCGGCGCACGGCCTGGGCCATGCGGTGGCGCAGCATCAGGTTCTGGCGTACGGGCGTGCGGCGCAGGTCCAAGTAACGGTACTTCATGCGCAGGTCGTCGCCGCCGTCGGTGTCGTCTTCGATGAGGAAGGGCGGCAGCTTAGCCGGGTTCAACACCTCCAGGCTCTCCACCCGAATTTCGATGTCGCCGGTGGGCATCTTGTCGTTTTTGGAGTAGCGCTCGGCCACCTTGCCCGTCACCTGAATCACGAACTCGCGGCCCAACTCACGGGCGGCTTCGCGCAGCGTTTCGGCTTCCTGGCCTTCTTCCAGCGTGAGCTGGGTGATGCCGTACCGGTCGCGCAAATCAATCCAGAAAATGCCGCCTTTGTCGCGGGTGCGCTGCACCCAGCCCACGAGTGTTACAGTTTGACCAGCATTTTCGAGGCGAAGCTCGCCATTGGTGTGCGTACGAAGCATGAGTTCAAGTCGATAGTTTCGGAATACGAAGGTAGGAAGGTAGCGCGGAAAAGGTGATATGAAGTTGCGGCATCGTCATTTCAACCAGCAGAGAAATCTTGCGTGTTGATGTGAGGTAGCAACTCTCATGCTGCGCACGGTCGAAGCATCTCGCCCGCTTCGTTGCTGGCAGCGCATTACTACTAAGCGAGATGCTTCGACTGCGCTCAGCATAACCTTCAACGTCAGCACACGAGTTTTTTCCGTGGGTCGATGAGTGCATTTAAATATCCTTCACCCAAAGCAACTTCCATAGTGTTTTTCCTATCTTATCCGCAGCATCCCTATTCCTTACCAATCAGAAAACAGAGCCATGGAGCTTGTTATCGAGAACTTATCCAAAACGTACGGCAACGGCGTGCGCGCCTTGCAAAACGTGTCGTTGCGCATCCCAACGGGCATGTTTGGCCTGCTAGGCCCGAACGGCGCCGGCAAATCGTCGTTGATGCGCACCATTGCTACCCTGCAAGAGGCCGACAGCGGCAGCATCCAGCTGGGCGACATTGACGTGTTGCGCGACAAAGACGCTGTGCGGCGGGTGCTGGGCTATTTGCCACAGGAGTTTGGCGTATACCCGAAAATTTCGGCCGAAGAGCTGCTCGACCATTTTGCCGTACTCAAAGGTCTGAGCGACAGCAAGCAACGGCGTGAGATAGTGCATGGCCTGCTCCAGCGCACCAACCTCTACGAAGTGCGCAAGAAGAACCTGGGCGGCTACTCCGGCGGTATGAAGCAGCGCTTTGGTATTGCGCAGGCGCTACTGGGCAACCCGCGCCTAATTATCGTGGATGAGCCCACGGCTGGCCTAGACCCCGCCGAGCGCAACCGTTTTCATAACCTGCTAGCCGAAATCGGGGAGAACATCATTGTGATTCTGAGCACGCACATTGTGTCCGACGTGAGCGACCTGTGCCGCAACATGGCCATCATCAACAAAGGCCAGGTGCTGCTCACCGGCGACCCGCTGCTGGTGATGCAGGAACTCACCGGCCAGCTCTGGCGCCGCACCATTGATAAGGAGCAACTGCCCGCTCTGCAACAGGAGCAGCAGGTGATTTCGACGCGCCTGTTTGCCGGCCGCACCATCGTGCACGTGGTCAGCGACGCGCAGCCAGGGCCAGACTACGAAGGCATCACCCCTACCCTGGAAGATGTGTACTTCGCCCGCATCGCGCAGGCCGAACGGAAGGTAGCCGTGGCAGAGAGCTAAACACTAGCTTCCCTCCTTCTTTAAGGAGGAAAGCTAGCTCCTAGCTTTCTTTCTAGTCACTCTCCTTTCGACTTTCCTCTTCCATGTTTCTCGCTATTCTCAAGTTTGAACTCTGGTACCGGCTCCGACGGCCGGCTACGTATATTTATTTTGCTATCCTACTCGCTATCAGTTTACTACTGATGCTGATGACGGGCGGTTTCTTTGAAGGCGTCACGGCTTCGGTGGGCAACAGCAAGGTGTACATCAACTCGCCGTTTGCGCTGAACGGCTTGATTAGTGTACTCACCATTGTGCCGGGTGTGCTGATTATCTCGGCCATGTTTGGGCCGGCTGTGCTGCGCGATTTCGACAGCCGCATGCACCCGCTGCTTTACACGGCGCCTATTAGCAAGGCCGGCTATTTGGGCGGACGCTTCTTCGGAACGCTGCTCGTTACGTTGTTGGTACTCAGCGGCATTGGGGTAGGCCTGTGGATTGGCACGCTGTTTCCGGGCATCAACCCGACCAAGGTAGGACCGTCGCAGGTGGGTGCCTACCTGATGCCCTACCTCACGTTTGTGCTGCCGAATACGTTGTTTGCCGGGGCCATTTTCTTTGTGCTGGCTACCCTCACGCGGCAGGCGCTGAGCACCTACGTGGGCAGCATCGTGTTTCTGGTGCTCTACTTCACGGCCCAAAGTCAGCTCTCCGACCTCGACAACAAAACCCTGGCGTCCCTACTCGACCCCATGGGCAACGGGGCGCTGTCCCTGCTCACGAAGTACTGGACGCCCGCCGAGAAAAACACCCGCCTAATTGCGCCTACCGGGCTACTGGGCCTCAACCGCCTGCTATGGTTGGGCGTGGGGCTGCTGCTGGTGGCATTTTGCTACCTGCGGTTCCGATTTGGGCAAAGCGTAGACACAGTACGCTTGCGCCGTCTGCGGCCCGAAGAGGTGGGCCAAGCGGTGCAGCCGGTGGGCACACTGGTACTACCCCAGGTGCAGCAGGATTTCGGCACCAGCCAGCACCTGCGGCAGTGGGCCCGCCTGACGTGGCAGGAGCTGCGCGACGTGCTGCGCAGTCCTTACTTTATTGCTATTGTGGTGGCGGGCTTGGCGTTTCTACTCGCCTCGGCCCTGCAAATCGGCAAGATCTACGACACTCAGACGTACCCTGTAACGGGCCAGGTAATCGAGATTTTATCGGGCTCGTTTACGCTGTTTCTGCTGGCTATCATTACCTTCTACGCCGGGGAACTGGTGTGGCGCGAGCGGGATGCCCACATGAATCAGCTCTACGACGCCCTACCCATTCCGAACTGGGTGCCGCTGGCCTCGAAGCTGGTAGCGCTGCTACTCGTGCCGGTGGTATTGCTGGTGGTGGTGCTGGTGTTTGGGGTGCTCACGCAGCTTTCGTATGGCTATTATAACCTGGAAATTGGGCTGTACCTGCGCTGGCTGTTTGGGCTGAAGCTGCTAGACTACTGGCTGCTGGTGGTGCTAGCGGTGGTGGTGCAAGTTGTTGTCAACAACAAGTACCTGGGCCACCTCGTGATGATACTCTACTATATGTTCGTGGCCTTTGTTGCCGGGCAGGTAGGGCTAGAGCACAACCTGCTGCTCTACGGCTCCGACCCCGGCGTGCGTTACTCGGCGCTTAATGGATTTGGGCATTTCATTGGGCCGTACTTCTGGTTTAAAAGCTACTGGGCGGCGCTAGCCGTGGCCCTGGCGGTGGGGGCCAACTTGCTATGGGTGCGCGGCACCGAAACCACCTGGGCTACCCGGCAGCAGCTTGCGCAACGGCGTTTCAGCACTCCGGCCAAAGTCACGCTCACACTGGCGCTGCTGGCGTTTGTGGGGCTGGGCGCGTGGATTTTCTACAACACCAACGTGCTCAATAAGTACCGCACCGGCAAGCAAGACGAACAAGACCGCGTAGCTTATGAAAAGCAGTACAAGCGCCTCCAGCGCCTACCCCAGCCGCGCATTGTGGCCGTGAACGTGCAGGTCGATTTGTTTCCGGAGCGACAAGAGGCACGAGCGCACGGGCAATATTGGGTGCTCAACAAAACCCAGCAGCCTATTGACTCAGTGGTGCTGGATGTACTGAACACGGCCCGCATCCGGAAGCTGCAAGCCGGCCCCGGCGCCCGCAACGTACTGGCCGACTCTATCCAGGGCCTCTACGTGCAGCGCCTACCCCGCCCCCTGGCTCCCGGCGACTCCCTCCCCCTCTCTTTCGACCTGTACTACGCCGCGCCGGGCTTCGAGAATAGCACGCGCCGCACCAACATTGTAGAGAATGGCACCTTTATCAATAGTGGCATGATGCCCCACCTGGGCTACAGCGAAGGCAACGAGCTAAGCGAGGAAGGCGCCCGCAAAAAGTACGGCCTCCAGCCTAAGCCGCGCATGCGCGCGCTGGGCGACACGGCCGCCCGCCAGAACACATACATTGCCCACGATGCCGACTGGGTGCGCTTCACAGCTACCGTCAGCACCACGCCCGACCAGATTGCACTGTCACCGGGCTACCTCCAAAAGGAGTGGCAGGAAGGCGGCCGCCGCTACTTCCGCTACGCTATGGACGCGCCGATTCTGAATTTCTACTCGTTTCAGTCGGCGCGCTATGCGGTGCGCCGGGCCAAGTGGAACAACGTGGACATTGCCATCTATTACCAGCCTGGCCACGAGTACAACCTCGACCGCATGATTCGGGGTGTGAAGGATGGCTTGGCCTATTATTCCAAAAACTTCAGCCCCTACCAGCACCGGCAGGTGCGCATTGTGGAGTTTCCGGGGTACAGCAGCTTCGCGCAGTCGTTTCCCAACACTATTCCGTTTTCGGAGGGCATCGGCTTCATTGCCAAAGTGGATACCACCAACCCCGACGACGTGGACTACCCCTACTACGTGACGGCCCACGAGGTAGCGCACCAGTGGTGGGCGCACCAGGTAATCGGGGCCGATGCGCAAGGCTCGACGCTGATGGTGGAAACGCTGGCCCAGTATTCGGCTCTCATGGTGATGAAGCAGAAGTACGGCGAGGCCATGATGCGCAAGTTTCTGAAGTACGAAATGGACAGCTACTTGGGCGGCCGCGCCCAAGAGCGCATTGCCGAGCAGCCGCTGTATAAAGTAGAAAATCAGCAGTATATCCATTACCGCAAAGGCTCGGTGGTGATGTACGCCCTGGCCGACTACATTGGCGAGGACAAGGTAAACCAAGCGCTTTCCGACTACATCAAGGAGGTGCAGTACCAGGAGCCGCCCTACACCACCTCGCTAGATTTGGTGCGCCACCTGCGCCAAGTCACGCCCGATTCGTTGCAGTACCTCATCACGGATATGTTCGAGCGCATCACGCTGTATGAGAACCGCGCCGATTCTGTGACGGCTCGCAAGCTGCCTAACGGCCAGTACCGCGTAGACATGGTATTGAGTGCCAAGAAAGTATACGCTGACAGCCTTGGCAACGAAACGCCCGCGAAGAACATGGATGACCTGATTGATGTGGGCGTGCTGGCCCGCAAGAAAATCAACGGCCAATGGCAAGACGTGACGCTCTACCGTCAGAAGCGCCGCTTCCGCCCCGGCACGACCCGCATCAGTGTGACGGTACCTGAGAAGCCCGCCAAAGCCGGCATCGACCCTTATAACCTATTGATTGACAGAACGCCGAGCGATAATCTGAAGGATGTGACGGTTGAGAAGTAGGGGAAGCGTTTGTTTTTCTGTCATCCTGAACGCAGTGAAGGACCTTATCACGCGAGAACGAGTCGTTGTTACTCAAGTCGTTTACATGTGATAAGGTTCTTCACTGCGTTCAGGATGACAGGCGGACGGTAACAGCTGGGTAATAACAAATAATGCTTGGATAAACCACATTTGGCCCAACTTCTGCAAGTAGCCGGGAAACGACTTTGTTTTCCCGGCTACTTCTGTTTTTCCCTACCCATGAAACGCTCCGCCTTTCTGTCTCTCGCCGTTGCCTTCCTCACTATTTCAGCTGCCCAGGCTCAAACTCCCACCAAAGTCAAAACCAAGACGAAGGCCGAAAACGGCACCGTCGTCAAAGCGAAAACCGACGTGGAGCCCATCGTGCTCGATGGCCCTATCAAGCGCGTGGAGACTCTATCGGGCATTGATATATTCCCTACCTCTGACGGGCAAACGATTATGCTCAGCTTCACGCAGCAGTTCACCAAGCCCGGTACGCTGGTGATGACCAACTACCGGAATCAGCCTATTTACACCACAGCTCTCGATCCGCAGAACAACACAGGGCAGCCGGTGTCGCTGGGTCGTATTCCGGCGGGTACGTACCTAGTGGAGGCCAAAACCGGCAACTACGTCTACTGGAAGAAGGTGCGCGTGAAGTATCCTACCCTGGCAACTACCAAAAAACGGCGCTAACAGAAACGGCGCGGCACTAGTGCCGCGCCGTTTCTGTTCTTACCCTACTTTTGTCTTCATATGATGCAAGCAACTCGTTTTCTTGGCCGTCTGGCTCCCCTACTCTTTCTCGTGGTACTTACGGCCTTCGTTTCGCCGCCCAAGCTGCGCAAAACCACCATCGCCAAGAACCTGACGGTAGGCGTGCCCGACACGTTCGCGCCTCTCCCCGACGACGGTATTGCAGCTAAGTTTCCGGCCCAGCGCCGCCCTTTGGGCGCGTTCAGCAACCCCAGCGGCCGCGTCGATTTCAGCGTGACACAGAAGCCTACCTCCTTCAGCAACCGCGACTACGCCCTGCTGGTGAAGATTTACAAGGCCAGCATTCAGAATATGTACTCCAAGGTGCAGTTCCTGGCTGAGGATATCCGCACCATCAACAAGCGCGATTTTGTGGTGCTGGAGTTTGTCTCGACGGTGAACGACACGCGCCGGGGTAGCAACATGGCGCCCATTCGGCGCTACCAACTGGTGCAATACGCCATTGAGGGCGACCAACAGTACATCTTCACCTTCACCGCTCCCGCCGACGAGCAGGCCCAGTGGCAACCCACCGCCCGCGAGGTGATGGAAAGTGTGGCCTTGAAGTAACCTTTTTCCCGCAGACAGCGCACAAAAAAGCCACTCCTTTTCAGGAGTGGCTTTTTTGATGTGTGCATCAGAATGAGAGAAACTATGCAGCAGCTTCTACTTGCTTGGCAAACTGTACGCTGATAACCAGCTTGATATCTTCGCCTACTACAATGCTGCCGGCTTCGGTTACGCCGTCCCAGGTCAGGCCAAACTCTTTGCGGTTGATTTTGCCGGTTACATCAAAGCCAGCTTTCAGGTTGCCGTAGAAGTCGGTGGCGGTGCCGCCGTGCTCTACGTCCAGCGTTACGGGCTTGGTTACGTCTTTCACCGTGAGGTTGCCTTGCAGCTTATACGTGTCGTTGCTGGCTTTTTTGAAGGAAGTCGACTCGAACTTGATGTTCGGATACTGCGCAGCATTGAAGAAGTCCTCGGCCTTCAGGTGCTGGTCGCGAGCCTCCTGGTTGGTATCGATGCTGTTTACGTCGAGCGTGAAGTTGATTTTGGCATCCTCGAACGTGTCGCCTTCGGTTACCGCCGAACCTTCGAACTTCTTGAAGTTGCCAGTCACGGTAGAGATAACCAAGTGCTTTACTTTGAACTGCACTTCAGAGTGCATGGGATCGAGGGTCCAGTTGGTCGTAGCCATAATAAGAGGGATGAGAATGTGGATTGCGATGTTGACGCAACAAATGTAGGTACATATTTCAACAAATCAATGTACCTACATATATTTTTTTTCTTTTTGCTCTGCGCACCGGTTTTACTTTTGACGCCATGACGCTTTCCCTGCTCAACGACGACCACTACATGCGCGAGGCACTCAAGCAAGCCCGCTATGCCTTAGCCGAGGATGAAATCCCGATTGGCGCGGTGGTGGTGCTAGAGCGCCAGATCATTGCCCGCGCCTACAACCAAACCGAGAAGCTACGCGATGTGACGGCTCACGCCGAAATGCTAGCCCTCACGGCCGCCGCCAACCACGTAGGCAATAAGTATCTGGCCGATTGTACGCTCTATGTGACGGTGGAGCCTTGCGTGATGTGTGCCGGCGCCACGGCCTGGGCGCAGGTACGGCGCGTGGTGTACGGCGCCGACGAACCCAAAGTAGGCTACCGCCGGCACGGTCACCTATTGCACCCCCGCGCCGAAGTAGTAAGCGGCGTACTGGCCGAGGAAAGCAGCCAGCTGCTACGCGAATTCTTCGCTCGCAAGCGTAAATCTTAATCGCACTATATTTGACCGCGCTAGTAGTGCCGGGGGTCTTTTTTTGTAACCCCCTACCCTATCTGGCGGTTATGATAGTGGAAAGCCGCTCGGCCTTCCGCATTTTTTCACACCCAATCCTACTCCTATGGCTTTTGAACTGCCCGCACTACCCTACGCCTACGACGCGCTGGAGCCTTCTTTCGATGCGCAGACGATGGAAATCCACCATACTAAGCACCATCAGGCCTACGTAACCAACCTGAACAACGCCATTGCTGGCACCGAACTGGAAGGCAAGTCGCTGGAAGACCTGATGCAGAACATTGCTACGGCTCCTATCGCGGTGCGCAACAACGGCGGCGGCCACTGGAACCACTCGCTGTTCTGGACCATCCTGTCGCCCAACGGTGGCGGTGAGCCCACGGGTGCTGTAGCTGAGGCTATCAACAAGGCATTTGGCAGCTACGAGAAATTCAAGGAAGAATTCACTAAAGCTGCTACTACCCGCTTCGGCTCGGGCTGGGCGTGGCTGTGCAAGCAGGCCGATGGCTCGCTGCAAATCTGCTCTACCCCCAACCAGGACAACCCCCTGATGCCCGACACCGGCTGCAACGGCACTCCCATCCTGGGCCTCGACGTGTGGGAGCACTCCTACTACCTGAAGTACCAAAACAAGCGCCCCGACTACATCGCGGCCTTCTACAACCTCATCAACTGGGATGAAGTGAACAAGCGCTTCTCGGCTGCTAGCTAAGTAGTAGCCTGGTTAGTTATTCTATAAAAAAGCCCTTTTGCGTAATGCAAAAGGGCTTTTTTCTTTTCCTACCTATGTCGTGCCCATTATTAGGAGACTGTGCAGGTAGGGTCATTGTAGGTTAGCTTTGAAAGTAGCAGAGCTACCTCGTTCTCGGCATCTGGCAGGCCTTGCTGCCGCCATAGCTCCACGCCTTGCCGCACCAGCACGCACGCGGGCAGCTGCTGGGCATGGAAGCTGTGCACCACCGCCGGATGCGTGGCTTCGTCGATTTTGAGCACCCGAATAGCCGGGCTGAGTTGCTGCTGCAACTGCTCCAGAGCCACCCGAATTCGGTGCTGCTGCCGACTATCGTTGGTAGTGATTGGGAGCAGCACCAGCAGCACGGCAGTGTCGGTGGTGTGCGGCGGCGGAGAGAGTTGAGAAACGAACGTCACGGCAGAATGCTAGATACTGCCGTAAAATTGCGTCTACCGTCTACCCTTTCTCCTGAGGGTGGTCAGCTGGTCACCTGATATTTGTCATGCAGCTTCCACCCAATTTATGCTGAACTTTGACCTGCTGAACATTGACCCAAATAGCATATAGCAGGACATTATTTCGGCTAGTGGCCGAAATAATGTCCTGCTGAAATAACGACCTTGTAGCAATACAACTGCCTACCCTAGCCCACCTTCCTACCCTATGCTATCAACCTCCTTTACACCTATTCTGACGGATATTCTGTTCAACCAGGCCAAGGAATTCGTGGGAGTATATGACGTGGCGCTCGGCTGGTTTGTGCAGGTTAATCCGGCGGGGATACACTTGTTGGGCTACCCCTCGGAGCAGGCTCTGCTAACTGCCTCAGACTCTTCTCAGCCGCTGGCTGCCGTAGACTGGCAGCACTTACAGGAAATAGCTCAGCGGCAAGGCCACTACGAAATAGAAGCAGAAATCAGCCGTCTGCAGGGCACTTCGTTCTGGGCGCGTATTGAGCTAACGGCTTTCATCTCTGAGCAAAAGCCCTACCTATTGGTGCGCCTCATGGAGCAAAGCCGCTTGCATCAGGCCGAGCGCGAACTGGCCCAGAGTGTGCGCCGCTTCGAGGCGGTGGTAGCCAACGCCACCATCGGGATTATCATGTGCAATCGGGCGGGCGAAATCGTGTCGGCCAATCGTACTTCCCATCAGCTGTTTGGGTATCCGGAGGATGAACTGCTGGGCCAGCCCATTGAGGTGCTGGTGCCCCACTCCGTAGCCCACCGACACGAGCAGTTGCGCCATTCTTTCAACGCCCAGCCCTCGGTGCGGGCGATGGGCGCCCACCGCGGCGACCTGCTGGCCCGCCGCAAAGACGGCAGCGAGTTCCCTACCGAAATCAGCCTCAGCTACTTCTACCTGGATGAGGAGCTGTACGTAGTGTCCTACATCGTCGACATCACCTTTAAAAAGAATGCCGAGCGCGAGCTGATTGCCCAGCGCCAGTACGTGGAGCGCCTGAACACGGAGCTAGAGCAGAAGGTAGCCGACCGCACCCACGCCCTACTAAACACGTTGGAGCAGCTAGAGCAACGTACCGACGAGCTGACCCGCGCCCTGGCCGCCGAGCAGGAGCTGGGCGAGCTGAAGTCACGCTTCGTAAGCATGGCTTCGCACGAGTTCCGCACCCCGCTCACGGCCGTACTCACCTCGGCTACCCTCATCGAGAAATACCCCCACACTGACCAGCAGGACAAGCGCCAAAAGCACTTGCAGCGCATTCGCGGCTCGGTGCGCCACCTCAACGATATTCTGGAAGAATTTCTGTCGGTGGGCCGCATTGAGGAAGGTAGGATTGAGGCCAAACCAGTGCGCCTGCTGCTCGACGCCCTCCTCACCGAAACCATTCAGGACGTGCAAGGATTGCTGAAAGCCGGCCAAACCGTGCAGACCGAGTTGCACTGCGCCCAACCCATTTGGCTGGATACGTCGCTGCTCCGCAAGATTCTGGTGAATCTGCTTTCCAATGCCATTAAGTATTCCGGCGAAAACTCGGTGGTGACGGTGCAGGCCGTCTGCGTGGGGAACCAGCTCACGCTCACGGTGCAGGACCAGGGCATGGGCATTTCGCAGGAAGACCAGGAACACTTATTCGAGCGGTTTTTTCGCGCCCGCAACGTCACCAACCTGCCCGGCACTGGGCTGGGGCTCTACATTGTGGCCAGCTACCTACAGCTGCTGGGCGGCACCATTGCCCTGCACAGCGAGCTGCACGTGGGCACCACAGTCACGCTTACTATTCCCTATGAAAACCATTCTGCTGATTGAGGACAACGAGGCACTACGCGAAAACACGGCCGAGATTCTGGAGCTGGCGGGCTACGCCGTTGTCACGGCCGAAAACGGCAAGGTAGGCGTAGAACAGGCCCTAGCTACCAAGCCCGATCTGGTGATTTGCGACATTATGATGCCCGTGCTGGATGGCTACGGAGTGCTGCATATCTTCAACCAGAATCCGCAGCTTTCGGGTGTGCCATTCATCTTCCTGACCGCCAAAACCGAGCGTACCGACCTGCGCCGTGGCATGGAGCTTGGCGCCGACGACTACCTCACCAAGCCCTTCGACGAAACCGAGCTGCTGAGCGCCATCACAAGCCGCCTGAACCGCTTTCAGCACCTCAAAGCCGAGTACAACCTACAAGCCGAGGGCCTGACCGAGTTCCTGAACGATGCTCAGGCGGTAGGCAACCTGGAAAGCCTGTCGGCCGACCGGCGCGTGCACACCGTGCGCCGCAAGCAGGATATTTACGTGGAAGGCGACGAGCCTATTCGGCTGTATTTCCTGAAAGCGGGTAGAGTGAAAACGGTAAAAACCACCAACGCGGGCAAGGAGCTGATTACGGGCCTCTACCACCCCGGCGACTTTTTCGGCTACCTGTCCCTACTCACGCAAACCGCCTACGATGACTCGGCCGTAGCCCTCGACGATGCCGAACTGGTGTATATCCCGAAGCACGACTTTCTGCAACTGCTCACCCGCAATGCCGAGGTAGGGCAGCAATTTATTCGCCTGCTGGCCGGACGCGTGAGCGAGCGAGAACAGCAGTTGCTGGACATGGCCTACAACTCCATCCGCCGCCGCGTGGCCGACACGCTGCTGCACCTGCACGAGCAAACCACCGACAGTGCCCCGCTCATCCAACTCTCCCGCGACGACATGGCCGCCATGGTCGGTACCGCTTCTGAGTCGCTGATTCGGACCCTAAGCGAGTTCCGCCAATCCGGCTATGTGGACCTGACGCCCCAAGGCATTAGGGTAGTGCAGCCCGACAAGCTGCGGACGGCCAATTGGTAACCAACGCGCACCCCTGACAGGCGCTTAAAGCTCTGCCAGGGGTGCGTCTTTTTATTGCCAATTAACTGGTTATAAGCTTACGCCACCGGTCAGTTCGAGGCGCTGGCCGTTGAGCCACTTCGCGTCTTCGGTGCACAGGAAAGCCACTACCCCGCCTACGTCGTCGGGCAGGCCTGGCCGGCCGAGGGCAGTCATCTGGGTCACGTACGCCCGTATTTCTGGCGTGTCGGTCATGGCCCCGCCCCCGAAGATGGCCCCCGGTGCTACCACGTTCACGGCAATGCCCCGCGCGCCTAGCTCTACGGCCATATATCGCGTGAGCACATCCACCGCGCCCTTCATAATAGCATACGCCGATGCGCCAGGGTAGGAAATACGCGTGGTGGCCGACGACATATTGATGATGCGCCCGCCATCCTGGAGCAACGGCAGCGCCTTCTGCGTGAGGAAGAATACGCCTTTAAGGTGAATATTCAGCATCTCATCAAACTGCGCCTCCGTGGTATCGGCAAAGGGAGTTTGCAGGCTGGTGCCAGCGTTGTTGATGAGAAAATCAAAGCGCGTAGTGCCGAAAGTGGCCTGCAAGGTCTCCGGCAATTGCGCGAAGAAAGCGTCGAAGCTGCTGACGTCGGCGGTGTTGAGTTGCAGGGCCACGGCCTTGCGGCCCAGTGCTTCTATTTCGGCTACCACGGCGGCCGCGTCGGCTTGCTGGCTGTGGTAGGTGAGCAGTACGTCGATGCCTTTTTGCGCCAGGCTCAGCGCAATGTTTTTGCCTAAGCCCCGGCTGCCGCCGGTTACCAAAGCTATTTTGGAAGTTGTCATCTGATGGAGTTGACGTGTTGAATAGAACACGACAAAGGTCCGGCAGCCACCCCTACCCCAACTTGCGCAAGGCAATCTATTTTATGTAGAAATCAAACTACTTCCAAGCCTCGGAACGCGCCGGGCGTTACCAATGTGTGGCGCTTAAAGAAATGGGAGAAGTGAGCCACGTCGGTAAAGCCTAGGCTATCCGCAATTTCTGCCATCGTCCAGTGCGTTTGCCGCAGCAGGGTTTGCGCCTCCTGCGCAATGCGCGTCCCGAGCAAGTCGGTGGTGGTGCGGCCGGTGGTTTCCTTCAGTACTTTGTTGAGGTGGTTGACGTGCACGGCCAGGTGGTCGGCGTAGTCTTTGGCTGTGCGCAGGCGGAGTTGCTGCTGCGGCGTTTCGAGCGGAAACTGCCGTTCCAGCAGCTCCGCAAACAACGAGGAGAGGCGAGCCGCCGCACTATGCACGGGGTGCAGCGCGGTGGCCGGTTGCAGCTTCTGCCCCAGATGAATCAGTTCAAGCACGTAGGTGCGCAGCAGGTCGTACTTATAAGCGTAATCGGAAGCCATTTCCTCCTCCATTCGCTGGAAAACCGACTGCACGCGGGCCCCTACCTCCTCCGACAGTTGGAAAACGGGGTAGCCTTCTGCTTTGAAAAGCGGCAGCTCTTCGAGCACTACCCCGCTTTTGGCCGGCAGCAGAAACTCCGGCGTGAACACGCAGAAATACCCGCTTTGTCTTTCTTCTGGCAACCAGTAGTGCGGCGTTTGGGGGGCAGAGAAAAACAAGGTGGACTGCTCCAGATCGAAGCTTTTGTCGGGATAGTCTACCCGACTGCGCCCGGTAAGCAGGCTGATCTTGTAAAAGGACCGACAGGCATACGGCACCGCGGGTTTTTCGCGCGCGGGCTGCCATAGTTCGTCTAGGTTAAACACGTTGAAGTGCCCTACCTCCTGCTGAATGCCGCTGGGTAGCAGTGCATTTAGGTCGGAGCCGGTGCAGGTGGTAAGTTCCTGGTAAAACTCGGTGAGCAGAGGAGAATGCATAGCTGACTGCCTTTGTATAAATCAAAGGTACTGCTATTTAAAGGCAACTACGCTAACCCTTTGCAACCCCTCATCCTGACTGCGCGCTGGGCTACAGAATCGACAGCGAGTTGTACTGCCGAATGCGGTACTCAAATACAGTGGCAATACTCAGCGCCCGTTGCTTGGCTTCGTCGGCCTTCGGGCCAGCGAAATGCTCGTCTACCGTGGCACGAAACAGCGTGAGCCAGCGCTGAAAATGCGTGGCATCGACGGGCAGTGGCAGGTGCTTGGGAAACGGCCGGCCGCGGTAGCGCCCGGTGCCCAGCAGCAGGCTGCTCCAGAAGTCGTACATGGTGGGCAGATGGGTAGCCCAATTCACGTGCGCCACGCCGTTGAAAATGGGCGCCAGTAGCTCATCCTGGTTTACTTTATCATAGAAGCTGTCGATGAGCAACTTGATATCGGCTTCGGTGTGAATATCGGCTAGAGTGGGCATGGCGCGAGAAAAAACGAGTTGAGGCCAAGGGTAGGCGCACAACTCTCCTACCTCTTACAAAGTTCTTAAAAAACTAAGCAGCGTGCGTGGTTGGCGCTTGTACTCAAACATCCGCGCGATTTCCTGCGCTTTGGCCTTGGCAGCCTCAGCAATGGGTCCGTTGAAGTTATCTTCTACGGCGGCTAAAAACAGCTGCCGCCACCGCTGGAAATACTCGCCCGTGTTGGGTAGCACCAAGCCGCCGGGAAAGGGCCAGCCATCGGCGCCACCGGTGTTCAGCAGCACCCTTTTCCAGAAGGCCTGCATGGTGAACAGTGGCTGCGGCCAGTGCACCTGCGCATCGGCCTGGAAGATGGGGCCGAGCAGCTCGTCGAGCCCTACCTTTTCGTAGAAAGTGTTGATGAGCGTGGTGATGTCGGCTTCGGTGCGGATGTCGGGAAGGGTTTGCATAGCCATGAGGGTAGGGAATAAGGTGAATCCGTTGTGGCCGCCTGCAAGCGTCCAACCGGCAGGCGTCAGCCACAAACCAAAGGTCAGCGAGTAAGCCAGTTGCTCCCATGACCTTACTCATCTCCTACCCTGACGTTTGTCATCTGCAAAGCACAGCCGAAGCAGGACCTTTGGTTTTCTTCTGCCTGACTCGCTTTGCGCATGAATGCTGTTGCCCCCGAAGTCCCTACCCACGTTGCCTGCACCCATTGCGGCGATGAATGCTCCAACGACGCTATCCTACTCGATAAGCAGCCGTTTTGCTGTGCCGGCTGCAAGGCCGTGTACGAGTTGCTGCAAACCAACAACCTGTGCGCCTACTATGCCCTCAACGAGCGGCCCGGCCAGAAGGTAAAAACGCTGGAGCTGCCCGGCCGTTTCGACTACCTCGATTCGGAAGCCGTACAGGCGCAGCTACTCACGTTTCGGTCGGATACGCTGGCCCGGCTCACGCTCACGGTTCCACAGATGCACTGCGCCTCGTGTATCTGGCTGCTGGAGAAGCTCTACCAACTGAATCCGGGTATTCTGGAGTCGCGGGTGAATTTTCTGCGCAAGGAAATCAGTATCAGTTATCAACCTGAAAGAACATCGCTGAAAGAGGTAGTGAAGCTGCTCACGGCCGTGGGCTACGAGCCGCAGATCACGCTGGCCGAGCTGGGCGCCCAGCCTCATCACCACAACCGGCGGCTGTACTACCAACTCGGGCTGGCGGGCTTCTGCTTCGGCAATGTGATGCTGCTGGCTTTTCCCGACTACTTCAGCTTCACGGAGCAATTGCAGGGCGAGTTTGGGCGGTTTTTCGGCTACATCAGCCTGCTGCTGAGCTTGCCGGTGCTGCTGTATAGTGCGCGGGGCTTCTTCCAGTCGGCGTGGCAGGGTGTGCGGCAGCGCTACATCAACCTCGATTTCCCGATCAGCCTGGGTCTGAGCGCGTTGTTTTTGACCAGCGTATTCGATATTCTGACGCAACGCGGCCCCGGCTACCTCGATTCGTTTACGGGCCTGGTGTTCTTTATGCTGATTGGCAAATGGGTGCAGCAGCGCACCTACGACGCCCTGCGCTTCGACCGTGACTTCACCTCCTACTTCCCCGTGGCCGTCACGTTATTGACTCCTATTGGCGAGCAGTCAGTATCGGTGAAGGAACTGAAGGTAGGGCAGCGCATCCTGGTGCGCCACCAGGAGGTAATTCCCGCCGATGCCATGCTGATGCGCGGCACAGGGCAGATCGACTACTCCTTTGTATCGGGCGAGAGCGTGCCGGTGGCGAAGGTGGCGGGCGAGGTGGTGTATGCCGGCGGCCGCCAAACCGGCGAGGCGGTGGAGTTGGAAGTAGTGCGCGAAGTGTCGCAGGGCTACCTCACCCAGCTCTGGAACAATCCTGCCTTTCAGAAAACCGAGAAGCAAACGCTGGAAACCTACGCCAACACGGTGGGCCGCTACTTTGTGGCCGCGACGTTGCTGCTGGCCGCCGGCGCCGTAGCGTATTGGTACCCACGCGACCCGCAAATGGCGCTACGGGCGTTTACTTCGGTGCTGGTCATTGCCTGTCCCTGCGCCCTGTCGCTGGCTACGCCGTTTGCCCTGGGCGCGGCACTACGCACGTTTGGGCGGTTGAAGTTCTACCTCAAAAACTCGGGTGTGGTCGAAACACTAGGCCGCGTCGATACCATCGTGTTTGATAAAACCGGCACGCTCACTGAGGTAAAACGCTCGACGGTAGAGTACCTCGGCCGGCCGCTGACCACCACTGAAACGCAGCTGGTAGCGGCTGTAGTGCGCCAATCGACGCACCCGCTAAGTCAGCGCCTGGCGCGGGAGCTGAGTCCGGCAAGCTATGCCGTTCACAACTTCACCGAACTCCCCGGCCAGGGGGTGAGCGGGGTAGTAAACGGCGTGCAAGTGAAGATAGGCTCGGCGGCTTTCGCCGGCGACCAGCGCCGTGCACCGGAGGCGGCCGAAGAAGTTGACCAGCTTCAATCCCGCGTGTACGTGGCCCTGAATGGGGAACCGCTGGGCTGCTACGTGTTCCGCAACGTGTACCGCGACGACCTCCAACCCATCCTCGCCGACCTCAGCCAGCGTTACCACTTGGCGGTGCTGTCCGGCGATAATAGCACCGAGCGCGACCGGCTGCGCGAACTGTTCGGGCCGAAGGCGGAGTTGCGCTTCCACCAGTCGCCCCAAGACAAGCTCGACTACGTGGCCGCCCTGCGTCAGCAAGGTAGGCGCGTGCTCATGGTAGGCGACGGATTGAACGACGCCGGCGCCCTGCAACAAGCCGACGCCGGCATTGCCCTCACCGATACCCTCACCAATTTCTCCCCCGCCTGCGACGCCATTCTGGACGCCAGCAGCTTCGGCCGTTTCGCCACGTTTCTGCGCTTTTCGCAGGACTGCCTGCAAATCGTGCTGGCCACGTTCGTGCTATCGTTCTGCTACAACGGCATCGGGCTGGGGCTGGCGGTGCAGGGCAAGTTTACGCCCATCGTCTCGGCCATTCTGATGCCCATCAGCTCCTTGAGCGTGATGATCTTTTCGACGCTGCTAGTGCGCTACGCAGCCTACAAACGCACATTATGAACATCATTTTCATTCTGATTGGCGTCAGCCTTACGGTGGCGCTCACGTTCCTGGGTGCCTTCCTGTGGGCCGTGCGCTCGGGACAGTACGACGACGACTACACGCCCTCGGTGCGGGTGTTGTTTGAGGAAGAGGCGGAGTAACCCCTACCCCTGGCAGGGGCTTGAAGTCCCGTCAGGGGTAGGGCAACAACCATCAAGTACCGTTGCTTTTTTCTTACGGCACAGTATCAATGGCCTTTTGGAGGAAGTACGCCATATTAGGATGGTACTGTGCGTGAAACACTACTTTTCCTTCCCGATCCAATACCAGATTTGTAGGGTAAGATTTGATACCGTATCCCTGTGCTACGTAGCGCCCAGCTGGAATTAAGGCATAGTCGTAAGGGTACTGCTGCACGAAGTCTTGGATATCAGCACGCTCGTCTAGCGCAACGGCCAAGAACACAACATCTTCTCGGCCAGCATATTGTTTTACTAGTGTATTGAGTTCGGGAATCTCCATCCGACAGGGGCCGCAACGGATAAACCAGAAGTTCAACACCACAATTTTTCCCTTTAGCTCTTTGCTATCAAACTTATGCCCGTTCACATCGCGCAGTTTGAAGGGCGCGATGGTGTGGCCAGTCATGAAGAAAGGGCTTTCCTGTGGGGCCGGCAGTTGCGACAGATATTGCTCGCGCTCGGCAGGCGTGCGCTGCACTACCACAAACACCGGGCTGGTAGGCGAGAAATCGGGGGCTGTTTTGAGTGTGTAGTCGCCCGTGCCTACCATCTGGCGCCACACCACATAGGGTAACAACGAGCCGCTGGCGTTCTTCACCACCGACTGCTCGTTGATCTGAATCCGATTTTGCACTGGCGGGGGTTGTGGGGTTGTTTGCGCGTGTGCATTACTAATTGCAAGGCTTGCCACAAAGCCCGCAGCACTTAGAAGCTGCTTCATAGTGATAAGTAAAGAATGATAATAGGGCCTCAAGCTAAGAAGATAGCAGCTACTTGTAGCTGATGGGGCTGTGTCTTTTTTGTTACCGTTGCTGCAGCACCGGTAATGGCCTACCTAACATCAATCACCCCCGCACCTGACATTCGTCATCCCTTCTGGGTCAGCCATACAGGACCTTTGGAGTAGTAAATCACTCACTACTCCACGTTATGGAAGTCGAACAGAAACCGCTTACGACAGCCCCGGCCGCGCCGCCCCAAGTGGTGCCGGGTTTCGTGAAGACGGTCGACACCTTTTTTTACGACAACAAGATTGTCCGTGATTTTGGCATGGCCACCGTGTTTTGGGGCGTGGCCGGCATGCTGATTGGGGTAATTATCGCCTTCCAACTGGCCCGACCCGAGGTGAACATGGGCACGCCCTACACCACCTTCGGGCGGGTGCGGCCGCTGCACACCAACGCCGTGATTTTCGCCTTCGTCGGCAACGGCATTTTCATGGGCGTGTACTACTCGTTGCAGCGCCTGTGCAAGACCCGGATGTATTCCGACGTGCTCAGCAAAATCCACTTCTGGGGCTGGCAGCTCGTAATTCTATCGGCCCTCGTTTCCCTACCCCTGGGCCTTACCACCAGCAAGGAATACGCCGAGCTGGAGTGGCCCATCGACATCCTGATTACGGTGATATGGGTGGTGTTTGGCTGGAACATGTTCGGCACCATTGCCCGGCGGCGCGAGCGGCACCTGTACGTGGCCATCTGGTTCTACATTGCCACGCTGCTCACGGTAGCGGTGCTGCACATCGTCAACTCGATGGAGGTGCCCGTGAGCTTCATGAAAAGCTACTCGGCCTACGCCGGGGTGCAAGATGCTCTGGTACAATGGTGGTACGGCCACAACGCGGTGGCTTTCTTCCTGACCACGCCCTACCTGGGCCTGATGTACTACTTCCTACCCAAGGCAGCCAATCGGCCGGTGTATAGCTACCGCCTGAGTATCATTCACTTCTGGTCGCTGATCTTCATCTATATCTGGGCCGGACCGCACCACTTGCTCTACACCGCCCTACCCGACTGGGCACAGTCGCTGGGCGTGGTCTTCAGCATCATGCTGATTGCGCCAAGCTGGGGCGGCATGATCAACGGCCTGCTGACCCTGCGCGGCACCTGGGACAAGGTACGCGAGGAGCCGGTGCTGAAGTTCATGGTGGTAGCCATCACGGCCTACGGTATGGCCACGTTTGAAGGGCCGATGCTGTCGCTGAAAAACGTGAATGCCATTGCCCACTTCACCGACTGGATTGTGGCGCACGTGCACGTAGGTGCGCTGGGCTGGAACGGCTTCCTGACCTTCGCGGTGCTCTACTGGTTGTGGCCGCGCCTCTACAAAACCGAGCTGTATTCCAAGAAACTCGCCAACACGCACTTCTGGCTGGGCACGCTGGGCATCCTGTTCTACGCCCTACCCATGTACTGGGCCGGCTTCACGCAGGGCCTGATGTGGAAGCAGTTCAACAATGAAGGGCTGCTGCAATACCCCAACTTTCTGGAAACGGTGCTCCAGATTGTGCCCATGTACTACCTGCGCGGTATTGGCGGGGTGCTTTACCTCAGCGGCGTGTTGTTGATGGTGTTCAACCTAGTAAAAACGGCTAAATCGGGCCAACTGTTGTCCAACGAGAAGGCCCAGGCCGCGCCCCTTACCCCGCTCTACCTCACCAACAACGCAGCCGACCAGCACACCGACGGCTACTGGCACCGTTGGATTGAGCGCCGGCCCACCCAAATGGCCATCTGGGCCACGGTGGCCATTGCCATCGGCGGCGCAATTGAGATGATTCCGACGTTCCTGGTGAAATCGAACGTGCCTACCATTGCTTCGGTGAAGCCCTACACGGCGCTCGAACTCGAAGGCCGCGACATCTACATCCGCGAAGGCTGCTCCAACTGTCACACCCAGATGGTGAGGCCGTTCCGCTCCGAAACCGAGCGCTACGGCGAGTACAGCAAAGCCGGCGAGTTTGTGTACGACCGCCCCTTCCTGTGGGGTAGCAAGCGCACCGGCCCCGACCTGCACCGCGTGGGCCAGAAGTACCCACACTCCTGGCACTACAACCACATGATGGACCCCACCAGCATGTCGCCCGGCTCCATTATGCCGCCCTACCCCTGGCTGCTCGAAGATGATATCGACTACTCGCACACCGCCGACAAAATCCGGGTGCTGCGCAAGTTCGATACGCCCTACCCTGCGGGCTTCGAGGATGTGGCCGTGGCCGATGCCCGCAAGCAAGCCGATGGCATTGCCCGCGAGCTGAAGAAGGAGGAAATCGAGGTGAAGTCAGACAAGGAAATCGTGGCCCTGATTGCCTACCTCCAGCGCCTGGGCACCGACATCAAGGTGAACCCGCAGCAGGCCGCCGCTTCGGCGCAGTCCAACGCGGCTGAGATATCCCATTAGCCTTCAGCTTCCCTACCCCTATTGTCATGGATAAGAACGTTTTGCGCGCCATTGCGGGCGTGGAAATCTACCCGATTATCTCCTTCGTCATCTTCTTCCTCTTCTTTCTGGGGCTGCTGGCCTACGTGTTCGTCGTGAACCGCCAGCACGTGCATTCAATGAAAAACCTGCCGCTGTTCGGCGGCGAGGATGAAACCTCTTCAACCACTTTTAATTCCAACCTGCCATGCTAACCAAGCGCACTCTCCTCCTGACTTTGACAGGCCTTCTCACTGGCTATGCCGCTGCTGCCCAATCTGCTACACCTACTACGGCCGGACCTCAACCCACCGACGTCCTGAGCTGGCTGGCCTGGGGCCTGGCAGCCGTGGTGCTCCTTTTTGGAATGATGACTGCTAGCTCGCTGGCCTCGGCTGTTGCTTACTCGGTGCAGGAGAAGGATACGCCGGAAGAAGCCACTTCAACAATTTCTGAGGCTACTCCGGTCGCTACTACAGTGACGTCGGTAGCGCCTACCCCCACCCTTCCCGTTGAGCAGAAAGTTGCCGCATGAGCCTACCGCGAAGAACTCTGTACGGCGCCAGCGCCGGTGTACTCGCCCTGCTAGGCAGCTACCCGGTGTTGGCCCAAACGGCGGAGGCGCCAGCTACGGCACCTACCTCCGGCGCTTCTGATAGCAAGATGCTGCTGTTCTGGTTTCTGGTGAGCACCTTGGCACTGGTCGTGCTGCTAGGCTTGCTGCTAGTCACGGCCTTGGTCGTGAAGCTGCGGCCCCAACTGCGCCGGGTATACGATATGCCTACCGTGCGCCACAGCTGGAGCGGCAAGGTACTGGGCCTGCTTGTGGGCGACCCGGTACTAGTAACCGGCACCGTGCGCGACGAAGTCATTGCCAATCACGACTACGACGGCATCCACGAGTTCGACAACGACCTGCCGCCGTGGTGGAAATACGGCTTCGTGGTTAGCATCATTTTCGCCGTGGCCTACTTCACCTACTTCCACGTAGCCGAAGCCGGCCAGCTAAGCCACGCTGAGTACGAAACGGAGATGCAACAGGCGGCCCTACTCGTATCGGCCGGCTCCGATGACCCCAACCAGCTCACGACCTACCAGGCCCTACTCGCGCCCGCCGACCTGGGCGAGGGCAAGACCATCTTCACTCAAAACTGCGCCGCCTGTCACGGGGCCAGCGGCGAAGGCAAAGTAGGCCCCAACCTGACGGATGACTACTGGCTGCACGGCGGCGAAATCAACCACGTGTACCGCACCGTCAAGTTTGGGGTGCAGGGCAAAGGCATGATAGCCTGGAAGGGCAAACTCTCGGCCAAGCAACTGCTGCAAGTGTCCTCCTACGTGGTGTCGCTGCAAGGCACCAACCCACCCAACGCCAAAGAGCCCCAGGGCGAAATCGACCCCACGGCTAAGAAGCTGGCACCGAATAGGTAACGGGCGGCGAACCTCACCCCCCAGCCCCCTCTCCTCGGGGAGAGGGGGAGCCAGACAACAACGTGCTGTGAGCCATCTTATTCACTCGTTATTGCTCCTCGAGTGGTGCTCTCGGCTCCCCCTCTCCCCGAGGAGAGGGGGCCGGGGGGTGAGGTGCGCGTCTGCAACCTGAATCCCATGAAAACTCCCACCTCAACCGAAAGCTTCCGCGACTCCATTGCTACGGTGGATGCTGAGGGCAAGCGCGTCTGGCTTTACCCGAAGCAGCCGAAGGGCGCCCTCTACCGTGCCCGCACCTGGATCAGCTACGGGCTGCTGGCCCTACTCTTCGCCGGTCCCTGGCTGCGTATCAACGGCTTGCCGGTACTCCTGCTGAACCTGCCGGCGCGGAAGTTTATCATCTTCGGGCAGATCTTCTGGCCACAGGATTTTTTTATTCTGCTGCTGGCGATGATGACGTTTGTGGTGTTCGTGATTCTGTTCACGGTAGTATATGGGCGGGTGTTTTGCGGCTGGGTTTGTCCGCAGACCATCTTCATGGAAATGGTGTTCCGCCGCATCGAATACTTCTTTGAGGGCGATGCGCCCCAGCAAAAGGCGCTCGACAAAGCCGAGTGGAACTGGAACAAAACGTGGCGCAAAACCGGCAAGCATGCGGTTTACCTTCTGATTTCCTTCCTGATTGCCAACACGTTCCTGGCCTATATCATTGGCAGCGAAGAGTTGGTGAAGATCATCACCGATACACCTGCTGAACACTTGGGTGGCCTTACCTCCATGGTACTGTTTACGGGGGTGTTCTACGCGGTATTTGCCCGGTTCCGGGAGCAGGTGTGCACCATTGCCTGCCCCTACGGCCGCTTGCAGGGCGTGATGCTCGATAAAGACAGCCTAGTGGTCGCCTACGATTACCAGCGCGGCGAGCCCCGCGAGAAGATGCGCAAAAACAAAGTGCGGACCGCTGGCGACTGCATCGACTGCCACCAGTGCGTGCAGGTGTGCCCCACGGGCATCGACATTCGCAACGGCGCCCAGCAGCTCGAATGCACCAACTGCACGGCCTGCATCGACGCCTGCAACAACATCATGGCGATGGTGAACCTGCCGCCGAATCTGATTCGGCACGCTTCGGAAAACAACATCGCCACCGGCACTAAATTCCGGGTCACGGGCCGCATCAAAGCGCTGTCGGCGGTGCTCACGGTGCTGCTGGTGGTGATGACGGGCCTGCTGGTGTCGCGGGCCAATGTGGCAGCCACGGTACTGCGCACGCCGGGCCAGCTGTTCCAGAAAACCGACCACGGCACCATCACCAACCTCTACAACATCTCGGTCATCAACAAAACCAACCAGCCCTACCCTATCGAGCTACGGATTCTGGAGCCAGCTAACGGCAACATCTCACTCGTGGGCACCGATGGCCTGAAGCTGCCGGCCCAAGGCATTACGGAGGGCGTGTTTTTCGCTGAGCTACCCGCCAGCGAACTGCACACCACCAGCTCCAAGATTCGCATTGGGGTGTTCAGCGGCGGCAAGCTGATTACGGAAGAGAACACCAAATTCCTGGCCCCGCCTCAGTAAAGCCGCCTACCCGGTCGGACGGCTGCGCCGTCCGACCGGGTGCCGCCTGATGCTGTAGGACAAGCTTCGTGCGGACGTTGCAGATGCCAAACCACGCGGCGCAATCGTCAGCGCACGGCAACCGGTCGGACGGCTGCGCCGTCGGACCGGAACCATTAACCCAACCACCCCATGACAACAACTCCCACCCGCACGCTCTGGCCCTACGCCATCATCACGGCTTTTCTGCTGTTCGGCAGCTACATCGGCTACATGGTGAGCCAGACGATGCGCACCACCGTGGACTTAGTGAGCCCCAACTACTACCAGCAGGAGCTGGCCTACCAGAAACGCATGGAATCGGTGGCCCACGTGGCGGCACTGCCCGTGGCTGTTACCGTAACGCACGATGCGGCGGTTTCGCAGCTCCAGTTGCAGCTGCCGCCCTCGTTTATTGGCAAGCGCCTCGAAGGACAACTGCACTTCTTCCGCCCTTCTGATCTGCAACTGGATTTCACCCTACCCCTGCAACCTGGCTCAGACCTGGCCCAACGCATCAGCACCCAGAAAATGGCCAGCGGCTTCTGGCGCGTCCGCATAGATTTCACCGCGGATGGACAGGCGTATTTTGTGGAGAAGGATTTGACGATTTAGGGCTTAATACAGCCATTAATACTATCGCCCCACTGTAGCCTTCTAATTAAGAAGGCTACAGTGGGGCGGCTTTTTGTATTCGCTTACTACACGTTGCGGTAGCTTCTGCTGGCTGGGCTACGCGTCTCGGCCGTTTTTTATGGCGCAGAGTACGCAGACCTCCTGAGCCGATTGGCAGCCGATACCCTAGCCTCTCTAGTCGCGTTGCAGGTGCTTCATGATGGCAATCACGTCTTCTTCGCCCAGGGCGGGCTCGGCCCGCTGGAAGGTGTCGTGGACTACTTCGCCCAGAGGCGTGTTTAGTCCTTCGGCTTTCGCCAGGCGCAGGTCTTTGGCCAGGTGCTTCAGGGCAAAGGCGGCCTGGTAGTTTTCGGCCAGTATCGCTTCGCCTTTGATCTTGGAGAAAACATTGCCCATAGCGCCATTGGCAATAATGGTCTGCATATCCTCGAGTTTCAGGCCGTGCTGCTGGGCAAACAGGAAGGTTTCGGCCAGTCCCTGCGTGTAGAAGCCCAACAGCGTATTGATAGCAAGCTTGGCGCGGTTGCCGCTGCCGGTAGGGCCGAGGTGAAGTGCCAGCTTGCCCAGGTGCTCAAACAGCGGCTGCGCTTGTTGAAACGCCGGCTCGTCGCCGCCTACCATAATCACTAGTTGGCCGGTTTCCGCCTGTTTCACACTGCCAGAAACCGGCGCATCGAGGTAGGTGTGGCCTTTTTGTTGGCTGAGGTTCGCCATTTCTTCGCTGATGCCGGGCGACACGGTACTCATGTTGATGAGTAGCTTACCATTCGTTTGGGCTTGTAGCAGTCCGTCGGGGCCGGTGAACAGGTCGCGCACAGCCTGGTCGTCCGACACCATCATGAACACCACGTCGGCCTGCTGCACCAAAGCAGCCGGCGAATCGGCCGTGGTGGCCCCGGCGGCGCGCAGGGCTTCTTCTTTGTCTTTGTTGCGGTTATATACGGCCACCGGGTAGCCGTCCTCCAGCAGTCGGCCCGACATAGGGTTGCCCATATTACCGAGGCCAATCCAGCCGAGTTGAGGTTGTGCGTTCATAGGTAGGAATTAAGTGATGTAGAGTGGGATGCGGTATCTATACCACGAAGGGCAGAATTGGTTCGTTTTGCAGGCGAGCCTCATCCAAGCAAAAGTCACCCCGCCACCTGATTTTTATCATGCCGACGGCGGCGGTTTATGGCCTACTTGCTTCCCAATTCGAACACGCGCTTTTCGCCGATGCTCTGGGCAGGTTTCATCTTTGGTCTTTTGGGTAGTTTCCACTGCGTGGGCATGTGCGGCGCCATTGCGCTGGCCCTACCCGGCCAGCTGGATGCGGCCGAGGCTCACTGGCGCTACGTGGGTGGGCGGCTGCTCTATCATCTCGGCCGCGTTACCACCTACACGCTGCTGGGCGTGGCGGTGGGCGCGGTGGGGCAGTCGCTACGGCTGGCGGGGTGGCAACAGGGCCTTTCCATTGCATCGGGCCTGCTAATTCTGCTGCTGGTAGCGGTGCCCGAGCGCCACACTAGTCGCCTTGCCGCCGCTCTCTACCTCGACCGCCCCCTGGCTTACCTGAAACAAACGCTGGCCCGCTTCTTCCGCCGGCAGGAGTTGTCGGCGCTGTACGTTACGGGTATGCTGAACGGCTTGCTGCCCTGCGGCCTGGTGTATCTGGCGCTGGCTGGCACGCTGAGCGCGCCGGGGGTAGGCGGCGCGGCCGCTTACATGCTGCTATTTGGGTTGGGCACGCTGCCCCTGATGCTGGGCCTGTCGCTCACGGGGCGACTAGTGCCGCTGGGTTGGCGCATCCGCATGCGACAGGCCGTGCCCTATGTGGCCACGGTGCTGGCCGTGCTGTTCATCCTGCGTGGGCTGGGGCTAGGGGTTCCCTACCTCAGTCCGCAGCTGGTGCACGCCGCTCCTACCGCGCATGCTGCTCAGCCTAGTACAACACACTACTGTCATTGATTAGCTATAGCTGTGCGCTATTGGCTGATAGCTTTTCAATCACCAGACTACAACCTTCAACGCTATCAGCCAATAGCGCACAGCTAAATAAAGAGCCCATGAAAACCATCCTCGTCCCTCTTGACCTCACAGCGGCCTCGGAGCACGCATTGTTGTATGCCAATAAGCTGGCCGTGCGCTGGCCGGCCGAAATCGTGCTGCTCTACTGCCACCACGGCCCTACCCCCACCACCGAGGAGATACAGGTGCTGGAGCAACGGCTGCGCACGCTGGCCGAGCGGCTGCGCTACCAGCAGCTCACGCGCCAGGATGGGCGCCGCATCCGCTACCACTATCGGGTGTTGGCGGGCTGCCTGCACGACCACGCCCAGGCCGAAGTAACCCGTTGCGCAGCCGATTTGCTGGTGATGAGCTTGGAGCACATCGACTGCGGCCGCCCCGATGTGGCCGGCAACCACGCCGCTGCTATCATCGACCTCGTGACGTGCCCCGTGCTGGTGGTGCCGCCCGGCCGCCGACCTTTGCCGAGCAGCGCCGTTTTCTCAGCTGATTTCGACAAGCTGGGTACCAACCTCCTACCCCGCTTGTCGGCGCTGGCGAAGGCATTTCCGGCGCCGTTGCAGCTGGTGCAGTTCTACTCGCCTCTGCACCGCCCCGACCGGATGCGCCTGAAGCGCGCCCTGGAAAAAGCCCGCCCCCAGCTCACCTGGCCCGACATTACCACGCACCTGCTCGAAGACGACGACCAGCTGGAAGGCACCAGCGAGTTTTGCGCCCGCACCCAGGCCCAGCTGCTCGTTGTGGCACCTACCAGCAGCGCCTTGCTTCGCCGCCTGTTTGATGCCTGCTATACCACTACTCGCGCCTACCACACGCAGATTCCGGTATTGGTACTGCGCCAGCCCCAGCCTACCACAGTGTGCTGTGAGCGGTGCGCCCGGCAGGCTGAGCGCGAAGCCGTCCAACAAGCTCTGGCTGTTCACTAGCCCACTGCTTGTTCCTACCTCTTACAGGGCTTTAAGCCCCTTTCAGGAGCAACTGGCTGGTTACCATCTTCTTCAACAAAGTCATTCTTCACCTCACTCATAACGCTCCTTTCGTTATGCCTACTGTCCTCACCGCCACTGACTCTTTCACTCGCGCTGCCGCCGAAATATGGATGCGGGGCTTTCAGCAGCGACTGTGTCGTCAACTGGAAACCACCGATGGTGGCACTACCTTCCAAACCGATGCCTGGGAGCACGAGGGTGGTGGCGGTGGCCTGTCGAACGTCATCCAGCACGGGGCAGTGCTGGAGAAAGGCGGGGTGAACTTCTCGGCGGTATGGGGCGAGATGAGCGAACCAGCCGCCCGCAATTTGCTCATGCCCAACCCCGAGTATTTTGCCACGGGTGTATCGGTAGTGCTGCACCCGCGTAGCCCCATGGTGCCCATTGCCCACATGAACGTGCGCTATTTCGAGGCTGGCAACGGCGAAGCCTGGTTTGGCGGGGGCATCGATCTGACGCCTATCTATGTAGTGGAGGAGCAGGCACGCTGGTTTCACCAGCAGCTCCAGGCTGTGTGCCAGCGTCACGACCCAACCTACTACCCCCGCTTCAAGCAGTGGGCCGACGACTACTTCTACCTACCCCACCGCCAAGAAACGCGCGGCGTGGGCGGTATTTTCTTCGACCGCCTCACGGTAGGGAAAGACGGCTCGTTCGAGGACCTGTTTGCCTTCGTGCAGGACGTGGGCGACGCTTTCGGCCCCATCTATACCGAGTTGATGCGCCAGAATCGCACCCTACCCTACAACGCCCCCGAAAAGCAATGGCAGCTTATCCGCCGCGGCCGCTACGCCGAGTTCAACCTGGCCATCGACCGGGGCACCAAGTTCGGCCTCGAAACCGGCGGCCGTACCGAGAGCATCCTTATGAGCCTACCCCCAGAGTGCGAGTGGCATTACAACCAACGCCCCGCGCCCGACTCGCCAGAGGCGGCTACCCTAGCGTGGCTGCGCAAAGGGGTGGAGTGGGTGTAGTAAGGTGGTAAGTTAAAAAAGGCCTGTCATCCTGAGCTTGCGAAGGACCTTCTCACGCGAGAACAGGTCGTTGTTGCGAAAATCGTTCACACGTGAGAAGGTCCTTCGCAAGCTCAGGATGACAGACGCTTTTGCTATTCACAACTTCACAAACTAACCATTTCACAAACTCACCCTTTCCCCACTCCATCATTTCCTCACTCCTAAGTATCTTTATGGGTTAATTTCATTCGCTGCGCTTTAAAATAGACCTGCATGAGTACTAAGCTGCGTCTTATCATCCTGAGCTTTTTACAGTTCTTTATCTGGGGCTCGTGGCTGATAACCATCGGAGCCTATTGGTTTCAAACCAAACAATGGTCGGGGGCGCAGTTCGGCGCTATCTTCTCTACTATGGGCATTGCCTCCATTTTTATGCCCTCGCTGATGGGCATTGTGGCGGATAAGTACATTAATGCGGAGAAGCTGTACGGCGTGTTGCACCTGCTGGGCGGGGCCGTACTCTTCACTATTCCGTGGGTTACAGACCCCGGCATGTTCTTCTGGGTGATTCTGCTGAACATGATTTTCTACATGCCTACCCTGTCGCTGTCCATTGCCGTGTCGTACTCGGTGCTGAAGCGCGAGGGGCTGGATGTGGTGAAAGACTACCCTCCTATTCGGGTGTGGGGCACTATCGGTTTCATCGTGGCCATGTGGACGGTGAGCTTGCTGGGCTTCGAGAAATCGGCTAACCAGTTCTACGTGGCGGCCGGCGCAGCGCTGCTGCTGGGGTTGTACGCTTTCACCCTACCTAAGTGCCCACCCACAGCCCAGGATGCGCCCAGTCGCTCTTTGGTAGAAATACTGGGCTTGAAGTCGTTTGCCCTGCTGCGCGACACCAAGATGGCAACCTTCTTCCTGTTTGCCTTGCTGCTGGGTGCGGCCTTACAGCTCACCAACGCCTACGGCGACACCTTCCTGCATGATTTCGACCAAGTACCGGCCTATCAGAACACGCTCACGGTACGCTACCCGGCTATCATCATGTCGATTTCGCAGATTTCGGAAACGCTGTTTATCCTGGCTATTCCCTTCTTTTTGCGGCGTTTTGGCATCAAGCAGGTGATGTTCTTCAGCATGATTGCCTGGGTACTGCGCTTCGGGCTGTTTGCCTACGGCAACCCCGGCTCAGGCCTTTGGATGATCATCCTGTCGTGTATTGTCTACGGCATGGCCTTTGACTTCTTCAACATCTCCGGCTCCTTGTTCGTGGAAACGCAAACGGCTCCAAGTATCCGAGCTAGTGCGCAAGGTTTGTTTATGATGATGACCAACGGCTTTGGGGCCGTGCTGGGCAGTTCCATCAGTGGCATCGTGATTCAGAAGTACTTTACCGCAGCCGATGGCACTAAAGACTGGCACAGCATCTGGATAACATTTGCGCTCTATGCGCTGGTTATTGCCGTGCTGTTTGTGCTGCTTTTCAAGCATAAACACGACCCGCAGGCAGTTGGAAATGAATATTCTGAGCCGGCAGTAGCAGCATAACATCGTTCTTCTTTTATCTCTTGCTCATTTATGGCCTCTACTCCGTCCTTGACGGTTAACCGTGACCTTTCCTCCAGCTTCGATAATTACGGCGATTTTATACCTACTGCCTGGTTTTACGCGCGCTATTACGAGCTACCTCACCGTGAGGTATATCAGCTAGCTAAAACGGAAGACCGACAGGCTATACTTGATGCCCTTACCTCAACAGAAGACCAATCTGCTGTATGCGAAACAGTGGTTATCTCAATGGACGTAGAGAGCATTAATAGTTCCCCTACCTGGATTTATTATGGGTTGTCTTTAGGAACGCATCTACTGCTCTATTTTGAGCGGCACGGTCCTTATGGTGACCAAGGAGCACAGCTTTTTTATTCAGCTAGTACTGATGATATTCTGCTGAACAAAGTACGTTCGCTCCTCACTGCTCACTTAGCAGATGAAAAAGCAGAACGAAAACGCATTCAGGTATTCAGGCTGAGTGGTAAAGCTTTAGACTTCTCGCCCCTACCCCTTAAAATTCCTGAGCTCGATCTTACCGCCAACTATAACGACGACTTGCTGCCCGCACACGAGGCCATTGTGAAGCGTTTGCAGAAGCCTGACGATAAAGGACTCGTTATTCTGCATGGCCCACCTGGCACTGGCAAAACCAGCTACATCCGGCACTTATGCAGCCTCACTGATAAGCCCAAGCTATTCATCCCGCCCAATCTGGCATTGCGCATTGCCGATCCAGAGTTTATCAATCTATTACACGATAACACCAATTCCATTCTGCTCATCGAGGATGCTGAGGAACTACTAACCAAACGCGACGCCACTGGCAGTAACGCTGTGAGCAATTTGCTTAATCTTAGCGATGGGTTACTATCGGATGGCTTTCATATCCAGATCATTTGCACTTTCAACGCCGACCTAGCCTGCATTGATAAGGCACTGCTGCGCAAGGGTAGGCTTATTGCCTCCTACGCCTTCGAGGCGCTGGCGCAACCCAAGGCTCAGGCGCTGGCTACCTCACTCGGTCAAACTACGCCCGTAACGGAGCCTATGACGCTGGCTGATATCTACAACCGGGAAGATGAGACGTTTGTCAGCGAGCCAAAAGTAACTGGTCGCATTGGCTTCGGGAGCAACAGATAACTGCTCGACAGTATAAAATAAGTTTATTTTTAGCCTAAAAGTAGTCCATCAAAAAAACCCGCATTACAACCTGTAATGCGGGTTTTTAGTGTTGCTGCGCGAGTGAGCTTAGAATTGCTCGTCGGCAGGGAAATAGAAGTCGCCTTCGATCTGAGCGTTTTCGTCGGAGTCCGAACCGTGTACGGCGTTGGCTTCGATGCTCTTAGCGTACTTTTTCCGGATGGTGCCTTCCTCAGCGTTGGCGGGGTTGGTAGCACCAATCAGCGTGCGGAAATCAGCCACAGCGTTGTCTTTTTCCAGGATAGCCGCCACAATGGGGCCCGACGACATATACTTCACCAGATCCTGGTAGAAGGGACGCTCCTTATGTACTTCGTAGAATTTGCCGGCGCGCTCGGGCGTCAGCTGTACTTTCTTCAGGGCCACAATGCGGAAGCCACCGGCTTCAATCATTTGCAGGATGCCACCAATGTGGTTGTCCTGCACGGCATCGGGCTTAATCATGGTGAACGTGCGGTTGGTTGCCATACGATTCAGGGTCAAAGGGTAAGGGTAGGAAAGTAGAAAACCGCCACGGCGGTTTGTGGGCGCAAAAGTAGAAGTATCTAGCGAGAGTTGCGGAGCTGCACCGAATAAATCCTGCGGGGCACCTTTTACGTAGCGGCGGCGTTTGACCGTATCCGACACGCTCAGGCGCTCCTATTTTGAGAGTCGGGCGGGCCGTTTCGTTGCAATTCCGGAATTTTTCCGACTTTTGCCGCCTTGTTTACGTCGTAAAATACCGACTTTCAGCCATCTAGTAGTAGGCAATGTCCACAATTACCGCCCTGCAAGAGCTGCTCGCGCAACCCCGGCAGATTTTCATTACGACCCATCATAAACCCGACGCCGACGCCCTAGGCTCGTCGCTGGCCATGATGGGGTATCTTCGCAAGAAAGGCCACCACGTCACGGTGGTTACGCCTTCCGACTACCCCGATTTCCTGGCTTGGATGCCCGGCAACGAGGATGTCATCATCTACGAGCGGGACCAGAACGACGCCCAGGTGCGCGACCTTATCAACAAAGCGGAGGTGATTTTCTGTCTGGATTTCTCCTGTCTTAACCGCATTGCGGAGATGGGCGAGTACATCCGGCACGCGCCCGGCACCAAGGTGCTCATCGACCATCACCAGGAGCCCGAGAACTTCGCCGATCTGGATTTTTCTAATTCCAGCGCGGCAGCAGCTTCGGAGCTGGTGTTTGAGGTAATCCGCGACCTAGGCGACCAAGATTTGATTGACGTGGGTATTGGCGAGTGCCTGTATGCGGGTATCATGACCGATACGGGCTCGTTCCGCCACCCCAGCACTTCGCGCAATGTGCACCTGATTATTGCCGAGTTGCTCGACGCTGGCATCGACCTTTCGGCCGTACACCGCCGCATCTACGACTCGCACTCCGAAATGCGCCTGCGCTTCCTGGGCTTTGTGCTAAAGGACAAGCTCACGGTGCTGCGCGAGTACAACACGGCCTACATTGCCATCACGCAGGACGAGCTACGCCAGTACCAGTCTAAAACCGGCGACACAGAAGGCCTCGTCAACTTTGCCTTGAGCATCGAAGGGGTAGTATTCGCTGCCATTCTCATTGATCGGGGCTCAGCTGTGAAGATTTCCTTCCGCTCAGTGGGCGATTTTTCGGTCAGCAACTTCTCACGCCAGCATTTTGGGGGTGGCGGCCACCATAATGCTGCCGGTGGCGTCAGCTACGACTCGCTCGATAACACCGTGCAGCGCTTCATCGACTTATTGCCGCAGTATCAGGCTCAACTAGTGACGGCTCCTTTAGTAGTTGCGCCCCGTTCGGCGTAACTTGCCCGAAATTCTCTTTTCTAACTCTACCTTACTCAATGCTTTCTCAACGCATTTCTTTGAGTCTGGCCCTGGCGGCCGGCTTTCTGGGCCTCGCCTCCTGCAACAAGGGCGGTGGCGATTTTCAGAAGACCAAGTCTGGTATCGAATACAAAATCTTCAAGAAGGTAGGCAACAAGTACGAGCCCCGCGAAGTAGCCGTTACCGGCGACCCTACCTACAAAGAGCGCATTGGCAAGATCATGGGCTTACACATTGAGTACCGTACTGCCAAAGACTCGGTGCTGATGAGCTCGCGCGTGCAGCGCATGGGCATCCCCGCACCGTTCCCGCTGGACTCGGTGCAGCAGAAAGGTGCTGAGGCCGAAGCCTTTGCTATGCTACAGCCCGGCGACTCGGCCGTATTCAAGTTCAACGCCGACACGCTGGCGATGAAGAACTCGGGCCGTCCGGCCCCGCCTTTCATCAAGAAGCAGGGCAACACCATTACGATGCTGGTGAAGGCCGAGAAGGTGCAGACTCGCGACGAGGCCATGGCCGACCAGCAGAAGCAGATGATGGATGCGCAAGTGAAAATGCAGGCGCACGCCAAAGAGCAGTTGAAAAAGGATGATGTAATTCTTCAGGAATACATCAAGAAGAACAACCTCACGGCCGAGCGCGACACTTCGGGCGTGTACTATGTTATTACGCAGCGCGGCAGCGGTGCCAAGCCCAGCACAGGTCAGACCGTATCGGTGCAGTACCGCGGCACGTTGCTCAACGGCAAAGAGTTTGACTCTTCTGCTAAGGGCAACGGTGGCAAACCGATTGAGTTTCCGTTGGGAGTAGGCCAGGTAATTCCGGGCTGGGACAAGGGCATTGCCCTGCTGCCCAAGGGTACCAAAGCTGTATTGCTGATTCCCTCGTCGCTGGCCTACGGGCAGCGCGGCGCAGGTGCCGACATCCCCGCCGATGCGCCGTTGCGCTTCGATGTGGAGTTGGTAGATGTGAAGCAACAATAGGTAAATAACCGCCGCCGGATGCAACCCGGCGGCGGTTATTTTTCTCTTACTGGTATGATGACTACATTTTCTTTCTTCCGCGCCTCGCGCTTTGTACTCGGCTTGCTGGTGTTGCTGCTGAGCGTTTCGTCTTGTTTGAATAACAACAATGACAACGACGATTATCTGGCTGATTTGGAACGCCAGGCTGCCCAAGCCAAGATAGACGACGAAGCCACCATTCAGAAGTATCTGGCTGACAACAAGATCAAAAAGTTCGACAAGCGCACTTCGGGTTTGTATTTTGTGCAGGACAGCACGGCCCTAGGCACCGGCGACATGCCAAAGGCTGGCCAAACCGTATCGGTACGCTATACAGGCTACTTCTTCAGCACGCCGCCCAAGGCATTCGATGCTTCTGGCTCTACCCCCTTCCAATTCACGATCGGCATCGGCCGGGTAATTGCAGGCTGGGATGAAGGCATTGCGCTGATGCGCAAAGGCAGTAAGGCTACCCTGCTTGTGCCGTCGGCGCTGGCTTACGGGGTGTTTGGTTACTCTACTATCCCGCCAAATACGCCGCTGCGCTTCGAGGTAGAGCTGATTGATATCAAATAAGCCCCTACCCCACTCATTTATTTTGTTTTTCCAGATGATACGACATTTCCTGCATCGGTTGTTGTTCTGTGGTGCGCTGCTGGCCTCTGCCGGCAGCGCTACGGTGCTTTCCGGCTGCAACACCACGCCCAGCTACCTCAAACAATACGAAGAGCACCGCGAGCAGCAGAAGACGCTGGATGATGCTTCGATTATGAAGTATCTCACGGACAACAACATCAAAAACTACACCCGCACCGAATCGGGTTTGTATTTGGTGCCAGTTACGGACGCTCCCGCCGGTGCAACCACGATTGAAAAAGGCCAACGGGTAGAAACGCAGTACATCGGCAAGTTTATCAACGACGGGGTGCTGGGCACTACTTTCGACAGCTCTTACGATAACCGTACGCCTTGCCAGTGCTTTCAGGTGGTGGCCGGTGATGGCAGCGTAATTAAAGGTTGGGATGAGGCATTGCTGCTCATGAAGCCCGGCGACCGGAAGCTCTTGCTGATTCCTTCTGGATTAGCCTATGGGTTCAACGATGGTACCAGTGCGCCTCCGGCCAACATTGGTCCCGACCGGGTACTACAGTTTGATATGATTGTAACCAAGCGCATCAACTAGCAGCGCATGGTAGCACGGTGTTGGTGGGGCTATTGGTTGTGCCTAAGTCTGTTTTTTAGCGTTCAAGCCGTTGCAGCCCAAGCGCCACTGGCTGATACAGTACGAACTGCTAGCGGCTTGCGTTACCTGATTACAACTCCCGGTGCCGGCCTTACCCCTCAACCTGGCAATAAGCTGGTAGTGGAATACTCTGGCTTTTTGCCCAACGGCAAAGTGTTCGATTCTTCGGCGGTAGATGGGCATCCGTTGCGCCTGCGGGTAGGGCGCGGCGAGGTCATCAGGGGTTGGGATGAGGTGCTTTTATTATTACCCGCTGGCACCCGTGCCCGCGTTTGGATTCCGGCCGCGCTGGCCTACGGTGCCAAAGGAGCCCGCGACCCCGACGACGATACCCGTTACCTCATCCCGCCCAACACTGACTTGGTGTTTGACCTGACAGTGGTGAAGGTGCGGTAACGTAAACCTGTCCTCCTGAACGCAGTGAAGGACCTTTTCACGGCAGAACGACTGACGTAATAACGACTCGTTCTACCGTGATAAGGTCCTTCACTGCGTTCAGGAGGACAGGTAGTTTTTACTCACTACTTACCATTTCACTATTTTACCGTTTACTCCGCCAGCACTTCCGATAGCACAGCCAGGGAGCGGACGTCGCCTAGGTGCTCGATGTGGAGCTGATAGTAGCGAATAAGCAAGTTGAGCAACTCACGGCGCACCCGGCCGTTGGGTACGGAAGCATTTGTAGGGTCGTGCAGTAGCTCATCGAAATACTGGTCGAACTCCTGGAAGCGCAGAGCAGTGGGCGTGCTGGTGCCACCACTGGTAGCCGGTGCTGCCGAGGCAAACGCTACCTGCGTGGTAATCTCCTGCCCCGACTCTATCCCAAATCCTAGGTAGGAAGCTAAGCGCAGCAGAAAAATAAGGGCAAAGTTTTCGTAGCCAGTCTGTTGCTCATCAAAAGCCAGCAGGGCATCGTGTAAGAAATGAAACAGTGGCTCGTTTTCCTCCTCCTCCTGCACTACCCGCCCCACAATTTCCGATAGTACTAAGGCCACGCTGCTCTTTTGCACCTCGAACGGAATGCTACGGTAGGGCTCGGCGCAGCGGTATTCCGAAAGGCGCGTGAGGCCTCCCTGGCGTGAGGTATAGGCTACCAAATCCAGCAACGTGAAAGGCTGAAACAGCGCAATGCGCCCAGGCGGCTTGGCCTTACGCACCCCATTCACTACATACGACTGCAGCCCCAATCGCTCGGTGTATACCCGCGCAATGATGGACGTTTCGCGGTAGCGTAGGTAATTTAGAACGATACCGCGGGTTTTGATGAGCATGGGTTTGTTACTTAAGAAGTATGAATTAGAAAAATAGGAATTGAGTGGTGCGACGCGAAAAGCTGTACACTTTATTCCTACTTCATATTCTTATTTGAACACGTGAGCATCTAAAGAAGGTCCTACTTCCTAATTCTCTACCACTGCAATTTTACTGATACAGCCGTTTTTGCCGTCGGCATCAGATGAGAGGACCAAGTACACACCGGACTGCACACGGCGGTTGTTGCTGTCGAGTAGGTTCCAGGTGACAGTGCCGCCGTTGGCGCGGGTTTGGTAGACAAGGGCACCAGTTACGTCCGTTATTTTCACAATGGCATCGTTCACCAAACCCGAAATGCCTACCTCACCCGTGAAGCTGGTGCGCACGGGATTGGGGGTCACCTTCGCGCAGTCGGGCTTGCCTTCTGTCACGGTGGCCGAGCCGCGGTATGTTACCAGACCCGCATCAGTCGCCACGAATACCTCGCCGGTGCGGTCGTTCACCGACACGTCGTTGATGTGATTGGAAGGCAGCGGGCTGTTGGCGGTAGTAAAGTGCAATAGCGCCTCGTCGGCATCGGCGTTGAACAACCACAAGCCATTATCGGCCGTGCCGAACCACTTGCGGTTGGCCCCATCCGTGGCAATGCACAGCACCGTTTGGCCGCGCAAGACCGGAAAGCCAATATCCGTCTCACCTTTGCGCAGCAACGGCACCCGAAAAGTTGCGCTGGGGTCGAAGCCTTGATTGGGGTCGTCGAAGACGGCTACGCCTACCTCCTGGCTGCTGCCGCTGGCCACCCATATGGCGCCCCGCCGATCCTTCACCACATCGTAGAGGTTAATCAGACCCGGCGTAGAATTATCGGGAGCAGTAGCACTCGTGAAATAGCGCACGGCGCCGGTAGCAGGGTCATAGGCCACCAAGCCCTGTCCGCCCTGGCGGGCTTGTGTGGCCCAGGCCACGTTGTTGTCGTCGAGGGCGAGGCGGTCGAGGTTTTCGGAGCCGGAGAAGTAGGGTAGCGTGCGCCAGGCGTTGTTGGTAGGGCTGAAGACAAACAGGCCCGAAGTGTTGGTGCGCTGGTGGCGGTTCACTACCCACACGTCGCCATTACCGTCCTGGACCACGTCTGTGATGCGGGCGTAATTCGGATTGGCAATGGCGCTCAGAATCGGGCTGTTGCCGTTGGTGGGGTTGAACAACCGGAAGTTGCCCGCGCCTTTCCACTCCAGGAGGCCCTGCCCGTAGCTGCCCACGTAAAGGGTGCCGTTGGTGGTGCGTACGCCGCGGGTGAGGTCTTTGGGGTTGGGGTACTGTGCGGGGTCGGGTAAGCTAGCCGAGGTGATATTGGTCCAGCGGCCATCTTGGTACTCGTAGAAACCTGCGTATAGCTCATTTTGCAGGTAGCGGTCTTGGTAGCCCCCGCTAAATACATCGGTGACGCCGCTACGGGCATCACTATACACACTAAAACTAAGAACAGTGGCCGGAGCATTGGTTACGAAGCTTTCGGCCTGTTGCCCATCGGCAGCCAGCCGGACGAGGCCATTGCGGTAATCGGCCACAAAATAAGCGCCATCCCGCGCCCGCACCACTGCCCTTGGCCCCTGAATGGCACTGGCGGATAAGGCGCGTACCTGCCCGGCAGCAGTCAGTACGCTCACCTTTTGGTTATCCGTAATCAGCAGGCCAGCCGCCGAAGACGCGAGTTGGTAGAACGCCCCGGCGCTGGTACCCGCCACAGCCTCCCAGCTTTGGCTGGCTGGCAGGAAGCGGTAGAGTTGGTCGCCATTGACGCCGGCGTATACCGTACCAGCCTGCGTAGCCAGCGTGCGGTAAGGGTCGCCGGCGCGCGCAGGTAGAACCGCCGTCCAGGCACGATAATCGAGCAGATTGGCTGCCAACGAACCACGCAGAATCCCACCAGAGGTAGCGGCCAGCAGGTAGCCATTGGCTATGGCAGTGGCATATACCTGCACGGCCGCCCCACCGGCGCCAATGTTGGTGTAGGTTTCGCGCACTTCCAACCGCGTCATATCCAGCACCAGCAGCCCGAAGCTGCACGATAGGTAGGCCAGCCGGTTGTTGAAGGAAACGCCGTAAATGGCCTTAACGCCCGTAATTTGCTTGCGCAGAATATCGGTCAGATTCTGAATGGAACCATCTGGTTGCAACACATCGAGGTTGCCATTGGCGTAGACCACCAGCGTCTGGCGCGTTAAGGAGTCGTAGGCCACGGTTTGCACATTCACGTCGTGCAGACCGTCGCGGCGCGAGAGTAGGGCTGTGGTATTCAGCTCCTTATCATAGTAAAAAAAGGCATCTTCGGCGGCTACGTACACACGGCTGCCAGCATCAGCCAAGGCCTTGGCGCGGTTGATGGGCAGGTGCAGCTGCCAGTCGCCATACCCCACACCCGACTGTGCCCACGCGGGCGGCAGACTCGTGAGCAACAGCAGTATACAACACAGGGTGGGTAAGAGGTGGCGCATACGGAACAAGGTACACACTACGCCTTTAGCTTGTAGCTATCAGCCGTGAGCTTTTCTATCGGTCGGCCAACTACCTTTCCTGCCGGGCAGTTGGGCGAGGTACCACAGGCGTTTTCTCCTGCATACCGGCCTGAAAACACGGCCGGCAGCGTGCCTCATAGGAATCAGTTTCTCCCAGCAGCACCTGCGCCTCCGATGCGGCAATGCGAAAAGAATAGGCTGCCACCTCACCGCAGCACACGCACACGGCGTTTACTTTGGTCACAAACTCGGCCACGGCCATCAGGGCCGGCATGGGGCCAAAGGGCTTGCCGGTGTAGTCCATGTCGAGACCAGCCACAATCACACGGGTGCCCTGGTTGGCCAGCTGGTTGCACACATCTACCAGCGAGGCATCGAAAAACTGCGCTTCGTCAATACCTACTACGTCGCAGCCGCTGGCGAGCAGCAGCATTTCCTCGGGTAGCTGCACGGGTGTGGAGCGGATACTGGTGGCGTTATGCGACACCACGTCGTGCTCGTGGTAGCGGGTATCGAGGGATGGCTTGAAGATTTCGACCCGCTGACGGGCAATTTTGGCGCGATTGAGCCGGCGGATCAGCTCCTCGGTTTTACCCGAAAACATGGAGCCCGCCACTACTTCGATCCAGCCCCGGTGCGGTGCTTCGCGGCCATTGCCAACGCGAGGTTCGATGAACACAGTGGGTAGGGAGTGACTGAGTGATTGATTGACTGAGTGCGTTTGCCCAGAGGCAAAGGGTCAAATTTACAACTTTGGCCGGCAGGGGCAACAGGGTAGGGAGGTGTGAGGGTAGGATGACATACTTCCTACCTTCCTACCTTCCTACCCTCCTACCCTCCTACCCTTCTCCATACTGCACGTGCGGAAGCTTAGTGGCTTCGGGCACGCGCCCAGCTACCTCGCCGGCGGGGAGGCGGGTTTGGCAAGTGAGGCGTTCGTGGTTGAGTAGACGGCCGGCGCGCCGGTAACGCAATTCTGCGTCCGTAGGTGGCGTTAGTAGTTCCAGCCCCTTCGTCACTTGGATACGGCAGCTGGTGCACCGCCCACGGCCCCCGCAGGCGTGCATCCAGTCGTGACCGGCAGCGTGTAGCGCGGCCAGCAACGTAGCGTCGGCCGGTACCGGCACGGCCGCGTCGAATAGATTTTGCACGGTCAGAATGGGCATCTTTCCCTAAATTGCCATTGAATAAGGCTTTCAATGAAGGATAACTATAGCTCCGCGAAACGCGAACAATACGGCTGCCGCCTGGCGGCGCACCTGTGCAACCAGCACTTCCTTGCCCAGCCCGACGCCACCCTGGACGGTCCCGCCGTGCTGCAATTTACGCCTATCCGGCAGATCAATCTGTTTGTGGTACAGCAGCTCCTGGGGCAGTGGACCCAGGAAATGGCCCGGCTGCGCAGTCCCTACTTTGATTTTGAGGCGGCCGATGTACGGCAGGCCCTTACACAGTTCATGAACGTTTTGTCGCGGCGCATTAAGTTGAGCCGGGCCACGTTCGAGCCATTGCTGGCTACGGCCGTGAGCGATACGCTGGGCATTGCCACCGATGCAGAGCAGATTTTTGAGGGTAAAATCTTGGGCACTACCCCCAGCGTAACGGTGGAGCAACTGCGCGACGCGCTGCGCTACATTGATGTAGACAAGGCGTGGTTCCAGACGTTTATCGACTCGCTGGTGACGGGTGCGCCGCTGGAGCGCAGCTTTGTGCTGGAGCGGTTTCGGCAGTACCAGCAGGCCAACCATGCCCGGCAGCGCCCTCTAGATAAGCTGGTGGAGGAGCTAAGCAACCTGCTACCCCTCACGGCCGCCGACTTGCGCGAGGACGGTCCTGTGGCGGAAGCCCCGGCCCGGCCCGTTACCCCTGTCCCTATGCCGGTTGCCCCTGTTGCCCCTACCCCCGCGCCGGCTGTCACCCCGCCGGTAGCCCCCCCAGCCCTGCCTACCCTGACAGGTGCAACCGAGGGGCCGGCCGGCCGCCTCTACGACAAACTCAAGAGCGAGCAGCCGGCACCAGCTAGCCTGAGTGCCACGCTGCGCCCCGAACGCGGCGCAGCCACGCTAGCCGAAAAACCCACCAAAGTGGAATCGTTGCGCGAGGCTATTTCCATCAACCAGCGGTTCAGCTTCATCAACGAGCTATTCAGCGGGGAAAACATGGAATACCACGCGGCTATTCAGCACCTCGATACCTTACCCGATGCCGACGCGGCCAAGCGCTACGTGACCGAGACGCTGGCCAAATCGCACGACTGGACTCGCAAAGAAGAACACGTGGGCCGCTTGCTGAAGCTCATTGACCGCAAGTTTGCCTAACAATGTGCTGTTAATGCCCCACTGTGTAGCAAGGCCTGGTTGATTTCCGCATGGACAACCGGGCCTTTTTTGTGTACACCTGCGTGAGGGTCCAACGCCCCTAACACGAGTGGCCACTATGCTTAGCACTTTATATGGCGAAGACACTGGTGCCGACGTAGGGGCGGGCTGCTTATGTTTCGCACGTGCTTGCGCCACGGGGCCTCGCCGCACGCGACACTGCCGGCTAGTACAGTGGTATTGCTCAGCCATCGGGTGCTATAACCTCTACCCTGGACCATCATTACACTCCGCTTCTACCGCTGTCACTTACCGAACCAGGTCCTGCTTGCGGTAGGCATCAATGGCCAGCAGAATAAACAGCAGGATGGTAAACGACCAGAGCGAAGAACCCCCATAGCTGAAAAACGGCAGCGGAATGCCTACTACCGGTGCCAGCCCAATGGTCATCCCGATGTTCACGGCGAAGTGAAAGAAGATGATGCTGGCCACGCAGTAGCCGTAGGTACGCCCGAACACCGATTTTTGCCGTTCGGCTACGTACACAATGCGCCATAGCAGCGTCATGAACAGCACGATGGTGACGATAGAACCAAGCCAGCCCCACTCCTCGCCTACGGTGCAGAAAATGAAGTCGGTGCTTTGGGCGGGCACAAAGTCAAACTTGGTTTGCGTGCCTTGCAAAAAGCCCTTGCCCACTACCCCACCCGAGCCAATGGCAATTTTGGCCTGCGTCACGTTCCAGCCTACCCCCAACGGGTCGGCCGAGGGATTGATCAATACCTCAATACGCTTGCGCTGGTGGTCCTGCAACATAGAATTGAAGAAGAAATCAACACCGAATACCATTCCGATTACCACCAGCCACACACCTATTGAGAGCGGCAGATGGTGGCGCAATACCCGATTGTTGAATACCAATACCAGCACCAACAACACCGTAAAAAACCCGATCAGCCAGAGCTTGGGTACCAATAGCGCCAGAATGAGAATAGCGCCACCTGCCACTAGCAACAGCAAAATCAGCGGCGACATACCTTCCCGAAAGTAGGCCAGCAGAAATGCCCCGAATACCAGAGCCTGGCCGGTTTCGTTTGCTGCAATGATGAGCAACGGGGGTAGGAGCGTAAGGAAGGCCAAGGCCAACTGGTCGCGGAAGTTCTGGTGGCGCAGGTTGATGCCCGCCATGTAGCGCGATACGGCCAGGGCCGTGATAAACTTGGCAAATTCGGCGGGTTGCAGGCGCACGGGTCCTAGCTCCAACCACGAGCGGGAGCCCGCGATAGGCCGCGCAACAAAGGGCGTGATAATCAAAAGCAGAATCATGCCCGCGTAGAGCGCGTAGGCAAAGGTGTCGTAGGCTTTGTAGTCGATGACGAGCAGGACCACAATCATGAGCACGGCCGTCCCGATCCACAAAATCTGCTTGAACCAGTTGAAGTTCATCAGCTCCCCAAAGCTCAGACCAAAGACGTGGGTAGGCGCATCGGGCGAGTAGCTGGCCGCATACACGTTCAACCACCCCACGAACACCATCAGCAGATAGATGCCTACGGTAACCCAATCAATGCTGCGGGAATAACGAGCGGGGGTTTTCAATTAGAAAGTAAGAATTAAGAATGCCTTGATGTTGTGTCATGCTGAGCAGAGTCGAAGCATCTCTACCACATGGTGATTCTAATCAGCCGGAACTACTCACCGTCGAGATACTCCGCTGCGCTCAGCATAGTATTCTACCTATACTAATGGTGGCGTTTCACGAAACGGTCGGCGGAGCCAGGTAGCCACTCTTCCCATTTCTTGCGCACTACTTTGCCGCGCAGGTAGCGCTCCACCATCAGCGAGGCGAGAGGAGCCGCCGAAGAACCACCGAAACCAGCATTTTCAATAAACACAGCAATGGCAATCTTGGGGTCTTCTACCGGGGCAAAAGCTGCAAAGGTAGCATGGTCGGCACCGTGGCGGTTTTGTACAGTACCGGTTTTGCCGGCCATAGAAATACCGAACTGCTCCAGGCTAGCTAGGTTGGCGGTGCCACCCCTACCCACCACCATCTGCATCCCCGGGATAATCTGCTCGAAATAGCGCGAATGTACGCTGGTGGTGTGGCGCTCCTGAAATTGGGGTAGTGGCCCGCTCTGCCCAATGCTGCGCACGAAATGCGGTGTGTAATAATAGCCTCGGTTGGCAATGATGGCCATGATGTTGGCCATTTGCAGGCTCGTTACCTGCACCTCGCCTTGCCCAATACTCAACGAATACACCGTTTTGTAGGTCCAGCGGTGGTGGCCGTAGCGCTTGTCGTAGTATTCGGGCGACGGGATTAAGCCTTTTTTCTCGCCCATCAAATCCACGCCCAGCTTTTCGCCTAGTCCAAAGCTTTGCACGCTGCGCTTCCACTCGGCCAGCCCCAGCCGCGAGTCCTCAAACCGATTGCGCGAGCGGCCACGCAGCACCATGGCCTGCATCACTTGGTAGAAATAGGGGTTGCAGCTTTGCTTGATGGCAATGCTCACGTTGCTGGGGTACTCGTGGTTGTGCGTGCAGCGTACCAGGCGCTGGTTGCAGGGAAAACCGGTGTTGGCCGATACGGCGCCCGACTGCATAGCCACTAGCTCGTTTACTAGCTTAAATACCGAGCCCGGCGAGTAAATAGCTGTGAGGGGCCGGTCGATGAGGGGGCGCTCGGGGTTGTTGAGCAGCTCCATGTAGCGGTTGCCCAGGCCCTTGCCTGTGAGCATGGCCGGATCGTAGGCCGGCGCCGACACGAACGCCAAAATCTCGCCGGTTTTGGGGTCGATGGCGACTACCGTACCGCGTTTGCCAGCCATCAGCATCTCGCCGTACTGCTGCAAGTCAATGTCGATGCCAGTATGCAGATCCTGACCGGCCACGGAGAGCGTGTCGAACTCACCGCCCCGGAAGGCGCCTTTCTCAATACCGCGTACGTTCACCATGCGGTATTGCACGCCCCGGCGCCCCATCAGCTCCTTCTCGTAGAACGACTCTAAGCCGCTAATGCCCAGAAAATCGGTAGGACGGTACTTGGCGTATTTTTCTCTGTCTACCCAAGTGGCAGGGATAGGCCCCACGTAGCCCAGGGCATGAGCCATGCTCTGGGTACCATAGGCGCGGGCCATGCGCGCCTCAATGCGAAAGCCCGGAAAATCAATCAGGTTGTCCTGAATGGCAGCCAACTCAGAAGTGCTTAGGTTTTGCACCAGCGGTGAGGCCTTCACGCGCGAGTATTTTTTGGCAGCCAGCAGGCCGGCGCGCAGGTCTTCTATGGGCAGTTGCAGCAGCTGGCAAAAGCGCGCCGTGTCCAGCTGTTTCACCTCGCGGGGCACCACCAGCAAGTCGTACACTGGCGTATTCTGCACCAGCAGTTTGCCGTTGCGGTCGTAAACCAGGCCTCGGTAGGGAATCTTCACGATGCGCTGCAACGTGTTGCGGTCAGCGGCCAGCTTGTAGCTGCCATCCAGCACCTGAATGTAAAAGAGCCGACCCGCGAACAGCATTGCCACGGCCAGAAAAATGGCCTGCACCACGTATTTGCGTCCTTCTAGATATTGCAAAGCAAAGAAAATCTGAATATTAGACTACACCAATGCATAGTGTAGCGGCACCGCAAAGATACAAACCATTAGGCGGTAAGAATCAGTTAAACTGTGCAACTGCACAGATGAGTTACCCGCCTACCCCAAACAAACGGAGCAAACCAAGCCAGTCAGCAGATAGTTTCTCGCTTCGACGCCACGGACGGCAGATGGAGCATATTCACTCCTCCTATCCTAGCGCGAGCGACGACGGGTGGGGAAGAATACCAGTTGCACAATCAGCATCACCAGCGTAGTGTAGAGGGTGCTGACCAGGATTTTGGCCATGGTGAAGCCCAGCGACAGAAAGCTGCCCAGCTCCAGCAGAAAGAAGGCCACGTGGTGTAAGGCTATCAGCAGTATTAGATAGACCATCATCCACTGCCAGCCCATCTGGTGAATATTCACCGAGTCGGCAGCGTCGTAGCCGTCGCGGGGGGTAAGCAGGCGCAATACCCACGGCCGTAGATAGGCCGTAAAAACAGCTGAGGCGGTGTATAGTCCACCTGTATCCTGAAACACATCCACTGTGAAGCCCAGCACAAACCCCAACAGTAGCTGTACCACAATGGGCGTTTCGATGGGTAGGAACAGTAAAAAGCCTAGGTAGAAGAAGTTCCAGCCCAGGTCGAACAGCACGAAGTTGCTGTTGTTGAGCAACAGCACATACAGCCCCACGAAGAGCGTGAAGCGCACCAGCTGCCACCCAATGGTTCCAACTATGCTCATGGCCGCTTCCCTCCTCCTACTACAGTGCCCGTGTGCGTTTCCAGCGTGTCGCGCTCGGCCTGGGGCCGGCTGCGCACCACGTACACATAGGTCAGGTTAGAGAAATTGACCGACAGCCGTACCCGCACCGTCCAGAAGTTCTTGTCGGGCTCCTTCGTAAACGTGTCGATAGTACCTACCATCACCCCTTCCGGAAAAGTAGCGTTGTAGCCGGAGGTAATTACCGTGTCGCCGCGCACCAGCTTGTTTTGGCGCGGAATGTAGTCAAGCAAAGCGTGGGTAGGGTCGTCGCCCTGCCATTTGATACTGCCAAACGTACCATCACGCTGAATCTTAGCCGAAATGGCCGTTTTAGAGTGCAGCAATGACGTGATGCGGGCATAGTGCTCGCTCACCGACTGCACCCTACCCACTACCCCAGCTGCCGCCAGCACGCCCATGCCCGGCCGCACTTGGTCGGCCGTTCCCACATTCAGTGTCAAGTAGTTATCCACGTCGCGCAGGCTATTATTCACTACCCTTGCGGGAATCAGGGGGTAGCTAGGGTCGTTGTTGGTGAGGGCCTGGTTGCCTAGCACCAGCGAATCGGGGCGGCCTGTGCGCAGCAGACGCACTTGCGAGAGGCTGTCGCGGCGGATGGGTAGGCTGTCGGCCACGCGCCTACCCAGGTCCGACAGGTAGAGGCGCTGGCGCAGGGCCGCGTTTTCGGCCGCCAGGCTCTGGTTCACCTCGGCCAGCTCAAAGTATTCCGATACGCGGGTGCGCCACTCCAGCAGCTGCCCGGCATAAGCATTGGCTGAGTTGAAAAACGCCGCCCGCTGGTAGGCGCTGTTTCGAATCAGCAAGTAGATACTCAATACCTCCAGCAGCGCAAACACGAGGATACCCCGGTAGCGAAACAAAAAGGCAAAGAGGTTTCTCATTGTTGAATTAGGAATTAAGAATTAAGAATTAGGAATTGTAGCCTGATGCAAAGCTCTACCATCATTCCTAATTCATAATTTCTAATTCTTAATTAAGTAAGCAGTACGCTCTTAAAAGCCTGAATATTCTTGATGGCGGCGCCGGTACCGCGCACCACGGCGCGTAACGGGTCTTCGGCAATGTGAATGGGCAACTTAGTCTTGGCAGCCAGACGCTTATCGAGGCCGCGCAACAGGGCGCCACCGCCGGTGAGGTGAATGCCGTTTTCGTAGATATCGGCCGACAGCTCGGGCGGAGAGATTTCCAGCGCCTTCAATACAGCTTCCTCAATCTTGGCTACCGACTTATCGAGGGCAATGGCAATTTCCGAGGAAGTCACTTTGATGACCTTCGGAATACCTGTCATCAGGTCGCGGCCGCGCACTTCAAAGTCGGCGGGCGTGTTTTCCAGCTCGGTTAGGGCGGCGCCTACCTCAATCTTGATGCGCTCGGCCGAGCGCTCACCAATCAGCAGGTTGTGCTGGCGGCGCATATAGTCCAGAATGTCCTGGTTGAACACGTCGCCGGCTGTTTTGATCGACTGGTCGCATACAATGCCCGACAGCGCAATGACGGCCACTTCAGTGGTGCCGCCTCCAATATCGATGATCATGGAGCCAATGGGCTGTTCTACATCAATCCCGATACCAATAGCGGCAGCCATGGGTTCCTGAATCATCCAAACCTCCTTGGCGCCGGCGTGCTCGGCCGAGTCGCGCACGGCGCGCTTCTCTACCTCCGTGATGCCCGAGGGGATGCAAATCACCATGCGGTGCGAGGGTTGAAATAGACGCGTGCGGGTGTCAATCATCTTGATCAACCCCTTGATCATTTCCTCGGCGGCGTGGAAATCGGCAATTACACCGTCTTTCAACGGTCTGATAGTCTTTATGTTATCATGGGTCTTCTCGTGCATTTGCTGCGCCTGCCGACCCACGGCAATTACTTTATTGGTAGTCCGATCTTTGGCAATGATACTAGGCTCATCCACCACCACTTTATCATTATGAATGATGAGTGTGTTGGCCGTGCCCAGGTCCATGGCGATGTCGCTGGTCAGAAAATTGAAGAAACCCATTGCGTGACGGCAAGTAGATGAAACCGGGCGGCTTGCACCGGAAAAAGTGGGGCAAAAGTACAGAAGTTTCTGCGAAGCCCTACTATACGTGGTGCATTGCCTTACTGCATGCCCACTCGATTAATTCATTTTTATACTCGAATTCTTCTACGCACGCAGCCCCTACCCCCGCGGGGGTAGGGGCTGTGCCTACCTGGTTCAGCAAGCTGAACCGCGAGCTATGGTGCCTAGTGTTTGAAGTGACGCACGCCGGTCATGACCATGGCCATACCCAGCTGGTTGCAGGCCGCAATGCTATCTTGGTCTTTGATAGAGCCGCCGGGTTGCACCACCGCCCGAATGCCGGCTGAGCCGGCAATTTCCACGCAATCGGGGAAGGGGAAGAACGCATCGGAGGCCATCACGGCGCCTTGCAGGTCGAAGCCGAACGCGTGCGCTTTTTCGATGGCTTGCTTGAGAGCGTCTACGCGGGAGGTTTGTCCTACCCCGGAGGCCAGCAGTTGCCCAGCACGGGCCAGCACAATGGTGTTGCTCTTGGTGTGCTTGCACACTTTCAGGGCAAATTCCAAGGCTTCAGTTTCCTCAGGGGTAGGCGCCGAGTCGGTAACGGTTTTGAAGTCGTCGGCAGTTTCGATGGCGCGGTCGAAGTCCTGCTCAATCACACCATTCAGCAAGGTTTTCACCTGCTTCTGCGGGAAATCAACAGGCTTCTGGCGCAGCAGAATGCGGTTTTTCTTGCTTTGCAGCACCGTAAGGGCTGCCGCATCGAACTCGGGCGCAATCAGCACCTCGAAGAACAGCTTGTTCAGCTCCTGGGCCGTGGCTTCATCCACGGGTTTATTCACGATAATCACGCCACCAAACGCCGAAATCGGGTCGCAGGCCAAGGCGTTGAGGTAGGCCGTGTGCAGGGTATCGGCCTGGGCCACGCCGCAAGCGTTGGTGTGTTTGAGAATAGCGCAGGCAGGTTTCCCCAGCTGAAATTCCTGCATCAACAGTACGGCCGCGTCTACGTCTACCAGGTTGTTGTAGCTGAGCTGCTTGCCGTGCAGTTGATCAAATAGCGCATCCAAGTCGCCGCGGAACGTGCCAGCCTGATGCGGGTTTTCGCCGTAGCGCAGGGGCGTAGCGGGTTGGTTACTAGTTGCTGGTTGCTGGTTGCTGGTTCCGTTTTGCGCGAAGTAGTTGAAAATGGCCGTATCGTAGTGCGAGGTAGCCGCAAATGCGGCGGCGGCGTACTGGCGACGGTCTTCAAGGTCGGTACCGCCGTTTTTCTCCGTCAGCAGTTGCGTCACGGCTTCGTACTGGTCGCGGCTGCTTACTACCAGCACGTCGCGGAAGTTTTTGGCGGCGGCGCGCAACAGCGAAATGCCGCCAATGTCAATTTTCTCGATAATATCCTGTTCGGGTGCTCCCGAGGCCACCGTTTCCTCAAAGGGGTAGAGGTCAACTACTACCAAGTCGATGGGCGGAATCTGATGCTGCTCAGCTTCCTGCAAGTCGCTGGTCTCGTGGCGGCGGTGCAGGATGCCACCGAACACCTTAGGGTGCAGGGTTTTCACGCGGCCACCAAACACCGCCGGGAAGCCCGTCAGGCTCTCCACAGCCGTTACGTCGGCGCCCTGCTCCTCGATGAACTGCTGGGTGCCCCCCGTAGAGTAGATGGTCACGCCGTGCTGCTTGAGCAAGGCCACCAGTGGCTCCAGGCGGTCTTTGTAATAGACAGAAACGAGAGCGGAACGAATCGGCTGCGACATGGTAAGGTTGGTTGCGGACTGTATGAATGACGCCACGAAGGTAGCCACGGCAAGCGGGCACCCCGGCCCTGCGTGTGTTACGGAATTGTTAAGCAAATGATAACACCTTCGTAATCAACAGCAAATTTGCTTCATCAATGTATTTCAGCGCCTTCATTGCTTTCCACACAACACCCCGGATTCAAATACAGTACATGTTCTCTACCACGCTATTCCTGTTGCATGTCTGCTTCCCTACCCTCTCCTACTATCCAAGCAACCACGCCGGCCGAAGACGCCGCTGCCCAACTAGCCCCACGCCTAGCTGCTCAGGCATCTGCCTCCGATCAGGAAGGCAGCTTTCCAGAACAGGAATTTGACTGGCTACACGCGGCGAGTTTACTCACGGCTCCCCTACCGATCCACCTGGGTGGTCAGGATCTGGCAGCGGCTTCACAAACGCCTTCTTTGCTGCGCACACTACGACACATTGGCCGCGGCAATCTAGCGGTAGGGCGCGTCTACGAAGGTCACACCAACGCCTTGCAGCTAGCCCAACGCTTTGGCCGCACGGAGCAAGTAGCACGTTGGGCCGAGGACGCAGCAGCCGGGCATTTGTTTGGGGTTTGGAACACGCAAGCGCACGACGGCGTGCAACTGGAACCGCTTCCCGATGGCCGCTACCGCTTGCGGGGTAGCAAGACTTTCGGATCGGGCGCCGGCCACGTCACGCGCCCGTTGCTCACCGGCGCCCTACCCGATGGCGGTTGGCAAATGCTGATCTTGCCGGCCGATGTGCAAGTGCCGCAGCTAGATAAATCGTTTTGGCAGCCGCTGGGCATGCGGGCATCGGCTAGTTTTCGGGTCGATTTTACAGGGCTAGAGGTAGGCGCCGACGACCTGCTGGGCCAGCCCGGTGACTACTACCGACAGCCGTGGTTTAGTGGGGGCGCCATCCGGTTTGCGGCCGTGCAGCTAGGCGGGGCCGAGGCGGTATTCGACGAAACCCGTCTCTTTCTGCAAAAGACCGGGCGTACCGAAGACCCCTATCAGCGCCAGCGCCTGGGCGAGCTGGCTATCCTCATTGAAAGCGGTCAGCACTGGCTGCGCGCTGCTGCCGAACACGCCATGCGCCCCCAGGCCACCGAAGACGCCGACACCACCGTGGCCTACGCCAACATGGTACGCACAGCCATCGAAGAAATTTGCTTGCGCACACTTCAGTTGGCCGAGCGGTGCGTGGGTGCCCGCGGCCTGCTGCGCCCCGAGCCCTTCGAGCGCCTGCACCGCGACCTGACGCATTATCTGCGCCAGCCTGCTCCCGATGCGGCCCTGGCCGATGCGGGCCGCTTCGCACTGGCTTCTACCTCGCCAGCTTATACACTATGGCATGACTGAGTTTTCGTTTGACTTGTTGCCGGTACGACCGGCTGACTTTGCCCCTACCCTAGGCCCAACAGTAGTGGTAGCCCCCCACCCCGATGATGAGTCGTTGGGGTGCGGCGGGCTGCTGGCGCTCCTGCGGCGGGCAGATGTGCCAGTGCATGCCGTGCTAGTGAGTGATGGCACGATGTCGCACCCTCATTCAGTGAAGTTTCCGCCCGCGGCCCGGCAGGCACTGCGCGAAATGGAGCTGCGCGAGGCGCTTACGCTACTGGGGGTCGATACAGACGACCTATTGCTTCTGGGCCTACCCGATAGCGCCGTGCCCGGACCCGAGCAGCAGGGTTTTGCGGAGGCAGTGGCTACCCTACGCGCCTACCTCCAACGTGTGCAGCCAGCTACGGTACTGGTACCCTGGCGCCGCGACCCTCACCCCGACCACCGGGCTACCAGTCAGTTGGTGGCAGCGGCCATAGAGGGCCTACCCATTCAAAGGGTAGAGTATGTGGTGTGGGCGTGGGAGCGTGCTGCCCTAGAAGATCTGCCGCAGCCGGGCGAAGCCATAGGCTGGCGCCTGGATATTGACTCTGTGCTACCTCAAAAACAGGTAGCCATTGCGGCCCACCGTTCCCAACTTGCCCCTGGTATCATCGACGATGACCCTACTGGCTTTTTGCTATCGGAGCAGATGCTGGCCCATTTTGCGCAGCCTTTTGAAGTGTATCTTGAATCATGACGCTTCCCGCAGAGGTTCCACGAGTTCTATCATCTCTACTTAACAAGCTTCCGCGAGCATTATCATCCTACCGCTATGAATCCCAATCAGCCGAATACGCTCCCCCCCGCCTACTTCGATGATGTGTACCGGGCCAACGCCGATCCGTGGCAGTTTGAAACTAGCCCCTACGAGCGGGAGAAATACGCTACCACGCTGGCTGCCCTACCTCGCCCGCACTACGAGCGTGCCTTTGAAATTGGCTGTTCGCTGGGCGTACTCACGGAGCAGTTGGCGCCGCGGTGCGGACATCTGCTGGCCATAGATGTAGCAGATGCCCCACTGGAACGTGCCCGGCAGCGGTGTGCGCAGTTGCCGCAAGTGGAGCTCCGGCTGATGCGGATACCAGAAGAATTCCCGCAGGGACATTTCGACTTAATTCTGGTATCAGAAGTAGGCTATTATTGGTCGCCCGAGGACTTAGCCCGCGCTACTAATCTATTACTAGAAGCCCTACCCTCCGGCGGGCAATTACTACTAGTACATTGGACACCTCCTGTGCACGACTACCCCCTCACTGGCGACGAGGTGCACGAGTTTTTTCTGCAAAAAGCCGAAGCCACTGGCCCCTTACGCCACGTGCACGGCCAGCGCCAGGAAACCTACCGGCTGGATTTGCTGGAGAAGCGGTAGAGCAGCTACGCAGGTAGCGTGCTCTCCACTGCTGCCAGTGGGGTGTATTGTTTCAACAATGCCCGCAACTCAGCCACCGCTACCGACAGCGCCACCGGCGGCCACCGTTGTACCCATTGCCGACGGGCAGCCTGTTCCTGCTGCACGCGCTGCCACAAAGCACCAAATGTAGCTGCTTGCTCTATGGCCCGCCGCAACGCCTGTTTGGTAAGACCAAGCACACTGGCTACCCTGCCACTGACAGCGTGCAGAGCGGGACTAAGCACAGCCCCTGTTATGTGACCATCGGCTTTGATTGTTTGCCAGAGCTGCCGCAGTTGCCGACGGGCCTGCCATTGCGTGGCTAGTTGCGGGCCGCTAGCCACCAATGGTTCCCGTAATTGCTCACTCAGGGCAGCCCATTCCCGCAATTGCCACGACAGCCCCACCGCCACGCGCCCTTCCTGCCTGGCCGAGGTGATAACCCGCACGTCGGGGCTGTGCCGCACACGCAAATCATGATAACATAGCGCTTGGTATAGCGCTTCGTCCTCCAAGTAGGGAACTACAGGTAGGCCCCCTACCTGCTCGTAGGCCGAAACAGTCAGAGCAAAGCTGGCCCCAAAGTGCTGGTGATGGCGTGGCCAAGCATCCGCTGGGCTAGGGTCAATCAAGTGTTCTAGCTGCGCCGCCAGCAGGCGGTAGGCCGCATCACGCAAGTGGTAGCGTCGCACCGGGCAGTTGCGCTGTGCCGACGCTTCAGTCAGAATACGCCCACCTACAGCATCGGCACCCGCAGCTATTTCGCCCGCAATGTCAGTCAGCCAAGTAGGCGTCACACGAGTATCGGCGTCGGTGCTGGCAATAATGCCGTGCTGACGCCCTACACTGCGTAGGCGGCGGGAAGCCTCATCCATCAGTAAGCGACGTGCCTTCCCCACATTGGCCTCGGCGGGCGGTAGGGTGCGTTCTACCACGTGCAACACCAGTTGCGGATATACCAGTGCCATTTGCCTGGCCACGTGTGCGGTGGCATCCTGGCAATTGTTTGCCAATACGATTACCTCATAGCTGTACGGAGATAAAGCCTTCCCCTGCTTGTCTACTTGTGCGGCCAGTGCAGCCAGCGTAGCAGGTAGGTTTTCGGCTTCATCTTTAGCCGGAATAATAACGGAGCAAAGCAGTTCGGGCCGGGGGGGAATTACCACCAAGCTACTATCGGATAGCAGTGGTGCAGCGGCTGCTTCGCAAGCCGCATGGAAGCGCGAGGGTAGGACAGATGCCATGGCTTCCCTCTACGCGAATTGTTCGGCTAGGGCTACAAACCAAAGCGGCTTTCCTATTGGTAGGAAAGCCGCTTTGGTTTGTAGCCCTGAACTTGTTACTAATTAGGTGTTATTAGACCGTTAGTCACAGTTTCGGATTGTGGAATAGGCCACACATAGTTCGGGCTAGAAGGTGGGATGGCTGGCACTGAGCTTTTCGCAGGAATTGTAGCGTTTAGACGCATAATATCAATATTCCGAATGCCCTCACCTAAAAACTCTATTCGACGTTCTAACAGTACCGCGCCTACGGCTGCATCTGTTGAAGCAAAAGAGGTATAGGCTGCGCCTTTAGAGCGTGTGCGCACCGCATTTAGTAGCGCTAAGGCACGAGCATCTGCGGGGCCATTGTTGCGGAATAATGCTTCCGACAGGCTTAACAACACTTCTGCATAACGCATCACGGGCGCCTTATCTATATAAGGCGTACCACCGCGGTACTTGGCTAAGTAGGTATTACCTCCACTTGTAAGAAAAAAACCTACCCGGCGGTCATCAGTAGCGGAGAGGGCGGTGGTATTAGCTAGAATTCCGGTAGGATTCAAATAATATTCGCCGCCACCAGTAGGCCCACCAGGATTCTGCGGAGGCAAATAATAGAAACCTAGCTGGTTCTGAGTGCCCGGAGTATTTTGTGCTGTGAAAGGAAAGGACAGAATGCTTTCAGCGTTTTCAGTGCTAAATACAGCGGCAATTGAAGCATTCAAGCTGTGCGGTACACCGCTAGAAGCGGTGAAGGGTGCCGCAGTTGGAACAATTTTATTAGCCTCTGTAACAACGTTGCTGTACTGCCCCATCGTCAGATACACCCGCGTTTTCAGCGCGATAGCTGTATTTCGGTGCGCCCGCGTTGAGTTTGTGGCTAGATCAGCAGTTGCAGTGCCGTAAGTAAGTGGCAAATTCTGCTCAGCGAAAGTCAGATCGGATAGAATCTGCGCGTATACCTCAGCTACTGTGCTACGAGCCAAATCATTGCCGCCGGCACCAGTTTCGGCTTGCAGTCGTAGCGGCAATCCTGGACGACTTCCCGCGCCATCGATATACGGGCGGGCGTATAATTGTAGCAGAGAGTAATAACTCAATGCTCGTACAAAGCGTGCTTCAGCCTGGTATTGAGGCACTGTTACAGTAGCGAAATCAGCAGGAAAAACGGGCGCCACATATTTAGCTGTATTTGCCTCAAGGCCAACTAAAAAAACATTCGCTTGGTTGATAGTCTGATAAGCAATTCCCCACAGACTAATTACGTCGTTTGAGGAAGTTTCTGTCAGAGTATGATTCCAAACCTGAGCTGCTGTAACACTATTGGACGTACGGTTGATAAAATCGTCCGCACGCACATCACCATATACTTGGTAACGCCCCCCTAAGAAGCTACCTGACTTAGCATATGCGTACAGATTATTGATCTGCAATCTAATACGAGTTGGTGTATCAAATACTACTAAATCCGAAATAGCAGTTTTGGGTACAGGGTTTAGTTGTTCGTCAACATTACAGGAGGCCACTCCTATTGCTAGAAGCAACGTGCCTAATGTTACTGTAACTGTATTTGTTAGTGAAATCTTCATCAGAAAGCTGTGTTTAGAAACCAATGTTGAAGCCGACAGTATAGGTACGAGCCTGACCTACCGAGTTGCGGTCAACGCCAGCACCCGTATTGCTAGCACCGTTCGACGAAATCTCAGGGTCGATACCCGAATACTTCGTGAGCAGCGCGGCGTTCTGCACTTGCGCGTAAACGCGAGCACTTGCAATACCTATCCTATTAGCTAGAGTTGAGTTAAGTGAGTAACCCAGAGTTACATTACGCAGACGAGCGAAATCACCTTTCTCCACATTAGACGACATGATTAGCCCTGAACCGTTCGATATGTTGTCGCCATATACAACTCGCGGCCATTTAGCATTAGCGTTTTCATTGGTCCAGCGGTCCAGAATATCGGTTTCATTATTCCAGAAGCGCTGATCATGCAAACCTGCTTTAGTACCATTGTAGATATAATTCCCACCTGAGTACTGAATAAAGAAGTTTAGGTCGAATTGTTTGAATCGGAACGTATTATCAATACCACCATACCAAGTTGGTAGTACTGGGCCGTAAAAAACACCATCTGTTACTTGGTTCGGAGCAGTAGTGGCCTGACCATCTAAGGTAGTCCAGCCTGAACCTAAGTGATCATATTGGACTACCGTACCATTCGCTTTTTGGATCATTCGACGTCCATTGGCGGGATTCACACCTAATGATGGAATTGCTAGAATTTCGCCCACCGAACCACCTACCCGTGTGAAGTTCACGGTTTCTAAGCCAGATGTAGCCGTAGGAATCTGCTGGCCTTCTGTTACCAGAGCCAGTACTTCATTGCGCTGTGTTGTTATGTTGCCGCTTACTACCCAACTGAAATCCTGCTTTTGAAATACATTGGCTTTCAAATTGAATTCTATGCCTTGATTACGCATCGAGCCAATGTTAGCGTCGATAGAGTTACCAGGAACTCCTTTTGAGGGAGACAGTGGTACAGCCAGAATTAATCCATCAACGGTGTTACGATAATAAGAGAAGTCACCAGTTAGTTTATCTTGTAACAAACCGAAGGAGAAACCAACATCCAATTTTTTACTTGTTTCCCAAGTCAAATCTCTGTTACCAGCATTGCTATAGCCTAGTGTAGCATTTGAACCATACAATCCTGAACTGTACAGAGAAAGGGTAGTGAAGTCTCCGACGCCTTGACTATTACCAACCTCACCGTAGCTACCCGTAAACTTCAGGAAGCTCACTGCATTTGCTAACCCTGAATTTTTCCAGAAGTTTTCTTCTGTAATAATGTAACCCAGACCACCACCATAGAAGTTACCCCATTTTTCATTGCCCCATGCCGAGTAACCATCACGACGCGCATTAAATGAAAGCAGGTATTTTTTTCCAAAGTCATAGCTCAAGCGACCGAAGTATGATAGCAAGTAGTTCTCTCCTTGCGCAATACCAGCTACAGAAATATTGGTAAAGTTGCCTAGGTAGGTATCAAAGAAGCTATCGGCTACTTGCGTACGTTGGGCTCCCCAACGCTCCACATTTGTTTTCTGTTGCTCTCCACCTAAAAGCAAGGACACATTGTGGTCACCGAAGGACCGGTCGTACTGGGCTGTGTTTTGCCAGTTCCAGCGTTTGTTCGTACGATAGTAATTAGTAGCATTACCACCCGTACTGAAACCATCACCTGCCAGCGCGGTATAGAATAACTTATCCTCAAACCCTAGGTTATCGATACCATAATTTGTACGTACGTTCAAGCCCTTCAAAATTTCCCAGTTAGCATATACGCTACCCTGTATTTGGTTGCTCTCTGACGTAAAGTAATTGTAATTCAAATCAACTACAGGGTTAAAGTAACTTGGTACTAGAGCGGAATTTGGTGGAGCCGGATTAATGTTAGCGCCTGGTCCTACGTTAGCACCATTTATGGCGGGGCTACCATCAGCATTATATGCTGGAATGTTTGGTGGTAACACCAGTGGTGCACGGCCCAGGCCAGCTACGCTAAAAGCAGATCCAGAAAGAGAACCTGAGTTGGGGGCGCTATTGTAATTATTGGAATAGCCAATGCGGGCACCAACTGTAAAGTTTTTGTATACTTTATGATCAACATTCACACGTGCGGAGGTACGCTTAAAATCATTGTTTTCCAGCATGCCTTTCTGCTTCGTATAACCGACCGAAGCGTAAAAACTAGTTTTTTCTGTACCTCCGGAGAAATTAATTGTATTGGACGTGGAAAAGCCCGTACGATAGATGTAATCGTACCATTTCGTATCTATTAGATTGCCATTGGCATCATAAGATGGCCGAAAACCTTCTGTTTGGACTGGAGGTGGTGTTCTGCCAGCGGCAAGCGCAGCTTCAAGTTGATTTGCATTCAAGTTGCGTACTGCCTCATTCTTAATTGTCATGTAGTCCTCGGCACCCAATACGTCGTATAGACGTACTGGCTTTGTCCAGCCAGACCAAGAGTCGAGTGATACTTTGCTTTGGCCCTTTTTGCCGCGCTTAGTGGTCACGAGGATAACACCACCGGCAGCACGCGAACCGTAGATGGCTGCTGCGGCTGCATCCTTCAGTACCTCAATGCTTTCAATATCATTTGGGTTGATATTGCTTAGCGGGTTGTTGGGGGCGTTGGTAGCCGAGTTATCACCACTGTATGTAGGAATACCATCGATTACATACAAAGGCGACGAACTGAGCGAAATAGAGTTTACACCCCGAATCCGCACTACTGGTGGGTTGTTTAACACCCCATTAGGCGTAGTGATGTTCACGCCGGGCGCTTTGCCCTGCATAGCCTGCTCGAAGCTCTGCACCGGACGTTGGGCTACATCAGAACCAGAAATAGTAGCTACAGAGCCCGTCAGTTCGCGCCGAAGCTGCGTGCCATATCCCACTACCACTACTTCATCGAGACCTGTAGTATTGGCTGCCAGTGTTACATTAATGGTAGACTGCCCACCAATAGCGACTTCCTTGCTATCATATCCAATGAAAGAATATACTAGTGTGTTCGCAGCGGCCGGTATAGATAGGGAGTATCCGCCTTCAGCGTCAGTAGAGGTGCCTTGACCACCTCCTTTTACTACAACGGTGACACCCGGCAATGCCGCGCCATCCGAGCCTAGTACTTTACCGGTAATAGTCCGCACTTGCGCCCACAGATCATGGGTTGACAATACGAATACGGTAAGTAGAAACAAGAGTAGTGTTTTCCTCATGTGTACTTGTGTGAGTGGTTAAGAGTATTTCAATGGATGCGTCTAATAAACAACATAATCCTAACATCACAATAGATTAACAAACATTTTTCCTATACAAAAGCTAAATATTTATAAATCTGTTCTACAAACTATACAATTACTATCTCCCTTTATAATGCATATAAAGGCTATTTTAATGATAGTAATCCACTTTCACAAGCATATTCAGTCAATAGTGTACAATTAATTTATCAACCTTTTCAGTTGCACAATACGAAGTATTTCGTAAAACAAGTCTTAAAAAGAATAGCGCCTTTCCACTAGATGGAAAGACGCTATATGCTTATATTCAAATAATAGGTTTTTCTTAAAAAGCTTCTCCAACGGCGAAGATGATACCGGAGTTACCGCCCGAGCCTACCCCATAATCGAGGCGGATATTTAGCCGGTCGCGGCGGTTGAAGCGGAAGCGTGCCCCTACCCCACCAGCTAGTTTCGTACCATCGAAGCTGTAATCTTTCAGGTTGTAGCCTACCTGACCGGCGGCAATGAATGCGGCGATATCGAAGCGCCAGAAGAGCTTTTGGCGGATTTCGGCCTGCGCTGTGGTAAACTGACGGTCGCGGAAGCGAGCTTCGTAGATGCCACGCATCAGGTAAGCATTATTATAGATAGCTCCACCCAAGGTAGCACCCATACCACCTAGCTCTCGGAAAGGCACATCACCGGAATGGTACTGGCCTACAAACTGCAAAGCCAGAATGGTATTGTTGGATCCAAACAGAGGGTTGAAGTGGCGCGCATCGATCTGGTAGCGGGTAAAGCGGTAGTCGCTGCCTAATGCGCCGCCGTTGAACAAGATGTGTGCATCTACAAAGTTGCCGCGGTACGTGGCCAGTACATTGTCGCGGCCATCGTAGAGCAAAGCAGGTCCTACCCCAGAGCTGATGGTGCCGTTGCGCTGTTCGCCTAGCCCCCGAAAGTTTTCACCAGCGCCTAGCTGCGCATACACAGGCGGTACGCTCTGATACTTTTCTGCCTCACGAAGCTCCACATCACCTAAGTTAGTGAGGCGGTAGCGGACACCTACGAATAGGTTGGGAGCAGCCTTCGCCAGGGCTTTTTCGTCAAACACAAACAGCGGGTACTGAATACTTACCTTATCGCTTTTGCGCGTATTGTTACCAATACCGAAGTAGTCGAAGCGTAGATCATAGTAGCTTAGCTCACCTGAGAAGTAGAACTTCTCGTCGGGGGTAAAGATGGTGTGTGTGAGCTGAATGGTGGTTTGCTTTTTCTGGCTGAACCATGCAATAAGCCGCACATTCGACTTACGCACAGTAGTATCGGTACCGAAGCGCCATATTGGTAGAATAGCAGCTCCCACGGCAAAACCCGTCTCCTGCTGATAGAATGCAATAGGCACCGGAATGAAACTTGGCTTATCGCTGGGGCTGAAATCCAGCTTACGCGTAGGCACACGGCGGGGCGTTAGCAGAGACGTAGCGGGCTGGCGGTCGGCCAATAGGCCCAGGGTAGGCGCCGGCGCTGCCGCGGGTTCCGCTGCTGAGGCCAGGAGGGTAGTAGGGGGCGACGCCACTACAGAATAGGGCGCCGTAGATTGAGCGGCCGCAGACAGAGCCAGTCCGGATAAGACCAGCGGCAAGTAGAGAAAGCGCATAAAAATGCCAGGCAGAAAAAGGTGGAAGTCAGGAAGTCTGGTGGCCCAAAAGCACGGCGCCCCACAACGCATCTGACTAAGATTTCTGCACTAACGCAACAGAGCCTGCTACGGTTTTAGGCAATAGCCGATAACGGAATAGATAGCACGCCGGCCAGCATAATCCACTTGCACCACGCGCTGAGCTGCGCAAAATGTCGCCGACGGTCGGCGCGCCGCAGCCGGTACCCCATTCCAAGCATAGGCAACAGGCAAAATACTACCAGCCAGCCTCCTAGCCACAAGTACCCCGTACGAAACGCTTCCAACGCCACCCCACCGGTCAGGAGTAGCAAGCACAGCAGAAACGCTCCAGCTACCCATTTCGCCCGGCTTACGCCCCACAGAATAGGTAGGGTGCGGCAGTCGTGCTGCGCATCGCCGCGCATATCTTCCACGTCTTTCACTATCTCGCGCACCATTGTGAGCAAGAAAGCCGCCAGCGCATAGCCCCACGGACCCGATTGCCCTGTACGAGCCTGCAGCTCGGGTAAGAGCACCAAGGCCGCTGTGAGCGTGGCAATGCTGGCGTTTCCAGCCAGCGCCACTCGCTTAAACCGCACCGAGTAGCCCCATAGCAACAGCGCCGACCCCACGTGCACCAGCCCCAGCAACGGCGACAGTACCCCCGCCACCACAATGCCGATGCCCGACAGAATGAGGTGGGCCATCATGGCGTGGCGCCGGTTGATGAGGCGGCCGATAACGAGCTGGCCGGGCCTGTTCACAGCATCAATCTTCACATCGTAATAGTCGTTAATGATGTAGCCGGCCGCCGACACACATAGCGTAGCCAGCACCAGCAACGCAAACGGCGACGCTACTACTACCCGCCAGGAGGCTGTGGGTAGCAGCGTTGCCCGCACTAGCAGCAGGCATAATCCCATCAGCAACAAGTTGGGCAACCTGATTAGGCGGGCTAATTGCCGGCTCCTTTCAACCCAAGACAGGTTCCCAGCGGGTGTTGATGGTTCCATAAAAGATACACGGTGAGTCATGAAAACACAGAACCGATACTAAAGTAATCTATTGTAAATCAGCAGTATAATTTCAAAACAAAGCTGTGCAGGAAGTATGCCGTCGTCCTATCTACTACTTGCCCGGTTTACGGTACTGGTATAGCGCAGGCAGGGGTATTGGCCTCTGCAGAAATGATACACTCCACCTTCTTTTATCTCCTGCGCAGGTTTATTTATCACTTCTTTCTATGCATAAAAAGAAAGCCTCTCCGACTGTGGAGAGGCTTCTTTACTAAGGTAAGATGCCAGTGGATCGGGTGACCCTACAGTTTCTTTACATTCACGGCGTTTACGCCTTTGCGACCTTCCTGGGTATCAAATTCCACGCGGTCGTTCTGTTGAATCTGGCCCCCGTTAAGGCCGGTAATGTGGACGAAGAAATCTTCCTTCGTGCCGTCTTCCGTAATGAAGCCGTAGCCCTTCGACTCATTAAAGAATTTTACGGTTCCTGTTTTCATGAAAAAAAGCAAATGGGGTGAATGGATGAGCGGGTAAAGTTAGAGGGATTTCGCAAAAACGCAACCCCTCTACTACGCGTCCTTTCAAAAAGATAGCGCTTTTACGATAAAGGCTCATAGCCACCCCTTTTGTGCCTACCAGGTGCCCTGGCTTTTCATGGTTGCCTCCAGCAACTCCCGCACAGCCCCGCGGCCACCGGCGCGCTGGCTCACATAATTGCTGATGGCAAGAACATCCGGGGTAGCGTCGGCGGGGCAGGCGGCTACGGCGCAGCGGCGCATGGTTTCCACGTCGGGCACATCGTCGCCCATATAGGCAATATGGGTAGGGTCGATGCGGTGCAGGTTGATGTAGGAGTTGAAGATCTTCATCTTGTCATCTACCCCTAGGTAAATGTCATATACATCCAACGACTCCAACCGACGCCGCACGCCTTCTTCCTCGCGGCCCGAAATTACCACCACACGGTACCCTTTGCGCAACGCATGCCGGATGGCGTAGCCGTCGTGAATGTGAAAGGCCCGGGCCTGCTCGCCCGAGCTCAGAGCCAACATGGTTCCGTCGGTCATCACCCCATCCACATCCAACACAAACATCCGAATGGCAGTCAGATCAGGCGTATTCGTTATTTCCATAAGGTGAAATGGTGAGATGGTGAGATGGTGAGATAGTGCGGTATTCCTCCTACCCTATCTGAACAGCTAGCGCTGACGGAGAGGCCAGAACGATAATCGCACCATTTCACTATCTCACCATTTCACTACTTTATTGATTATCGCGCCACTCGTAGACCCACTTGGCTTGAATTTGCTCTAAGTGGCCTTCGTTGGCTTGTTCGCGGGTGCCCTCGAAGTTGGGCAGGGACAGTACCCAGTCGATAAGTTCGGTGAAGCGGATGCGATAGATCTTCGCCTCCGTGAAATCGTCGCCGAACTTCTCGTAGAGGGCCATGGCCACGTCTTCGTGGTCGCTCCACTTCATGGGTGGCTCAAAATGATTCATTTTGGAAGTATTGAGTGTTGAGTTTAAGTATTGGATTTTAAGTGATACTGAAATGAGCCATTTGCAAACAACTCAACATGCACCGCTTAAAACTCAACACTTCATTAGTGCCCCAGGAAATTTTGGGTAGGAATCAGGACCTCCAGCTCGTCGGTAGCGGCTTGCACCACGCACTGGCAAGCCAGGCGCGAGTTGATGCGGGGGTTGATGGCACGGTCGATGAAGTCCTCTTCTTTGTCCGAAATTTCGGGTAGAGAATCTTCGCCGCGCTGCACGTACACGTGGCACGTGCTGCACCCGCATACGCCACCGCAGTTGTGCTGCAGCTGTACGCCATTGTTGAGGGCCACGTCCAGTACCGACTCGCCCTCAACGGCTACGTGGGTCTGATCGGGCTGCCCGTCCTGAAACTTGAAATGTATATTGACGACTTTCACGGGAAGTGGCTAGGTAATTAGCAAAGAGGGGCAAAGGTACGGATGCCTCCCCCCGAATCAAAACCAGCCGGCTGCCGGCCTGCTTGCTGCTCCTGAATGCTGCGGGATACGGCTGCATACACTTCCTGCCACGTAGGGTGGGCGTGCAAAGCGGCCTGGTGCCGGGCAAGGGTAGGCGCATCGTGCCGGGCCGCTGGGCCGGTTTGCACCGTGAAGGGGGGGTAGGCTAAGGCTTTCTCTACCGTCTCGCGCACCAGGGGCGCCACCAGCTCGAACGGCAACCCAGCCTCCTGCAGCAGCGCATGACTGATGCCGAGCACGTGATTGGTGAAATTGCCGGCAAACACAGCCGCCGTGTGCAGCAACAGGCGCTGCTCGGTGCTGAGCAACCGCACGTCCTGGCTCAAGGTATGCGCCAACGCCAGTAGCGTGGCTTGGCTGGCGTCGTCGGCAGCTTCTATGCAGAGGGGCAGCGTGACCCATTCTACCATCCGGCCGGGGCTGAATGTTTGCAGGGGGTAGAACACGCCTCCACGCAAGTGGGGGTAGGGCGCAAACACCGCTAAGGGCAACGCCCCGGCTGTGTGCGCTACCAGCGCATGAGCCGGCAGTTGCAGCTGGGCCAGCAGTGGCTCTACAGCGGCATCGGGCACGGCTAGCAGCACCACTTCCACTTCTAGCTGGCGCAAATCGGTGGTGGTGGTAGAGTGGGCACCGGACAGTTGCTCGGCCAGCACCGTGGCGCTGGCTGCCGTGCGGCTCCACACAGCACTAACTATATGACCGGCCCGCAACAAGGCTGGTCCTAGTTGGGTGGCTACCCGACCAGCACCCACTAAGCAAATACGCATGTAGAAATGAGTTTAAAATGGTAAGTCGTTGTCAGCTATAGACAACTGCACCCAGCAGCGCGACGACGTAACGTCGCAATATTTCTGCTGATGATACTATCTTAAGCATAGAAAGCACGTAGTGTTTACTGCTTTGTTTTCCGGTAGCCGTTCGGGCTGCTGTAACTTCCTCTTACACTGGCCTCAATACAAACGCTTTTTTACTGAAACACTTTCTACATGCAACACTTATACACTACCCCGGCAACGCGCCCCGCGCGGCGTGGACTGGGGCGCCTGCTGGGGCTGTGCGCGCTGGCGCTTGGCTTGCAGCTGCCTGCTCAGGCCCAGCTTGCCTATAATCAGTATACCAGTGAAAATGTAGCCGGTACGTACACAGACTTGGGTAGCGCGGGTACGGCTATTGCCACTGCCAACACCGACGATGCCAACTCGACGGCCCAGAATATTGGCTTCAGCTTTCGGTATAATGAGCAAAATTTCACGCAGTTTGTACTGAACACCAACGGCTACCTGCGCCTGGGTAGCGCGGCGCCTTCTACCACGTATTTTTTCAGCGACCCGGATAATTTCAGGGGTGGCCCGCTGGACAGCAACAATGCAGCCGACGTGAACCTGCTCCTACCCTTCAACGAGGACCTGACGGCGGGCACCAGCCCTACGGAGTACCGTGTAGCTACCACGGGCACGGCCCCTAACCGGGTGTGTACCATTCAGTGGAAAAATGTGAGCGATAAAGCTCGCGGCAGTAATGCCAGCCAGTACGCCAACCTGTCGTTTCAGGTGAAGCTCTACGAAACCAGCAACACCATTGAGTTTGTGTATGGCCCGGCCACAGGCGGCTCTACACCAGTACCGTACAAAACCGTTGCTATTGGCATCAAAGGGAACAACGCTGCAGGCAGCAATAGCGCAGCCGACGTGCTATCGCTCTACAAAGAAGCTAGTACACCCTGGGCGCAGGCACAGTTTGTGGGATACGTTACCTTGTTCGATATTGTGAATACAGTGGTGCCTACTGCGGGCCGTACTTTCCGCTTCAACACACCGAAAGCCAACGACGCAGCGGTAACGTCCGTTTTCACCTATGGGCAGATTTCGGCACAGGCAACGCCCCATGTTCCGCAGGCTCTGGTATTAAATACGGGTACGAATACGTTGGCCAGCGTGTCCGTCACGCTGACCGTAAGTGGCGCTACTACCTTTACGGCCACCAGGACGGTCACCAATCTACCGAAGGGAGAAGTGGCGCTAGTAACCTTCCCCTCCTACCCTGTGCCTACCAGCGGCACCAATAACCTCACGGTGAGCATCGGCAACGACGCCATCAATGGCAACAACCAGCAGTCTGTTTCGCAGGTTATCACCACCAATACGCTGGGCTACCAAACGCCCAACCAGCCCTCGGAAGCATCGTTCATAGACGCTGGCGCCAATAGTGAGATTGCCTCTAAGTACCGCATCAACCAATCGACGACGGTAAGTCAGGTGAAACTGAACTTCGCACAGGCTAATGTTGCCTACCCTTACCAGGTAGTGCTTTACGACACACTGGGTGTAGGCGGCGGCCCCGGCAATGTGTTATATACTTCCACCACGCAAACGCGCCCAACAGCCGCTGGTCCTGTTACGGTTGCCATTCCGAATACAGTGGTCAACTCGTCGTTCTTTGTAGCGGTGCGCGCCACGCAAGGGCCCCTGGGCCTGGGCGCACAGATAGAAGAACCATTCGTGCGACCCACTACCTTTTATGTCACTGCACCAAGTATAGGAATTACTACGTGGGAACCGCTTGAAGAAGATGAAGACTTCTATTATCTGCGGCCGGCCATTGATGTAGTATTCGGCGCTGTACCACCCTGTCAGACGCCTGTTAATCTCCGGTTTGCTAATGTCACGACTACTTCAGCTAATCTTACCTTTACGGCTTCGGCTAGCACAGGACCGTATGTAGCTGAATACGGCCCCGTAGGTTTCACACCAGGCTCAGGCACTACGGCTGCCAGTGCTACCTCACCTATCTCGCTCACGGGCCTTGCCGCCGCCACTATATATGATGTATATATCAGTAAAAACTGCGGCGGCACAGCCGGCACCAGCGCCCGCTACGGCCCCCTGAAGCTGACTACCGCCTGTCAAACTGGCTCCGGCACGATACCCTATGCGGAGACGTTTGACCAACTAGCTACTATACCTTGTAATATTTCCGTACTAGATGCTAACCAAGATGGTTTCAGCTGGAGATTGGTGGGTATTACGGGCGGCTCCAACGCTGTATTGTACGAATATAACTCTAAGAATACCTCTATTGGAGCCGATGACTGGATTTTCACGCGGGCACTGCCACTTGTAGCTGGACAGCCGTACACGGCTGGGTTCCGGTATTTTGTTGGTACGTTCAACAATACGGTGTTTCCGGAAGGGTTGGAAATCAAATACGGTACGGCTCCCAATCCGGCAGCCATGACCAATACTGTTTATTCCAATACAAACCTCACGGCAACTACCTTCACTACCCAAACCAGCCAGCCCATTGTGCCGGCCACCAGCGGGCAGTACTACATTGGGTTTCATGCCATCAGCGCTCCGAACTCCTTCTATCTAGTGTTGGATGATCTGACGGTGACAGGACAAGCAACCCTACCCGTAAACCAAGCCCTTTCGCGCGCTATTGAGGCCTACCCTAATCCCACTACGGGCTTGATACGGCTGAACCTGAGCGCTAGCAACGCCCGCCAACGGAGCGCTACCGTGTTCAACACGCTGGGCCAGGTAGTACTCACGCGCCCGCTCAATACGGCTGCTGAGCAGCAACTCGACCTCTCTACTCTTAGCAACGGCCTCTACACAGTGCAGCTACAGTTAGACAATGATCTAGTGGTGAAGCGGGTAAGCGTGCAGAAATAAAGTCGAATTATTGCTGTCTTTCCCTACAAAAGGACGGTCCGAAGGGACTGTCCTTTTGCATATCTACCTCATGCTGATAACGAAAAACAGAACATTGTTTCTGCCGCAGAAAGAGCATTTTGCAGTAGCGCTTTCCGCTTGAGGAGCGTTACCTTTTCGAAGAAATTCGGCATCTTGACAAGGTGTTTCCTTTGCCTACACGCGCTTTTTTACCTCTCATTCCTACTTCTATGACGCAACCTTACTCTACAGATACACGCAGAACTCGCAAGCGACACTGGGCACTGGCTGCTCTGCTAGCGCTGGGCGCCACCAGTGTGCACGCACAAAGCTTTACTTACCGAAGTGCAAGCATCCAGAGCCTGATAGGCACTTATACCGACTTGGGTACCGCCGGCACCGTCATCACCACGGATAATACAGACGATGCAAACTCCGCTGTTCAGACTATTGGGTTCACTTTCAACTACAACGGGCAAAGCTTCACGCAGTTTGTACTGAACACAAATGGCTATCTGAAGCTGGGCAGCGAGGCTCCTTCGGCGGCTCTCTATTTTGATGGCTCGCAAGTGACAACGGGTGGCCCGTTTAACAGCACCGCTGCTACCGACGTGAACCTGCTGGTGCCCTTCAACACCGACTGGCTGGGCACACCCACTACCGAGTACCGGGTAGCCGTGACAGGCACCGCGCCTAACCGCGTATGCACTGTGCAGTGGAAAGACGTGAAGGACAAGGCCCGCGCTACTACGGCCACCGGCACAACTGTACTGGACGAGCAATTCGCTACGGTTTCGTTTCAGGTGAAACTGTACGAAACGACAAATAACATCGAGTTCACTTACGGCAATGCCACCGCCGGCGCCGGTACGGACGCTGCTAAATATGGTGCCGTTGGGGTGAAAGGCTCCAGCAATGCCAACGGGCAGCTCATCACACTCGTGAAGGGCTCGACCACCGCTTGGCTGAATGCTTCGCCGCAAGACGCTAATTATCCGGTGGCAAACAGCAATGGCTTCAATTTTCGCAAGACCGTTTTGCCAGCTACAGGCGCTACGTTCCGCTTCCGGCCTACCCCGCCAAATGACGCTGCGGTGGTAGCCATTCATACCCTGAGCCAGTTACCCATTCCCAGCGCTACGCCTCATGTGATGCAGGCCGTCGTCCAGAATCTGGGCTTGAACACCCTCACAAATGTACCGGTGACGGTAGCAGTGACGGGCGCCAACACCTTCAGCAACACCAAGACGGTGGCTTCTTTGCTACCAGGCCAAACTACCATAGTTGCGTTTGATGCCTTTACACCCACGGTTACTGGTACTAATACCGTGACCGTGACCCTTCCCGCTGACGGTATTATCGATAATAATACCTTGACCACTACACAAGCAGTAAACAACACAACGTATTCTTATGCTACGGCCGGGCCGGCTGCACTAAGCCTCGGTGGACTCGTAACAACCCCACAAGCGTTCTTGGCCCGCTATACGGCCAGCACACCGCGGTTACTAACCAGCGTCAATATTGACCTGGAGGGTGGCGCCAGCGCAGTAGGACGTAACGTATACGCCATCGTAACGGATAAAGCCGGCCGAGTGCTCGGACGTTCGGATGCGTACACTATTGCAACGAGCGACATTGGCAAGTACCACGCGTTTGCCCTTACCGCCCCTGTAGTGGTAGGTACTCAGACCACGGAGTTTCTGGTGGGCTTGGTTCAACAGTCACTGGCTGCATCGGCCACAGACACGTATTTCCCGCTAGGTGTGCAACGTGAAACGCCTACACGCCGTGCTACCTTCTTCCGGTTGACTCTGGGTGACAATTCAGCGCCTGCTGATCTGGCTATCAATAACTATGGCAAGTTTATGATTGAGGCGGTGACTACGGCAGCCACTTGCCTACCCCCCACCGCTTTGGCAGCCACAGCTACTGCACCTACCGCAGCCAGCGTTAGTTTCACGCCGCCAGCCGGCGTTAGCAATTTCAGTGTTGTGTACGGTCCTACGGGTTTTGACCCAGCTACTACGGCAGGAACTACGGTATCAGCAACAGCATCTCCTGTTGCTCTCACGGGTCTTACGCCGTCTACGGCTTATCAGGTGTACATACGCAGTGCATGCAGTGCCACCGACCAAAGTGTAGTTGTTGGCCCGGTGGCTTTCACTACGCCTTGCACGCCTCCGGCCCCATTGGCAGCATTTCCTTATAACCAAAACTTTGATGGTGTAACGGCTCCCGCCCTACCCTGCGGCTTTACGGTAGTCGATGCCAATACGGATGGTTTCACCTGGACCAACGGTACTGCTGCTGCCCGCAGTCCGGCTAACGCCCTCACGTACAACTTTAACAACCAGAGCCTGACCACGGCCGCCGACGACTGGGTGTTCACGCCGGCACTGTCGCTCACAGCAGCGCAGCAGTATTTGTTGTCGTTCTACTACCGGGTGGGTAGCGCCACCACGCCCGAGCGCCTGGAAATAAAGGTAGGCAACGCGCCTACCGTGGCCGGCATGACAACCACGATTTACACCAACAACAACCTCACGGCCACTGCTTTCACGCAGGCAACGGCCCAACCCATCCGGGTGGCAACGGATGGCACGTATTACGTGGGCATGCACGTGACCAGCGCCGCCAACTCGTTCCGTTTGTCGATTGATGACGTGACACTTACGGCCGGCCCCCTGGCGGTCAATCAAGCCTTGTCGCAGGCTGTAGCAGCCTACCCCAACCCGACTACTGGCCTACTAAACGTAGACCTGCGCAGCAGCAAGGCACGTCAGGCCTACGCTACCGTGGTTAATGCTTTGGGCCAGACAGTCATGACCCGCATGCTTTCCACCAAACAGCCTGACCAACTAGACTTAGCTACCCTGGCTGCCGGCATCTACACCTTGAAGCTGGAGCTAGACGGCGAAACTGCTGTAAAGCGCATCAGCGTACAGAAATAGGTTGCTTGTTACTTACAGTAAAAAAGCCGGGCTGCCTTGAAAGCAGCCCGGCTTTTTTGTGTCGGGTTTAGGTTTGCATTACGCCACCTGCCGTGGGCGCTGTACGGGCCGTGCCCGCAGCGGCTTAGCCTCGTCGTCGGTGGCCGGTAAAACGGCGCTGGTGTCGCGGCGGCGCTTCACGAAGGCCATTCCAAAGCCCAGCGCCATCAGTAGCGTGCCACTCCACAACAGGTTGATGAAGGGCTTCTCCATAGCTTTCAGGATGATGTAGTCCTTTTGCGCCGTGCTTACACCAAAAGTAAACTTACCGGCTGTGGGGTCCACATTCAGGAAGGAGAGGCGCAGGCCCAGGTCTTCCGACTGATCGGGTACACGGCCTACCATGCGGTTGCGCACCACAAACATGGGGTGAATATGATACTGACGCTTCTCACCATACACAATAAAGTCGCCCTGAATAGCCAAATCACCCTCTTTCAGGCCCAGTCCAGCCGTTTGATGGGCGGGCTCCACGGCGCGCAGCACCGCAAAGTAGTCGTTGAGGTAGATGGTGTCGCCTACGCTCAATACGTGCTCTGTTACCTCGCTCCAGTCGGGGCCGGTGGCAGGAGGGGTAGCACTTACGTGCGAGTAGATGTCGTGGTCCCAGAACTTCTTGATGTCGGGAGAAGCTAGCAGGCCGCCCATATCCTCGTTGGCCTGAGCACGCGGGAACAGTTCAAAGGTTTTACCTGTCTTCTTGTTCTTGTACTCGACGCGATAGTAGGTGTTCTCGGGCACAATTTCCAACGTGTCGCCAGCCTTATAATACACCGTATTGGCGCGCTTGATGTTGCCACGAGCTACTACCTTGTACTCATCATCGGTACGGAACAGCAGCTCTTTGTTGACGTAGCCGGGCACGCCGGGCACATCAAAATACTGACCGGTGTAGCTCACCTCATACGGCCCCATAGGCGCCGACTCGTTGCGCCACAACAGTACGTTGTCGCGGTTCAGCTCATCGGTAAACTCCTTGGAGTACACCAACCCCGACACGTTGCCGGAAATGATAGTAGAGTAGCCCGCGGAAGCCAGAATACCCAGCAGCATCAGGGCTACCCCGATGTGTGCTACCCCACCGCCCGAGAGGCTTACCTTGCGGCGCATCAGCGTAAGGACCATGCTCAGGTTGGCCAGCACGCCAAACAGCGCTGTGGTGAGCAGCACAATATATACGGCCGAAATTTCCAGCTTATTGTAGCGCACCAGTAAGATAGCCAGCGCGGCACCCAGCAGCGTGAGTATGCCGGGAACGGTGAGCGAGTTGGTAAGACTTTCTTTGTCGTTTTTCTGCCACCACATCACCTGCGCCAGCCCCGACAGGAAGGCCACGCCTACCCCCATCCACAGTTGAATTTTGGTGTAGTGGCCAATCTGGTCGGCAGGCAGGGCAAGGTTAGACTTGATGCCGATGAAACCCAGGAAAGCATTGTATACCGGAATGCTGGTGGTCACCAGCACCTGAAACGCCCCCAGACACAACACCGTGGCACCCACAAACACCCACAACTCAGGGTTATAAGTGGTCAGTTCCTTCTCCGAAACCGGAATAGAGCGCCAGCGTGCTACCAGCAGCACCACCGACAGCACAGCAAAAACGCCCAGGTAAATCAGCAACTGGCCCGACAGACCTAAATCAGTAAAGGAGTGTACAGAAGCATTGCCCAGCACCCCGCTACGCGTCAGGAAAGTAGCGTACAGCACCAGCACAAACGTGGCAATGACAAGCGCAAACGAGGTGCGCAAACCAGTTTTGCCGCGCTTCCACAGGATGAGGCCGTGCAAGGAGGCCACCAGCACCAGCCACGGAATGTACACGGCATTTTCCACGGGGTCCCAGTTCCAGTAACCGCCAAAGTTTAGGGTTTCATAAGCCCAATAGGCGCCCATCATCACCCCTACCCCTAGTACCAGGCCACCTACCAGCGTCCAACGGATAGCAGGCTGCACCCAAGCAGTCAACTCACGCTTCCAGAGGGCAGCAATGGCGTAGGCGAAAGGCACCAGCGTGAGGGCAAAGCCCAAGAACAGCGTGGGCGGGTGAATAACCATCCAGTAGTTCTGGAGCAAAGCGTTCAGACCGGTGCCATCCTGCGGAATAAAATTGGGGTCGGTTTTGAAAACCGGAATATCGAGGAAGTCGCGCAGCAGAATGAATGGTGAAGAGCCAATCTTCACGTCGCCTATCACTACCCCCAGAATCATGGAAACCAGGAACAGCTGCACGCCCGCAAACACGGCCATCACCGGCGCTTCCCATTTCTTGCTGTACTGAATGATGAAGATACCCAACACTACCTGCCAGAAAATCCAGAGCAGAAACGAGCCCTCCTGGCCTTCCCAGAAACAGGAAATCATGTAGTACACCGGCAGGTGGTTGCTGCTGTGGCTCCAGGCGTAGTAGTACTCGTAGTGGTGCCCGTGAATGATGGCAAACAGGCTGGCAATAACCGCCAGCACCGCCGCTCCGTGCACAAAAAAGGCACCGCGAGCCAACCGCTGCCAGCCCAGATCGGCAGCGCCCAGGGGTTGATCTTTGGCCGCCATATAGTAGGAATAAGCCGCCACGCAGGCCGCCGCAAACGCTACAATGACACTTGCGTGTCCTAGGTCGCCGATGAACGTGTTTAGCATAAACTATGTGTTGAAAAGACTTGCTTTGCTGTGTAGTGGTCGAAAGAATGCCCTACTTCCTTTTTCCGGTGGTAGACAAATGCTTCAAGCGGGCTTGATGCTGCCGTCGCTGCCACTGTACCATGGTTCGTGAGTCGCGCTGCCGGCTGGTGGCCTGCCTGCTAGTACTTGTGGGCATCCGCTGCACATAGGCCACCCATTGCTGTTGCAACAGCGTGGGCGGGGCGTTGTTGGGAGCTTCAGCTACTACCTGGTAGAGGTAGCGACCGGGAGCCGTAAGCGTGTCGGTGTAAGAGTAGCTTTGGTCGCTGGTGCCGTAAGTAGTGCGGCCCACCTCCAGTGTGGCCAGCGGCTGACTGCGAAACTGAGCCGCCTCGCGGCGCACCACCCGAAAACGGTTGACGCTGCCCAGAGAGTCGGGTAGGGTCCAGTGTAGTTGTACAACCTTGGCATCAGTAGGCGCTACACTACTCAACGGAGGCTCGTCGGCAGCGGGGCGGCCCTGCGGCCGTTCGCTGACAGCCAGGGCAAACTGGCAAAAGTCTTTCAGGTAGCCATCTACTTCTAGCAAGTAGGGCTGCCCAGCCTGCAAGCTGTCCAACGTCACAAACACATCATCCTGACTGCCCAGTGAGGTACAGGATAGCACCCGGTAGGTAGCAGGCTGGCAGGGTTTGCCCGTGAGTACTACCAGCTGCACGCCCCGCGTATCGCGGCACTGCTGCCCGCCAATATTGACGTAATAACGCCCCGAAACCAATGGAGTGAACTCAAACCATTGGTCGTTGTGATACTCAATGCACTTGCCCGTCAGCTGCTTATCCACGCAGGCCCACTGTACTGTGCAGCCCGTTGTGGTAGAAGTTATCTGCTCGTTGAGGCGTAGCACACGGCGCTGCTCAATGTCGTCGTTGGGTACCTGTGCTTTCGTACTCAATGATTGCGAAATAAGAAGTAAGAATGCCACGTGAAAACGCAGCACACACGGCCGAAAGCGAGTTTTCGCTATCATCTCCCCGTATGCTGCATTCCATGCATCACTCATGCTTACTTCGCAATTACTTAATTAACAGATGCTGTGGCGCCTTGGATATCCTTCTCCACGTATTTCGAGGGGCACTTCAGCAGAATTTTATCGGCCACGAACACGTCGTTGCGCATGGCACCGGTAATCACCACCTGCTCCGACTTGTCGAAATCCTGGGGTTTGGGGTTGAAATACACCACGCGCTGAGCCACCCGATTGGTATCCACCAGGGTGAAAGCAAAGTAGTTAGGATCGAGGGTAGGGTTATACTCCAGGCCCATAATCTGCTGCCCGCTGCGGGGCAGGCGACCCACCACGTGCACTTTGGTGGTTTTGCCCTCGGCGGCTAGCTCGCGGGCCTCCTTAAACGAAACGTACTGGCTGACATCGGCAGAGGTGGTCATCAGAATACCGATGGCGGCGGCAATAACAGCCAGAATGAGAATGTGCGATTTCTTCATGGGTGAAAAAAGCGGAAGACGCGTTGCTACCAAAAACCGACAGCAACGGTGAAACAAGAAAATCGGGTGGAAAAGTCCACAACAAGCAAAAAGCGTGAGCTTAAATCTGTTGCCTGCGGCAAAAGTACGCACGCAATCGGCAACTATTGTTGGCGAGTGCTCGTACCGGGGCGCTTAGTCGCGTACTTCCTTCTCCAGACGACCGATTTTGCGGTCCAGCGAAATCAAAAAAAACAGCAGTCCGGCCAGTACCACGGTAATGACGGCCACTACCACGTAAATTTTGCCACTCTGGCGCAGAGCATCGGCCATTTCCGGCTCGTCGGCGGTTTGCGCGGCGGCGTGTAGTACCGGCAGCAGCAGCGCAATAAGCAGCGAAACCATCCGCATCCCCCTACCCTTCTTCATCCATCCAAGACCCCAAGGTCTTAAGCTCCCAAAACCCTTATTAAGCAAGCTGTTTGTCATATACTTTTTGTTTGAGAAAGGCCACACGGCTAGCGAGTTGCGCCAACCAAAATCCCAGCAGGGTCCAGCCAATCACGGCGGGGTAGAACACCAGACGCATGTTGCTGTCCAGGTCGTACTTGGCAAACGCCGGGTTGCCGCCCGCACCGGGGTGCAGCGAGGCCGTGAGGCGCGGCAGGATGAAGAATAGCGGCATAGCCGCCGCAAAAGCGAAGATGTTGTAGATGGCCGAAATGCGGGCGCGCTGCTGCTCATCTTGGAAAGACGAACGCAACACCAGGTAGGCGCCATAAATCAGCATGGCAATGGCGGCCCCGTTAAGCTTGGGGTCGTTGGTCCACCAGGCACCCCAGGTATACTTGGCCCAGATGCTGCCCGTAGCCAGCCCCACAAAGCCCATGTAAATACCCGTTTTGGCAGCCTCATTCGAGAGGATATCCAACTGTGGGGTAGGCGTGCGCAGGTAGCGCACGGAGTAATACACCGAAGCCGCGAGCACTGCCGTCATCCCAAACCACATGGGCACGTGGAAGTAGAGGTTGCGAATGCTCTCGTTGAGAATCGCCAGCCGGGGCACCGGCAATAGCAGCCCCGCCACCGCCACGTATAGCAGCAGTAGCACAGCCAGGCCTTTCCACCAATTATTTTTCATAAGCTATTTACTGCCACGCACGAGGGTGGTAGTCTTTAGTGAACGAAAAGAAATAGCATACAATTTCCTGCTATACCACATTAATTCTACATGAAAAGGTATGCCTGCTACGAGCGCCACAGAAAGGGAAAGAGCAGGTAGGAAACCGCACCCACTATCATATTGAGCGCCACCAACGTGAGCAGGGAGCTACTACTGGCCTCAAACTCCAACCCATCCAGCGCATTTTTGGAAACTTTGATGAGCAATAGCAACATCGGAATCATCAACGGGAAACCCAAGATGGCCATCAGCGTGTGGCTGTTGGTGGCTTTGGCCGCAATACCCGATACCAGCGTGAGCGTGGAGGCAAAGCCGATAGCCCCGAGTGCCATATTTAGCAGAAACAGAGGCACATCCTGCACGGGGTTGCCTAGCACCAGCGCATATAGCGCAAACCCTACCCCACCCAAGCCCAGCAGCAGCAGCACGTTGTAGCCAATCTTAGCCAGAATCACGGCCTGTGGGCGTACCAGCGCGTAGTAGTAGAGCTGCCGGCCACGGCTTTCCTGCAAAAAGCCTTTTGCTACGGCATTCACGGCCGTAAATAGCAGGATAATCCAGAACAATGCATTCCAGGCCGGCGCAGGCAGCTCGCCCCCGCGCAGCGCAAAGCTGATATAGCACACAAACACGGTGCTACCCACATACAGCAGCATACCGCTGAGGGTAGCACGCTGCCGCCATTCCAGACGAAAGTCTTTCTGCATCAGATAGCCAATCTCACGAACGAGCTGCATGGGAAGCGGGGTAGGAAGCGGACTACAAAGATACAGCACGCAAGTTTAGGATGAGGTGCTATGAAACAACTTCGATTGGCAAGGCTACCCAAAAACAACAGCCGCCGCGATGTATCGCGGCGGCTGTTCTGCTAGTAGCTTCTAAGTGCGGAGACGTTAGAAGTCGTACCCCAGCGTGAAGTAGAACTTCGGCCCGGTGCGGTTGTAGTCTTCCTGTCCCCAGGCAATATCTGCTTTGCCGTAGAAGCCCAGGATGGTAGTCCGAATGCCGCCGCCGTAGCCAATCAGCAAGGGGTTGCCGAAGGTGGTAACCGTGCCGGAGAAGGCGTTGCCGCTTCCGCCAAACTCCTGTGTATTATAGGAGTTGTTGGTATTGAAAGGATTGACGCCGGAATAAGCTGAGCCCCCATCTACAAAGCCGGTGAGTTGCAAATTGCGGAAGAAGCCGGAGTAAATCGGCTTGTTGGAGAGATACTGAATGATGGGCACGCGCAGCTCAGTGTTGAACAGGATGTATTTCGGACCGTTGCGCTTGCTGTAGTTGAAGCCCCGGAGGTTGGTCACGAACTGCTGGTAGAACAGTTGGGTAGGGTCGTAGTTGGACGAGGCTACAGTCGAAGGTTGAAGGCGCTGGGTTTGGGGCAGCGCCGGGTCGTTTTCGAACTTGTTGTTTAGCCAGTTGTCCATGCCACCCAGACGGTATACCGACTGTGCTGGCCCGAAGAATTGCCCATGACTCACGCGGGTAGCCCAAATGATAGACCGGTGGATTTTCTGATAGTGCCGTAAGTCTACATATAGGTTACTCAGGTTCAAATCATTGTTGTCCAGGCTAGACAGCTTCTGGTAGCCCACCTTCATGCGGGTGCCTTGCAGCATGTTTACGCCGGTTGCAATGGCATTATCAAAGATCAGTTCGCCATTGAAGCCTACGTAGCTCCGGGCAACGTCCTGCTCACCCGGCAAATCATCTAACGATAAGCGGCTGATATTCACGTAGCTAGGACCACCGCGCACGCTCAGATTGTGCGTGAGAGGGTAGGCAATGGTAGGCGCAATTTCGTGCCGGCCATAGCGCGTCAGGTAATTCGACCGATCTGGCACGTACAGGAAATAGGCCTGCTTTTGGTACCGAATGCTCCAGTCGTAGCGGTGCGTCAGGTTGGTGTACTCCGCGTACATATTACTGGTTTTCAAGTCAGTAAGCGCGAAAATACTAGCCCGAATCCGGTGGTTCTCAAACAGATCCGACATGTTGACCTGCCCTACCAAGCCGAAACCCAGCAGCGGATCCACGTACAGCGACGACACCACATTATCGATGCTGAAGCGGTTGTCGTAGCGATAGGGACCATTGACAGCCAGCGCGTTGGCTGGCTGCGGGGTTGGTGCAGCCGTTAGGGCCCTGGTGGTAGCCGAGGGCGTGCGCCGTGGCTGATTGGGATTCGTGCGGGCCGTCGACATTGGAATGTCTTCGTCGAATTTATAGTCGTTGACGTTCACCTGCTGGGTACGGCGGGGCGCAGTGGTAGCCGGGGTAGCGGCTACCGGCGCTGCGGTCCGGTTCGTGGTGTCGGGTGCAGCAGCAGGAGGTGTCACCGCTAAGGTAGAGTCAGGGGTAGCGGGTACCGGGGCCGGCTCTCGCACCACAGCCGGCGTTGCGGGTCGCCGCACGGGGGGTGCTAGTTTGGGACGCGAGCGGTCTTCCAGCGTTTCCTGGCGGGCCGTTTTGAAGAGCTTCACGCCCTCGGGCAGCGGGTAATTAGGGTAGAGAAATACCGCATCGCGGGCGCGGTCGGTCGTAACAAAGCCCAACGCGTTGGTGGTAGCGTTGTAGTCGAAGCTGCGGATGTCTACTGGGAAGCTGGTAACAGCTGCGCGCTGTCGTGTGGTTAAGTTGAACCGGTACACACTCCGAATCCCACTTTCCTCACCTAAATACATGATTTCCGAATCGGAAATAACGCGGGGCGTGCTCTCGTTTGAAATAGTGCTTACCAGCGACTCCATCGGCCGCGGCCGGCCGTCGAGATGGTACAGGAAAAGGTCGTAGTTGTTGACCACGGAGCTAAAATCGCCCCGCGCCGTGCCGGTGCTGTCAAGCCAGCGGTTGGAGCTGAACACGATGCCCTGCCCATTGGGTAGGAACACCGGCTCTACGTCGTCGAACACATCGTCGGTCAGCTTTTCGGGCCGGCGGCTACCAGCACGTAGCAGGTAGAGGTCGTTTTGGCCATCGCGGGCTGCACTGAATACGAGCGATTTACCATCGGGCGAGTATGCCAGGCTCATCACCTGCGTAAACTGCCGGAAGATAGACTCATCCTTCCGTCGGAAAGGTAGGGCGTCGAGCAGGCGCTCCAAGGTGTTAGCGAAGCCGCTGCCGCCGGCTTGCCGTAGGCGCAGGGTCATGTAGCCTTTGTCCATCTCAGCCACGGCCACTTGGTTGTTGCCGCGCCACGCCAGCACTGGCAAGCGCGTTTCCACCTGTTGGTCGGGCGTGCGGTAGCCGTTGCGGTGAATGACGTCGCGGTGCGAGCCATCGCGGTTCACTACCATCACGCGGTAGCGGCCGCCTTCGTTAGCCACATAGGCCAGACGCTGGCCATTGGGGCTGAGCACCGGCTGCGAATAGATAATGCTCTTGCGGTTGTTGCGCGAGGTCAGCTGTGCCTGCTCATTCAACGGCACAAACGCCGTTTGGGGCTGGGCGTTTAGCTGGCGGTAGTATTGCAGCCAGTCGCGTAGGAAAATCTTGTACGGCACATTCAGCGACGAGCTGATACCTACCTCCACATCGCGCGTGATGCGCGTGAGGTTCAGAATGTTCTGAATGGTGGTGTAGCCGTAGCGCTCCGCAATGTAGTTCCAGATGCTTTGGCCAGCTAGCTGCGGGTTGCGCAGAAAAAACGGCGCCGTGCGCGTGCCCTCGTATTGCTGGGTCATGTCGCGCATGTAGTTGTCCATCTCCACGCTCCAGCCCTCGGCCGCATAAGCCGAGGCCCCACCGATAAACCAGTCGGGCAGTTGCAGCAGGTAGGTGCTTTGCAGCACTTCCTTCAACGAGCCGCCGTACATCATATCATTGAGCAGCACGCGTGTTACCTGGTAGCTTACATCGCGCTTAAACTGCGTTTGCTGGCCCTGGTAGGCAATCTGCACCTTGGTCATGCGCAGCAAGGAAGTCTCTCCGCCCATCTGGTACTTGTCCTGATCCAGCCCAATGTTGCTCTGCCGCAGGTCGCCCACGGAGTTATAGAGCATGATGGTGGTTTTGGAATAGGGGTAGTAGCCAATGAGGGAAGTGATGCGCTGCAACTCCTTCTCGGCGTACTCGGCGGCGCGGCGGGCCGCAATTTCGCCCCCAGCGTAGTAATAGATATTGAAGTTCTGCGTGCTCAATTGCAGCCAGTCAAACTTCTTGTATTGCAGACGCACCCTTCCAAACGGCTCCTGCGCGGTTTGCGCCACAGCAGCGGAGGGGGCCACCCAGAAAGAACCCGATAACAGCAGCACAATAAGTCCCAGCAACCGGCCTACCCGGCGGGGTAACAGTAAGGAGTAGTGCTTCATATAGGAACCAGAAAGAAGAGTTCAGGAAGAGATAATAGTGGCCGACGAAGCGGCTGTATACAACGCGTGATATCGGGAAATATTGACCTCTGGCCATAGGGCAGAAGCACTATTTTCGAGGTGGTTGGCCAGTTGGGCAGCCAGCCCCGGCGCTAGGAGTACGCCTTTGGAACCGAAACCGTTAAATATACTCAAAATAGGCTGTTCTGGATGCCGGCCCAGCAAGGGTTTTCGGTCTCGTACGGCGGGGCGCACGCCGGCCCGCTGCGCCGTAATGGTGAAGGGTAGCGTGGTCATCTCCTGCAAGCGCTGGCTCAGCTCGGCGGTGGCTTCCGGCGTGATGCCTTCTGCAAACGGCGGCCAGCGGTAGGTAGCCCCTACCCGAAACTGCCCATCACCCAGCGGCACCACGTAGGCGCCTTTGTTGAGCACCTGCTCTTCGGGCAAATCGGGACAAGCCACGTCCAGCACTTCCCCCTGATTGGGTGTGAGTGGCAGCCAGCTAAAATACGGATTTTGGGTAGCCCCTACCCCCTCGCAGCACACCACTTGCCGGGCACGTACCTGACCGGGTGCGTATGTCGCACCGTCAGCATCAAACACCACTTGCGACCAGTCGAAAACCTCCTGCCGCAGCTGACCGTGCGCCTGCGCTTCCTGAGCCAGCGCAGTCAGTAGCTCGCGCAGCCGCACGTAGCCGCCATGCTGAATCTGAATACCGCCAAACTCCTGCCGCACGCCCGGCAAGGGGGGTAGGGCGCCGGTTACCTCCGCCACGTAGTGCCGCCAGGGTGCGTCGGCGCTGCGGGTCACCACCGTGTTCTGCTCCGCCACCGATGAAAACAGCTTTTGGATAGGCGTTTGGATGAAAAACGTTGCACCGTAGTGCTGCTCCATTGCCTGGTAAAAAGCAGTGGCCGCGGGTAGCAACTCATCTATCTTCCAGGCCAGCGCGAAACGCTTGCCAGCCACGGGGTTAATCAGTCCGGCTGCTACGTTGGAGGCCGAGTTAGGGTGGCCGGGGTCGTAGACCAGCACCGTGCGGCCGCGCTGGCGCAGAGCGTGGGCCAGGGTAGCCCCCGCCAGGCCGTGCCCAATCAGCAGGTAGTCGTAGGTTGTCATGCGGGGGTAAAGTAACGCGAAAATGCCGGCGTTGGGCGTGGGTAGCTGCCCACAACAAGCCGCGGCAGGCTTCGGTTCGCGCCAACTCTCGTAACTTACCTCCCCAATTTCATCCAGCAGCCGCTGGTTTCTTTTTCTTTGCTTTATGCTAGTTGCCGGCTTCACGTTTAATACCTTTTCGGAGAATACCTACCTGCTCATTGATGAGGCCACGCGCCAGTGCGCCATCGTAGACCCCGGCTGCTACGACCGCGCCGAACAGCAGGCCCTGCGCGAGTACATCGAGACCGAAAAGTTACAGGTGGTCCTGCTGCTGAATACGCACGCCCACATCGACCACGTGCTAGGCAATCAGTTCGTCATCGACACCTATAACGTACCCTACCTGCTGCACGAAGCCGATTTGCCGGTGCTGCACGCCGTCCCTACCTACGCGTCCAATTACGGCTTCCCGGCCTACTCACCTGCCGAGCCCACGGGTAAGCTCACGCCCGGCGAGGTTGTGCGCATCGGCGAAACCGAGTTGGAAGTACGCTTCGCACCGGGCCACGCGCCCGGTCACGTGGTATTTTACCACGCCCCTACCCATACCGTCATTGGCGGCGACGTACTGTTTCGGGGCAGCATTGGCCGCACCGATTTGCCCGGCGGCAACCACGCTACACTTCTGCACAGCATCCGCACGCAGTTGTTCACCCTACCCGATGAAACCGTGGTATACCCCGGCCACGGCCCCGCCACTACCATTGGCGACGAGCGCCAGTCCAATCCGTTTTTGAAATAAAGGGCTTGTTTTAAACGTCATTTCGAACGCAGTGAGAAATCTCGCGTGCTGATGTAGGGTAGTAATTACTATCAAGCGAGATTTCTCACTGCGTTCGAAATGACGTTTAAAACAAGGCTCCCAGACTCTCTACCCCTTATATGAAAAGACATATTCCTAACGCGGTTACCTGTCTCAACCTGTTTTCTGGCTGCTTAGCGGTTAGCCAGATTTTTGCCGGACGGTTGGATCTGGCGGCTTATTTTGTAGCCCTGGCGGCGGCGTTTGACTTTGCCGATGGTCTGTTGGCCCGCGCTCTGCACGTGTCGTCGCCGATTGGCAAAGACCTAGACTCGCTGGCCGATATGGTATCGTTTGGGGTAGTACCGGGCGCCATGCTGATGCAGCTGCTAGTACGCGGCGGCACCGACCTTCCCGACTGGCTCCCTTACCTGGGCTTTGTAGTAACGGTGTTTTCGGCGCTGCGCCTGGCCAAGTTCAATAACGACACTCGCCAGAGCGACTCGTTTATTGGCCTTCCTACCCCGGCGTGCACGCTGGTAGTAGCCTCTCTTCCCCTCATCCTGCTTGACGACCGGTTCAACCTGGCCCACCTGATTCTGAATCCGTGGGTGCTGTTGGTGCTTACGGCTATCTTGTCGGGCTTGCTGGTAGCTGAGCTGCCGCTTTTTGCGCTTAAGTTCAAGCACTTCGGGTGGGCGGGTAATGCGCTACGGTTCGTATTTTTAGGGCTAGCAGTGGTGCTGTTGTTTTTGCTGCAAGCGGCCGCTGTGCCGCTCATTATTCTGCTGTACGTTTTACTGTCCATAGCACGGCCGGCGCGAAGCTGAACCCAATAGTGCTATTGTATACTACATCTAGAGCTATTGCTGCTATTCTTCTTGCCTCGCTTACGCTCCTACTGAACCGAGCGGGTAAACGGCGTGTTTCACGTCCACTTTTAGTTTACTGCTACTCCAGCTGCTCCTGATTTGATTCGAACCTCTATGCGCTTGCTTCCTTCGCTTTTGCTCGCGTGCTTACTGGTACTGGGTGCGCTGGTGCCGGTCCGGGCGCAGACGGTTGTTTCGCGACAGATTACTTGGGAAGGTTACACTACGCTCACCAGCCCCAACGGACAGGAGCGCCGCGTGCCTACCTTCCGCGGTGCCGCATACGAGCCGGGTGCACGGGCAGGGCTGTATACCTTGCGCATTAATGGTCGCGTGAGCGAAGGGCAGGTAGAAAATGCGGTATATGAGCCTTTCACTGCCGCCGATGCGCGCGTTTTTGAAGGTGCGACCTTTCCTACTGCCCCTACCCTACGCTTCGGCACGGCCAACCGGCAGCCCATCACATTTGTGGAGTTGCCCGCTGTGCGTCGCAATGCGCAGTCGGGCCAGGTAGAAAAGCTGGTTTCATTTGATTACCGTTATATAACGGGAGTCACGGCCAATCGGCCGGCGCGCACGCAGCGCACTCATGCTGCTGCCTCTGTGCTGCGCCAAGGCACTTGGTACAAAATAGGTGTGCCAGAAGGTGGGGTATATAAACTCGATAAAGCCCTGCTGACCGCCATGAGTATTAATGCGCAGAACACCGATCCACGCCGGATTCAGGTGTTCGGCAACGCAGCCGGCGGCATGCTGCCTCAGCTCAACGGCGCCCCGCGTCCCGCCGATCTGGAGGAGCTGGCGCTAGGCTTTGTGGGTAACACCGACGCCGTATTTGACGACAACGAGTACCTGACGTTTTACTCCCGCGGCCCGCACGTGTGGGAGCGTGACCCCGCGGCTCCTACCCCACGATTCCGCCATGTACAGCATCTCTACACCGATACTGCGTATTATTTCGTGACGGTAGGCACCAGCGCGGGGCGGCGCCTCACTACAGCCCCTACTGCGGCCGCACCTACGGCTACCATCACCACCTTCGCCCACCGCGACTATTACGAGCGTGACATCGTGAATATTCAGAAATCAGGGCGGCAGTGGTTGGGTGAGCCACTTGAAAGGGGTACAATGGAAGTGTCATTTGCGGTGCCCAACGCGGTGCCGGGCGCCGTGGTGCAGCTTACTTCGTCGGTGGCTGCTTCCAGCAGCACTGTAAGCACCGTGCAGCTGGCCCTCAACGGGCAGAATGCCGGTGCGCAGTCGGTGTTGGGTCGCTCGGCGTCTTCCTACCCCGAGCGCGCCAATACGGCCCTTACCACACTAACTGCCACACCTGCTTCCTTAGCTACCGATACCCGCGTGCGGTACACGTTCAGCAGCGGAGACGCTAATGCCCGCGCCTGGCTCGATTACCTTGAGTTGAACACCCAGCGCCAGCTGCGCTATGTAGGCGGCCGTCAACTCGACTTTCGTTCCTTCAGCAACATCGCACCGCAGGCCGTCAGCCGCTTCACCTTAGACAATGCTGGCAGCGCCACAGTATGGGAAGTAACGCATCCAGCACGCCCCGTGGCCTACCCCCTCAGCAACGGCAGCTTTGCGGTACCCACCGACTCCCTGCGGGAGTTTGTGGCCTGGCAAGAAGCTGACTTGTACACACCGCGCTTGTTTGGCCGTGTAGGCAACCAAAATCTGCACGCCCTCAACCTAGATGGCAAGACTGATCTGGTGATTGTTACGCACCCGTTGTTCGTGAGCGAAGCTGAACGCCTGGCGGCACACCGCCGCACCCACGATGGCCTCACGGTGCAAGTGGTTACTACCTCACAGGTCTACAACGAGTATAGCGCCGGTGGGCAGGACATCACCGCCATCCGCGACCTGATGAAGCAGTTCTACGACCGCGCCCCCAGTGGCAAGCACCTCTTTCTGCTGCTGTTTGGCGATGCCTCGTTCGACTATAAATCTGACCCGACCAATGACCTTACCAAGGTTCCTACCTGGTGGAAGTCGCGCTATTACCTCGAGCCCCGCACGTTAGCTGTTACCAACAGCACGCCCGATCAGGCCAACCAGAACTACGTGCCGGTATACGAGTCGCGCGAGTCCTTTGCTATTGTGTCGCCCCGTAGTGGGCAGCAGGGCGTCACCTTTTCCACCGACGACTACTTTGGCTTACTTGATGATGACGAGGGTGAGCTAAACGAGAGTTACTCGGCCACCGACGAGCTAATGGACATTGGCGTAGGACGCCTGCCGGTGCGGGTGTCTTCTGGTACCAATACGGCGGCTCTCACTGTAAGCAAGCTGATTCGGTACGACGACCCCACGACGTACGGCAAATGGCGCAATCGCCTCACCTTCGTGGCCGACGATGGCGACTACAACCTGCACACGCTGTATTCAGCCGAGCCTTTGGCAAATGCGCTGGTTGCCAACCAGCCAGCTTACAACGTGCACAAGGTCTACCTCGACATGTACCTGCAGATTTCAGCTTCGGCCGGGCAACGCTCACCGGCGTGTGTGCAGGCCATTGATCAGTCGTTGGAGCAAGGCACCCTCATCATGAACTACAGCGGCCACGGTGGTCCTGAAGGGTGGGCTGACGAGCAAATTCTAACCCGTGCATCCATCCAAGCGCTCCAGAACCGTCAGCGCTTAGCCTTCCTGCTCACCGCTACCTGCGACTTCAGCACCTACGACGACCCCGACCGCACTTCGGCCGGCGAAGAAATGCTGACCAACGTTGAAGGTGGTGCCGTGGGTCTGCTGACTACTACTCGCCTAGTATTCTCCAACAACAACCAGGCGCTGGCCGAATCCTTCTACGCAGCGGCCTTCACGCCCATCAACGGCGCCCTACCCCGCATGGGCGACATCATGGCCGAGACAAAGAACAACAGTGTCCGCTCAGTCTACAACCGAAATTTCTCTTTTTTGGGCGACCCGTCCGGCCGCCTCGCCTACCCCGAGCAAACCGTGACTTTGCGCAGCATTAACGGCCATGCTTTCACTACTACCCCTTCCGACACACTCAAATCTCTCTCGCGGGTGCAGCTAGTGGGTGATGTACGGGCGGGCGGTGCCATCAATGCCAGCTTTAACGGCACCACGCGCGTAACGGTGTACGAAAAGCCCGAAACCATCCGCACGCTCGGCAGCGACCCTACCGATGGCCCGCAGCCCATTCAAGTACAAGAAAACATCCTGTACGACGGGCAAGCAACAGTGCGCAATGGTCAGTTCTCTGTGCGCTTTGTGGTTCCGAAGGATATCAATTATAATTTCGGTCTCGGCAAAATCAGTTTCTACGCCGCCGACTCTGTACGCCGCGTAGATGCCCACGGCGCTACCCGCACGGTAATAGGTGGCCTCGATGCCACCGCCGCTTTGGATACTATCCCACCTACCATTCGGCTGTTCATGGACAATGAGTCGTTTGTGTTTGGTGGCCTCACGGGCACCTCGCCTACCCTATTGGCCCACCTTGCCGACTCCAGCGGCATCAACACGGCCGGCTCTGGCATTGGTCACGAAATTACGGCTACCCTTGATGGCGACGCCAGCAAGCTGGTTATTCTCAACGATTTCTACACAGCTGACGTCGACAAATTTCAGTCCGGCAAAGTGCGATACCTGTTCAAAGAGTTAAGCACAGGTCCGCACGTGCTACGTCTCAAGGCCTGGGATACGTTCAACAACTCCGGTGAAAAGGAAATCGAATTCATTGCTGCTAGCACCGAAAAACTGGCTTTGCAACACGTCCTCAACTACCCTAATCCATTTTCCCAAAACACTACCTTCCATTTCGACCACAACCGTGCCGGCGATGAGCTGGACATTCAAGTACAGATTTTTACGGTATCAGGGAAGTTGGTGCGTACTTTGCGAACCACCGTGTTTGGTAGCGAGTCGCACTTAGCCGCCCTCTCGTGGGATGGCCGCGACGAATATAATGACCAACTTGCACGTGGTGTATACGTGTACCGCGTAAGCGTACGTTCTATGCGCGACCGTGCTACTGCTTCAAAATTTGAGAAGCTCGTTATCCTAAATTAAGTTTTTCTCCACGCTGTTTTCACTTCCTTACCGGCTCACTTCTCCTCTTCTGTATGTCACTTAAGTCTAAGACGCCGTTGCGCTTCTTTTTCCTGTCGGGTTTGCTGGGCTTGGCAGGTACAGCTACTGCCCAGTTAAATCCCAATAAGACGATTACAACGGCTGTTCCGGTCCTGACCCTGAGCCCCGATTCACGCTCCGCCGCGCTAGGTGATGCTGGCGTAGCCCTCAGCCCCGACGCCAACTCTGCTTATTATAATGCTGGTAAGTTGGGTTTCGTACCCTTCAACTACAGCATTTCCCCTTCCTACTCACCATGGCTGCGCGGCATTACCGACGATATGGGGATTGCGCACCTTTCTGGTTACGCGCGTCTTAACCCACGAGCCGCTATATCCGGCTCCCTGTCCTATTTCGATTTGGGCCAAGTACAGTTCCGTGATTCGAACAATGGTGACCTGGGCAATTATAACCCGAAAGAGTATGCCGTTTCAGTTGCATATGGTCAAAAGCTAAGCGACAATTTCGGCGTGGGTATTGCGGCCCGCTTTATTCGCTCTAACCTCACCGGTGATGGTTTCGATGCTCGTCCGGCCAATGCTGCCGCCGTCGACCTAGGCGCTTACTACAATAAAGACCTGACAATTGGTGCAGGCCAGTATAACTTGGGCCTTGGTGCTGCCATCAGCAACATTGGCAATAAAATCACTTACACCAATGCCACCCAAGCAGACTTTCTACCTACTAATCTGAAGCTAGGCGCCGCTATAACCCGCGAGTTGGACGCGTACAACAAAATTACATTCACTGTTGACGCTAATAAACTGCTAGTACCATCGCCCTACTACATTCAAGGCGATACAACTACAGCACTAGGCCAACCTAGCATAGGCAAGCGCATCAACCAAGTAAACGCCGACCGTCGCGCTAAAGGGGTAATAGGTGGCATGCTCAGCTCGTTCTCGGATGCCCCTGGTGGTTTTAAGGAAGAACTACAAGAAATCCGTCTTTCCGCTGGTGTCGAGTATTGGTACAACGATTTGCTGGCTGCTCGTGTAGGGTATATGTACGAAAATGAGGAAAAAGGCAACCGGAAATACTTGAGCTTCGGCTTAGGCATCCGCTACCAGGTTTTTGGCGTAGATGGTGCCTACCTTGTGCCAAACAGTCGCCAAAACCCACTTGCTCAAACTATTCGCATATCCTTACACTTTAACTTCAATAAGGCCGAAGAAGCTTTCGGCCCATCCAACAACTAATCCGCTTTCATGCTCGACCGTACCGTCGCTCCTTCCGTTCAGCCGCTGGCCAGTGTCACACTGCCCGCGGCTGACGTGCTTTCGCTCCCCAACGGTGCTCGTTTGCACGTACTGCGCAACAGCGCCCAGCCCGTCGTACGGCTGCAAATCGTTTTTCCAGCTGGTAAGTGGTACGAATCTGGTCCAAGTATTTCGCTGCTGGCAGCCCGCATGTTACTAGAAGGTACTCGCACCCGTACCGCTCGCCAGATAGCCGACACAATAGCTTTTTATGGTGCCTCCCTAGAATGTGAGCAGGGGTTTGATCGTGCCACGCTCACATTGTATTGTCTCACCCGCCACCTCGAACAACTACTACCCCTTGTACTGGATGTAGCAACAGAAGCGGCGTTTCCCGAACCTGAATTTAACCTACTCAAGACACGCACTATCCAAAATGTGCGTGTTGAGCGGCAAAAGAACAGCTATTTAGCGGCAGAACGCTTTTCTCGCAACTTATATGGCAGTGCATATCCGTACGGCACTGCATTCGATGGGGAATTGTTTCAGCAAACTTCGGTAGAAGCCGTTCGGGCATTTTATCAGACCGCCTATCGCATGCCAGAGGCTGAGTTATTTCTCTGCGGCGACATAAACGACGCTCAGCAACAACTAATTGTCAATCTATTCGGGAAAATTCCAGCGCAAGCAGATGCACCTATCTCATCTGCACCTGTATCGCCCGTGTCCGCTCCGTTGCAAGATCAAGTAGTTGTAGCTGACAGTTTGCAGTCATCGCTGCGAATTGGACGTCTTTGGGTTCCACCTACACATCCAGACTATCACTCTCTGCAGGTTCTGGTGAAAGTATTAGGCGGTTATTTCGGCTCGCGCTTGATGAAGAATATCCGAGAGGATAAGGGGTTCACATATGGCATTCATGCTAGTATTAGCCTTAGGGAGCACGCCTCTAGTCTTGTTATTGGCACTGACGTAAACGCAGCTAGCACCAAAGCTGCTATTCGGGAAGTACACCATGAGCTTACTCAATTGCAACAAGAACTTATTCCTAAAGAAGAGTTACAAACAGTGATGAACTACATGATTGGTAAGTTTGCCAATGAGCTAAGCACCGTCTTTGAGCAATGCGATAAGTATAAAGCATTAGTCTTTCTTAATCTGCCAACCACATACTACACAGATTTCCTCGCTGCCGTTAACACAGCAAGCAGCATCCAGTTACATATTTTGGCTCAACAATACTTATCTCCCGAAAACATGGTTGAGGTAATAGCAGGACCAGAGCAGTAAGAAGGAATCCGTACCAATAAGAAAGGCCACAAGAAAATTCTCGTGGCCTTTCTTATTGGTACGGATTCCTAAATCGGAGTATAGCTCATCACTATGTCTACTCATAAACAAACAGCCCTTTTGAGCCCTACAGATACTCAGGACTAGCACGTCCACAGGGAGAGGTAACATTAAGCACGCCGCACGCAGGGAGAGAGGATAATCACGGGTGGTAGAGCAGCGATGGGCTGAAATGCGGGAGGCCCCGGCCGCATCCTGTCAGTCAGGACGCGGGCCGGGGCCTCGCGACAGTAAATAAAGTTGGCGGCGACCTACTCTCCCGCCGGTGAAGGCAGTACCATGGGCGCTCCGGGGCTTAACGACTCTGTTCGGAATGGGAAGAGGTGAACACCCGGGCTACAGCCACCATTGCTGGTGTGGTTGGCTCGTGTTCAGTGAGCACAACAACAAAATCGTTGACGCAGGTAACGGGTAAGAAGAAAACAGGTGAGCTTGCTTTGCAGAAGCGCTCGAGTCATTAGTACGCCTCAGCTTCGCTATTTCTAGCCTTAGACCTGGCGCCTATCCACGTGGTCGTCTACCACGACTCTTCTATTGGGAGATCTCATCTTCAGGTGAGTTTCGCACTTAGATGCTTTCAGCGCTTATCTCATCCCAGCGTCGCTACCCGGCGCTGCAGCTGGCGCCACAACCGGTGCACGAGCGGCTGGTCCATCCCGGTCCTCTCGTACTAAAGACAGGTCCTGTCAAATCTCCAACGCCCACCACAGATAGGGACCGAACTGTCTCACGACGTTCTGAACCCAGCTCGCGTGCCACTTTAATCGGCGAACAGCCGAACCCTTGGGACCTTCTCCAGCCCCAGGACGTGACGAGCCGACATCGAGGTGCCAAACCTCCCCGTCGATATGAGCTCTTGGGGGAGATCAGCCTGTTATCCCCGGCGTACCTTTTATCCTTTGAGCGATGGCCCTTCCATGCGGAACCACCGGATCACTATATCCGTCTTTCGACCCTGCTCGGCTTGTAGGCCTCACAGTCAAGCCCGCTTCTACTATTGCGCTCTACAGCCGGTTACCAAGCGGCCTGAGCGGACCTTTGAAAGCCTCCGATACTCTTTTGGAGGCGACCACCCCAGTCAAACTACCCACCAGCCACTGTTTCCGTTTCCAGATTAGGCACCGACGAACACAAGGGTGGTATTTCAACGTTGACTCCCCGATACCTAGCGATACCGGTTCACAGTCTCCCACCTATCCTACACATGTGTTAGCCAGCGTCAATGGCAAGCTATAGTAAAGGTGCACGGGGTCTTTCCGTCCCGTGGCGGGTACTCGGCATCTTCACCGAGACTACAATTTCACCGAGCTCACGGCTGAGACAGCGCCCAGATCGTTACACCATTCGTGCAGGTCGGAACTTACCCGACAAGGAATTTCGCTACCTTAGGACCGTTATAGTTACGGCCGCCGTTTACCGGGGCTTCGATTCAGACCTTCGCCTTGCGACTAAGTCCCCCTCTTAACCTTCCGGCACCGGGCAGGTGTCAGGCCTTATACTTCCGCTTACGCGTTCGCAAAGCCATGTGTTTTTGTTAAACAGTCGCCTGGGCCTTTTCACTGCGGCTTCTTGCATTGCTGCAAGGAAGCGTCCCTTCTCCCGAAGTTACAGGACCATTTTGCCGAGTTCCTTGGCCGTGATTCACTCGAGCCCCTCAGGATGCTCTCCTTGACTACCTGTGTCGGTTTGCGGTACGGGTTATCTTACAGTAAACGCTTAGTAGGTTTTCTTGGCAGTCTGATTAGGATGACTATCCCGTTGGCCGAAGCCGCCAGGTACTATCATGTTTCGGCAAAGTCGGCGGATTTACCTACCAACCCTATACCTACGCACTTTAACGGGCACTTCCGTCCGCCCGCGCATCTTTCACTCCTGCGTCACTACATCACTCCATAAAATAAGTGCTGGAATATCAACCAGCTGTCCATCGACGTAGCCTCTCGGCGTAGCCTTAGGTCCCGACTAACCCTGCTCCGATTAGCGTTGAGCAGGAAACCTTAGTCTATCGGGGGGCGGGTTTCGCACCCGCCTTATCGTTACTCATGCCTACATTTGCTTTTCTAGCTGCTCCAGCAACCCTGACAGGTCACCTTCACCGCGGCTAGAATGCTCCCCTACCACTTGCACATAATGCAAATCCATCGCTTCGGTACCGGACTTGATGCCCGCGTATTATCGATGCCCTCTCGCTCGACCAGTGAGCTGTTACGCACTCTTTAAAGGAATGGCTGCTTCCAAGCCAACCTCCTGGCTGTCAAAGCAAGTGGACCTCCTTTGTTCAACTTAGTCCGAATTTAGGGACCTTAGCGGATGGTCTGGGTTCTTTCCCTCTCGGCCGGGGACCTTAGCACCCCAGGCCTCACTGCCGGTTATATTACGTGGCATTCGGAGTTCGTCAGGATTCGGTAGGCTGTGACACCCCCTAGTCCTATCGGTAGCTCTACCTCCACGTAACTCTACACCGACGCTGTACCTAAATACATTTCGGGGAGTACGAGCTATTTCTCAGTTTGATTGGCCTTTCACCCCTACCCTCAGGTCATCCAAATCCTTTTCAACGGAAACTGGTTCGGTCCTCCAGTTGGTGTTACCCAACCTTCAACCTGCCCAAGGGTAGATCACAAAGTTTCGCGTCTACCCCCTCTGACTCTGCGCCCTATTCAGACTCGCTTTCGCTGCGGCTCCGTGCCTTCAGACACTTAACCTTGCCAGAGAGGAGTAACTCGTAGGCTCATTATGCAAAAGGCACGCTATCAGGGAACGAATCCCCTCTAACTGCTTGTAAGCACACGGTTTCAGGTTCTTTTCACTCCGGTATTCCCGGTTCTTTTCACCTTTCCCTCACGGTACTAGTTCACTATCGGTCTCTCAGGAGTATGTAGCCTTAGCGGATGGTGCCGCTGGATTCAGACAGGGTTTCTCCGGCCCCGCCCTACTCAGGAATCTTCTACCGTGAATTACCAGCTCGCCTACGGGATTCTCACCCTCTCTGATCGACTTTCCCACGTCGTTCGGCTAAAGTAACTCAATCGGATGTTGAAGTCCTACAACCCCGCGCTGGCCGTAACCAACCCGGTTTGGGCTCCTCCCCGTTCGCTCGCCACTACTAGGGGAATCATATGTTATTTTCTGTTCCTGCGGGTACTTAGATGTTTCAGTTCCCCGCGTTTGCCCCTATACTACTAAAAGTATAGGCCCTAGCACTGCATGCTAGTGGGTTGCCCCATTCGGAAATCCACGGATCAATTGGTATGTGCCCATCCCCGTAGCTTATCGCAGCTTATCACGTCCTTCATCGCCTCTGAGAGCCTAGGCATCCCCCGTGTGCCCTTTGTTACTTCTGTAACAACTACCTAAAAGGTAGTTGAGCTCCGGTCAGATATGCACTTGGCACATTGACTTTCTTTTTCTTCTTACTCGTTACACTACGTCAAAGAACGTCTGACTTCCTATTGAAGTCAATGTAGTAGCCGTCTGTTACCAGCGCGGATACTTGTTTAGTATACTCTCGCCACAACGCTTCCATTTGAAGCTATTGCTTATTGGTGGAGAATAACGGATTCGAACCGTTGACCCCCTGCGTGCAAGGCAGGTGCTCTAGCCAGCTGAGCTAATCCCCCATTCCGTCACTCAGCAGGTACATCCCGCTGCGGCAGTGGGCCTGCCTGGACTCGAACCAGGGACCTCTACATTATCAGTGTAGCGCTCTAACCACCTGAGCTACAAGCCCGGGTCGACTCGATCAGTCGAATCCGAAATACTTTTGAACGGCAGGAAAGACAAATGGTGTGTACAAGCGCACCAGACGCGTAGTAACTCAGTCACCGAGTCAGATCTGCTCCAGAAAGGAGGTGATCCAGCCGCACCTTCCGGTACGGCTACCTTGTTACGACTTAGCCCCAGTTACTTGTTCTACCCTAACTGGCTTCTGTGACGAGCACCAGCTTCAGGTCTACCAAACTTCCATGGCTTGACGGGCGGTGTGTACAAGGCCCGGGAACGTATTCACCGCGTCATTGCTGATACGCGATTACTAGTGATTCCAGCTTCACGGAGTCGAGTTGCAGACTCCGATCCGAACTGAGAACGGTTTTTCGAGATTGGCATCATATCGCTATGTAGCAACCCGTTGTACCGCCCATTGTAGCACGTGTGTAGCCCTAGGCGTAAGGGCCATGATGACCTGACGTCGTCCCCGCCTTCCTCACTGCTTGCGCAGGCAGTCTGTTTAGAGTCCCCGGCATAATCCGCTGGCAACTAAACATAGGGGTTGCGCTCGTTGCGGGACTTAACCCAACACCTCACGGCACGAGCTGACGACGGCCATGCAGCACCTTGCTTTGTGTCCCGAAGGAAAGGCTCATCTCTGAACCGGTCACGCGCATTCTAGCCTAGGTAAGGTTCCTCGCGTATCATCGAATTAAACCACATGCTCCACCACTTGTGCGGGCCCCCGTCAATTCCTTTGAGTTTCACTCTTGCGAGCGTACTCCCCAGGTGGGATACTTAACGCTTTCGCTAAGCCAGTAACACTCTATCGCTACCAGCGAGTATCCATCGTTTACGGCGTGGACTACCAGGGTATCTAATCCTGTTCGCTCCCCACGCTTTCGTGCCTCAGCGTCAGTGCCAGCCTAGTCAGCTGCCTACGCAATCGGGGTTCTAGATGCTATCTATGCATTTCACCGCTACAGCATCTATTCCGCCAACCTCGTCTGGACTCAAGCCCGCCAGTATCCAGGGCAGTTCCACTGTTGAGCAGTGGGCTTTCACCCCGGACTTAACGGGCCGCCTACGCACCCTTTAAACCCAATAAATCCGGACAACGCTCGCACCCTCCGTATTACCGCGGCTGCTGGCACGGAGTTAGCCGGTGCTTATTCCTCAGGTACCGTCAGTTGAGGACGCATCCCCTTTTTCTTCCCTGAGAAAAGCCGTTTACAACCCAGAAGGCCTTCATCCGGCACGCGGCATGGCTGGGTCAGCCTCTCGGCCATTGCCCAATATTCCCTACTGCTGCCTCCCGTAGGAGTCTGGCCCGTATCTCAGTGCCAGTGTGGGGGATCAGCCTCTCAGCTCCCCTAGTCATCGTCGCCATGGTGAGCCGTTACCTCGCCATCTAGCTAATGACACGCAACCCCATCCGAAACCAATAAATCTTTAACCACTAGCCGATGCCAGCTTATGGTCTTATGCGGTATTAATCCGCCTTTCGGCGGGCTATCCCCCAGTTTCGGGTAGGTTGGTTACGCGTTACGCACCCGTGCGCCACTAACGGTATTGCTACCGTCCGTTCGACTTGCATGTATTAGGCCTGCCGCTAGCGTTCATCCTGAGCCAGGATCAAACTCTCCATTGTATAAATACTTTAAGCTTACCCGCAGGTAAACCGATGTCAAGTGCTGATCCGACTCGCTTTGTGACGAGTTGTCTTTCGTCTGTTACGCTTGTCGTGAGCCGCTCGAAAGCGGCCCTTACCATTTGTCTTTTCCTGTCATTCAAAGAACGTGTGCCTCACCCTGTTGGTGAAACCGTGTGCCACCTAAACCGTGGCTCCTGTTTTCCGTTTCTCTCGAAGCGGGCTGCAAAGGTAAGCAGCTTTTCGCTAGAAGCAAGCTTTTTGCAAAACTTTTTTTCTGGCCGGCTTTCTTCGTTACCCCTTCCGGTTGAAGCGGGCTGCAAAGGTAAGCAACTTTTCTCTCGTTGCAACTACTCGGTGAAAACTTTTTTTTCAGTGTCCTCGTAGCAACCGCTTCCGGGTGAAGCGGGGTGCAAAAGTAAGAAGCTTTTCTGATGAAGCAAGCTTTTTGAAAAGCTTTTTTTTGCCACCCAGCTCCAAGAGCCAAGGCACTACCGCAAAAGCTATCGACTCGCTTGTCAGCTTCCCCACCGCGTTTCGGTTTGGGAGTGCAAAAGTGGGGCTTGTCTCGCAACTTTCCAAATACGTTTGCCTCTTTTTCTCGATGCATAAATGCATTTGCTTCCATCGCGCTGGTTAGTAACTCATTATTCTATTCCGATAGTTCATTCATATTCATTTTTTTCAGCTGCTATCATGCTGGATTAATAGGTGCGATGCTTTTCGTACGAGTAGATTGTTTGACCAAGCTGTTGTAAAAAGGGTAATCCGACAGATGTATACTCATAAGTACCATCGTTTAGAACACCGTTTTTGTTTACATATACAAGTGCGCTTAGCATAAACTCGACATGTGCTGTAGTATCTATAAAGTATGCGACGTCGGCCAAATAACCGTGCGACATACCTACTACATTATATATACGTAAGCCTACTTGGCTGGGAATTTTAGCTTGTCGGCCATAGAAGAGATACTTCTTGTAGGCATCGAAAAAGCTAGAGGCTGTGTAAAGGTTGTAATGAGAGTCGTGCGGCGTACTATATAAGTACTGCCGAATAAAAGCGTAATCGTTGGGTGTTAGGATGAATCGCTGTGATGCAGGCACTGCATCTGGAAATAGAATAGCCTTCAGTATAGCTGTCGCATCCTGTAAAGACAAAAGATTGGCGGTAGTGAAATCGTAAGGATGCTGAATGAGGCGTCCACCACTTTGGTAAGCTCTACCCTTACTAATACGGCCTAATGGAAAAGAGAAAGAGCACCGATTTACGACAGCTGGCTGATGATAGATAATCTGACCGGTGGTGGTATTATAAAAATCGATTGGGTTAGTGTGACGATTAGCCGCTGTATCGCAAGGGGCGAAACGGCGGGTGATGCGGGCAGAAGGGTAACCTAGCTGCCAGAGCCGTTCATTGAGTTGTTGCTGCCCTAAAAATTCATAGAGCCGGTTGTAAGCGTTATTGTCGCTCACCAGCAACATGCGCTTTATGTAATTTCCTACCGTATTCACTCGGTCGGAATCGGCAGAGGGATGGTAGGGAGCAGCCGTTTGGCAACGGTAGGCAACGCTAGTTGCCATTGGACTGTGGCGCGTAAGATCAGGCTGATGTAAACGGTTAATCTTTTCGAGAGCCAACGCGGCCGTTGGCAACTTTACAAGGCTGGCAGGATTGAAATACTGCTTATCGCTGAGACGAAATGTGTGCTGCGTAAAACGAGGCTGATTTTGATTGTCGCGGTCAATCTGGGTGTACAGTATTTGCACCTCATATGCATCAGCATGTTGGAGCACAGGTTGCAACAAAGGATTGGTGTGTAGCAGACTATCCAGCAACGGACTATCTGGCGACGATAAGGATATGGACGCTTGTACCGCCACTGATGACGTATCCCCTACCCTACCCTCCGAGTTGCCAACAGCCAGCATGGCTAGTAGCAAGCAGATGCCGTTACTACTTAGTATTATGTTGCGGGAGCTACTCATACCAGATTACTTACTCCACTACGGCAGTTTGGCGTTGGGCAAGCAGTAGATTGGAATCGTTTTGCCGCCAATTATAGCCTGTTCCAAAAGGTAGAGGGCGCGGAGCATGCACCGAATCAGAGTAGGCGGCTGTCAGCTCGGGCTGATAATGTCGCGCAAATAGGTTGATAGGGCGCTTATAGGTGCCGTAATACGTAAACTGCCACTCCGCGGGACGGAAATACTTCATGGCAATACCCGAGTCATCTTGCAGTACGAAGTTGCTACGCGTCAAAACCAGATTACGCACTTTGCTGAAGTAAGCTTTGTGCATAAGATAGGTGGCCGACTTCACATAAGTGGTCAGTGGCCCAAGGCTACGCACGTATTGTAATGCCGCTGCTTTGGTATTTCCTACCTTCCAGTCGCTGAGATCGGCCGAGAAATAATAAACTTGCTGCTCTTGCCCAGCTTTGTTGCGCATCGTCAGCTCGACACCAGGAATGATTTTAGGGCCAGGATGATGTATAGTAGCCGTATCTGCTTCCGTAAGCTGACCTTGCGTATCGAGCTGCACATAACGCACTTGCTTTACCAGATGCTCTGTGCGCGTAGCAAAGAGTAGAAGCAACGGCAAAGCGCCATCCAACTCCACTGACTGCAGATTAACAGCCATATCGTTGGTCCGGAAAAAGCTGAAATTCAATACAGACCAGAGAGAGGCTTTGATAGCCGGAAATAGTGAGGGATTTTCGAGGGTAGCGCGCGCAGGGATGGTGCCAACTGGCTCTAATCCTACAAGCACATATTTCTGACTATTCGGAAATACGGTGACAACGTTGAGTAGATCAGGACCACTGAATGGATAGAAAATAGTAGTGCTACGCTTTCGCACAGAATCTAGCTCTGTGGCCGCCCATTGCTGAATTTTTTCGGTTCGGGTTTGGTGGTATTTAGCCCAGCTTTGCGCTTGATTAGCGGCAAAAGCCTGCCAAACAGGTTGCGTCGTAAGGGGTTGCAGGTCGCTACCCTGGCTGACATGCTGACCAGCAAGGTAGGCCGCCACATTTTGCACAGCAGTAGTATCGGGGGCTGGTGGTGAAGTGGGGGTAGTGGCAACCGTATCGGCAACGGGAGGAGGCGCGGTAACCGTGGGCGCCGCTTGCTCGGGGGCAAATGATTTTTGCTCAGAACACGCTGCTGCCAGAAAACACAACGACACAACGAAAGGAACTACGCGAATACGCATGGGATGCTAGTAGAGAAAGTCAAAGACAAGTAGTCGGCAAGTTATTCGCCTACGCTGACTTTGAATAAAGAAAGCACAGCCATGCTGTGAGTTCTCAGCGGCTATGCAATTCTATACATTAGGCAGAAGCTGTAGACTGCCGGCGACTGAGGAAGTACACCCCTACCCCACCGAGGAGCGTTAGAAGGCCATAGAGTGACTCAGTAGGCTGGTCGCGCAGCAGAAATAATAATGTCCAGCCACTAAGTAGCAAGAATAGCAGGGGTGTGAAGGGGTAGCCCCAGGCCCTATAAGGGCGTAGCAGAGTGGGTTGCCGCCAGCGTAGCACAAACAGCCCTAGCACCGTGAGGAATGTGAACAGATTGAGTACAAAGCCAGCATAGACAAGTATCTGCTGGAAGCTGGATAGCAGGATAAACAGTAACGTAAGACTTGTTTGTAGCAGCATAGCCCGCACTGGTACTCCGGCCTTGCTTACGGTTGCTAATCCACGCAAACCGGCCAAGTCTTCTCCCATCACCTGCACAATGCGGGATCCGGCAAAAATCATGGAGCTGATGGTAGAAACCAACAGGACAGCAATAAGGCCACCCATGAGCCGACCGCCATTCGTACCGAACAACTGGGTGGCCACTACAAACCCTACCTCTACTTGCCCCTCCAGCTTAGCAAGTGGCGTAACGTAGAGGAATACGAAATTCAATGCTATATATAATAAGAGTACGATACTAGTACCTGTTAGCAGGATGCGGGGCAAGTTGCGCTGGGGCTGCGCGACCTCACCGGTTAAGTATACCGCCGCATTCCAGCCAGAATACGCGTACGACACATAAATAAGTGATACAGCAAAAGCAGGGCTTAGCAGCAGACGCCAGTCGCTGGGTTGGGGCACAAAGTGAATGGGCTGGGGCTCCGCTACTGCTACCCCTACCCCCACAAACGCCACGAGCACCACCACCTTCACTACCGTTACGAAGACTTGCAACCGACTGCCGGCCCGCGTGCTGATGGCATGTACCGCCGTGAGCAGCAGTACTACTGCTATCGATAAGGCTTTGGGCGATATATTAGGCCACACGCCGGCCGCGTAGCTACCCAGCGCCATAGCTGCTAGAGCAGTAGGCGCCGCGAAGCCTACCGTAGCCGATGCCCACCCTGACAGAAAGCCAAGGAGTGGATGATAAATACGGGACAGATAATGGTATTCGCCACCCGACCGGGGTAGGGCAGCAGCCAGCTCGCCGTAACTGAGCGCTCCGCACAACGCAATTAACCCGCCTATGGCCCATAGCGCTAGGAGCACAAAGCCACTTTGAATATTTACTACCTGAAAGCCCAGACTAGTAAAAACGCCTGTGCCTACCATATTGGCTACTACAATAGCAATACCGGTAGTAAAGTTAATTTTATAGGAAGACGGGGTAGAAGAAGTCATTAGCAGAATGTCCTGCCTAAAGATGCAGAATTAAAAAGCCCGCGCTGTCGGGCGTGACAGGCGGGCTTGCAAGAGTACGAGGAAAGAAAGGGGGCTGTTGCTACGCCACCACTTTCGGGCGCTTGTAAAGAGGTACGGTGCTGCACGGTTCGCCATACATAATGCTGCTGGCTACGGGCAATAGTCGTTGCATAATGGCTACGTAGGCATATGTGGGCACTTCCTTCTCGCCGCAGCCTTTGATTACCAATTTGGCGTCGCGGTAGTCCTCGGGATTAACGGTAGCAATAGCTGCCTGAAAGAGCGACTGTTCTAGCGCAGCCAAATCGCCAAACACGTAGTGATGGGCGTGGCCTTGCAGCTTCGCAGCCAGCACCATGTAGGCCCAAGTAGGCACAATGGCATCAGCCGAACAAATGATGGCCACGTTTTTCCCATCGTACTGCGACCAATCGTGGTTTTTTACGAACTCGCGAAAGTCCTTCTCGCGCAGCATCAAGCCGTGGAACAGGTTGTCTTTGATATCGTAGACTACCCGCTCGCCGGGGTGCAGCAACTCTTCCAGATTGAAGGTAACCAAGCCACTCTGGGCCACGCGGTTGATAATTTCTTCCATGCTAGTGCGCCAGAGCTACACTCTGGGTTTGGGCGTTGTGGTATAAACTTCTTTTAAGTAGAACGGCTCGTAGTACGCTACATCCCGAAACTCCTGCCGCTGGTAGGCTTCGTGAGCCAGCACCCCCACCGCAATAGCCGACGGCTGCACACCGGTCAGAAACTGCACCTGGGAGCTGGCCTCTACCAAAGGTTGGAATTTGCTAGCGCCGCTACCAAAACATAACAACTGATGGTGGGCTAATTGTTCGGCGAAGCTGTGCTCGTCGAGGATGAGGGGGGTAGGCGCTAGGACCGTTTCGGCTGTGTGCATGTAAAGCGCTGTGTATACTTCCATGCGGCGGGCATCCAGCATCGGGCAAAACAGATAGCACTCGGGCTGCGCCGTGGTGGCAGCTACTTGCACAGCTAGGGCTTGCAAGGTACTCACGGCCAGCAGAGGTATATCGAGGGCGAAGCACAACCCTTTGGCAGCGGCCGCTCCAATACGCAGGCCCGTGTAGGAGCCAGGCCCATCAGACACAGCCACAGCGGCTAAGTCGCGCAGGGAGTGTCCGGTATTTTCTAGGAGCTGATTGGTCAGCACGCTCACGTGCGAGGAGTGCGACTTTTCCAACCGCAGCTCCGACTGGCCTACCAACTCACCGGCACGGTGTAAGGCCACAGAACAAATGGGCGAAGAGGTTTCGAGGGAAAGAATAAGCGCGGACATACTGCAAAGGTAGGGCAGATGACCGGCCTGCACTATAGGCAGTGGACAAAGCCACCCACTGGTGTGGTGGTATCGATTTCCCTGCTACCACATGCAACCTAAAACTACCAAAAAAAAGAGGCCCGCTACCTACCTCGTTGGCAAGCGGCGGAGCCTCTTTAGTATTGATTATTTATTTCCCGCTCTTCTTCGCATCTGGGCGAGTTTTGCTTTCTGGGGTGCCGGGTTTTAGCAGAGCCTGGTAACGAGGCTGGTCGTTGAGGACGTTCATCGCCATCAGGATATCAGGGTCATCGTCGAAAGTAGCCTCAATCTGGCCTTTCTGAAAGTAGTAGCGCGACACGATTTCCTGCTCCAGCATCTCTTTGATTTCGGGCTTGAAGCGCACCAAGTCGTTGGCTTTATTGGTGGATACCTTCTTGCGCATGGCCTCCAACTCAGCTTTTATATCATCGTAGTGCTTCTCGGCTTTGGCTTGCTTGGTGAGGGTAGCCAGGCTTTTCTCCATATCGGTGGAATAATTGATATCCTTGGCCGACACGTACTGCACAAACTTTTGGTAGTCCGCATCCGACATCTTGAATTGTCGCGCCGCGGCAATAGTTGGGTGCTCGGCGCGGTAGCGCGTAGCATAATCAAAAAGGTAGCCCTTCTGAATTAGTACCCGTGAAATATCGGCAAGAGGTTTGTCTTCCACAGCTACATCGGGAGCCACGCCGCCGCCATCGTACACCACCCGGCCGGCCTGAGTTTTAAAGGCCGTGCGCAAAGAGTCGGGCACTTTGCCCAACGTGCCATCGTCGGCGCGGTGCGAGTAGTCGATTTCCTGAATGCAGCGGCCGCTGGGAATGTAGTACTTGGCGGTCGTCACCTTCAGCTGCGAATTGTAGCTGAGCGGGCGCGTGGCCTGCACCAAGCCCTTGCCAAACGTACGCTCCCCTACCAGCACGGCACGGTCATAGTCCTGCAACGTACCCGACACGATTTCCGAAGCCGAGGCCGAGCGGTTACTGGTGATGACTACGATTGGAATTTGCGTGTCCAGGGGCTGATCCAGCGCTTTATAAGTTTTATTCCAATCGGTCACCTTGCCTTTGGTGCTCACTATATCGAGGCCGCGGTCTACGAATAGATTTGAGATGTTCACGGCTTCGTTGAGCAGCCCGCCAGGATTATCGCGGATATCGAACACAAGTTTTTTGGCGCCCATCTCTTTGAGCTTGGTGACAGCTGTACGCACCTCACGGCTGGCATCTACTGTAAATCCGGAAAGTTGGAAATAGCCAATGTCGTTGGAAAGCATGCCGTAGTAGGGCACGTTTTCCACCTGTATCCGGTCACGGGTGATGCTGATTTCGGCAGGCTGCTCCTGGCCGTAGCGCGTCACAATTAGCTTCACGACCGACTGCGCTTGCCCTTTCAGCAGCTTGCTGATATCACCATTTGACTTCTTATCGACGTTGACGCCGTTGATGGTCAGGATTTCGTCACCGGGCAGGAGGCCAGCCTTTTGGGCCGGGAAGCCTTCGTAAGCAGCTTGCACTACCGTTTTGCCATTACGCTTTACTACTACGGCGCCAATGCCGCCATACTGCCCGCTCACCATCGTCCGAAAATCCTCGATATCGTCTTCCGGAATGTAGTTTGTATACGGGTCCAGCGACTTCAGCATGGCGTCAATACCCGTTTTCACCACCTTCGCAGGCGTAATCTCGTCCACGTAATAGGTATTCACCTCTTTGAACAGCGTGGCGAAGATGTCCAGATTCTTGGCTATTTCGAAATAACGCTCATTGTCGGGGGCGCGGAAAGCCGCCAGAGACAGAGCACCGCTCAGGGCCAAGCCCGCAGTATATCGTTTGCGCATAGGGTAGTAGCAGCGAAGATAGAAGACCTACGTACCCTACCCTACCGGTGCGGCAGTCGGGTGCGCGTCGCTCAGCAAACGCTCTAGCCCTGAAATTAATTTTTTTTCGACCAGCGCGAAAGGCTTTTTTTCTTTGCCGGTATAGATAATAGCTAGCCGATCCACTAAATGGCCGCCCTCAGCCTCCAGGAGTCGGTATTTGTTTAAACGATAGGCCTCGCGCAATAAGCGCTTGAGGTAGTTGCGGTCCACGGCGCGCTTGAAGCTGCGCTTGCTTACACTCACCAACACTTGAGGTGGGCCGGCCGTGGGCGCAGCAGCAGGCAGCCACACCAACCGGAGGGGGTATAAACCAAAAGAAGAACCCCGGTCGAAAAGCTCTTCAATGAGCTTTTTACGACACAGATGTTCTTCTTTCGGAAATCGGTAGGAACGCACGTCCGGCTTTGTAGTATTCATCGGCGGCGTGGGCCGGCTTCAGCCGGCAGCGGCTTAGCGCTTATGACGACCTTCGTCAGATACGGTCAGGCGCTTGCGGCCTTTGGCACGACGACGGGCCAGCACGTTGCGGCCGTTAGCGGTTTCCATGCGCGAACGGAAACCGTGCTTGTTACGACGCTTGCGCTGCGAGGGCTGAAAAGTACGTTTCATGATATGGGTAAGTGACTCAATGACAGGTGTAAGGCCGGCAAAGGTACAAGGTTGATTTGTAAAAGGCAATGCCCAACCGCTTTTTCTACCAAATCATCACCTTTCCAATGCTAAAATCCGTAGAATTTACCCATCTGTTTATCCTGCTATTTCCTGCAGATAAGCGTAGTTTTACAACCATATTCCGCTCTTAGCACGTGGGGCTGCCTGCATGATTCACTACTACCTTTCCTTTGAAAATCCGCTGACATCCTACCTCCAGGTGCAACTTACGCTGGAAGTACCTACTGATGCGTCCCAACCGCTGGAATTGCAGCTGCCAGCCTGGCGACCGGGCCGTTATGAGTTGCAGAATTTTGCCCAAAAGATCCAGCGCGTAGAAGTGGAAGACGCGCAGTCGGGCGAGGCCCTACCCTACCGCAAAACCACTAAGGACCGCTGGACGGTAGCCAACACGGCCGGCCGCACGGTGCGGGTGCGCTATAACTTCTACGCCCACCAAATGGACGCCGGTGGCTCCTGGCTCGACGAAAGCCAGCTCTACCTAAACCCAGTGCAGGCGTTGCTCTACGCAGAAGGGCGCCAACAGGAGCCCTGCCAGCTTCAGCTGGCTCTACCCACTGCCTGGCATATTGCTTGTGGCCTACCCCAGAGCGCGCCCAATACGCTAACGGCCGAGTCGTTCGACCAACTGGTTGATGCGCCACTGATTGCCAGCCCTACCCTGTTGCAACGTACCTACGAGGTGCAGGGTATTCCGTTCCATATCTGGATTCAGGGTGCATGCGTGCCCAACTGGCAGCAGATTATCAAGGATTTTGAGGCTTTCACGGAAGAGAATCTGGCCGTGTTTGGCGATGATTTTCCGGTGAGCGACTATCATTTCCTCAACCAGATCCTACCCTATAAGCACTACCACGGCGTGGAGCACCACAACTCCACCGTGATTACGCTGGGACCGGCAGAACTGCTCATGACGCCGGGCTTATACAAGGAATTGCTGGGCGTGAGCTGCCACGAGTTGTTCCATACTTGGAACGTGAAGAGCATCCGGCCGGCCGAGATGCAGCCCTACGATTTCACCAAGGAAAACTACTTCCGCACCTGCTACATTGCTGAGGGAGTCACTACCTACTACGGCGACTATCTACTTGCCCGGTCTGGCGTGTTTTCGGCGGCGCAGTACTTCATGGAGTTAAACGGCGTGCTGCACAAGCACTTCGACAATTACGGCCATCAGAATCTGTCGTTGGCCGATGCGTCGATGGACTTGTGGCTGGACGGCTATAAGCCCGGTGCACCCGACCGCAAAGTGTCGGTGTATCACAAGGGCGCGCTGGTGGCCCTGCTGCTTGACCTCACTTTGCGGCAACTAAGCCAACACCAACGCAGCCTAGATGATGTGATGCGGCGCCTCTATGAAGATTTCGGCAAAACTGGGGTAGGCTACACAGAGGAAGACTACCAGCGCGTGGTGCGCGAGGTAGCTGGCCGCGATATGCAAGCGTATTTCGACAAGTTCGTGTACGGCACTGCCCCGCTAGAAGAGTCCCTCAACAAGGCTCTGCGCTTTGTGGGCTGCACACTGCGTATGGTTGAAAACGGCTCTGTATCAGAAGGCTTATTTGGTTTCAGAACCGCAGTTCGCAACGAGCACACCGAAGTTACCGACATCCTACCCGGCACTCCGGCTGCCAGCGCCCTAGCCCTGGAGGACGAAGTAGTGGCGGTGAATGGTCGTCGGGTGTCGCAGAACCTACAAACGCTGCTGAGCACCGGCACCGGGCGCTACGAGCTGGCTGTGTTCCGGCAACATGAACTACGTACCGTTACGCTGATGACCGACGGCACCGAATTGTACTGGGCGAAAAGAATGGTCGAGAAATTGCCTGATGCAACGGCTGAGCAACGCGCCAGCTTCCGGCAGTGGCTGAAACAGGAATTTTAAGTCCGTTGAGCTGAATTGAGTAGTACCATGAGTTGGCTGCGGGCCTTTTTGTTAGTAGGGCCGTTTGTATTGAGCACTGCCTGTACCCTTATGCCACGCCAGGAGCGAGGGCATCCGGCTACGCCGTTTCCTTTACCTACGTCGGGCCCCTACGCCCAGCCGGTACTACGCCAGCCTAGTATCTACAAACGCGCTTACCTAGACACGCTGATTTTACCAGCGGGACGAGTGCTTACGCTTTATCCTGCCCAGCGCCCTACCTATGATGGTTTGCCTACGCCCGCCTGGCTGCGCCCTACCCCTTCGGCTGCTGACGAAGAGCTGGACCTGACTGCCGAGGAGCGGGCCCGTCTGCGCACTGCCGGCCGTACTGCCCAGCGCGTGGGCCGTACGCTCTGGCTACGCCCTAGTGCCGCACCGCCTGTGCGCTTCGTCGATAATCCGGTGGAAAGCGAGGATAACGTTGCCTACGAATACGTGGCGGCTATTCCGGCCATTCATCAGTGGCTAGTTTCGGTACATCTCTATGAGGGTGGCTATTTTCTACTGGTGGACCAGCGCACGGGCCGCCGTACAGAAGTATGGAGCCCCCCTTCTATTTCGCCCGATGGGCTACATTTCGTGTGCGGCAACTCCGATGTACTTGCTCACTACGACCCCAGCGGTCTACAATTGTGGGCTGCGGATGGGCCACGCTTGCGCAAATTGTGGGAGCGGCAAGTGGAATGGGGCGTGTCAGGTCCGCGTTGGCTCGACAACCGTACAATTCTTTTTGAGCAGGATTACCTGGAAAAAGGCGATGTAGAAACTCGTTTGGTACGGCTCACAATAATGCCTTAGCGATACAATAAGACACAAAAAAGCTCCGTATTGCTACGGAGCTTTTATTACGTTCAGCTAAGCGAGCTAGCTTTTATCACTCCCATTGCCAGCCTTGCTATTGCCGTCTACTGACATCGGCTTATTATTCTGCGGGTTTCTACGAATCGGAGTTGTTTTTTTGGGGTCAGCTGTGGCCTTGCCATCCGTTGTGTTGCCTTGTTGCGACACATACGTCTTATCCAGGTTTTGCACCATTGTAGTTGTGCTATTGGTATTAGGACGCGGGTCGATATTGGTCTTATCTGTTTCAGCCAGTTGGGCAGCAGCTATTTCGCTCTTTTTCATCGTCGTAATGCTTTAGGGTGGATTACTCCTATGTTTTACCCCTTGCAGGAAGAAAGAGTTGCCGAAAAGTTACCCTACAAAAAAGGCCGGCACTGCATGAAGCGGTGCCAGCCTTCTAATTTAGAAGCAAAAGCAATTACTCTACTACCGATACGGCTGGTACATTTACCAAGTCAGCAAATTGCTGCTCGCGGGCTTCAATTTCCTCCTGCGTCAGGTTCAGCAAACGTTCTGTACCAAACTTTTCTACGCAAAACGAAGCCATGGCCGAGCCGTGAATGACGGCGCGCTTCATGTTGTCGAAGCTGATGTCGTCGGTAGCGGCGAGGTAGCCGATGAAGCCGCCCGCGAAGGTGTCGCCAGCACCAGTGGGGTCAAAGACTTCCTCCAGGGGTAGGGCCGGCGCGTAAAACATCTGCGCCTTGTTCCCTTTCTTGCAGAATAGCAGCGCGCCATGCTCGCCTTTCTTGATAATCAAGGTTTTAGGCCCCATACCCATAATCACCTTGGCAGCTTTCACCAACGAATATTCGCCGGAAAGCTGGCGGGCCTCTTCGTCGTTGATGCTAAGCACGTCCACCATCTCAATGGTCGTTTTCAACTCTTCCAGCGCCACATCCATCCAGAAATTCATAGTGTCCATCACAATCAGCTTAGGCCGATTGACGAGGCGTTGAATCACGAGGCGTTGAATCTGGGGCGTCAGGTTGCCCAGCATCAGGTATTTGCAGTCTTGGTAAGAGTCGGGTAGCACGGGGTCGAAATCGGCCAGTACGTTCAGTTCCGTCGCCAGCGTCTCGCGCGAGTTGAGGTCGGTAGAATACTTGCCCGACCAGAAAAACGACTTCTCGCCTTGCTTGATCTGCAGACCTTCGGTGTCGGCACCATGCTCTTCGAGCAACAGAATATCCGACTGTGGAAAATCATCGCCCACTACGGCTACCAGCTTCACGGGCTTCACCGAGTAGCTAGCCGACAAGCAAGCGTACGTGGCGGCGCCACCAATGATTTTGTCGGTTTTGCCGAAGGGCGTTTCCAGGGCATCGAAAGCCACCGTACCGATAACAACCAGACTCATAAGCAGAGAGGATTAAAAGTGATTCATGCGAAAATATGCCCCTGAAACGATGCAATTCATAAAAAAAGTCCCCGAAAAAAAATTTCCGGGGACTTTCTGCAAAAACGGTGGGTAAATAATGGGGCTCGAACCCACGACCTTCGGAATCACAATCCGACGCTCTAACCAGCTGAGCTATATCTACCGTGTTGGGTATTGATGCCACAAAAGTAGCAGGTTGATCGAAACTTTCAATCACTTGACGAGATTTTTTAAACAAGTTTTTCCTAACTATTTGTTGCTCTGACAGCAGCGTTGCCTTTTCAAGCAGCGTCTCGCCCAGCTATTCCACGTACCTTTGTGGTTCGTTTATTCATACTACCATGTCCGACACGCCCCACACGCCGCTCACCTTCGCCGATTTCAAGCTGAACAAACAGTTGCTGAATGCTGTGGCCGAGGCAGGCTTTACGGACCCTACCCCCGTGCAGGAGCAAACCATTCCGCTGCTGCTGGCTGGGCACGATGTGCTGGGCATTGCCCAAACGGGCACTGGCAAAACAGCTGCGTTCGGCTTGCCGCTACTCATGAAAGTGAAGTACGCACAGGGCACCTACCCGCGTGCGCTGGTGCTAGCCCCTACCCGCGAGCTGGCTATCCAACTAGAAAAGCACCTTGTGCAGCTGGCCACCCACACCGATCTACGCATTTTTGCCATCTACGGCGGGTTGGGACCCAAAACGCAGATTGAGACCATTGCCCAAGGTGTGGATATTCTGATTGCTACCCCCGGCCGCCTGCTGGAGCTATACCTGAAGGGCGACTTGATGCTGAAAGACCTGAAAACCCTGGTACTCGACGAGGCTGATAAGATGATGGACATGGGCTTCATGCCCCAGATCCGGCGAATTCTGGAGGTGATTCCGCGCAAGCGCCAGAACGTGCTGTTCTCGGCCACTATGCCTGATAAGGTGACCACGCTGAGCGAGGAGTTCCTAGAATTTCCAGTACGCGTGGAGGTGACCCCGCCTGCCCAGCCTGCCCAGACCGTGACGCAGGTGCTTTATGAAGTGCCCAACCTGCTTACCAAAATTAACCTACTCGACCACCTGCTGCGCGACGAGGAGACGTTCAGCCGCGTGATGATTTTTACGCGCACCAAAACCCACGCCGACAACGTGGCCAGCTTCTTAGAGCGCAAAGTTGCACCGGGACAAGTACGCGCCATCCACGGCAACAAAGGCCAGAACGCCCGTCTCAACAGTATGGATGCCTTCCGAGCCGGAGAGGCGCGCTTCCTGGTGGCTACCGACGTAGCGGCCCGCGGCATTGATGTGCCGCTGGTGAGCCACGTTATCAACTTCGACGTGCCGCTGAACTACGATGACTACGTGCACCGCATTGGCCGCACAGGTAGGGCGCAGCATACGGGCGCGGCCCTCACCTTCGCCAATGAGGCCGAAATGCACCACATTGAGCAGATTGAAGCGCTCATCAAGCAAACCATTCCACTCTTACCCCTTCCTGCGGAGGTAAAGGTGATGGAGACGCCTTTTGAGGAGCAGCAAAATATGAACCGCGAGATGGATGAGCGTCGCCGCCGCGAGGACCCTACCTTCCAGGGAGCGTTTCATGAGCGCAAGGAGTGGGTAAAGCCCGGCGTGACTATTGACAAGCGTACGGGCAAGGCTTATGTAGAAGGACCCAACCGCAGCCAGAAAGGCCGAAAGGTAAACCCTTCGAAAGGCAAATCATCAGCCCCAACCGTGAAGGCCGTGAAAGCCGCTAAAGCACGGGCGCGGGGTAAGCGGAAATAAATGGAGAGGTTGTGAATAACCCCACAGCTGTCATCCTGAGTGCAGCGAAGGACCCTATCACGTGTGAACGACAAGCGTATCAACGACCCGTTCAACGAACATAAGGTCCTTCACTGCGCTCAGGATGACAGCTGTGGGGTTATTCACAACCTCTATTTCGGAGCGAGGTGCTGAAATATTTCCAAGTGACTGAAGCGCACAGCTACCATCGTGAAAGCGGCGCCCCAGAGCAGTGCGCTCCAAAACATGTGCAGCATAATGCGCCAGCGGGGCACGTGCAATTGCGTGGCAATGACGGTACCTCCTACCGGACTAAACAAGATAGGCGTAAGGAAAGCAATGCCCGGCATGCCGAAACGCTTGTAAATACGCACTACCCCTCGGCTGCGTCGACTGAATAGTGGCTTGCCCTTGGCAGTGCGTCGGGCCCGCAAATGCATAGCCCACATCCGTCCTAGCCCCGAAATCAGGAGGACACTAGTCATCATGCCCGCCACTGATAACCCCCAACACAAGGCCCACGACAAGCCCGCCAGCACCCCCGCAATGGGTGCTGCTACAAACTTGACCATGCCGAGCAAGAAAACAGAAGCGTATTTGAGGAGAGCAGGAAGCACGTGACAAGCTCGAATGCAAACGATAAAAAACGTGACACAAGCTGTCTGGGCAGCCGGTATCATAACGATATGCAGCCGGTCAGGTTCAGTTACGCCCCGTTAAACTTTCAAAATTCGGGCCGTAGATTCACTTCTGCTCTGCGTTATTACAGCTTACTGCCGTACGATAGGTCGCCAGCATCACCGAGGCCGGGCACAATGTACGCCTGTTCATTGAGACCCTCGTCTACGGCTGCGACCCACAGCGTAGCCTCCGGAATTTCACGGGTTACATAGTCAACGCCTTCGGGCGACGCAATAACGGCAGCAATGTGCACCTGCCGGGGCGTACCAAAGCGCAGCATCGCCCGGTAGGTTTGCACTAACGATTTGCCCGAGGCCAGCATGGGGTCAGCCAAAATCAGGACCCGCTCATCTAAGTCTGGCGCCGAAAGGTAGTCGACTTGTACCTGCACTTGCGCCGTACCTTCGATGCGATAGGCTGCCGCAAACGCAGAGGGCGACTGATCGAAATAATTCAGGAAGCCTTGGTGAAAGGGTAGGCCGGCGCGCAATACGGTAGCTAGCACCGGAAAATCCTGAAGCAGCTTTCCATTGGTTTCGCTTAGGGGCGTCGTGATTACCTGATCGGTATAACTGAGTTGAGAGCTGATGCGGTAGGCAATGATTTCGCCCAGGCGCTGCAGGTTCCGGCGGAAGCGCAACGAATCACGCTGCTTGCTTACATCGCGTAGCTCGGCCAGAAAATGGTTAGCCACGGAGGGCTCGGCACATACAATGCGTACACGCTCGGGAGCGTAGGGCGTGGGGGTAGTGTTCAGCGCATCCATTGCAGATACCAGGGTCGGGAAGTTAAGGTGAAAGTGCCGTAAGGTACGGGCTGGGCGCCGAAGTTGGCAAAAAACCGGGCAATGGATGGGATGACGCTTCCTTCAAAATCCAGTACTAAACCGGGTGTACCAGCATGTTGCGCTATTACATGGCTCAGCAGCAAAGTAGGCGCCGATAGTTGTCGTCCATGCGGCGAGGCGGCTGCAAACAGGTAAATCAGGCTATTACGCTCCCTGATGAATAATGACGCTGCCAGGAGCTCGGCATCCGGCTCTGGCGCCCGAACCTCATATAGCAGCGCCTGTCCGCGTTGCTGAGCGGCCTCAATCAGCCGCCGCAACCGCATATAGTGCCGAGCAGAAAGCCCGGCTGCCGGTCCTTTTGTCTGCTTAAATAAGGAAATCAGAGGCTCAAAAGCTGTAACCGCTTGTACCACTAAGGGCGTCGGACGCGCCTGGTTTTGACGCAGACGGCGCTGAGTGCTGGGGTCATATGCCCGTAGCAAATTAGGAAAGGTGGGAGTTAGTGAAAGATGATAGGTTACTCGCTGGCCCAATTTGTAAGCAGAAGCGGTGGATAAGAGCGAGTTATCCACATTTAGCTGTTGATAACCCGGTGTATATTGTCCACTTATCAACAAAAGATACTTATCAATGTCTCTGTACCGGCTGGTGGCAGTTGTCAACAAGCCAAGTTGCTGGGTGAAAACAGGTTGAATCAACTCTTTACCCCACGGCCGATGCTTATAGGGCAATGGCAACACCGAACGGTATTCTCCGGTTGGGCCTACTTCTACCACAGCGTCCCAATGGCCCACCACGATATGCAACCACCACGCGTAGGCGTAGGGTAGGGCTGGCCGAGCCTCGTGTACACAGATGTCCCAGGCAGCAAGATCTAAAGCAGCAAAAGGCAGGTAGCGGAGCGACACGTGAAGAAGTGACAGCGTATGGCAATTTATTTGATGAACCTACGTGTTCGTAGCTGGCAAACAAAAATCCACCTATTTTTCCTACCCAAGCAGGCCTGTTTTTTGTCGGCTACTCCGCCCTACCCCAACCACAAACTACGTAGGTTTGTACTGACCGCCAAACGCGCTGCGGCTGCTATTCCTGCTTCTATGACCCATCGTTTACTACTGCTGGCTTTCCTGAGCCTATTTGCGGGCCGCACACTGGCTCAGACTACAGACTCAACTACCACCTCTAGCCCTACCTGGCTGATATACGATCAATCGGCACCCAAGCCAGCGCCGCCACACCAATCCGGCCAGGGCACTACCTATGTGCCACTCGACCATGATGTATACCGTCTCATCGACCGATATGCTATTAAATACGGTCCTGACTCGTTGAACGACCCGCATACTTCCGTGCGGCCCTACACCCGTGCCAGTGTGGCTCGTCTGGGCCAACGGATGCTACTCGACAGTATGGCAGCTGGTACGTTTTCCCGCGCCGACCGCTTCAACGCACGCTATTTGCTGCGCGACAACTGGCCCTACACGGTGGAACTATTAGCGCAGAATACCAGTCGCAAGCCTATTCTCAAGCACTTCTACCGCAACACCACTGATCTGTTTCACGTCGAGAAGCCGGACTTCACGCTGCGTATTAGTCCGGTGGCCTACCTTTCGGCGGGGCGCGACTCGCGGCTGGGTGGCTTGCGCTACCTCAACACCCGCGGTATTCAGGTAGAAGGGACCATCGATAAGCGCCTGGGCTTTTATACCTTCCTGGCCGACAATCAGATGGCCGTGCCCGGCTACGTGCAGGACCGCATTCAGCGCGACGACATTGTGCCGCATGAGGGCTACTGGAAGTTTTTCAAAACCGTGGGCGGCTCGCAATACGATTTCCTGTCGGCGCGGGGCTATATCACCTATGCAGCCAGCAAGCACATTAACGTTCAGTTTGGGCACGACCGCAACTTCATTGGCAATGGCTACCGTTCGCTGATTTTATCCGATTACACTTCGCCCTACCTCTTTTTGAAGCTGAATACGCGCATCTGGAAGTTCAACTACCAGAACCTGTTTACAGAAATGACCGCGCAGCGCCAAAATGCCGACACCTTGTATCAGAAGAAGTACATGGTGCTACACCACCTGAGCCTGGATGTGACCCCCAACTTCAATATTGGCGTGTTTGAGTCGGAGGTGCTGGGGCGGCGGCGCGGCCGCTTCGAGCTACAATACCTGAACCCGATTATTTTTTACCGCGCTATAGAGCAGCAGCTTGGCTCCCAGGACAACGCCTTGCTGGGCCTGGATTTCAAATGGAACATCAAACGTCGCTACCAGCTCTACGGGCAGTTTGTGTTAGATGAGCTGCGGGTAGGCGAATTGCTGAGTGGTGATGGATGGTGGGGCAACAAGCAAGCCATTCAGCTGGGGGCCAAGTACCTGGATGTAGCTGGTATTCAGAATTTTGATTTGCAGGGCGAGTTCAACTACGTGCGGCCCTATATGTACCAGCACGAAGACATCTACCGCAATTACCAGCACTACAATCAGCCCTTGGCTCATCCTATGGGGGCCAACCTGTACGAATTCATTGGTATTGCCAGCTACCAGCCCTCACGCCTACCCCGCCTGAATCTGGTGGGCAAAGCCTTCTACTCGGTACAGGGCCTTGATATTCCGCCCGTGCCTAACTACCCTCTCACGGGCGGCACCAACAACTACGGCGGCAATGTGCTCTACCCTTATGGCGAACGTCCTCTGAACGGCGATGGTACCACCCGCCAGTACGGCTTCCAGGTAGGCGACGGTAACCGCAGCAAACTTCTACACCTCGATCTGACGGCTAGCTACCAATTGCGTCAAAATCTCTGGCTCGATGCCAAGCAGATTGTCCGCCACCGCAGCTCGCAGTATGCACTTCCGGCCGATGGCACAGAAAGCTACACCTCAGTGTCGTTGCGCTGGAATATCGCGCAACGCCTGCACGAGTTTTGATGCGCTAGCGCATCGTACTAGAACGTCATTTCGAGCGAAAGGAGAAATCCTGCGTGCTGATGCTAGATACTGTTCTACGTCAGCACGCGGGATTTCTCCTTTCGCTCGAAATGACGTTCCTTGACGGTTCATCACTCTAAACTATATGCGGCATAACTCGCCTACCCTGCTGCTCTATTGTCCTGTAACTCAGCAGGAGCTAGACGCTATAGCCGCCGCTCATTGGCTGGCGCTTCCGGTGGGCCTGTTGCGGCAGCCTGCTTTCTACTTCACACCAGAAGAAGCAACTGCCGCCTTTCTCGCACAGGCCAGCGCTACGGAAGTTGGCTACTTGGTGCGTTTTGCCAGTGACGCAGACTACGCGGCAGAATTCCCGACGCACTCTCCCAAAGGCGGCCCTTCCTCTATGCGAGTTCCTGCTGAGGAGATGGTGGAATTCAATTACCACATTATGGGCCAGATCGAGGTAGTCGGCTTTTTAAGCGACTAGGCTTCTACCCTTCTTACCCCGCCCGAATGCCCTACCTTTGCGGATCTTATGAAGATTTACCTCCGCATTCTGCAATACGCGCGTCCCTACGCCGATTTCCTACCTCTGTACATGGTGTACACGGTGCTGAACATTTTCTTCGGCATCGCCAACTTCGCCATGCTGGTGCCTCTGCTCAATGTGCTGTTTGATACCACACACACGATGGAGGTGCCCACCGCACTACCTGCTTTTTCCTTCACGCTGGAATATATAAAGGAGGTCTTCAACTTCTATTTTTCGCACGTGCTGGCTGCTGAAGGCAGGTTGGGTGCCTTGGCGTTTGCCTGCGGCGTAGTGGTGCTGTCGGTGCTGCTGAGCAACCTTTTTCGCTACCTCAGCCTGCGCATTTTAGCGAGGGTGCGGGCGCGTGTCATTCGCACCCTGCGGGCCGATTTGTACCAGCACGTGACGACGCTTCAGCTCGGCTACTTTTCGCAGGAGCGCAAGGGCGACCTGATGTCGCGCTTCACCAACGACGTGCAGGAGGTGGAAAACTCGGTGGTGAATACGGTAACAGCCGTGCTCCAGGAACCGCTGAAGATTATTGCCTACTTCGCGGTACTGTTTGCCATGTCCGTAAAGCTGACCCTGTTTACGCTGGTGTTGCTGCCTATTTCGGGCGGGCTGATTTCGGGGGTAGCCAAGCGGCTGAAACGCCAGGCGCAACAAAGCCAGAGCACGCTAGGCACCATGCTTTCCGTGATTGACGAGATGTTGGGCGGTGTGCGCGTCATCAAAGCCTTCAATGCGGAGGGGTATATGCAGGAGAAATTTCGGGAGCAGAACGACTTGTACGCCCGCACGGCCCGCCGCATTGACAATACCCGCGACCTGGCCTCGCCATTTTCCGAGTTTGCCGGTGTATCGGTGGTAGCGGGCCTGCTGTACTATGGCGGTACGCTGGTGCTGGGCGGCCAGTCCGACCTGTCGGCGTCGGTGTTCATCACCTATATTATTCTGTTTTCGCAGGTACTGGTGCCGGCCAAAGCCCTGTCGTCGGCATTCAGCAACATTCAGCGCGGGTTGGTAGCCGGCGAGCGGGTACTGCGGGTGATTGACACCGCGCCTACCATTCAGGATCAGCCCAATGCAGCTATCCTACCCAGCTTCCAGCACCAGATTGAGCTGCGCGACGTGCAGTTCGGCTACGGTGAGCAGTCGGTATTGCAAGACATCAACCTGACCATTGGCAAGGGCAAGACTGTGGCGCTGGTAGGCCCATCGGGCGGCGGCAAAAGCACGTTGGCCGACCTCCTACCTCGCTTCTACGACGTGACGGGCGGCCGTATTCTGATAGACGGCCACGACGTGCGCGATGTGACCATTCACTCCCTGCGCGACCAAATGGGCATTGTGACCCAAGAGAGTATTCTGTTCAACGATACTATCTTCAACAACATTCGCTTCAACACCCAGGCCACCGAAGCCGAGGTGATAGAGGCTGCCAAAATTGCCAACGCCCACGACTTTATTACGGCCACAGCCAACGGGTACCAGACTGTCATTGGCGACCGGGGCGCGCGCCTCTCAGGCGGACAGCGCCAGCGCCTGAGCATTGCACGGGCTATTTTGCGTAATCCGCCCATCCTTATTCTGGATGAGGCCACGTCGGCCCTAGATACGGAGTCGGAGAAGCTGGTGCAGGAGGCCCTCACGCGCCTGATGCAAAGCCGCACGTCGCTGGTCATTGCCCACCGCCTCAGCACTGTGCAGCACGCCGACGAGATTATTGTGCTGCAAAACGGCCGCATTGTGGAGCGTGGCACGCACCAGGAGCTACTCCAGCAAAATGCAGGGCTGTATCAGCGCCTCAACCAGTTGCAGGGTAGCGGCGCGCTGGTGTAACGCCCCAACGCAAGGCATACTCGTTGCGTTATATAGAAGCTGATAAGTATAGAAGTCGCGCTCTGCACCCGAAAAATTTTATATTTCGCGTCAGAAGCTGCACTGTACGCTTTTCTACCATGGTTCCACGCTCTGCCTTACTTCCTATATGCTCTTTCTGAAACGCCTGACTACCATTCTGGTAATGATTTATCTGCTGCTGGCGCTGCTCTTTATTTTCAGCCCGGCCGCCCGCGACACGTTTGCTTCGTCAATTGGTTTAGGCACTGAGCCCTCGGCTTTCTACTATACCTTATTTGTAACGGGCGTTGTGTTGCTGGCTGCACTGCTGCTTGTAGAAAACATTGACAGCGTGCTGTTGCGCCGCAGCGTGACGCAGCAGGAAGGCAAAATCAACGAACTGAAGGCTCGGCTCTACGACCACCAGATAGAGCAGCGCGAGCGGGATTTTCAGCAACGGCCAGGCACGGTGCCCGGTACCACCACTTACCCCGATACGCCCCTGACTCCTACCCCGCCGGCTTCTACGGGTCCTGCTGGTTCTATTCCACGGCGAACAACGGTGTATCCGTCCGACGAGCCGACGCCCGGCACCGATAATTCGCCAACCCGTTAATTTCACGACGTGACCAATACTCCACTATCCGACCTCATCCGGGCTGAACTGACCAGCGCCCGCGACCTGCTGGACCGCTTCTTGACCGATTCAGCCAACCTTGCGGCCATTGAGCAAGCTGCCCGCCTGATGGCCGACGCCCTTCAGCACGGCGGCAAAATCCTGACCTGCGGCAATGGCGGTTCCCTTTGCGATGCCCAGCATTTGGCCGAGGAGCTATCCGGCCGTTACCGCGCCGACCGACCCGCTCTGGCTGCCATTGCCCTTACCGAAGCCTCGCACATGACCTGCGTAGCCAACGACTACGGCTTCGACCATGTGTTTAGTCGCTTCGTGGAAGCATTAGGCAGGCCCAACGATGTACTTGTGGCTATCAGCACCAGCGGCAACTCGCCCAATATCCTGCGCGCCGCCGAAGCCGCCAAGGCCGCTGGCTTAAGCGTAGTGGGCCTCACGGGCAGAGACGGTGGCAAGCTGGCTACCCTCTGCGACGTGGAAATCCGCGCCCCCCACACCGGCTACGCCGACCGGATTCAGGAAGTCCACATCAAGGCCATTCATATCATGATTATGCTGATTGAGCAGTTGGTATTTGGGAAGTAACGGGAGAGTACTCTTTAGCAACGCACTATAACACTACGGCACGTTTTTCGACAACACAAACGCCAGCTCTACGGGGCTGGCGTTTGTGTTGTCAACCTTATTTTTCTCCTATTCCCAATGCTTACCAAAACCTACGGCTCGGCCGTGCAGGGTGTAAATGCTACTACTATCACCATTGAAGTTGTTGTATCACAAGGCACTAATTTTTACGTAGTTGGCCTACCCGACAATGCTATCAAAGAAAGTCAGCAGCGGGTAGAGGCGGCTTTGAAGTTTCGGGGGTATCGGATGCCACGCACCAAGGTGGTCGTGAACATGGCGCCGGCTGATATTCGCAAAGAAGGCTCGGCGTATGACTTACCCATTGCGCTGGGCATTCTGCACGCATCGCAGCAGCTTACCACAGAGCAGTTAGGCGAGTACATCATCATGGGCGAGCTAGCGCTGGATGGTGGCTTGCGGCCTATTCGAGGTGTATTGCCCATTGCCATTCAGGCGCGCAAGGAAGGTTTTAAGGGTATTATTCTACCCAAGGAGAATGCGCAGGAGGCGGCCATCGTCAATAACTTGGATGTGATTCCCGTGGAGACCATGCAAGAGGCCATCGACTTCTTCGAGGGTAGGCAGACCATTGAGCCAGTGCAGATGGATACGCGTCACGTGTTTCAGCACGAGGCCAACCGCTACGCCGCCGACTTTGCCGACGTGCAAGGCCAGGAAAATATCAAACGGGCGCTAGAAATTGCGGCGGCCGGCGGCCACAACGTCATCATGATTGGGCCGCCCGGCGCGGGCAAAACCATGCTGGCCAAGCGCCTACCCAGCATCCTACCCCCACTGAACATGCATGAGGCGCTGGAAACCACCAAGATTCACTCGGTGGCGGGCAAGCTGGGCAGCAATGCCTCGCTGCTGACGACGCGGCCGTTTCGCAGCCCGCATCACACGATTTCAGACGTGGCGCTGGTAGGCGGGGGCGGCAACCCGCAACCAGGTGAGATTTCACTTTCACACAACGGGGTGCTGTTTCTGGACGAGTTGCCGGAGTTTAAGCGCACGGTGCTGGAGGTGATGCGCCAGCCTTTGGAGGAACGCCGCGTAACTATTTCCCGCGCTAAAGTCAGCATCGATTTTCCAGCCAACTTCATGTTGATTGCCAGCATGAACCCGTGCCCGTGCGGCTACTACAATCACCCCGAAAAGGAATGTGTGTGCGGCCCCGGCGTGGTGCAGCGCTACCTCAACAAAGTCAGCGGTCCGCTGCTCGACCGCATCGACCTGCACGTAGAAGTAACGCCCGTGACGTTTGACCAGATGACAGAAACACGTAGGGCCGAGAGCAGCGAAGGTATTCAGCGGCGGGTAGAGAAGGCCCGGCAGGTACAGGCCGTGCGGTTTGCGGAGTTCCCCGAAATTCACTCCAATGCCATGATGCCTTCGCAAATGGTGAAGGACATCTGCCAGATCGACCCGGCCGGCCGCACGCTTCTCAAAACCGCCATGGAGCGCCTCGGCCTCTCGGCCCGCGCCTACGACCGCATCCTGAAAGTAGCCCGCACCATTGCCGACTTGGCCGCCGCTGACGCCATCGGCCTCGACCACTTGGCCGAAGCCATCCAATACCGCAGCCTAGACCGGGAAGGCTGGGCGGGGTAGATGTGAAATTACGAGATGGTGAAATGACGAATGCAAAAGTGTGCGTCATCCTGAGCGCAGCGAAGGACCTTCTCACGGCAGAACGAGTCGTTGTTACACCGGTCGTTCTAGCGTGAGAAGGTCCTTCGCTGCGCTCAGGATGGCACACTTTGTCTTACTCACCACTTTACCACTTCACGAACTCACAACTTCACCATTCGTCACCATCTTTGTACCGCCATGTACAAAGCCTTCCTTAAGCCTGCGCTCTTTCAGCTCGATGCGGAGCGGGCACACCATTTCATCTTCGATAACCTGAAGCGCGCCTACCGGCTGCCGGGCACGGCGTCCCTGCTGCGCGGGTTGTACAACTTTCAGCATCCGGGCTTGGAGCGAGAGGTTTTTGGGTTGAAGTTCCGGAACCCGGTAGGGTTGGCGGCAGGGCTCGATAAAAACGCTGTGCTGACAGACGAGCTGGCAGCGCTGGGTTTTGGCTTCGTAGAAATTGGGACTGTAACGCCGCGGCCGCAACCAGGCAACCCTACGCCACGCTTGTTTCGACTGCCACAGGATGAAGCGCTGGTCAACCGCATGGGTTTCAACAACGAAGGCGCAACGGCAGCAGCCCAGCGGCTACGACAGCGGCGAAACCGGCAGGCCATCATTGGCGGCAACATTGGCAAGAACAAGGACACGCCCAACGAGCAGGCCGCTCAGGACTACGTAGCCTGCGTGGAAGCATTGCACGAGGTAGTCGACTATTTTGTGGTGAATGTGTCGTCGCCGAATACGCCGGGGCTGCGGCAATTGCAGGAGCGCGAGCCACTGATTCAGTTGCTGCAGCAGGTGCAGGAGCGCAACCGTGCCCTACCCCAGCCCCGCCCGTTGCTGCTCAAAATCGCGCCCGACCTCACCGACTCGCAGCTTGACGACATCCTGCTCATTGCCCGCGAAACCAGCCTGAGTGGCTTGGTGGCCACTAACACCACCATCAGCCGCGCCGATTTGCGCACCAACGCCACCCATGTGGATAGCCTGGGCGCGGGCGGCCTGAGCGGCAAGCCACTGCGCCAGCGCGCCACCGAAGTGATTCGCTACCTGCACCAGCGCACCAATGGCGGCCTACCCATCATTGGGGCGGGCGGCATCCACTCGCCGCAGGATGCGCAGGAAAAGCTGGCTGCTGGCGCTACGCTGGTACAGCTTTACACGGGTTTCATCTATGAGGGTCCAGCCTTGATAGGGCGCATCAATCGGGCGCTGGTGTAAGAGCACCCTGCAACGCACCCCTACCCTCCGCGCAACGCTTCCACCCGTGCGGCCCAGTGCTGGCGGGCAAACTGCTGCTTGTAGCGACGCTGCACCCACACCATAGGTGGCACAATCAGCAGGGTAGGCCACAGAAAGTTAACGGGCCACGGAATAAATGTGAGGCTAGTGGCCGAAAAAGCAGACACAGCCGCAATATAGGCGCCCACAAATCCCGAAATATGGTTGAGCAGCCATTGTCCTGGCGCGGGCGGTGCTACTCGCACATACGACCACAACTGCCGCCCGGTCAGCATCACGCCAATAGCCCCAAACACGATGGATGGCACTACGCCGCCCAGCACGCCGTACAGTAATGTGCCGCCAAATACCAGCAAGCCGGCCCCTACCCCCAGCCAGTCGAGCAGGGTAGGGCGCTGGCCGTGACCCAGCTGTTTGAGGTAGAGCGAACGGTAGCCAAAGCACGCCAGGTAGAGACTGAAAATACCAGTCAGCAACAAAAAGGTGAGTCCTTTGACGCTGGCCAGTACCAAGGCCGTGAGGCCCGCTACTACCATGGCCCAGAAAAACACCTGCCCCCAACGCCGGTGCGCTGGTCCGCCCTTACGCACCCACATAGCCACGGGGGCCACAAAAAAACCCGTAAATCCGGCCGCGATGTGTAGCCAGCGCGTGAGGAGCAGCAACGTTTCCATGGTGATACACTCTGAAGTGGTGAGCAATAAGCGAAAGGTAGCCGCTTATAGCACCGCCCGCCAGCGCACGTTACTCAACTGTTGGCTGAACCGGATGAAGTGTTGCGTAGCACTACCCACTTACAACTTCACGCCTACCCGTAGCTCCAGGGCGTCGGCGGCGGCACGGTGTACTTTCAGGTCTACATTACCAAAGACGCGCTTGGTAAAGTGGTATTTCAACCCCAGCCGCTCGTAGTAGTAGGGGTTGGATTTGTAGGGATTGTAAATGTACACGCCCAAGTGCGAGACAAACGCCAAGCGCCCAAATAGCAGCTCGTGGCCTACGTATATACCCGCCTTGCGTATGTCGGGCAGGTTACTGCCCGCTCGGGCCGTGTCGCGTTGCGCAGCCCGCAACGACTGATCTTGGAAGCCCTCTAGACCCAGCATCAGGTTACTTTTGCGATTGAGGCGCCGGCCTACGGCTACCGTGGCCGAGAAGGCGGAATAGCGCCGATTGGTCCACTGGTCTGTTTCGCGCAGCTGCTTAGACGCGTAGCTGGCACTCAGGTTCACGAAATAATGCCCTATATCGTCTGGCTTGGCGACCATGGCATCGGGTTGAGGCCGAAAATTTCGCAGTTGATGGTAGTTGACCCCCAACACCACGGAGGGTAGGTTGATGCCCCGGTTGGGCTTGGTAGTGGCCCCGTTGGAGTAATGGTTGAATGCTACTCCTAGCAGCAGCCCCAGGTGGTCAGTCAGCGCCACATCATACTCCACTCGCGCTTGTAGCGTAGCAGTCAGGCGCGACCCAATCATAATATTTTTATTGTTGGTGTAACGGTCGTAGCTGGTGGTGAAGTAACCCAAACCAGTACCCAGTCGGAAGTTCAGCTCCTGCCGGGCGGTGCGCCAGATGGCCTTATTGATGTAGCTAGTGGCGGCAAAAGATTGGCCCAGCATGGGGTTGTGGTAGTCGTAGTACACCAACGCCAATCCTATTTTGGGGTAGCGGTACCAGGCGTGCCAGGGGGCAGTGCCAGTGGTCTGCCGCTGTATATTCACCTCCACTCCCGTGGGGTGCGACACGGCCAAATGTGCCACGGCCGGCGTATGCGCCATAACGAAACTTCCCTGCGCGTAGGCCCCCACCACGTAGGGCGCCATCGGCTCTACCTGCTGTGCCCGCACCCCGATAGCGCACCCTAGCAGCATTACTAAACACCCCCAGTTTTGCCCTACCCACCGAGAACCAGGCGGCGAAGCACGCTGCAAATACCGAGAATTATTCAACCACTCCTCTGAGAAACGCTTACGATATGAGCGCGAAGGCAAATAGCTGATTAGCCATCTTTTAACTAGAAACAAACTCATGAATACTTTTTTATTGCAGCTCGCTACATACTAAATAGTAGCCAACGGCTGTAACCTTCCCTACCCTTAAAGCAGTATGAGGCCCTAAAATTAGTTGATTAGTTGTCAAGCAGTTTGACCACTATACGCTCAGGCCTTAAATCTGACTTCCCATGAAAAAAATCGCACTTCTTTCGCTTGCCTTGGTATCGGCTGCTTCAGTAGCCCAGGCGCAATCTGGTCCTCGTCTCGGTATCCGGGTAGGTGGTACGCTGGCAAACATCAACGGCAAAAACCGTCTCGACGTAGGCGGCAACCAGGGTGACTCTAACTTCAAGCTGGGCTACAACGCCGGTATTTCCTACCAAATTCCACTGAGCAGCGACGGTTTCTGGACACTGGCTCCTGAGTTGTTGTACAACCGTAAGGGTTTCGAAAACAGCTACGAATCGAAAAATGCTAGCAGCTTTGCTGGCAACACAGATATTGATCCTGCTCGCCGGGCAAATCTGGAAAAATTCAAATACGAGAACAAGCGTACGCTAGCCTACATCGAGCTGCCAATCCCCGTGCGGATCAACACTGCTCCCGGTGGTTCGGGCCTATATTTTGAACTTGGTCCACAAGTAGGCTACATGGTGACGTCGGAGCAGCGTGTGACCAAAGAGTATAAGTACACAAGCACCAGCAACACAAGCGACTTCAAAGACAAAGGTCCTAAGAATACAGCGAAGGAAGATCTGCAGAGCTTTGACATTGGCGCGTTGGCCGGTGTTGGCTATCAGACAGCCGGTGGCTTCAGCCTGGGTGTGCGCTACACGCAGGGTATCAAATCGATGCTGAATGACCAAAAGGCTTTCAACCAGTCGTTTACTGCACAAGTTGGCTACCTAGTGCCTTGGGGCAAATAGGCTCCGATAAATAAAAAAAAGAGTCAAGCACTTCTCCACAAGGTGCTTGACTCTTTTTTTATTGAATTACCCCACCCATTTACCCGCATTTTCGTTTACTAACCCAACTGGCTCATGCCTGGTAAGCTGAGCCATACCACCTACCTTTTTTCATAAAAACCATGAAAAAGTCTTTTATTATTGCTGGTTCACTGGCTATTGCAGCGGCGTTTGGAGCCCAGGAGTCGCGGGCACAGGGCGTGCGTGTGGGCGTGAAAGCCGGTGCCAACCTTTCTAACCTAGCGGGCGACGTTACCAACGAAGACCGTTTCGAAAACAAGTTTGGCTTTGTGGGCGGCGTGATGTTGAACGCCCCCCTTATTGCCGATGGATTTCTGTCTATCCAGCCGGAGCTGCTGTACTCGCAGAAGGGCTATAAGAACAACAGCTCGTCGGTATTTGGCACCTACAAGTATGAAGGTCGTGCCAACTACAACTACCTCGATCTGCCCGTGCTGGTTAAAATCAAAGCGGGTGGCTTTTTCGTAGAGGCTGGTCCGCAGTTCAACTACCTTCTCAACCGCAACGACAAAACGGTACGCACCAACAACGTAACGGGCACGCGCGCCGACTACAACTCCGGTGACTACGACCTGAGCAACGTGAACCGCTTTGAAGTAGGCTACGCCGCTGGCTTGGGCTTTCAGTCTGAAAACGGCTTGATTTTGGACCTGCGCTACAACGGCTCGTTCACGGATTTCACTAAGGATGGCTACCAGGGCAACGACCTGCGCAACGCCCGCAACTCCTTGTTCCAATTATCACTGGGCTACCTGATTACCTCGCGGTAAGCAACTCCTGCCCCTCTCTTTTCAGATGCCTACACTGCTTTGCCGGTGTGGGCATTTTATTTTTATATGAATAATACGTGAAGTAAGGCAAGACTATTGCTATGCTGCGGCGGCGCAACATCGCGCATTACTTATATTATTTTTTACTCTTTTCAGTATGAAAAAAGTTCTATTATCTGTTCTTGTAGCGGCTGGCCTTTCCACTACCGCTGCTCATGCACAAGGCGTGCGGTTGGGTGTGAAAGCCGGCGCTAGCCTCACTAGTTTTACCGGTAAAGACGTAGAAGGCCTAGATTACAAATTTGGCTTCCACGGTGGTGGGGTAGCCGAATTAGGGCTGACCGATAACTTTGCTATTCAACCGGAAGTACTATTCTCGATGAAAGGCACCAAGGCCAGCGAAATGGACGAATTGCGCATCAACCAAAGCTACATTGATGTTCCCGTACTGCTGAAGTTGAAAGCTGATGGATTCTTCTTTGAATTAGGCCCACAAGTTGGTTTTCTAGTGGGCTCAAAACTGAAAGTTGATGAGGTTTCGGTAGATGCCAAAGAATCTTTCAAGAAAGTTGACCTTGGTTATGCAGCAGGCTTAGGCTATCAGGCGGCTAGTGGCCCTATGATTGGTCTGCGCTACAACGGGGGAATTAGCAACGTAGGCAAAGACTCGTTCGATATTGAGGATGGTAAAGTGCGCAACAGCGCTTTCCAACTCTATGTAGGCTATATGTTCGGCGGCAAGTAAAACCGACTGTTACAAACAAAGAAGCCCGGTTCCTACCTCTGGAATCGGGCTTCTTTATTACCTGCATGCGTTACTTCGCCTTTTCCAGCGCCGCGTAGTTCTGGTAGAACAGCGGAATGGTTTCGATACCCTTCAGGAAGTTGAACACGCCGTAGTGCTCGTTGGGCGAGTGAATGGCGTCCGAATCCAGCCCAAAGCCAAACAGCACCGAATCGATACCCAGCTCCGATTTGAACATGGCCACAATAGGGATAGAGCCGCCGCCGCGGGTAGGCACCGGGCGCTTGCCGAAGGTAGTTTCCATGGCCTGCGCGGCCGCCTGGTAGGCTACCGAGTCGGTGGGCGTTACAACAGGTTCGCCGCCGTGGTGCGGGCGCACCTGCACCGTTACGCCTTCGGGAGCAATACTCTCGAAATGCCGCTGAAACAGGGCCGTAATTTCATCGGAAGTCTGGTTAGGCACCAGGCGCATTGAGATTTTGGCGAAGGCTTTGGAGGCAATGACGGTTTTGGCGCCCTCACCGGTGTAGCCACCCCAAATGCCATTCACATCGAGGGTAGGCCGAATGCCAGTGCGTTCTACAGTGGTATAGCCGGCCTCGCCGTAGGTGGCGGGTAGGCCAATGCTTTGTTTGAATTCCTCGTCGGAGTGGGGCACGCGGTTTAGCTCGGCGCGTTCCTCAGCGCTCAGCATAGCCACGTTGTCGTAGAAGCCAGGGATGGTAATGTGATTGTCCTCATCGTGCAGAGAGGCAATCATCTTGCACAGCACATTGATGGGGTTGGCCACGGCGCCGCCGTAGAGGCCGGAGTGCAGGTCGCGGTTGGGGCCGGTCACTTCCACCTCGTGGTAGCTCAGGCCGCGCAGCCCTACCTCAATGCTGGGCAGGTCGTTGGCCAAGATGCCTGTATCCGAAATCAGAATGACATCGGCCTTCAGTTTTTCTTTGTTGTTCTTAACGAAGATAGCCAGGTTGTTGGAGCCGATTTCCTCTTCGCCTTCAATCATAAACTTCACATTGCAGGGCACGCCACCCTGCTGCTGCATCACCTCGAAGGCCTTCACGTGCATGTACACCTGGCCTTTGTCGTCGCAGGCACCACGGGCGTAGATTTTCTCATCCTTAATCACCGGCTCAAACGGCGGCGAGTCCCACAGCTCGTAGGGGTCGGCGGGCTGCACGTCGTAGTGGCCGTAGACCAGCACGGTGGGTAGGGCGGGGTCTAGCAGCTTCTCGCCGTAGACGATGGGGTTGCCAGCGGTCTGGCATAGCTCCACGTTATCCACGCCGATTTCTTCTAAGCGCTGTTTCAGGAAATCGGCGGCTTGTAGCACATCGCCGTGAAACTTGGGGTCGGCGGAAACGCTGGGGATACGGAGCCAGTCGATGAGCTCGTGAATGAAACGATTTTGGTTTTCTTGGAGGTAGTTAGCCATATCGTATGGGTAGGGGCGCCTTGCAGGCGCCCGACGTTGGAAAATCAGTTGGCAGTGCGAAAGTAGGCAAGTTCGGCAAGGGACTTCTTATCCGTTGGTTGTTTGTAGTTTGATTTGAATACCATTTAGGGCCGACTAGGCCCCAAAGCTTTCCTATTTTTGCGGTTGCACGTAAGATACCAGAGTTGCTTACGCGTTGCCGGCCACCAAGCTGCACGCTCTTTATATCTATCTGTTTGCGTATGTCTGTTATTGCTCCGCTTGCCTGCGTCATTATCGACGACAACGAAATCAACCGTTTTACACTGGAGCGCGCCGTGCAGCGACACGACCAGCTGACGCTGGCCGCGTCTTTCCCGGACGCCGTGGAGGCGCTGACCTACCTGCGGGCCGGCAACCCAGTGGATGTGCTGCTGCTCGACATTGAAATGCCCCACATCAGCGGGCTGGAGCTGGTGAAGCTGCTGCCCGACCCCAAGCCTGCCGTGATTCTGGTGACCACGCACGCCACCTTTGCCGTGGATGCCTTCGAGCTGCGTGTGCTTGATTACTTGGTAAAGCCCGTCAACTACGCCCGCTTCTGCCAAGCCATCGACCGCGTCACAGAACAGTACCGCGCCGCGCCGCCCGCTTCCCCTACCCCCGCCGCGCCCACCATACCCACTGACCTCTCAGCCCAAGGCACCGATTTGTTTGTGAAGACCAACGGCCGACTGCTACGCATCAATTTTGAGGACGTGCTGTTTATCGAGGCGCTGTCGACATACGTGGTACTAGTGACTGACAAGCAAAAGCACATTGTGGGCGGCACACTCAAAAATATGGAAGAGCGCCTACCCTTCCGTCATTTCGTGCGTGTGCACCGCTCCTACATTGTGAACCTGCACCGCGTAGAAGCGCTGGAAGACAATATGCTGAAGCTCGGAACGCACGAAGTACCCGTGAGCCGCGCCTACCAGGACGAGCTTGTGCAGCGGCTGCAAGCACTGTGAGCATCGCTGTTTCCTCTACAAGGGTTGCTGGGACGATGTAAAGACGCAAGGATGCGTTCTCTGCATTAGGTAATAAACTGATGCCAGTAGCTCTTAAGCGACAGTTGCCATTTCGGCGGCCAGCTCACTCACTACCTGCTCCACCTGCCGCACCAGCTGCTGCACAGCGGCAACCCGACACATTTGATCATCATCACCCGGCCGGGGCGGGTCTATCAGCAGTTGTAGAGGCTGCGCAATGCTCGCTACCCCAAACTGAATAAGATTGGGCTTGATGTGGTGTACTAGCCTAGCCACTTCCGCCCAGTGCTCGGCGGCGGCAGCAGTCTGCATCTGGTGCAGGCTGGGCGGTATGTGCAGCAGAAAGGAGCGCACCATGCGCTGCACAAAGGTTTTTTCACCATCGGCCAACTCATATATCTGCGCTAGGTTATAAGGAGCAGACGGTAGTTGCAGTAGCGCAACCAACTTGTGGTAAAACTCCTCTTCCTTGAAAGGCTTGGTGAGACAGTCATTGATGCCAGCTTTAAGGTAGCGGTCTAGGTCGGAGCGGAAAGCGTTGGCGGTGAGAGCCAGCACCGGCACTTGCGCCCGCGTCGGGTCGGGGTGCCGCCGAATGTGCGCCGTAGCTTCGGCCCCGCTCATGCCCGGCATCTGAATATCCATCAGCACGGCATCGTATTGATTTTCTGCGTGCAGGCGTAACGCCGTGGGGCCGTCTTCGGCCTCGTCTACCACCCCACCCCACCCTTGCAACAGCCGGCGCACCACTTCACGGTTGATACCGTTGTCTTCTACCACCAGCACGCGACGGTTGCGCAGCGCCCCGGTATCCGTCAGCACTGGGCGCGGCGTAGTTTCGACGCCCTTGGCGCGCGGCAGCGTCACAGTGAACTGAAAGGTACTGCCACTTTCTACCTGGCTTTCTACCTGCATGGTGCCGCCCATCTGCTCCACCAATGCCCTCGCAATGCCCAGCCCCAGTCCCGTGCCGCCGTAGCGCCGGGCCGTGTCGGTACCTGCCTGCACAAAGTCCTCGAAGATATGGTCGAGCTTGTTCTCGGGAATGCCAATACCCGTGTCCGTGACGCGAAAGCCGGCAGTCAGGTGCGTATCGGTTTGGCTAAGCAGGTAGCCTCCCACAGAAATACTACCACCGGCCGGCGTGAACTTGATGGCGTTGGAAACTAGGTTGATCAGTACCTGATTGAGTCGGTAGGCGTCGCCCATCACGCGCGGTAGGGGTTCGCGCTGAAGCAGCAGGGTAGCATGAAACAGCAAGCCTTTCTCGGTGGCCTGCACGGCCAGCGGCTGCAGCGCCACTTCCATCGATTCCCGCAGATCAAACGACATCTGCTCTAGTTCCAGGCGCGCCGAGCTGATCTTGGTCATGTCCAGCACTTCGTTCAGCACCGCCAGCAAATGCTCGCCCGAAGTCTGAATGATGCGTAGTAGCTCCTGCTGGTCCTGGTCGAGCGGCGTTTTGGTGAGTTGGCGCGCCATGCCCAGCACCCCGTTCATAGGTGTACGGATTTCGTGGCTAAGATTAGCCAGAAAAGCTTCTTTGGCCTGCGCTGAGGCTTCCGCTTTTTCTTTGCTACGGCGCAATTCGGCCGTGGCCTGCATCTGCTCCGTCACATCAAGGGCGCACAGCAGCACGTAGGGCGTCTGGCCCGGCGGGTCGAGGCGCTGGGCGCGGTACAGCAGCTGCCGGGGCGGCTTGCCGGCAACGGGTAGCAGAGGTAATTGCCCCGATACCGGTTGGCCCGGCCTGCCTACCTGCCCCAGGTACATGGGCAACTCGGTGGTGGGCACTACCTCACTCAGTAGCTGATCGACCAGGCTAGCCATAGGCCGTTGCACCAGCAGGGCAAACGCCAGATTGCAGAACAGCAACTGCCCATGCAGATCGTGTGCGGCCACGGGAGCCGGCAGGTCATAGAGCAGTTGATTGGTGCCGGGCGCAGTAGCTCTATTGCCTATGGCGACGGTTTCGGCTAAGCGCCGCTCTGCGGCAGTGGCCCGTTCGTTGGCGGCTTGCAGCGCTTGTTCCAGCGCCGCAATACGCGCCGCGGCCTCGGCAGGGGCTAGCACAGGCTCAGAGGTAAACGTCATAGAAAATCCGGCAGAAAAAGCGTGACCTCAACCAGAATAGTCCCTTGCAGAGTTCCGGCCGACCTGGAGCAGGCGCCGGAAATCTACGAAGCAATCATCTTTCAAACGCGAAGCCGAACCGTGGCCGCTGCGTTTCATTCACTCTAATATCAGGGCTATTCACTACAAAAAGCGGCCCATTCGGCGGAAATACCAGCGGCCGGTCAATATCCGCAGTACTCTTGTATGGTCAACAGCGCAACAAAGCCAACACGACCCGCTACTTACACTGCTTGATATTCTGACTCTCACTTTTTCTACGAAACAAGCTTACCTATCACCCCTCCTCCCCTCACTCTCATGGCATACTCTACCTCCTCCCCCGCTGGCCAAACTGTACAAGAAATCATCAACTCGCTGCCCGGCCTGATGGCTGTGGCCGTAGTAGATGTGCAATCGGGCATGGCGCTGGCCTCGCACTCCAACACACCCAGCCTGAACCCCGAAACAGCCGCTGCCTACAACACCGAAGTGGTGAAGCAGAAGCAAAAAGCCATGGCTGCTCTGAAGCTAGCCGGCGAGAAGATCGAAGACATTCTGATGACGCTCAGCAATCAGCTGCATTTGATTAGGCTGGCCGAGGATGGCAAGAAATTCATCTACTTGGTTGTAAACGCCCGCGACACAAACCTGGCTATTGCCCGCGACGTGATGCGCCAAGGTGCCGAGCTGCTGAAGTAGGTTCAAGCTAGCACAGCCTTCTGTCTCAACCGAAGCCGGCCCGGCGGCGGCCTACCCTGGGGTAGGCCGCCGCCGGGCCGGCTTCGGTTTATCACCCATTTATTTCTTATCCCAGGGCATAGGCACGCGGCTTTCGGTGCCGGCACGCAGGCGGCCGATGTTGGCCCGGTGCGTGTAGATCAGCAGCGCCGCCAGCACAAACCCGAACCACAGCAGCAGTTGGTTGTCGGGCCGAAACCCGGGTAGTAGCTGCAACACGGCAAACGCCACACCCGCCGTCATCGACGACAACGACACATAGCGCGTGAGCAGCAGCATGGTGATGAATACCAGAATGCATATGCCTACCGTGGCGGGAGCAATGGCCAGCATCACGCCCAAAATAGTAGCCACGCCCTTTCCTCCTCGAAATTGCGCAAATACTGGGTAGATGTGCCCCAGCACGGCTAGCACCCCGCAGGCCAACTGGAAGTAGAGCAGCTGCCCCGGCGCAATGGCTTGCTGACTTACCAGCCACGCGGCCAGGGAGGTAGCCAGCCATCCTTTCAGCACATCCACGGCCATCACAAAAGAGCCTGCCTTTTTGCCCAGCACTCGAAACGTGTTGGTAGCGCCCGAGTTGCCGGAGCCGTGCTCCCGAATGTCGAGGTGGTAGAAGCTGCGCCCTACCCACAACGCCGTAGGGATAGATCCAAGCAGATAGGCACCCAGCAGCGCGCCCAGTATGTAGAGAAAGTGCATAAGGAAGGGGGTAGGAAGTCGGCCAAAGATACAGGCTTTGGTAAGGTTGCCTATTCCCTAATAGTTTCTAGCTGCAGATGACAGGGAATCGAAATCACCTGACACGAAACAGCCCTACCCTGGTAGCTAGGGTAGGGCTGCTTGCTTAGTCTTCGCCGAAGGGGTCGTTGGCAGCGCGTTTCTTTTTCTTCTTTTTAGTGTCGTCCGCCGTAGGCTCGTCAGGCTTGGCTTCGGCGGCGGTTTCCTTTTTCTTCTTGTCTTTCTTCGATTCCTCAGCAGGCGGAGCATCGGCAGTTGTTGCCTCGGTTGCTACCTCTTCTTTGACCTTTTTCTTCCTTTTACCAGTCTCCTCTGCTGGGGCCTCCTCGGCAGGCTGGTTGCCATCGGTGGCTACTTCCTCCTGACCCTTCTTCTTTTTCTTCTTCTTGCCGGGGTCTTCCGCGAAGTCTAAGTTGCCAGTAGTACCCGACGACTGCACCACCTTGCGCTTACCGGCTTCGCCCAGATAGTCTTTGCGGAAATGCGCCAGGAAGCTTTCTACCTCCATATCATCGCCCAGGAAGAAGCCGTAGGAGGTAGCCGTATTGTAGTCGCCCTTGGCTTTCTGCCCAACCAATTCGTCGTATGAGCCGTGCTGGGCTTTGGTAAGGAGCAGGTTGTTGGAGTATTTGAGGTAGTACCAGGTTTGTGGCTCTGCTTCGAGGTATAGCTCTACAACGTCGCCGTTCTCATCCTTGCGAATTTCCACGTAGCCGTCAATCAGCACGTTCAAATCCTTACTCATGATATTGGCCACCCCAATCTTACCAACCGAGTACCACGCCCGCTGCTTTTCCGACCATACCAGGTTCACCTTATTCAGCAGAATGGTATACGTAAACTTGTTGGATACTTTCAGCAGCGACGCATTATTACCCTTGCGCGTATCGAAAGCCACGGCTGCACTGTTGCCAGCAAACTCCCCTATTTTGTATAGGTCCTCTCGGGAGCCATCCAGAGCCTGGGGCGCGAATTTGGCGTTTTTGGCAATATCGTCGGCCATGGCCTGCACAGCCTTGTCGGGCATGTTGATATCGAAGCCCAACATGGTATTCAACTGGTAGATGCCACTGTCAGGCTTAGCATAGCCTAACCCAGCGGCTACAAGCGTGTAATCCTTGTTAGAGTTAATCAGATTCAGCTTACCCCGGAAATTCATGGCCGTTGTGGTATCGTTGAAGGTCAGCATGTCGCCTTCGTACATATCCGTAGCGGCTGGATCGTGGCGACTGATCGTAAAGTCACGCTTCTTGCTATTGTAGCGCAGGTCACCATCCACCGCAAACAGGTTCAGGTCGTCGGCACTAGGCTTCGCCGCCACAAAGAGCGGGTAGATTTTAGAAGAGCCACTGGACATAAACAACCCGGTGAACATGGGCGTACCATCCTCCGTCTTGGGTTCATTGAGGTGAATACGTACATCTTTCGGGTCGATACTATCCTTCACCGCAAACCAGTCGGAGGCGCCGGGCGTCTGGCTGAACTGCAAGCGGGCCTGCCCGTCAAACGTGAAGCCTGGCTGCTGCGAGTTCATAATCATGCTGCCCCGGTAGGCAATACGCGGCGCCAACAAAAACTTATCGGATGCCTGAATACCACCCACGGCAATTGTTGGTGGTGAAGCCGGACCGGTGTTCAGCGCATTCTTATTGCTGCGTAGCTTACCCAGCACACCACCCGTTTTGGCCGTAGTAGCCAGCGTCCCGCGCATAGCGGTAGAGTCGGAGTGGAAATTAGAGAACTTGATAGCAAACGAGTCGGCAGCAGTCTGGTACTTGAACATGGCATTGCCGCTGAATGCCGTGCGCGACTGAATGGTGATAGCGCCCTGATACAGATTGTGGTATTTGGCCAGCGTGTCCATCACAATACCCGCGTTCTGAAACGGCCGCATCTGCGCGTTGGCCAGGATATACACTTTGCTCGAGTCGGGCGTAATCCAGGCATCGGCAGAAGCAATGCGGGGCACCCCGCCGGCCACCAGGCGGTAGCGGCTCAAGTCGTAGCTACCCGTGTTGGCCCGGAACTTCAAGCCGTTTTGCTCGGGCTTAGTGGAGTAGAAGTAGGAGCGCGACGAGTCGGCGCCGGGTGCCACGCGCATCTGCACCAGCTTTTTCTGAAAGTCCCAGCGGCCGCCACTCAGCGTCGTGCGATAGTCAGAATAAGGTAGTTCGATGCTGGCCTTGCTACCCTCCTCACGGGTGAAATCGGCAAAGCCTTTTTGCAAGTCGTACTCGAAGGCTACCTCATTGGCAACCAGCGCCGGCTTGTTCGGCTCTGCCGATTTAATACTCAACGTTGACCGTTTGCCGGTGTAGTTCTTGGTTTTGAAGGCTAATTGTGGCGAGCGGATAAATGACTGGGGGCCGTCGAGGCCACCGTTGCCGTAGAGCCCCCCAGGCGTGAGTGTAGCCGTACCCTGAAACTTATAATTACCATCGTAGAAGCGCATGGCATCACCTGCCCCCTGCGTACTCAAATACATGGAGTCGCGCAGTACGGCCCACTTCATTTGGTAGCCGGGTTGTAGTGTTACTTTGGCAAACTCTACCCCCTTTAGCGGCCCCGGCGTAATTGTACCGGTCTTGCCTACCGTCACCACTGAGTCTTTATAGAAGATAAACTGGTCGCTACTGAAGTCGCCGGTCAGGTATTTAATGTTACCCTTTGCCAGCAACCCACGGTTGCTCATGTTCACCTTGTTAAACAGCACACCCTTGCCACCATAGAGCGGGAAACCTTCTTTTGGCACGTCGTAAGTGAAGCCCAGCGCACCGTCTTCCTGCAAGCTCAGCTTGGTCTTGAAATCGGGCATGATGCCGCCCGAGTGAAACGTGCCCGTGAACCCGACTGCCGAGCGGTTTCGGTTATTGAGCGAATCAATACGGAAGGGCGGAATATCGAAGTACATGGTACTATCATAAGCGCCCCCCAATACGTCGGGGTTATTGAAGAACACGGCTGCGCCGGTGCTGGCGTCGAAAGCAGGGTAGGCGCCCAGCTTCTTGCGGCCCGACTTGTTGTCGGGGCTATTGATGTATAGCTTACCCGCTGACTCGCCCTTTTGGTTGGCAATGCTGAAATCGCGCACACGGGCCTTCATCACCGAGCCTTTGGCACCTTTGCCCTTCACGATAATGGAGTCAATCTTGGTCAGGTCGATGTAAAAGCCGTCGTAGTCGAATTTGAACTGCTGCCCCTTGAACACAAAGGCCGAGGCCACTACTGTACCATTAAACACCACCCCCCGGTTTTTCTGGATGCGGATAATCGAGGAGTCCGGCTTCACATATACCGTTACGGAGTCGTCGGAGAAGTTGAAACGCTCCACCCCGCGCACCAGCAAATCGTTGGTTTTCAGGTTTAGGGTAGCGTTGTTGCCCTTCGGCGCCAACGACTTAATGGCGAGGTGGTCGTAGTCCTTCTTATTGCGGGCCGAGTTTACGTAGTGCGTGGCTTTGGGCAGCACCACAATTTCGTCGGTTTCGGGGCGCCAGCGTACGTAGCTGTCGCGGGCTAGGCCGGCGGCGGCGGTGCGCACGTTGGGCTCCTTAATATTCAGCTCCTGCGCAATTTCCTGCACCGTAATCAACTTCTGATTGTTGTGGCGCTGGCTGTAGCCGACCACCATCTGCAAGGGGTGCAGCTTGTTGATGGCTTTAATTTGTTGGTAGCGCGTATTGGTATAAAACTCACGAGACTCGAAATCGGCCGTCACCTGGTTTTTGGCCGTCAGCATCGAGAAGTTGATGTCGGGCGAATTCAGCGGCCACGTCACCAGCTCTGTTCCGATTTCCATTTGGTGGTAGGAATCGTAGTACGGAGTATTTTTGTAAAGCCCTTCCTCACGGGTGAGTTGCAGCAGTTGGCGCGACTTCGAGAACTTCATCTTCACGCCAGGGTGGGTGAGCGAATCGGTTTTATCCTCAAAAATGGTAACTGCTGCCCGCGCCGCCGAAATCAGCGTGTCGCCCAGCACGTAGGCTTTCGAGGCCGCCCGAAACTTTGGCTTGCCATCGGCATCCACCAGAATGTGCGACAAGCTACCGTCCAGCGAGGCCGACAACATGCGCGAACCTGCCAAAGAGAAACCGCCGTAGTAACGGATGTTCTGGCCCAGGTCTTTCACGCGGGCATCGTTGGTAAGGGAGATAAAGCGTGGGTAGCCGGTTTCGGTAGCGCCCGGCTTTTTCTTGATCAGCTTATAGGACAAAGCGCCCAAAATGGGCTCCTCCAGCACAGCGGCGTATGTGAAGCGTACCGGCTCGGCTTTAAACTCGGGCTTGTTGATATCGAAATCGTACGGCCCCAGCACGGCAGTAGCCGGGCTGTTGTTCACCGTCCAGGCAAACTCGCCGTTGCCGCCCACAAAGTGGTGATTCGATGACATCACCGCGCCGCTGGTTTTGCGCAGCACCACCGAGTCGCCCCCGCTGGCCATATACAGGTCCACGTCCTTCAGCACCAAGGCTGGCCCTTTGGTACTCGGCGCCATGTACGAGTCGAATACGTAGGGAGTGGCAGATGAAATTTCGGGCTCGGGTTCAGGCTCTGGGGCAGGCGTAGCTTGAGTTGGAGTAGGCTTGGCCGTGGCAGCCGGCTTGGCGGGCGCCTTTTTTTTGACGGGGGTGCCCCAGCCGTCGTCGGAATCGCCCCAGCCGCTGCCGTCGCTGCTGCTCCACAGGTCGCTGGTGTCCCAGCCGCTGCTCACTTTCTTTTTGGGAGCCGGCTTTGCCGCAAGTTTGGCTGCTGGCTTGGCCGCGGCTTTGGCAGGAGCGGCTGGCTTGGCCGCGGCTTTGGCAGGAGCGGCCGGCTTGGCGGGCTCTGGCTTGGGTGCTACGGGCTTGGGGGTAGGGCGAAGCGTTTCGGCAAAGGCCGGCATATCGCTCTCATTGTAGGCAAAGCTGAATGAGCCGCCATCGGCGCGCAGTGTGCTGTAGCGTGAGTGGTAGAGGTAGCGGGTTTCAACGAACTGCGTGGTGGCCACCAGGAATTTTTCCGCGTCGCGGGGGTCATCCTTGTCTACAGTTTTCGTCAGCACGTCCAGCAGCTCGTCGGTTTGCTGGTCGGAGAAACTTTGTTTGGTTTTGGCTGCTACTAGCAGGTCATACAGCGTTTCGAGGTGAGGGCGCGGCTTAAATTTTTTGGCCAGCATCTGCTGCGACAACGCCACTACCTTGCCTTGCTGCGTGGCCGTGAGACGGTTGCTGGCCCACAGCTCCTGCAAGCGGGCAGCCGAAGCTTTGGCCGCCGCATTGTTGGTCGAAGCCATCATCACCTGCACATCCTGCATGAACTGCGCCGGGTCGGAGGAGAGCTTGCCTACAAATCGCGGCGCTGCCGTAGCTGCTCCTGCAGCCGGGCGGGTTTGCTGCGCCCAGGCCGGAAAGCTCACGCCCACCATCACCGCACAAAGCCAGCCAAGAACCTGTTTTTTCATACTGATACCGTCAAAACCCACTAAACAGGCTACAATTTCGTAAAAATTGCCGAAACCCAGTTATTCTTCGTTCTATTTGACTGATAGGCTAATCCCTGCTTCTTAGCCTCCTCTTGAATCTTGGATAAATCCTCTTCATAGAATCCGCTGAATATAATGGGGCAACCAGCCGGCAGCAGGGCAGCGTAGGCGTGCATATCTTCCAGCAGTACGTTGCGGTTGATATTAGCCAGGATAATGTCGAATGGGGCCTCGCCTGTCAGCACCTCTACCCCGCCCAGGCGACATTCGGCCTCGGGAAAGCCATTGTCCTGCACATTGTCGCGGGCGTTTTCTACGGTCCAGGGCTCCACATCCACAGCCAGAATTTCGCGGGCGCCCAGCATACCGGCCATAATGGCGAGGATGCCTGTGCCGCAGCCCATATCCAGCACACGCTTGCCCTGATGGTCTACCGTCAGCTGGTTTTCAATCATCAGCGCGGTGGTTTCGTGGTGACCGGTGCCGAAAGACATACGCGGCATAATCACAATGTCATAGTCTACGCCATCGGGCTTGGGGTGGAACGGTGCCCGGACCGATACCTTATCGGCAATGATGAGGGGCTGAAAGTTCTTCTCCCACTCGGCATTCCAGTTTTGGCGGGTAATAACGCGGTGGTCGTACTCGATGACGTCGGTACCCTGGTAGCGACTCATGATTTCGGCTACGTCGTCGGGGTTGAACACGTCTTCGGTGGTGTAGGCGCAAAAGCCTTCGTCGTTGTCTTCAAACGTATCGAAGCCTACCTCGCTTAGCTCGGCAACCAGAATGTCGGCCAGCTCGCGGGGGGCCTGAACGCGTACTTCTACAAAATCCATAGTGTGGGGAAAGAATGGGCGGAGGCAAAAAAAATGCCGCCCGTGTTGGTTCGGGCGGCAAGTTCGCAGGAAAATCTGCGGTGGTTGGTGGAGTGCGCCCTACTGCGGCCGGCAGCCAGCATAAGAACGCACGTCGGTATAGTGAATTGTAAAGTCGGCCAGATTCCGGTTTTCCGTTACAAAAATGCGGTAGTCGGCAAAGTCGCGGGCATCGGTGAAGGCCCATAGCCCGGCTTGGTCGGCAAAGAGCTTGTTGTCTTCTTTGTACACCATTAGGTTAGTAAAAGCCGTTTCTGGCTCTACATACACTGTGGCAAAACACTGGTTGCGACGGCGCGGATCGGTTTCGAGAAAGATGGAGCCGTAGATACGGCAGGGGTCCACGCTGCCCAAGGTTACTACCCTGGTGGGCGCGGCAAATGGCACCCGTGCGGTGGGTGGTGCGAGTGTCAGAAAACCAGCAAAGAAAAGTTCAGCAAGCATCATCACAGAGCAGACAACAACCTAGCCGGCTTTGGTTTCATCCTTTATTATCGTGTCATCCTGAGCGGAGCGAAGGACCTTCTCACGCTAGAACTATAATCAATCGTATCAACGACTCGTTCTAGCGTGAGAAGGTCCTTCGCTCCGCTCAGGATGACACTATAATTAAATCGACAGCCTATACCTTAAAACGACTTGATAATCTCCGTGAAGTCGCGGGACTTGAGGGAAGCACCGCCGATGAGGCCGCCGTCTACGTCGGGCTGGGAAAATAGCTCGCGGGCGTTTTGAGCGTTGGCTGAGCCACCATAGAGAATGGTAGTGTTGTCAGCTGCCTCGGCGTCGTAGGCACGGGCAATCTGCTCGCGGATGAAAGCGTGTACTTCCTGCGCTTGGGCGCTGGTGGCAGTTTTGCCGGTGCCAATGGCCCAGATAGGCTCATAGGCAATAACTACCTGGGCAAACTCCTCATTGGAGAGGTGAAACAAACCGTCTTTCAGCTGCTTACTGATGAAGTCGAAGGTTTCCTCGGCCTCGCGAGTCTCCAACGACTCGCCGATGCAGAAAATCGGTTTCAAGCCGGCGGCCAAAGCAGCTTTCAGCTTTTGCGAGAGCAGAAAATCGTCTTCCCGGAAATACTGACGCCGCTCGGAGTGGCCCAGAATCACATACTCTGCTCCTACTGATTGCAGCATCTTGCCCGACACTTCGCCGGTATAGGCGCCGCTTTCCTTGTCGGAGCAGTTTTGAGCGCCCAGGTGGAAGTTGCTACCCTCGGGCAGTTGCTTACCTACACTATACAGAAAGGGAAATGGCGGGCAGATCACCACTTGCACTTGCGAGCCGGTCACCTCATCGGCTACCATGTTGGTGATTTCAGAAACCAGGGCCAAGCCATCCTGGAGCGTGAGGTTCATTTTCCAGTTGCCGGCAACAATGTTTTGGCGCATAGCGAAAGAGCGTAGAGTTGAGGATTTCGTCTGCAAGTTAGGAGTTGTGCGTTGCCGGCAGCCAGTTGCGAGTTGCAAATTGCTAGGAAAAGCACCTGCCTCGGCTGCAATGTGGGTTCATAGCCCTACCGCCACTTGTAACCGCCGCCGCGACAGTATCAGGCCGCCCACCGCTACCACCACGGCGCCGCCCCAGGCCACCCACATCAACTCGGGGTAGGCACTTTGCCGGGCCACGCCAATGGCTACCAGCGCCCACGCCACTACCAACGGAAATGCCGCCTCCCGAAACGAATAGGCCACCAACAACCCCAGCGCTACCACCACGGCCAGCAGTAGTGCCGTAAGCAGCACGCGCACATTTTCTTCGCCGTGCCAGCCCCAACTCCATAGGCCCAGCGTCACGTTGATGACCGTTGCCACCGAAATCCACCCCAGAAACAGCGCGAAGGGTAGGCTGCTGAGCGCGGGACTTTCGCCGGCCAGTACCAGCCTCCGTGCCCTACCGTATACCAGTATCAGGCTGAGTAGAATACCCAGCATGACCAACGCACTCAGAGCCAGCCGCTCGTAGGCAAATACGACCAACCACAGCCCCGTGAGCAGATTGGCCAGCGTAAGGGGTAGGGCCACCGCGTCGGGGAGTGGGTTGCGACGCTGGGCCGGCAACAGCTGCCACGCGGCATACAGTAGCAGACTCAAAAAAATCAGGCCCCAGATGCTGAATGCGTAGCCCGCTGGGGTGAGCAAGGTAGGATACTTGCCAGACACTGCGCCGTTGGTCTGCCCATTGAACGGGTAGGCCTGCGACACATAATTGAGGGCAATATTGCCCACGATGCTGGCCGCGGATATCCACCGCCACTGGCGGCCTGGCAGCACAGCATCAGGGGAGGAAAAGGGGGTAGAAAGTGCAGGCATGGTGCAAGACGGAATATGAGTGAGTAGCCGTCCGGCCCTGCTGGTGCCGGACCTACCAGCACTTATTCTTTGGGTAGCTGCGGTTTGGTTTGGTCGGTGGATAGTGTGGCCGAGGCCAGCGCGTCGGTTTTTGCTTTGATCAGGAGCGCCTGAATCTGCTCCAGTACGTTCTCGTCCTCCAGCTTTTCGATGAAGGCAATCAGCTCTTTCTTTTTGTGGACTGGTATCATAGCAGATGCAGATTTAAGGTATTCGGCAAAAGGGTAATGGAGGCTATACGCAAACGCCCCGAATGGTTGTCCATTCGGGGCGGGTAGGGTGCAAGTGAGGCGCTGATTACTACAGTTTCTCGGCCAGGAAACGTGCTGTGGAGTTGGTATCTTTCAGCTTTAGCATTTCCTCGGGCGTACCCTCAAACAGAAGATGGCCGCCGTTGATACCACCCTCGGGGCCAAGGTCAATAATCCAGTCGGCACACTTGATGATGTCCATATTGTGCTCGATGATGAGGACCGAATTGCCCTGTTCCACCAGCGCGTTCAGGGCCGTCATCAGCTTGCTGATGTCGTGGAAGTGCAGGCCAGTGCTGGGCTCGTCGAAGATGAACAGAATCTTGTCCTGTTGCAGGGTAGCACCTTTGGTCAGGAATGAAGCCAGCTTCACGCGCTGGGCCTCGCCGCCGGACAGCGTGTTGGCCGATTGCCCCAATCTAATGTAGCCCAGCCCTACCTCGTAGAGTGGCCGTAGGCGCTCCACAATCTTGGGCTGGTCGGCGAAGAACGTTACAGCGTCTTCCACCGTCATTTCCAAGATTTCATCGATGCCTTTCTCCTTGTACTTAATTTCCAGAATGTCCTGCTTGAACTTATGGCCATTGCAGGCTTCACAGGTCAGGTAGATATCCGCCATGAACTGCATTTCAATCTTCACCTGGCCCTCTCCCTGGCACACCTCGCAACGTCCACCTTCCACGTTGAACGAGAAGTGTGAAGGTTTCAGACCGCGAGCCTTCGCTAGTGGCTGCTCGGCAAATAGCGAGCGAATAGCATCGTAGGCTTTCACGTAGGTCACTGGGTTGGAGCGGCTGCTCTTGCCAATGGGGTTCTGATCCACAAACTCCACGTGCGACACCTGTCCCTGCACGCCTAGCAGGCGGTCGAATTTGCCAGTGGCCTCGCCCGCACCGCCGCCGAGCTGCTTAAGCACGGCCGGCGCCAGGATGCGCCGAATCAGCGTGGACTTGCCCGAGCCCGACACGCCCGTTACCACGGTCATCACGTTCAGCGGGAATTTCACATCGAGGTTTTTCAGGTTGTTTTCGCGGGCGCCAGTAACTTCTAGGGCGTTGCGCCACGGCCGCCGCGTGCGGGGCACAGGTACTTCCAACTGGCCACTGAGGTAGCGGCCGGTGTAGGAAGCCTCGTCCTGCAACAGCTCATCGTAGCTACCCTGGAACACCAGTGTGCCACCGCCCGAGCCAGCCTCCGGCCCGATGTCGATGATCTGGTCGGCCTGCTCCATCATCTTGTCTTCGTGCTCCACTACCACCACTGTATTGCCGAGCTGCTGCAAGGAGCGCAGCACGCCAATAAGCTGCTCGGCATCCTTGGGGTGCAAGCCAATGCTAGGTTCGTCCAGAATATACATGGAGCCCACCAGCGCCGAGCCCAACGAAGTAGCCAGCGAAATACGCTGCGATTCGCCACCCGACAGCGTGCTGCTAAGGCGGTTGAGCGTGAGGTAGCCCAACCCTACCCTATTCAGGTAGCTCAGGCGATTGGTCACTTCCGTTACCAGGCGCTCAGCTACCTTGGCCTCGTGCTCGGTCAGGTTGAGGTTGTTGAAGAACTCCACTGCCTCCGAGATGGGTAGGAGCACTAGGTCGGTGATGCTGCGGCCGTCGATTTTGACGTACTGCGCATCGTGACGCAGGCGCGTGCCGCGGCAGTCGGGGCAGGTGGTACGGCCTCGGTAGCGACTCTGCAGCACACGGTACTGAATTTTGTGCGTCTGCTCCGACACCCATTTAAAGTACTTGTCGAGGCCATCGAAGTACTTGTTGCCTTTCCAGAGCAACTGCTTTTCGGCCTCACTCAGCTCATTGTAGGGCCGGTGAATGGGGAAATCGAAGCGGATGCCGTTTTTCAGCAAGGGCTTCAGCCACTCGCTTTGTTTGTCGGTACGCCAGGGCGCAATGGCCCCTTCGTATACCGTCAACGACTTATCTGGAATCACCAAATCCTCGTCAATGCCCAGCACCGAGCCGAAACCCTCGCAGGTTTTGCAGGCGCCATAGGGGTTGTTGAAGGAGAAGAAATTGACATTTGGCTCCTCGAACACGATGCCATCCAGCTCAAACTTGTCCGAAAACGTGCGCCGCTCGTTGTCGAGCTGCACAATACATGCGCCATGCCCCTCGAAGAAAGCCGTCTGCACCGAGTCAGAAAGGCGGAATTGCAAATCTTCGTCGCCAGGCCGAATCACGGCGCGGTCAATCATGATGTACACGTCGCCCTTCACCTCGGGCTTGCCCTCACCAATGAGGTCCTCGATGAACTCGGTTTCGCCGTTTACTACCACCCGCGAGTAGCCTTTTTGCAGCAGCAAATCCAGCTCCTTACTCATGGGCCTACCCTCTTCCGAGGGGAGTAACGGGGCCAGCAGCATCATGCGCGTACCGTCGGGTAGGGAGAACAGGGAATCGACCACGTCGGCCACGGTATCTTTGCGCACCTGCTCGCCGCTTACGGGCGAGTATGTGCGCCCTACCCTGGCAAAAAGCAGTTTGAGGTAGTCGTACACCTCGGTGCTGGTGCCCACCGTGGAGCGGTTGTTCTTGATGCTGACCTTCTGCTCGATGGCAATGGCCGGCGAAATGCCACGGATGTAATCCACATCGGGCTTGTCCATGCGGCCCAGAAACTGGCGGGCGTAGCTGCTCAGGCTCTCCACGTACATGCGCTGTCCCTCGGCATACAGGGTGTCAAACGCCAACGACGACTTGCCCGAGCCCGACAAACCCGTGACGACGATAAACTTATTGCGCGGCAGCGCCACGCTGAGATTTTTGAGGTTATGCACCCGCGCATTCTTAATCAGAATAAAGTCGCGTGGGTCGAGTTGGTCAATAGGGTCCGCCGCGGGGGCGGCTACTTGCAAGGAGTCTTGGGCCATAGAGCGGTAAACAGCCAGTACCGGGGGTTTGGTTTCCGGTGGAGTAGGGAGTTTACGAAGGTACGGACAGGCCGCCTTAGATGCTTCGCGCAACGGCTCGCGGGCTACTCTTTTGTCGAAGTGCGTTGTTGGTTAAAAATGATTTAGCGAAGTTGCAACCGCGCAAATCAAAGATTAGCAATAGTGCAAAATATAAATTCGTATAAAGACAAAGCAAGATCACATATTATCATCAACGATAATTAGAAGCACGCATATAAATATTTTTTCATTATACGATCATTTAGCTCAGCAGCACTAGTTGAATACTACAGTAAAATCCGAATAATGAAAAATTATACGCTCGGTAAAAAACCACATTATAAAATACTAGATGGCCTTCGAGGCGTAGCAGCTATTATCGTTGTGTTCTTTCACCTCGCCGAACCACTTGCTACTGGCCACCTCGATAATATTGTAAATCACGGGTATCTGGCAGTTGATTTTTTCTTTCTTCTATCTGGCTTTGTACTTGGCTACGCCTACGATGACCGATGGACTACCTTAACCTTTGGCGGTTTTCTTCGCCGCCGAGTAGAACGGCTGCAGCCACTTGTCATTTTAGGCATGACGCTGGGTGCCCTTACTTTTTACTTTACCGATTCAACTATATGGCCGCACATCCATACCGTTCCGGTATGGAAACTACTCGTAGTTATGTTGATAGGCTATACCCTACTACCCCTTCCGCTTTCGATGGATATACGCGGCTGGGAAGAAATGCACCCGCTCAATAGTGTTGGCTGGTCGTTGTTTTTCGAATACGTAGCCAATATTCTTTACGCGCTAGGGCTAAGAAAATTATCGAATAAGGCCTTGGCTTGCTTTGTAGCAGTAGCCGGAGCAGCGCTTGTACACTTAGCTGTTACAAGTCCAAACGGTGACGTTGCCGGTGGCTGGACGCTCAATGTCGAACACATGCGTATCGGGCTGACACGGGTACTATTTCCGTTTTTCGCGGGGTTACTTTTATCACGAGTAGCACGGTTCATTCCTATCACAAATGCTTTTTTCTGGTGTAGCTTATTGGTTGCAGCTATTTTGTTTATGCCGAGAATAGGTGGTGCAGAACACCTTTGGCTGAATGGTTTATATGAATCTTTTTGCATTATTATTCTCTTTCCGCTGGTCATTTATATGGGCGCCAGTGGCGTGGTTCATAACCAGCTAGAAAATAAAATTTGCAAGTTCCTTGGTGATCTTTCCTACCCTTTATATATGACGCATTATGTGCTTGTATATTTTTATGTAGCCTGGGTGAGTAATCATAAAGGAATTACATTGCAACAAGCCTGGCCCTATGCTTTGCTCACGTTTTTGGGAGCCGTTGTACTGGCTTATGCAAGCTTGAAATTATACGATGAGCCAATTAGAAACTGGTTACGAAGAAAATGGAGGCCGAGAGAATACCCACTAAGCGCCGCGAGTTCAGCACAGCCCACCCACTAGCGTAGATACCAGCTACGCCGCGCTAAACTCGCGCTACGGAAGATTCGTTGTTGACTGAAACGCTGCCATGAACTCTTCCAACAACCCCTTCCCACCCAACACCTTCCGCCGCCAGGACGAAACGCCGGACGCCAATTTCTACCACTTCCCGCGCTTCGTGACGCATATTGATGAGGGCGCCATTGCGGCCGTCACGCAGCTGTACCGCGAGTATCTGCCGGCCGGCGGCGCGGTGCTGGATTTGATGAGCAGCTGGATCAGCCACTTGCCTGAGGAGGTAGCGTATGGGCGCGTGGTAGGACTGGGCATGAACGAGCAGGAGTTGCGCGCCAACCCGCGCCTGAGCAGCTACGTGGTGCAGGACCTTAACCACGCCCCTACCCTCCCCTTCGTCGACAACGAGTTCGACGGTGCCAGCATCTGCGTGTCTATCGACTACCTCACGCAGCCCGTGGCAGTGCTGCGCGAACTGGCCCGCGTGCTACGCCGCGAAGCGCCGCTGGTTATTACGTTTTCCAACCGCTGCTTCCCCAGCAAATCCATTGCCGCCTGGCACGCCCTCGACGACCGTGGCCACCTGCAGCTGGTAGCGCAGTACCTCCAAGCCTCAGGCGGTTGGCACCAAGTAGAGCTGCTCGACCGCAGCCCCAATGGCTACCAGTCTGATCCGCTTTTTGCGGTGGTAGGGCGCGTGGCCCTTTGATCTGTCGTTTTGAGCGAGCCGAGAAATCTGGGTGAACTTATTTGCTCTCAGATTTCTCGCTCCGCTCGGAATGCCATCGAAGCTCTTTAAGAAGTAGATCAGAACGTCCTGCTGAGCTGGTCGAAGCATCTCGCGTGCTGACGACAGATAGTATCTACCATCAACACGCGAGATGTTTCGACCAGCTTAGCAGGACGTTCAGTCTCCTGACTTCCTATAATAGCCTCATCTTCCAGTCCATCTTGCTTCCAGCTTTTTAGTGCCAAAAAGTGTACTTCTAAGCCGGCCCTGTTTGCGGGGTTTGGCAGGGTATTTACTAGAATACGCTTGCTGGGAATCAGGCCCAATGGCACGCTAAGCAGCAACAACCGCCTACGCACACATCAGGCTGCAGCGCACCAAAACGCAACTTTTTGGTCTTTGTGGGCGCTATTTTGGGAGGTATCACTGTTATAGAGAAGGTACTGAGGAGTAACACGACGGCTCTTAGGTAGGCTTTCCTTCTTACCTTTTTCCTTTTTGAACACCCTGCGGGGCTCTTACTTACTGTATGCGTTTTTCTTCTTTTGGTAGTCTACTGGTTGCCTTACTCGGCGCCTATTCGGCTTTTGGGCAGCGGCCCACGTCCAATCTTTCTGGCCAATGGAACGGCAATCTGCGCATCCCTACCGGGGCCACGCTGCAGTTGCAAATGAACGTGCAGGACCAGGGTGGCCGCCGCACGGCTACCCTCGATATTCCTACCCAGAACGCGCAGAACATTGCCGTAGACCGGGTAGAAACCAAAGGCGACAGCCTGCTCCTCACGGTGTCGGCCATCCGGGCGCGCTTTGCCGGGCAGGTAGCACCCGATGGGCGCCTGCTACGCGGTTTCTGGCGCCAGAACAACGCCAAGCTGCCCCTCACGTTTCAGCGTACTTCTACTGCTGCGGCTCCAACTGCTGCTGGCCCCTCCGCTAAGCGTGGAGGCAAAGCGGGTAGGCCACAGGAGCCGCAGGCACCGTTTTCGTATCAGGCCGAGGAAGTGCGCTTCACGAACAAAAGCGCTGGCGTTACATTGGCCGGCACGCTTACCCTGCCGCCCGGCAAAGGACCGTTTCCGGCGGCCGTGCTACTCACCGGCTCCGGCCCTCAAGACCGCGACGAAGCCGTGTTCGGCCACAAGCCTTTCCTCGTGCTGGCTGACTACCTTACCCAGCAAGGCATTGCCGTACTGCGCTTCGATGACCGGGGGGTAGGCAAATCGACCGGCAACGCCACCACCACTACCCTCACCGATTACACCCAGGATGCGGAGGCAGCCATGGCCTTTCTGCGCAGCCGGCCCGATATCAACGCCAAAAAAGTAGGCCTGGTTGGGCACAGCGAGGGCGGCACTGCCGGCGTGCGGGCGGCCAGCCAAGCCCAGCCACCAGCCTTTTTGGTGCTGTTGGGTATGGCCGGCGTACCGGGCAGCGAGGCAGTGGTACAGCAGGCTTTGGCCAATGCTCGCCTAAAAACCAAAGACCCCAAAATCCTAGCTGGCGTAGAGCAGCGCCAGCGTGCCCTCATTGCTATCAGTCAGCGCGTGGCCGATGCCCAGCAAGCACAGCAACAAATGATAGCCGTACTGATGCCTGATATTTCTCTACCCGCGGAGCAAATGAACCAGCTCCGCGCCGCCGCTGCCGGCCAAGCAGCCGCCATGACGACCCCCGCGTTCCGGGCCCTGCTGAGCGATAATCCTGCCCAGACGCTGCGCACCGTGAAATGCCCGGTGCTGGCCCTAGGCGGCGCCAAGGACATGCAGGTAATTTCCAGTACCAACCTCCCTGCTATTGAAAAAAGCCTCAAGAGCAGTGGCAACCGCGACGTAACCACGCGGGAACTGCCTGGCCTCAATCACATGTTCCAGACCGCCCCCACCGGTGCTATTTCCGAATACAGCCAGATTGAGGAAACCTTCTCGCCAACGGCTATGCAGGCCATTAGCACCTGGATTCTGTCCCGTACAAAGTAAGTACAGGAATAGCGAAAAGCCCTCGCGCCAGAACAGGTGCGGGGGCTTTGCATTTATATGTGATTTTAATTTCCTGGTAGAGGTAGGCAAAACGGACGTCCAATCAACAGATCACTACTTTTTTAGGTAGGGTTTCAGTTGCTTGGTCCAGATGGCGTAGCCAGCGGGCGTCATGTGCAGACTATCAGCTAGGTATAGCTCTGGGCGTGGGCGGCCGTTTTTGCCGAGCATGGCAGGGCCGAAATCCACGAAGCGCAGGTGCTGCGGGTGGCGGTCGATGTAAGCTTTGATTTTGGCGTTGGCCTGCTGCATCTGCGGGTAGAGATTCCAGCGCGACGGGCTCGGCTTGATGGCCAGATACACCAGCTCCACACCGGGCAGGTCGCGGCGCATGCGGCTCTCAAAGGCCAGAAAGGCCTGGTATACTTCGTCTACTGTATTGCCCGCGTTGATGTCATTGTCGCCTTCATACAGTACCACCTGCTTGGGCTTGTACTGTAGCACGAGCTGATTGAAGTAGTGTACTGCATCTGGGAAGCGCGACCCACCGAAGCCCCGGTTGAGCACTGGGTAGTCAGCAAAATCACGCTTCAGCGTTTCCCATTTGCGTACCGACGAGCTACCAGTGAAGACGATGGGTGCCGCAGGCGGCTTTTGCAGACTATCCTGCCGGGCAAAGTCCTTGATTTCGCCTACCCACTGCCCAAAGTTGAGCGGTGCAGCCCGGCGCGGTGTCTGCGCCCACGCCACAACAGGCAAGCATACGACAAGTAGTAACAACAAACAACGGGAGCGGGTGGAAAGCATACAGTACAGCAAACAGAGGGATGAAAAATGAATACAAGGGCCAACATACGCAGATACGCGCATACATGGTGAAGCTGTTTAAGAAGTCGGAAGACTGAACCGACATACCAGATGTATAGAAACGCATCGTGTCGTCAGCGCCACCTATGGTTCAGCGCCGAGACGCCGAGAGATATGCTATTGACACGGTTTGGCGAACTGCTAGTGAGATGCTGTTCACCTCTGTACCTACATCGAGTAAATAGCTTCTCTGGTAGCTTCTGTCCGTTGCCTGGTCGGAATAGACCAAGTGCGCGCCTATATAGGTGGCACGTTGGCAAGATTCTAGCATTTATCACTTTTTCAAACATGATACGCCTCTGTCGCTCCTATTCGACAGTTGCTTTTTCACTTTATGCCCAAAGCTTTACGTTTCGCGGTCTTTCTACTTCTGTTTTTACCGTATGCCTTACGGGCAGCCGACACCCCTTTGAACGGCCAATGGCAAGGTCCTCTTACTGTGCCGGGCGGCTCCCTGGACCTATTAATTACACTGGTACCACTTTCCAATGGCTCCTACTATGGCGCGCTGGATGTGCCCAAGCAGAAAATCAGCCGCATGCCCGTGGAGGTAGAGCTGAAGGGTAGCGACATCACTCTGAAAATTGACCAAGCAGGCAGCAGTTTTACGGGGCAAGTGTTGGAAGGCGGCCGGGTACTGAAAGGTACTTGGAAGCAGCCCGGCCTCACGGCGCCGCTTACGCTGGAACGCCGTGCCATGCCTACCGCCTCGGCCGCTGCCCTCACCCGCCTAACTCCGCCCTACCGCGAAGAAAACATCAAGTTTAATAACTCAGCGGCCAACGTGAGCTTGAGCGGCACCCTCACGGTGCCAGCCGGCCCGGGGCCGTTCCCGGCCGTGGTATTAGTATCAGACAGTGGCCCGCAGGAACGCGACGCGGCAGTGCAGGACTACCGCATGTTTGGTATGCTGGCCGACTACCTCACCCGCCGCGGCGTGGCCGTGCTGCGTTTCGACGACCGGGGGGTAGGGCAGTCGGGTGGCCGCTACTTCACGACGACCACCGCCGATTTGGTAACTGATGCACAGGCGGCTATGCAATACCTGCGGGCGCATAAGCTCATCAACCATCGTGAAATTGGCCTGATTGGGCACGGCGAAGGGGCCAACGTGTCGTTGCTGGCCGCCACGCAGCCACAGCCGCCTACCTTTGTAGTGGCCCTGGCCGGCTACGGGCAGCCGGGCCGCGAGGTGCTGCTGCACCAGCAATTGGAAATTATGCGCCTCATTGGGGCCGACCAGACTCAGGTGAAAGCGGCCATTGAGTTATACGAGCGCATGGTGACGATTATTCGGCAGACGCCCAACGACAACCAAGCCCGCGGCAAAGTGGCTGGTACGCTACGCCTCAACAACACCAACATTGACCCGACCATGGCCCGTGCCCGCGCCATTCAGCTCACCTCGCCCTGGTCACGCTACTTCCTCGACTTCGACCCGCTCCGTTCCTTACCCGACGTGCGCTGCCCTGTGCTGGCCCTCAACGGCGCCGACGATTTGCAGGTAGGCGCGGCTACCAACCTGCCACTGCTGCAAAAAGGTCTCAAAAACAACCGCGACGTGACGGTAAAAAAGCTTCTCGGCGTCAACCACCTGTTTCAACCCGATCCGCAGGACTGGCCTCTCGTAAATGGTCAGCAGCAGCCTAACTTCTCGCCCAAGGCATTGGATACCATTCGGGAATGGATAGTTAAACGCACCACCGCCGCACCCTCGGCTGCCGCTCCGGAGAAGCCAGCTGCTAGCAAAACCAAGGGCAGCACGGCCGGTAAGTAATGCGGTCTACTCGGCTGGTGCGGGGGTAGGCGCTGGGGTTAGGTCGAGGCGACGGAGCTTGTCAGCTTTGAAGGCCGTTACCAGCACCACCACAATCGTCATGCCCCCGCCGAAAACTACCGAGCGCACCACGCCCAGCAGCCGCGCCATCGCGCCCGACTCAAACGAGCCGATTTCGTTGCTGGAGCCTATAAAGATATTGTTGACCGCCGACACCCTACCCTTCATATACTCCGGCGTGAAGGTATGCACCAGCGTCTGCCGCACAATCACGGATACGGAATCGAATACGCCCGTCATAAACAGCAGAAACAACGACAGCCAGATGTTAGTGGACAAAGCAAAGCCGATGGTGGCGACGCCAAAGCCCGCCACGGCCCACAGCAGCTTGCGCCCAGCTTTTTGGTGTAATGGGAAATACGTGAGCACCGCCGCCATCAGCACCGAGCCGATGGCCGGGGCTGCCTCCAGGTGACCAAGCCCGTCGGCACCTACCTTCAGAATATCTACGGCAAACACCGGCAGCAGCGCCACGGCTCCACCAAATAGCACCGCAAACAAATCCAGCGACAGCGCAGCCAGCACCAGCTGATTGCCCCAGATAAAGCGCAGGCCACTCAGCACGCTTTCCTGCAATGTTAGCTTGTTGCCCTCCAAAGGGGGTAGGGGCCGCGAGGCAATCAGCGAGAACTGCGCCAACGCCAGTACCAATAGCCCTGAGGCTACGGCGTAGGAATTGGCCACACCCAAATGAGCGATAAGATACCCCCCGATGGCCGGCCCCAGCACCGCCGCCCCCTGGTAGGTGGTGCTGTTCCAGGTGATGGCATTGGAGAGCCGCTCGCGGCTGGGTAGCAGCTGGGGCATAAAGGAAAACAAGGCCGGCCCCAAGAAGCCACGCGCAATACCGCTCACAAATATCACCGCGTACAGGGGCAAGGTACGGAGCGAGCCAGGCGCCAGAAAATTCAGTCCCCAGGGCGAAGCAAAAAACCAAAGCGCCAGCGCGCACAGCACCAGCACGGCTACCCCAGCCACTATAATGTTCTTGCGCCGCACCGAGTCGGCCACGTGCCCTGCATAAAGTGACACCCCAATGCTGGGAATGGCCTCCGAAAGCCCAATTAATCCCAGCGCCAGCGGGTCGTTGGTGATTTTGAAAATCTGCCAGCTCACTACTAGGCCCTGCACACGGGTAGCGATGGTATAACAGATACGAGCCGAAATCAGCCGGCGAAAATCCGGAATCCGCAGCGCGGCATATGGGTCGTGGAGGGGTGCCGACATGCAAGCAAATCAAGGGGAAACAAGCAACGAATATCAAAAGTAACCCGAAACCCTGGCAGCCTCCTTCCTGGTCAATAGCGGCTGCCCCTTTTGCGCTATCTTTTTTAACATTTTCTACTATATATAAATCATAATATTATCTGATCACCTTTATACATTAGAACGAGCGCAGAGTACTATCTCATCTTTTTCGGGTGCTCCATGTGTGAATCAATTAGTTGGATAATCGCGCTTTACGCGCTTTCAAGCGCCACTATGATTGGATAGCTCGATCATGAACATAATTTTTTATAAAACTTAAAATATTTGATATACTATATAAAATATTAAGGTTTCATAATACACAAAAAAATATTCGGCTAGCAGAGTTCAAGCGTTGCGTTTGGTACAACCATTCTTTACATTTGATCTTCATCCGTTGCTCATTTTAAGCGCTGCTTTCTTAACACTCATCCGGTAACCCCCCTCTATGGCCTGAAGCTCTACGTTCCCTAACTCGTAGCCTTTATGGAAACCATGCAGCCGAGCGATTCCGCTCTTATATCCCTTTACATTACCGGTAAAGAATCAGCTTTCGAAATTTTATTGGAACGGCATAAAAGCCGGGTGTTTACCACGATTATGCTGATCGTGCGCGATGAAGATGTGGCCGATGACTTGGTGCAAGACACCTTCATTAAGGCCATTCATACGATGAAAAGCGGGCGTTACAACGAAGAAGGGAAGTTTTCTTCCTGGATCTGCCGTATCGCGCATAACCTGGCCATCGACTTCTTCCGGCGCGAAAAACGTAGCCCTTTATTGAACCTGGATACAACAAGCCATGCCTTCAATTCGTTAAGCCTTGCGGAAGAGGGCGCGGAAGCGCAGCTCACCCGCGAGGAGACGTACGCCCGGCTTCGGGAGTTGATTCAGGACCTGCCAGCGGCCCAGAAGGAAGTGCTCGTTATGCGTCATTACGGCGACATGAGCTTCCAGGAAATAGCCAATGCCACGGGAGTCAGCATCAACACCGCACTGGGTCGTATGCGCTACGCGCTGATCAACCTGCGGAAGAAGATGGCCGCGCAACCCGTGTTCTATGATCAAAACCTTTACACAAGAGAAGCTGCTCCAGTACGTGTACAACGAGCTGCCAGCGAATGAACAACACGCCTTAGAGCAAGCGCTCCAGCACGACCCCGAGCTAGCCGCCCAGTGCGCCGACCTCCTCTCAACGCTACGTGCCCTCACGGCGGCGCGCAAGGCGCCCAGCGATGCTGCCACGCAAAACATTCTGCGCTACTCGCGCACATTTCCGCACTCTTCCTAAAGGCTACCCCACCGAGCTACGTTTAGTTGCTGCATTTTAAAGCAGGACTGGACGTAGCTCGGCGCGGTTATGTACTTTTGACCGATGTTTTTCACCGGTCCATCTTTCTATGCGCAAGCCTGAGCGGTATCGTCGCTTTCTGGAGTATTTCACTACGCACTTTCCGGCTCCTCAAACGGAGCTACACTACGCGAATCCGTACGAGCTGATTGTAGCCGTGGTCTTGAGCGCACAGTGTACCGACAAGCGCGTCAATCAAGTGATGCCGGCGCTGCTTCAGCAATTTCCTACCCCGGCGCATCTGGCAGCAGCTTCGGCAGAAGACGTTTTCCCATTCATCCGCAGCGTTTCCTACCCCAACAACAAGGCGAAGCACCTGGCGGGCCTAGGCCGGATGCTTGTGGCTGATTTTGGGGGCGAAGTACCCAGTACCATTGAAGAGCTACAGCGCCTACCGGGGGTAGGACGCAAAACGGCCAACGTGGTAGTATCGGTGATATACAACCAGCCCGCTATGGCCGTGGATACGCACGTGTTCCGGGTATCGCACCGGCTGGGGCTCGTGAGCCGCACGGCTACTACACCGCTAGCTGTGGAGAAGGAACTGGTGAAGTACATTCCGGAGGAGCTAATTCCGAAAGCGCATCACTGGCTGATTTTGCACGGCCGCTACATCTGCGTCGCTCGCTCACCGAAGTGCAGCAGCTGCCCGCTCACCGATTTTTGCCAGTATTATGCTACGCAAGTAGCACCCGCAGCTGGTACTACAAAAACTACTTCAGCGCTGAAATCTCCTAGTAAATCTGCTCTTTAGTACAACTTAGTCTAAAACTAGTATCTGGTAGCACAAACACCCATTAGGGTTGTTTCGCGCTCTGTTCCAGAATGTTCTGCATAGCTGAGGCTAATTCTTGACGGTCGAAATATTGCGGTGCTACCCGTTGTCCGGCTTGACCAGCCGCTGAGATGATACTAGGTTCTGCAAGTAGCTTGGCTATATGTGTGGCCAAGGCCGCAGCATCACCGGCTGGCACATACCAGCCGCAACCCTCTGTTTCTACCAACTCTTTCGTCCATCCGGGATTTGTGACGATTACCGGCGTGCCTACCGCCAAGCTGTCGTAGAGCTTAGCCGGCGAATTAGCATCTAATACCGGTAGCCCCAAGAAGGATACTATCGATACATCGGCCAATCGAAACCACGTGAATACGGCATGGCGGGGTTGGGGCGGCACCAGCCGAATAGCGGCGCAACGCGCCGCCGCGGCATGCACTAGTGGCTCATCGTAGCCGTGTCCCATAAACAGCCACACTAAATCCGGATGATTAGGAGCCAATTGCTCGGCCGCCGCCAGCAGGGTAGGAATATCGTTGGCCCTCCCAAAGGTACCAGCGTACAGCACTACCCGTCGGTTTTGCCACTTGTTTGCCTGCCGAAGTGCGGCTACAGCTTCGTCGGTGGCCAGGGCAGCCAGATCCAGGTCGGTACCATTGAGGATAGTCGTTATTTTCTCCTGGCTAAACTGCCAGCCCTTGCCTTTCGCTAATCCTACCCCAGCGACGTAGCTGCTCATATCTGGCGAAAGCGTTACAATGTGCTGCGCTGAGCGGTACAGATTACGTTCTAAAGCGTACAGCCGCCGTTGCGCCCATTGGTTAGGCACCGCGTCCATGGCAATTGGAAAAGTGGGCCATAGATCCTGCACCTCAAATACCCACGGTACTCCCCGCAACCGCGCTACCTGCGCAGCGGCCCATGCAGCTGTTAGCGGAGTTGATATTCCCCAGATAACGTCGGGTTTATCGATGCGCAGCCCTTCGCGGATGGCGTAGGCGGCGTAGCGCCCAAAGGATAGCAACCGTTGCCCTACCCCCATCTTGTTCTCATATGCCACTGCTGCCGTGCGCACCTCTACCCCTTCTGGTAACCAAGGGTAGCGATGCGTGAGGCGCAGTCGTTCCCAGGTGTTCGTCGTAATCAGTGTGATGCGGTGCGTACGCGCCAAATGAGCCAGCAACGTGTAGTGCCGGCTGGTAGCCGGACAGTCGGGGTTGGTGTGGTGCTGGCTGAATACGGCGATGTGCAAGAGGAATATTGAGTTTTAAGTGTTGACTGAGTTGATTTCATACTTCAGCACGCCTTCTTCACCTTATCACAAGATAGACCAACATCAAAACTTCACAGTTTTTCTATTTCCTCTTCGGCTTATAGTGCGAGTCGTTGAGGATACGCTGGGCGTCGCGTTGGGCCATAAGCTGCGGCAGCGTTGTTTCGGGGTGCTGCTCCATGTATTTGCGCACAATCTGCCAGCCTACCCACACGCCCAAGCGGCCGGGAGCAGTCTTATCGATTTCGGGCGTACTAGGCCGCTCGCCGATATATTTTTTAATTACAAACGGGTCAGCCGTATACAGTAGATTCTTTTCGATGAAGTGTGCCCAAATCTTCCCTTCGTTGAACTGTACGCCAGCCAACTCCTTATTCGTATAGCCGATCAGCAACGAATCGGGCATGCAGGGCAGCATCTTTTCGGCAAAATAGAGGCTTTTACCAAACTGCACCATATCGCGCAGCATGGTATGGTTGCCGGTCAGGCCACGATTGTACTTACTGGAAATAGTAAGAGCCAGCGCCGGCAGCACGTGCGTGGGCGTATAGCGCCGGTTGATATAGGCCGGCACATCGGCGCGGTAGGAGGCAGTTGGCCCCACAAAAAAGTCCAGACTGAGCACAATCAGACTGTCGTTAGCAAACAGTGCATCCTTGCTTGGTTCCTTACCCAGGCCGCTCACAAACGTCTTCACTGGCGGCACCCGAAAACTGGGGTAGTAATAGCGCACGTGCTGAAACAGACCACGTAGTTCCTGTTGCAAGCTGTCCGTATTTTGAAATGCCGCTTCCGTCTCTCGTCCTAGCTTTTGCAGGCCGACATTGGTGGCCAACTGTGTCATGGTTTGCGTCAGCTGCTCCGCTTCGTAGCGCCCTGCCAACAAATACTGGCGTGCGAACAAAGGATGCTGCTCTATGAAGCGCTGGGCTTCGGCCGGGTTTTTGATTTGAAAAAACGGTTTTTCCAGCCGCTCTAGCTGCACTGGTGCCTCCACTTTGGCTATGTCAGGATTCTGCTCGCAGTCGGCACCAGTGGAGCAGGCCGTAAGCAATAGCCAGCCCAACAGGGCTGCTACTACAGAACGTATCGGAATTAGGTTGTCCATCACACGTATATTTGAGGCGAAAATAGCCAAAAGCAAACGCTGCGCCGTTTGCTTCTTTTCTTACTGCCGATAGTTCGGCCCGCTTTATGAAAAAACTTCTGCTTGCTCTGGGTGCCACCCTTCTCACTATCAGCGCAGCTTCGGCTCAGGTTGAAATTGGTCTGAAGATTTCACCCTCTATCACCAGCTTGCGCGCCGATTCGCCCCGTAACGGCACAGGAGCCACCGGTTTCAAAAATGAAAAATCGAAGCTGGGCTTTGGCGGTGGCGTTATCATCGACTATTTCTTTGGCCAGAACTATGCGTTCAGTTCCGGTTTGTTTTTAACTGGCAAGGGAGGCACCGTGTCTTATTATGATACAGCCCTAGGACGCCGTCAAGAGCAAAAGATAGGCGTACAGTATTTGGAAGTGCCCGTTTCGCTAAAGCTTTTCACCAACGATATTTCTGAGGGTACCAAAGTGTACTTTCAGGTAGGTGGCACACTGGCCGGCGCCATAGCCGCGCGCATCAACGGTGAAAAGTATTACACTGACCCTGGCATCAGCAATGCCGAAACTCGGGCCAGCAAACACGTCATTATTCCTGATGTAGGACTATTAGGCGGCGCTGGAGTAGAGTATCTATTGGGCCAGAGCACCCGCCTGATAGCCGGTATCTCCTACCACCACGGCATCGTTAATATCGACCGGTATTTTGATAACACCCGCAAATTCAGCAACGTAACACTGAAAAACAGTGAAGTAGCGTTGGATCTAGGTATCAAGTTTTAAGTTGCGCGTTAAATGCGTCTGCATTCTACGCCTGCGGAGGACCTTATGCTAGTTGAACAAGTCGTTGTTGTGTAAGTCGCTCTGCCGTAAGTAGGTTCTTCACGAGTTCAGGAGGGCAAACCCATTTAAAGGCGCCACTGAAAAGCCCGCCCTACTCCCTCGGAGTAAGGCGGGCTTTCTTCTTATTCAGGGGAGATTTTCGCAGAAAAATCAGTCCGTTATTTCCACTTCGCGGTCTTGCATCCGGCTCATGGCCGCCGCGGCCGAGTGCAGCTCGATGTCCTCGCCGTGCTCGTCTTCGATGCGGTAGTCGGTGAGGCCCAGACTAGTGTCTTTCATCACCTTCACCCACTTATAGTATTTCAAGTACCACTTCATCTGCCTCGATACCAAACCTTTGGTATAGTAGGCATGCAGGAAGGGATGTACGTAGAGCGTAATTCCCGACTGATTTTGCGTCAGCAGCAAATCATCTATGCTGTTGTCGATTTCGTCGGTAACCAAGATAGAGGCCGATATTTTGCCGGTGCCGCCGCAGGTAGGGCACACCTCACCCGTGACGATAGCCTCAGCAGGACGTACCCGCTGTCGCGTGATTTGCAGCAGCCCAAACTTGGTAATGGGTAGAATGGTGAACCGTGCTTTGTCGTGCTTCATCACGTCGCGCACAGCGTCTTCTACCTTCTTACGGCTCTCCGGCGACTTCATATCAATAAAGTCGACGACGATAATACCGCCCATGTCGCGCAGGCGTAGCTGCCGGGCTACTTCTTTAGCAGCCAGCATGTTAATCATGAGAGCCGTAGCCTCCTGGTCGCCTTCCTGGTTGCTTTTGTTGCCCGAGTTCACGTCGATAACGTGCAGGGCCTCGGTGTGTTCAATCACCAGGTAGCCTCCCCCAGGCACCGATACCGTTTTACCAAACAGCGTCTTCAACTGCTTTTCGATGTTGTGCTGCTCAAACACTTTCACCTTACCGGTGTGGAGCTTGAGCAGCCCTAGCTTATCGGGAGCAATTTTCTGGAGGTAGCCACGCATCTCGTCGTGCAAGGCCGGCGAGTCGACGATGATAGAATCGAACGACTCGTTGAGCATGTCGCGCAGCATAGAGCTGCTCCGGCCCAGCTCACCCAAAATCTTATCGTTCGGCTTTGCCTTACGAAGCGTTTGGAAGAGCTGCTCCCAATTATCGATCATGCTTTGCATGTCCTTATCCAGCTCGGCCACTTCGCGCCCTTCAGCTACGGTGCGGATGATTACCCCGAAATTATCGGGCTTAATGGACTGGATAAGGCGCTTGAGCCGGTCGCGCTCTGTGCGGCTCACAATTTTCTTGGAAACGCTGATAACGTTGGAAAACGGCACCAGCACTAGGTAGCGACCTGCCATCGAAATATCGGTAGACAGGCGCGGCCCTTTGGTAGAAATAGGCTCCTTCACGATCTGCACCAGCAGCTGCTGGCCTTTCTTGAGCGTGTCGGCTACCTTTCCTACCTTATCAAGTGGCCCCTCAAACTGAAACGTTTTGAGCGGCCCAACGGTAATTTTCTGCGATTGTACGCCTTTCACCCATTTATTTAGCGACAGGAAATTTTCTCCCAAGTCGCCGTAGTGCAGAAAAGCGTCTTTTTGATACCCGATATCAATGAACGCGGCGTTCAGACCGGGCATAACTTTCTTGACCGTACCCAGGAAGATGTCGCCAACAGAATAGTTGGTATCGTTGCGGTCGAAGTGGTATTCGAGCAACCGCTTATCCTGAAGTAGAGCAATTCGTTCTCCCTCCTGAGTAGAATTAATGATTAATTCGTTACTCAATGGATTAGGTTAGTTAAGCAACTCCCTGACTGGCGGACCCTTGCACCACCCGAAACCCGCAAAGGGAAGCCAATGCGCACGGCACCAGCTTCCCTTTCAAGCCACGGGGAAAGTATACGGCTAACCACTCTCGGGGAATTTATATGAGAGATAGACGGATGCTTCTTATAGCAGAAACAGCCGACAGCAGACCCCGGAAGGCTTACTTCTTCTTATGACGATTCTTGCGCAGACGCTTCTTCCGCTTGTGGGTGGCAATCTTATGACGCTTTCTCTTTTTACCGCAGGGCATGAGTTGATGGGTTAAGGGTTAAAACTTGAATTATGTGTACTTTAGGAAACCTCGTACCAGCCGAGGGACGGCAAAGGTACGGATTTCATTTTGTAGCTCCTTTATTGTAATTTCTGCAGCTGTTCGGCTACTGAGGCAGCCAGACCAGGGTCGCTGCTGAGGCTCTTTGCCTTGGCAAACGCTGCTTTAGCCTCTTCTTTGGCGCCGGTTTGCGCCAAGGCAACGCCCAGGTAAAACTGCCCTTCCACGTTGTTGGGATGAGCAGCCGTTAGCTCCCGGAAGCGCTCCACGGCTTTATCGTACTGATTACTCTGCATGGAGAGCAGTCCGAGGTTGTAAAGCGCTTTTTCGTTTTTGGGGTCGGTAGCAATTACCTCCCGCAACAACGTGACGCCCTGCACGGGGTTGTCGCTGGCCATATAGGCCATGCCTAAATTGGTTTTGGCATTCAGGTTATCGGGATTATTCTTAAGCACCCGCTCGTACAACTCCCGTGATTTGGCACCCAGCATCTTGCCCCGCTCAGCGGTAGCAGCAAAGCTGAACGCCTCGAAATACTCGTCGGCAGCGCGCTGCCAGGCCTGCTCACCGGGGCGGGCTACTGCTACCTGTTCGTAATAGTAGCCAGCGCTATCAAATTTCTCAACGGCCTTATACTGCTTAGCCAGATCGGTAGCTAGGCGCAGCTTGGTATTGCGGTCGGTGGTAGCATTGTATTGCACCAGCAAACCGTTGATGCTGCTGCGCTGCTGCGCCGTGAGGGCCATGTGTGGCTGCTCGGGAGTAGCACCGGCCGGCCGGCCGTCGGCTTCTACCGACGCTGTAGAAGGTGCCGCAGCACCCTGGTCACGGTTGGCCGTGCGGGCGGCTGTTTGAGCCGTCAGTTCGCTTTTGCCCTGTTTGGGCTTTACAATCACTTTCGGCAACAGAAATAAGGCGATAACCAGGGCAACGGCTACGGCAACAACGGTGAGCTGGTGAGACGATTTTGCTTGGGCCATGCAGAAAAAGCAGGCCGTCGGGTAGTTGCCCAGAAAGGGCGCCCGACGGCTCCGCTACAATAGTACAACAGAAAGTTAGGCGTTAGCCGTTTCTTTGATTTTCTTGCTGTTTTTGATTTTACCGATGAATGTTTTCGACGGCTTGAAGCTCGGAATAAAGTGCTCGTCGATGATGATCGAGGTATTTTTTGAGATGTTACGGGCCACTTTCTTTGCCCGTTTTTTGTTTACGAAGCTACCGAAGCCGCGCACGTAGATGTTGTTGCCTTCGGCCATCGAATCCTTAACTACTTTAAAGAAGGCTTCAACGGTTGCGGACACGTCTGCTTTCTCAATGCCAGTTTTGTCGGCAATTTCGGCGATTACTTCTGCTTTAGTCACGCTGGTAAGTGTACTATGGGGTGAAAAAATGTACTGGGCAAGTTCCCGATTCAACACGTAAGCCTTTGCCCATTAGGCTGTTCGCTTCCGAATTGGGGCCACAAAGGTAGGTTGCTTTTTTGGTTTTCCAATTTTTTTCCCACAATCCCGGCCTCTGTCCTATTCTTTGACAAGTCTTTCTGACTCACTGCTTTGAACAACGTTCCTCCCGCTTCTGTTCATTCTACTTTTGCAACCGCCCTGCTTAGCTGGTACCCACGCCACCGTCGTGACCTGCCTTGGCGCCACACTCGCAACCCGTATGCCATTTGGCTATCGGAGGTGATTTTGCAGCAAACCCGCGTGAAGCAGGGCCTGCCCTACTACCTCGATTTTATTAGTTCCTACCCTACTGTGCATGACCTTGCAGCGGCACCAGAAGACGAGGTGCTGCGCCACTGGCAGGGTCTAGGCTATTACTCCCGTGCCCGCAACATGCACCACACGGCCCAGCAGGTGGTGCGCGAGTACGGTGGCCAATTCCCAACTACTTATGCTGAGTTGTTGAAACTACGCGGGGTAGGCCAATACACAGCCGCTGCCATTGCGTCCTTTGCTTTCGATGAGAAGGTAGCGGTGCTGGACGGCAATGTGTTTCGGGTACTGAGCCGTGTATTTGGGCTCACAGAAGATATTGCGGCACCAGCCAGCCGCAAAGTGTTTCAGCAACTCGCCGATACGCTGATTCCGGCCGACGCGCCGGCAGAGTTCAACCAAGCTATTATGGAATTTGGGGCTATACAGTGCACCCCTGTGAAACCAGACTGCCTGTTTTGCCCATTGCAGGCGCAATGCTATGCCTTCCAGCACGGTATGGTAGCGGAGTTGCCCATTAAGAGCAAAGCCAAAGCAGCCCGCACACGCTATTTTCACTACTTGGTGTTGCGCCACGCCGATACGGTCTATATGCGCAAGCGCACAGGCAAAGACATCTGGCAAGGGCTGTATGATTTCGCCCTGACAGAAACGGATTCAGATGAGCTGGCGGCTGTGGAAGTACTACGACAGGTAGAAGCTTTAGGTGGTACGGTTGCGTCAGATAGAGCTGAAGAACCTTCAGCGACCTACCGCCATGTGCTCAGCCATCAAAAGCTAGAAGCTCGATTTTATCCCGTACGATTAGAAGCAGCCCTACCCGTTGAGGCACTGCAGAAACTGGGATTGGCGGCTTTTAACGCTGCCGAAATAGAGGCCTTACCAAAGCCAATTCTTATCACTAACTACATTAGCAAAAAGTGAATTATTTAAGCTAAAAAACTTGGAATATGTATTTTTATCTATTATCTTTAGATCAGTAAAGAATATGTCACACAGAACGAAAAAGTAACACTATGGCAGGCATCAACAAAGTCATCCTGATTGGCAACTTGGGCAAAGACCCGGAGATTCGGCATCTGGAAGGCGGCGTCAGCGTCGCGAACTTCACCCTAGCCACCAACGACTATTACAAAGACAAGCAAGGCAACCGCGTGGAGCGCACCGAGTGGCACAACATCACAGCGTGGCGCGGATTGGCCGAGATGGCGGAGAAATACTTGAAAAAAGGCCAGCAAGTGTATGTAGAAGGCAAGCTTCGCACGCGCCAATACCAAGACAAGGACAATCAGACGCGCTACATCACCGAGATTGTAGCCGATGAGCTAACCATGCTGGGCGGCCGCCCACAGGGTGATGATACTACCCCCGCGGCGGAGCAATCCGCCGCGGCTACGGTCACATTCCGGCAAGAGCCGGAGCTTGACCAATTGCCGTTTTAATCTTTTGCCCTACCCGGCTTTTATGAGCCTCGGCACGCTGCCGGGGCTTTTTGCGTTTTATAGAGGCGACTGGCAACCGCCCATCGTTGCTGACATTGTTTAGGAGCAGCAGAATGCCCAATAGCTACCAACATTATCTAAAACTAGCAAACAACAGGAGGCCGCAATATGCCTCTACCGCCTTATCTACTACCTTTACTACGTGAACTCTGCCTTGCTTTGTATGCCCGTTTCCGCTTCCCTACGTGGCCTTGGTGCCGCGCTGAGCTTTTTGCTGCTGGCAACCGGCTGCTCGTCGGCACCCGATTACACCCCGAAGCCTAAAGGCTACAACCGCATCGACTTGCCACCCCACAGCTACCAGCAGCTGGCACCGGGGCACCCGTATACATTTCAATATTCGCGGCAGGCAAAGATTCTGCGTGACTCGTCCTACCTGGCACAGCCACACTGGCTGAATATTTATTACCCCCAGCTGCATGCCAACGTGCAGATTACGTACGCCGACCTTAAGGGCAACCGCCAGCTCTATAATAAGCTGCTGGAAGACGCCCGCAAGCTCACCAGCAAGCACGAAATCAAGGCAACGGCCATTGATGAAAACACAATGCAAACGCCAAACGGTATGCGCGTCTCGGTGTTTGAGTTACAGGGTGAGGTACCTAGCCAGTTTCAGTTTTATACTACCGACAGTACCCGGCACTTCTTCCGGGGTGCACTGTATTTCCGTACAGCTACCGCCAACGACTCGCTGGCGCCAGTGATTGAATACGTGAAGCAGGATGTAGTGAAGCTACTAAATACATTAAAGTATCAGTAAGTTGGCTGTCAGCGACTAACTGTTGCTGTTAGCTTTCTGCACCTTTTTTTGAAACGAATAGCTAACAGCCAACGGCTAACAGCTAGTAGATGAGTAATTTCTTTCAGACTAAAATAGAGTACCTGCGGGGCGTGGGCCTGCAACGAGCGCAACTGCTGCAGAAGGAGTTGGGCATCTTCACCTACGGCGACCTGATTCAGCGCTACCCCTTCCGCTACCTCGACCGCACGCAGTTTTACAACATCGTGGACCTGCACGACGACCTACCTTTTGTGCAGGTGAAAGGCATTTTGCGCAACCGTGAGGTAGTGGGTGAAGGCCCCAAAAAACGCATGGTAGCCAAAGTGGCCGACGAAAGCGGCGAGTTGGAGCTGGTGTGGTTTAAGGGAGTGAACTACCTGGAGAAGATTATTAAGAATCACCAGGAGTACATTGTGTTTGGTAAGCCCACCATGTTCAACGGTCGGCCGCAGATGGCCCACCCGGAACTAGAGGAAGTGACGGAGCAGAAGGCCGGGCAGAGCTTTTTGCAGCCGGTATACAACACCACCGAGAAGCTCAAAAACTACCACCGCATCGATAGTAAAGCTATTATGCGTATGGTGGCTGATTTGCTGAAGCTGGCCCTACCCCAGGTAACGGAAACCCTGTCGCCCTACCTTATTCAACAATATGGCCTAATGAGCAAGGCCAATGCGTTGCAGCAGATTCACTTTCCGCAGAGCACAGAGCTGTTACAAGCTGCTCGTTTTCGCCTGAAGTTTGAAGAGCTGTTCTACGTACAGTTGAAACTTCTGCGCCAGCGCGACCAGCGCAAGGTGGAGCTAGCCGGGCAGATCTTTAAGGAGGTGCCATCGCTGGTACATTTCTATAAGAACGTGATGCCTTTTGACCTCACCGGCGCACAAAAGCGGGTTATTCACGATATTTATAAGGATTTTTGCTCGGGCAAGCAGATGAACCGCCTACTACAAGGTGACGTGGGCTCGGGCAAAACCATTGTGGCATTTATCTCCATGCTGATGGCCGCCGACAACGGCGCCCAAAGTTGCCTGATGGCGCCCACTGAAATTCTGGCCGACCAGCACTATACTGGCCTGAAAGTGTACGCCGATATGCTGGGCCTGAAAATTGGCCTGTTGACGGGTAGCACGCGCACGGCCGCGCGACGGGTGCTGCACGAGCAGCTACGCTCGGGCGAGATGCACATGCTGGTAGGCACCCACGCGCTGCTAGAGGATGTGGTGCAGTTCCGCAACCTGGGCCTCACCATCATGGATGAGCAGCACCGTTTTGGGGTAGCGCAACGCTCGAAGCTATGGCAGAAGAATCCGCACGTGATTCCGCACGTGCTGGTGATGACGGCCACGCCCATCCCGCGTACGCTGGCCATGACGCTCTACGGCGACCTGGACGTGTCGGTGATTGACGAGCTGCCGGCTGGTCGCAAGCCTATTATTACAGTGCACCGCTACGACGCCAACCGCCTGAAAGTCTTTCAATTCCTACGCGACCAGATCAACCTGGGCAGGCAGGTATACATTGTGTACCCGCTGATTGAGGAAAGCGAAGCCATGGCCGACTATAAAGACCTGATGGACGGCTACGAAAGCATTGAGCGGGCTTTTCCGGAGTTTCAAATCAGCATTGTACACGGCCGCATGACCGCCGGCGAGAAGGACGCCGAAATGCAACGCTTTGTGGAGCGCAAAACTCAAATTATGGTAGCCACCACCGTGATAGAGGTAGGTGTGAACGTACCGAATGCCTCGGTGATGGTGATTGAAAGCACCGAACGATTTGGCCTCTCGCAGCTACACCAGCTGCGCGGCCGGGTAGGGCGCGGCGCCGACCAAAGCTATTGCATTCTGATGTCGGGCTACAAGCTCAGCAAGGAGTCGCGCACTCGCATTGAAACCATGGTGCGTACCAACAACGGTTTCGAAATTGCCGACATCGACCTGAAGCTGCGCGGCCCCGGCGACCTGATGGGTACCCAACAAAGCGGCGTGCTTGACCTCCTGATTGCCGATTTGGCGAAGGATGCCCGAATCTTAACAGAAAGTCGGGCTGCTGCCAATCAACTACTCCAGGAGGACCCTACCCTACAATTGCCCCAAAATCAGAATATCCGGCACCATATTGAGTCGCTGCCAGCTACGGCTGTCAATTGGAGTCGTATCAGCTAGACTCCTTTGGTGCGACTATGACACCAAAAAAAAGACGGCCTAAGGGGCCGTCTCAGAAGCACTATTTATTGATTGACTACCTCATTGGTAGTGAAATACGCGGGAGTAATCCGCCACGGTTGCTGGTTAGCCTGCACACTCACTACGCGGGGGTATAGTTGACGCGTGAAGAAAGAAATGGGCTGGGTAGAAGTTGCTTCTAAAGCTAACGAATCGGGGGCGATAGTAATAACCGCTTCGGGAGACTGTTGTTTCACTAGCTTACCAGCTACCAGCAATCCCGAGAGCAACAATGATTTTACTAAGAACTTCATAAAGGAAAGGTATTTGCAGTCTGTATGGCACAAAGTTGAGGCCAACCTTTGTATACCACCTGTTTTTTGTATTTACCCAATTCTACTTTCCTGTATAGCGCCGCTCATTGCCATCTTTTGCGCTACACATTTTGCCTCTTACTTGCTGTATCCGAGTGCAAAGTAAAGGCATTTTCAACAAACAGCAGTTAAACAAACCATTAAGCTTCTGTGAAAGTTAGGCTTCTCGCAAGCCTATTTTTACTAATCCGGCTCATATACGTAGACATCTGATTATTGATCATTTTTGCGCGTCATTTTTTTCCAATGACGTCTTGTTCTTTCCTTAACTCTCTTTCTCTGTGCGATTTACTTTTTTATCATCGACCATCTTGTTAAGTGTGATTTTGCTGACACCGAGGGTAGGGCAAGCACAGAAAACGAAAGCGGTATCGTTTGCATACCTACCCGAACAGTCATACGATCGGTACAATCAGCGTGTACCTCAAAAGACCCTTTCGCAACCAGACGGCGGTTTTGTGATTTTAGCACATAAATCAGTTGCCGGCTATGCAGTCGAGCGATACGATGGCGAGTTGAAACGCGTGTGGAGCACCGATTTACCCCTCACAGCTGAAGAAAGCATCGAAGGATTTGCGCAAAGCAGCCAACAGGCTACCGTAGTCGTATACCGCAAAACCAGCGCGGCCCAGCAGCTTATAGCCTATTCGCTCGACCTGAAAACCGGGCAGAAAAGCGCGGGAAAGAAGCTGACAGAAGCCGGCCTGCGCGACCGGCGGCCGGGAGTAGCCTTTTCTCCGGATGGCACCCATACAGTAGCATGGCGCTACCTCACCCGCGACCAGCAGATTAAGGCTATCCAGGCGGCTGTGTATGACATGCAATTAATGCAAGTGAAGGAGCGCACATACGATTTTCACGACCAGGGCGCTTTTTTTTCCACTACTGTGAGCGTGGGCAATGATGGCGCACAGTACGTCACGCTCCTCAGCGACGAGATGAAAAAGCTAAGTGTACGGCGTTACCTCAATACCAGCACCGAAGTGAAAGTGATGTCGGTGGCCCTGGGTGGCGTGTTTGGCGGGCAGGAAGTGATGGTGTTCGACGCAAAGTTTAGTCTACAAGCCAACAACACATTATATGCCGCTGCTATTTGCACGGAGCGCAAAACGGGGCTTTATCATAGTCTAAAGGCGGTAAAATTTGATTTCACCGGAGAGGGCGATATGAAGTTTGCGCCGGAAGTAAAATTCTCACCCGAGTACTTAGCTGAAACAAACAAAGCTACGCAAGGCACCAGCAAGCGTTTAGAAGATATATACTTGGCGCAATTGCTACTGAATGAGGACAAACAGTTGGTTATTATCGCGCAGAAGCAATACGAGGAAGGCGGCGAGAACTCACCGATTCATTCGCGGGAATTGCACCTGTTTGGCTACAATGAGTTTTTGGCACCGCGCTGGCATACCATTATAAACAAAAGCCAGGTAGCCCCGCCCGCTGAGGCATTCACCAGCATTGGCTTCCGGGCCGCCGTATTCGGTCCCGACCTGCAACTCCTAACAGAGGAAACTATCAAAGGAAAGTCTGATCTGTACGTGCGCCACGTTGATATGACAACTGGCGTAGTACAAGACCCCAAAGGATTAGGCCTGAAAGTAGCCAACGACCAAAATCTGGCCTATGTGAAGGATTTCACCACTTGGGCCGATGCCAAAACCATTATCGGCGTGAGCCGCCCTAGCAAGAAATCCGCTGCGCTGATGTTGAATAAAATTGTGGTGAAGTAAGTCTGAGCTACGGATTCGCTCGGATGCCACGGATTTTGTGGATAATTCGTTAGGCGTTTTCATCTTGTACCGAAAACAAAGAAGGCGGCCCATCTGGGCCGCCTTCTTTGTTTTTTCAATCGTCCACAAAATCCGTGGCATCCGACAAATCCGAGCGGATCCGTGGTTCAGATATTAATATACGTATTCGTTGGCTTCAATCAGCTTGGCGGCAATGCGGCGGCGGGCTTCTTTAGCGTTGAAAAGGTCTACTTTGGTGAAGCGCTTGAGGCCCAGTGACAGGAGGCGTTGCTCATCGCCCTCTACCATAGAGGCAATGGCATCTTTCCCAGCTTTGTTCACAATGTCCACCGCATCGGCTAAGTAAACGCGGGCAATGTCGATTTGCGTAGCCAGAGCCTCTTCGCCTTTCTCGGCGGCTTCTTTCTCTACCCGCAGCAGGGTGCTTTCGGCCACATAGGTCTTGATGGCCATATCGGCAATGTTCATCAGAATTTCCTGCTCCTTAGCCAGCGAGTTCATATACTTCTGCACGGCTGTGCCGGCCACCATCAGAATAGCTTTTTTCAGCTTCTGAATGGTCTTTTTCTCGGCAGCAAACAGGCCAGTTTCCTCTTCTACGTTGAAGTCGGGAATAGCCATCAGTTCATTTTGTACGTCCTGGGCCGGACCCATCAAATCCAGCTCGCCCTTCATGGCCTTCTTCAAAATCATGTCTACGGAGAGCAAGCGGTTGATTTCGTTAGTGCCCTCAAAGATGCGGTTGATGCGCGAGTCGCGGTAGGCGCGGTCCATGGGGTAGTCGGCTGAGAAGCCGTAGCCGCCGTAGATCTGCACGCCTTCATCTGTCACAAAGTCTAGCACTTCCGAGCCTTCTACCTTCAGCATAGCGCACTCCACGGCAAACTCACGGGCGGCGCCCAGCAGTGCCTCATTGGCACCCTGACCCTGCGCCAACAGTTCCTGCTCGGTGCGATAGATATCCATGCCGGCGCGGTATATAGCCGATTCTACGGCGTATATGCGCACGGCCTGCTCAGCCAGTTTCTGCCGGATGGCGCCAAACTTAGAAATCGGCAGGTTGAACTGCACACGCTCATTGGCATACTTCACGCTCAAGGTAGCGGCCATTTTGCAAGCGCCCAGGCATGCCGCTGCCAGCTTGATGCGGCCAATGTTCAGAATGTTGAAGGCAATGAGGTGGCCTTTGCCAATCTCGCCCAACACGTTTTCCTTGGGAACCTTCACATCTGACAAGAACACCTGTCGGGTAGACGAGCCTTTGATACCCATCTTATGCTCCTCGTTGCCGAAGGTGAGACCGGGCGTGTCGCGCTCCACAATGAAGCCGGTGAATTTTTCGCCATCGATTTTGGCAAACACGATGAATACGTGTGCAAAACCGGCGTTGGTGATCCACATTTTCTGACCGTTGAGCACATAATGCTCCCCATCTTCGGTCAGCACAGCTTTGGTTTTCGCACCCAGCGCATCGGAGCCAGAGCCGGGTTCGGTGAGGCAGTATGCCCCTACCCACTCGCCGGTCGTTAGCTTTGGAATGTATTTCTGCTTCTGCTCCTCGGTCCCGAAATACAGAATTGGCAGCATGCCGATGCCCGTGTGCGCCGCAAACGCCACCGGAAACGAGTGGCCGCCCCCTACCCCTTCCGTCACCAGCAGGGCCGTGTTGAAGTCCATGTCGTAGCCGCCGTACTGCTCGGGAATGCTCACCCCAAACAGGCCCAGCTCCCCGGCTTTCTTCATCAGGTCTTCCATCAGGCCTTCCTCATGATTGTCGAGGCGTTCTAGCAGGGGCTGCACCTCGCTGGCAATAAAGTCCAGGCAGGTTTGGTGCATCATGCGCTGCTCTTCCGAGAATTCAGCGGGCGTGAAAACGTCTTGGGCGTTGGTTTCTTTGATAATGAATTCGCCGCCTTTGAGGGATTTCTGCGTTACTTCCATGGTCGGGTGCGGTATGTTCGTGGTGAGTGAAAATTCAGATAAAGTTAATACAAGTAGTCGGCATGCAGCGTATTTATACGTGTATGTGGTCTACTCCCTGGTTGTATCGAAAGGTACAAAAATTTGTTATGCTTGCCGAGTAATTAACGAAAAGAAAACCCCGATTGGTTCGGGGTTTCTATTGTCATTCCGAGCAGCGCGAGAAATCTGAGTAAACACTGCTAATAGTCTGATTCAGATTCCTCGTTTCACTCGGCATAACAAACTACTTCAGCAGCTCATAAATACCTGCCACGCCCTGGCCGCCGCCTACGCAGGCTGTCACCATACCGTACTTCTGGCCGCGTTTGCGCAGCTCATCGAATAACTGAATAGACAGTTTGGCGCCGGAGCAGCCTAGTGGGTGGCCTAATGCAATAGCGCCGCCGTTCACGTTCAGCTTGTTGGGGTCGATACCCAGCTCGCGTTGCACGGCGATGCTCTGGGAAGCGAAGGCTTCGTTTAGTTCAATCAAGTCGATGTCTTCGAGCTTCATACCAGCTTGCTTGAGCACTTTCGGTACGGCTTTTACAGGGCCCATGCCCATGATGCGCGGATCTATCCCTTCGGTGGCGTAGTTCACCATACGGGCTACAGGCTCTAGGTTCAGCTCTTTCACCATGCGCTCCGACATCACTAGCACGAAAGCTGCGCCGTCAGAAGTCTGTGACGAGTTGCCGGCCGTGACGGTGCCGCCCTGGGCAAACACTGGCCGTAGCTTAGCTAGCGCTTCCAGAGAAGTATCGGCCCGCGGCCCCTCGTCGGTATCTACCACATAGGAGCGGGTTTTCTTCTTGCCACTGGCTGCATCCACGTAGGTTTCCTCTACCGTGATGGGCACAATCTGGTCTTTAAACTTGCCTTCTTCCAAAGCTTTGAGAGCCTTTTGATGCGAGTTGTAGGCAAACTGATCCTGGTCTTCGCGAGAGATGCCGTAGTCCTTGGCCACGGCTTCGGCCGTGAGGCCCATACCCATGTAATAATCAGGGTGGGCTTTGGCTAGCTTGTAATTAGGCACCGTTTTCCAGCCTACGGTGGGCACCAAGCTCATACTTTCTGCCCCACCGGCCACGATGCAATCGGCCATACCGGCGGCAATTTTGCCCACGGCCATAGCAATGGTTTCTACACCAGAGCCGCAGTAGCGGTTCACAATAAGGCCCGACACATTGAGGGGTAGGGAAAGCAAAGAAATCAGACGCCCCATTTGCAACCCCTGCTCGGCCTCGGGCACGGCATTGCCTACTATTACATCATCAATGCGAGTAGGGTCGAGGGCAGGCACAGAGGCAACGAGGTGCTTGATGACGTCGGCGGCGAGGTCATCGGTACGAGTGAAGCGGAAGCCGCCGCGCGGGGCCTTGCCCACGGCGGTTCTATATCCAGCAACTATATAGGCTTGTTGAGACATGGTAGTTTCTTTTGTCATCCTGAGCGCGGCGAAGGACCTTATCACGCCCGCGCCGCTGGGAATATGAGTGCCGACGAAAGCAGCCGTGATAAGGTGCTTCCTCCGTCCGCATGACAAACGATTAGTTTCTGAGTGGCTTGCCCGTCGTCAGAATCGACTGAATTCGTTCTAGCGTTTTCCGCTCGCCAGTCAGGCTTAGGAAGGCTTCACGCTCCAGGTCTAGCAGGTACTGCTCGCTCACTTCGGTAGGCGCCGACAGGTCGCCGCCACACATCACATAGGCCAGCTTGTCAGCTATTTTCTGATCGTGGGCCGAGATATAGTTGCCCTCTTTCATGGCAAACACGCCGGTGTTGAACATTGCCAGCGCGCCACGACCGTGTACTTTAATGTTGGTTTTGGGTACGGGCTGGGTGTAACCGGCATCGGCCATTTCGAGGGCGGCGGCTTTGGCTTGCGCAATCACACGGTTGCTGTTCACCACAATTTCATCGCCGCGGCGTAGAAAGCCTAGGTCGAAGGCTTCAGCGGCGGAGGTAGAAACCTTGGCCGTGCTGATGGTCATGTAGGTGTTGCGCAGCAGGTTGTATTCCGGCTCGCCTTCCTCGTATTTAGCGGCGGTCCGCAGGGTCATTTCTTTTGTGCCACCCCCGCCGGGAATTAGCCCTACCCCAAATTCTACGAGACCCATGTAGGTTTCGGCGGCGGCTACTACTTTGTCGCAGTGCAGGTTCAGCTCGCAGCCGCCACCCAATGCTAGGCCGTGGGGCGTGCCCACCACCGGAATGCTGCTGTAACGCATGCGCATCATCGCCTGCTGGAACTGCGCAATCATCAGATTCAGCTCGTCGTAGTCCTGCTCCAGGGCAAACATGTACACGAGCCCCAGGTTGGCGCCGGCCGAAAAGTTGGGTGCGTCGTTGCCGACTACCAAGCCGCGGTAGCCTTTCTCGGCCATGTCCACGCCCTTCAGCAGGCCCTGAATCACATCGGAGCCCATGGCGTTCATCTTCGAGTGGAACTCCACGTTCAGGATACCGTCTCCGAGGTCGAGGACCGAGGCACCGGCGTTTTTCCACAGCACTTTACCAGCAGCCCGCAGGTTGTCAAGAATGATAAAGTTCTCTACCCCCGGAATAGGCTGGTAGGATTTCGATTCAAGGTCGTAATACTGGCGCGTGCCCTTCTCGTCTACTTTATAAAAGGTAGTATGGCCGGCGGACAGCATCTCGCCTACCCACGGCGCCATGGTTTTGCCTTGGGCCTCGGCTAGCTCTACGCCTTTCTGCACGCCCAGCGCGTCCCAGGTTTCAAACGGCCCTAGCTCCCAGCCGAAGCCAGCACGCAAGGCGTCGTCAATCTTGTAGAGGGCGTCCGTAATTTCGGGGATGCGGTTGCTGACGTAGGCAAACAGCCCGGCAAACGACTTGCGGTAAAACTCGCCGGCTTTGTCTTTGCCGCCTACCAGTACCTTGAAGCGGTCAGCAAGCCTTTCGATGGGCTTGGTGGCCTCTAGGGTGGCAAACTTAATTTTCTGGCTTGGCTTGTACTCCAACGTGTTCAGGTCGAGGGCCAAGATTTCGGTTTTGCCGCCCGCACCTTTGGTTTTCTTGTAAAAACCCTGACCCGTTTTGTCGCCCAGCCACTTGTTCTCGCTCATTTTCTGCACGAAGTCGGGCAGCGTGAACACCGCTTTGGCTTCGTCATGGGGTAGGCTCTGGCCGAGGCCCTTGGCTACGTTCACGGTAGTATCGAGCCCTACCACATCGGAAGTGCGGAAGGTAGCCGACTTGGCGTGACCAATCACGGGGCCGGTCAGCTTGTCTATCTCTTCCACCGTCAGGCCCAACTCCTGCATCACATGCATGGCATCGAGCAGACCGAATACGCCTACCCGGTTGGCAATGAAGCCGGGTGTGTCTTTAGCCAATACCACGGTTTTACCCAAGTACAGGTCACCGTAGTGTTGCAGAAAATCCACCACGTCCGGCTTGGTATCAGGGGTCGGGATGATTTCAAGCAGCTTGAGGTAGCGCGGCGGGTTGAAGAAGTGCGTGCCGCAGAAATGCTGCCTGAAGTCCTCGGAGCGACCTTCGGCCAGCAGGTGAATCGGGATGCCGGAAGTGTTGCTCGTAATCAGCGTGCCAGGCTTACGAAACTGCTCTACCCGCTCATACACGCTCTTTTTGATGTCGAGCCGTTCTACAACTACCTCAATCGTCCAGTCGCAGCCGGCAATGTCTTTCAGGTTATCCTCAAAGTTGCCGGTCTTGATCTTCGACACATCCTGCTTGCGGTAGAGCGGCGAAGGGTTGGCCTTCACGGCAGCTTCTAGTGCGCTATTCACAATGCGGTTGCGCACGTGGGGCTTATCCAGCGTCAGCCCTTTTTTCTCCTCATCGGGGGTCAATTCTTTCGGCGCGATGTCGAGTAGCAGCACCTGCACACCAATATTGGCAAAGTGGCAGGCAATGCGCGAACCCATCACGCCGGAGCCCAGCACCGCTACTTTCTTGATATTTCTATTCATAAGTAGGTGAGTAGAGGCGCCTTGCAGACGCCCATGAAGTAGAGTATGTAGTTGCAAACGAATAGCCCAACAAGGGACTCTCTAAGCAGGCATTTCCTTGCGCGATGGTTTCACCATAAAGTCATCGAAAAGCGTTTTGCCCTCGATCATCCCCGTAATCTGCCCTATTACCTTAAAGAACACATCGAGTTGGTTTTGCGGAATCTGCTCGCGCACTTTCTGGTTGAAGTGACGTACGGTTTGGCGGGAGATTTCCTTACCGCGCAGGCCCTCTTCGGTCAGAAAAATGCGCACCGAGCGCTTGTCGTGGGCATCAGCCTGTTTGTAGATCAGGCCCTTTTCTTCCATGCTGCGCAGAATGCGCGTAAGCGAGCGGGTTTCCAGACCCAGTAGCGGCGCTATCTTGGTAGCGGGCGTGCCGTTTTCCTGATCGATGTTCAGCAGCACAAAGCCGATGCTTGTAGTGATATCATGCTTAGCGGCCTGCGCATTGTACATGCGCGAAATGGCGTGCCAGGCTACTTTGATGTTATAATCGACGGTTTCTTCCGGTTTCATGGGCAAGGTGAAGTCTGGTAAACATACGATTATTTGTTATGCTTGCATACTAAGTGAGGGCAAAAAATTTGACAGAGTAGGGAGGCAAGTACCCCCTACCCTGCCAAGTCTATCGCTTCTCGTTGAACTCGTAGATGCTTTCGATTACATCCTTCATGTTCTCGGAAATCACCTTGCGCTTCAGCTTCATGGTAGGTGTCATCTCGCCGGTTTCTACCGACCACTGCCTGGGCACCAGCACAATTTTCTTGACCTGCTCCCAGTGTGCAAAATCGTTGTTGTAGCCGTGTATGAGGTTGTTGTAGAGCTTGATTACTTTCTCGTTCTGCACAGCGTCCGCTAGCGAACCAATCTCTACGCCATTCTTCTTTCCCCAGCTTTTCAGCTCATCCATGGCCGGCACTACCAGGGCAGAGGGAAATTTGCGGCCGTCGCCTACCACCATAATCTGCTCCACCAGCGGCGACTCCTTCACCTTGCTCTCAATCACCTGCGGGGCAACATACTTGCCGCCCGAGGTCTTGAACATCTCTTTCTTACGGTCTGTGATTTTGAGGAAACGATTCTGCACAAACTCCCCAATGTCGCCGGTGTGGAACCAGCTGTCGGCGTCGATGGCCTCGGCGGTTTTTTCGGGCTGGTTATAGTAGCCCTTCATCACAGAGGCCGAGCGGGTCAAAATCTCGCCGTCGGGCGCAATTTTCACCTCAATGTTGTCGATGAGTGGCCCTACCGTGCCAATCAGGTTGTTCTCGGGCTCAAAGCCTCCAACGGCAATAACGGGCGAGGTTTCGGTGAGGCCGTAGCCCTCCATCACCCGAATGCCACCGGCCCAAAATACCCGCGCCAGGCGTGGCTGCAAGGCACCACCACCGCTCACAATACAGCGCAGATTACCGCCCAGCGCCTCGCGCCACTTGTTGAAAATGAACTTGTTGGCCAGCGCCAACTGCGTATTATATAGGAACCCCTGGTCTTTCTGGGTATCGTATTTCAGGCCCAGATCTAAGGCCCAGAAAAACAGCTTCTTGCTGACACCTTCCAGCGTGTGGCCTTTCGCTACTATCTTCTCATACACCTTCTCCAGCAAACGAGGCACGGTAGTGAAGATTTCAGGCTTCACCTCACGCAGGTTGTCGGCAATGGTTTCCATGCTTTCGGCGTAGTAGATGCTCACGCCGTGCGTCATGTAAAGGTAGGTCACCATGCGCTCGAAAATGTGGCAGAGGGGTAGGAAGCTCAGGGCCTTATCCTTAGGCCCTACCGGCACAAAGGGCGCAGCACTGCGCAGGTTGCTGAGCAGGTTGTCGTGGCTGAGCATTACCCCTTTGGGCTTACCCGTGGTGCCAGAGGTATAGATAAGCGTGAGCAAATCATCGGGTTGCACGGCGGCTTTTAGCGGCTCCAGGTCGGCGGGGTTGCCCTCCCTACCCATATCCAGCAGCTCCGAAAAGTGCCGGGCACCGTCAATCTTATCGAAGCTGAAAATATGGTCGTGGGCGATGTTCATGCCTTCGGTGGCAGCCAGTACCTTCTCGTGCAGCTTCTCATCCGACACCAGCACGGCCTTCACATCGGCGTCGCTGAAAATATGCTTGTAGTCCTCTATCGTGATGCTGGGATACATAGGCACCACCACCGCACCAATCTGCGAGATGCCGGAGTCGGCCAGCATCCACTCGGGCCGGTTCATGGCAATAAGGGCCACTTTATCATCTTTCTTTAAGCCCAGCTTCACCAACCCCAGGCTCACTAAGTTGATCTGATCAATGGCTTCCTGGGTACTCATTTTTTGCCAGCTGCCGTCGCGCTTAGCGGCCATGCAATCGGCTTTGGGAAATTTTGCCTGCTGAGCAGGTAGAATATCAAATGTGCGACGAATGTCCATAAAGAGAGCAGAAGGATGGGAAATGCTGCTTAAATAACCGGATTTTTCATAGAAAAGCTATGGGCTAGCAGATTGGCTGTAGGCTAACTTGCTGACCACCTACTTTCTACTACGCAAAAAGCCCTTGGGTAGTGCCTTTTGCGTAATTTTGGGCCTCTACGCTTTGCTTGCACTCATGAATCTGGGTATTTTTTTTGATCCGCTTCGGGAAGAGGTGGTGGCCCCACCGGCTGCCCCTACGGCCCTGGCGGCGTACATCACCCCGTTTGTGCACACGTTTCCCGATTGGCGCTCGGCCGACCTGGCCCTTATCGGTCTCGACGACTGGCGCGGCACCGCCGCCGGGGCGCCTACCCACCACGGCGCCGATGCCGTGCGGCAGCGCTTCTACCACTTGCAGCGCGGCGTGCGGCCAGCCAAGTTGGTAGACTTAGGCAATCTGCGGCCTGGCCTCACGCTGGAAGACACCTACCTGCGCCTACGCGAAATAGTGGCAGCTCTGCTAGAGCACAATACGGTAGCCATCCTGCTCGGCGGTGGACCCGATCTGGACTACGGGCAGTTTCTGGCCTACGAAACGCTGGACCGTCCCATCAGCTTTGCCTCCGTAGATGCCCGCGTAGACATGGCCGAGTACGACTGCGCCCCGGCCGAGGAGGCCCACCTGCGGCGCATGATCATTCACGAGCCCAACTTCCTGTTCAACTTTGCGCAGCTAGGGCACCAGCAATACCTGGTGGCGCCCGACGTGCTAGCGGCCCTGGAAAAACTGCACTTTGAAACGATGCGCTTGGGAGCCATCCGTACTGATGTGCGCCAGGCCGAGCCCCTGCTCCGCCAAGCCGATTTCGTGACGTTTGACGTGGCCGCACTCCGCTGGACCGAGGCGCCGGGCTACTACCCTGCCAATTCCTTCGGGCTTAGCAGCGAAGAAGCTGCGCAGCTGTCTTGGTATGCCGGCCACAACGATCAGCTTACATCCTTCGGCCTTTACGGCTACCGCCCCGACCACGACACGCACGGCCTGGCGGCTGGCACGCTGGCTACTATGCTGTGGTATTTTGTGGAGGGCTTCTACCACCGTTGGGGCGAAATGGATTTTCAGAGCCGACGCTTTATTCGATATGCAGTGGGACTGCCTGGCACACCGGCCAAGCTGGTGTTCTACAAAGCCAAACGCACCGAAAAATGGTGGCTGGAAGTGGAAAGCCTAGCCGATAGCGACATCAAGCGCATTGTGCCATGCAGTTACGACGACTACATCCGCGCCGCCCAAGGCGACCTACCCAACCGCTGGATTCTGACGCAGGCGCTACTGGGATAGTGGTTGCCGCAGGGAGGTTTAGCTAGTTCGCTAGTTATTTGCTGTATCTATGAGCGAAACGCACGCAAACTCATCTGCCCAAGATAGCCTACCCTTGCCGGTAGACACATTGTTGCCTACCTACACGCGCGCCCAACTAGCCCTGCGCAATGGGCAAGACCGGGACGAAATATGGGTGGCCTACCAGGGCAACATCTACGATGTGAGCCGCTCCCGGCTATGGCGGCGCGGCAACCACTACGAGCATTGGGCCGGTCAAGACCTCACCCGTGAGCTAGACCATGACGCCCCCCATACGCCCAACGTATTCGACAATTTTCCGATTATTGGCCGGTTGGCGGTCAGTGCTTCTCCGAAGAAGTAAGCTGATTGTACACCCATAATTGTTGCATTCCCTACCCTGTTTCTTACCGCATGAAGGCATTTATCTTCGATTTGAACGGCACCATGATTCATGATATGGAGTACCATACCAAGGCGTGGCGCCACATTTTCAACCACGAGCTGGGCGGCAATTTCACCTGGGACGAAGTGAAGCCGCAGATGTACGGCAAGAACGGCGAGGTGCTGGTACGCATGTTCGGGCCGGACCGCTTCACTGCCGAGGAAATCGAGGAACTGTCGGTAGCGAAGGAGCAGCGATACCAAGACGAGTTTCGGCCGTACTTGCAGCTGCTGCCGGGGTTGGCGGAGTTTCTGGAGCGCGCCTACCAGCTGGATATTCCGGTGGCCATTGGGTCGGCGGCTATTCCGTTCAATATTGATTTTGTGCTGGATACGCTGGATATCCGGCGCTATTTCCGCGCTATCGTCAGCGCCGACGATGTGACGCTGAGCAAGCCGCACCCCGAAACCTTCCTGAAAGCCGCTGCTGAGTTAGGCGTCGAGCCCACCGATTGCATAGTGTTTGAGGACGTGCCCAAAGGCGCCGAAGCCGCCCACACTGCCGGCATGGATACCGTGATTCTCACCACTACGCACCAGCCGCACGAGTTTACGCACTTGCCCAACGTGCTGCACTTTGCCGAAGACTTTACTGATACCTTTATCCGTCAGTTACTCTAACCTCCTTCGCCCCTACCCCATGAGCACCACCGAAAGCGCCTCCCTGTTCAATAATCTCGAAACGCTGTCGACCCACGAGCTACTGGCTGGTATGAACAGCGTAGACCAAACCGTACCGCAGGCCGTAGCAAAAGCCCTACCCCAACTAGAGGCATTAGTAGAAGCCACCGTGGCGCGGCTACAACAGGGCGGCCGGTTGTTCTACATCGGGGCGGGTACCAGCGGGCGGCTGGGCGTGGTTGATGCCTCGGAGTGCCCGCCTACCTTCGGCGTGCCGCACGGGCTGGTAGTGGGCATCATTGCTGGCGGCGACACCGCCATTCGCAAAGCCGTAGAAAACGCCGAAGACGACGCCCAGCAAGCCTGGCGCGACCTACAAGCCCACAATATCACCGACAAAGACATCGTGGTGGGCATTGCCGCCTCGGGCCGTACGCCCTACGTGATTGGCGGTCTGCAACGGGCCCGGCAGCACGGACTGGCCACGGGCTGCATTGTGTGCAATGCGAGTTCTGCGGTAGCGGCCGCAGCCGAGTTTCCGGTAGAAGTAGTAACCGGACCGGAGTTCGTGACGGGCAGCACCCGCCTGAAAGCCGGCACCGGTCAAAAGCTGGCGCTCAACATGCTCACTACCGCTACCTTCATTCGGCTGGGTAGGGTGAAGGGCAACAAGATGGTAGACATGCAGCTCTCCAATGCCAAGCTGGTAGACCGCGGCGAACGGATGCTGATGGACGAGCTAGGTATCGAGCAGGATGAAGCCGCTCAGTTACTAAAGAAGCACGGCTCGGTGCGGGCAGCACTAGAGGCGCGCGGGTAGGGACTATAATTGAGCAGTTACTACTCCACTCCGAACACTTCAATTCGGTCTTGCGTTAGGTAACGGCGGCCTACGCATGTAAGGCCGGTTGTTGTACCTCTAGCTATACCTGCGTGCATACCATCGAGCCACACTACGCCTGGATCGACCAGTACTCGGCTTCTGAAGACCCTCGCTCCCCCCTCCACGGCGCCGAGAACAGCCTCGACAGCTACGTGAATACCATCTACGGCTATTACATTCATCCGCAGTGGGACAGCTTTGGGTCGGATACCCTGTTTATCAAGATTTTATTTGTTGACTACGAGCAGCAGTCGGCCATTCTGGAGTTTATCGGAGAATGGAATGATGCCATTGAAAACGACATCATGCAGCTCAAGCGGGAAATCATCGACCCGCTGCTACACGAAGGCATTGCCCGTTTTGTGCTCGTAGGCGAAAACGTATTCAACTTCCACGGATCCGATGATTCGTACTACGAGGAATGGTTTGAGGATGTAGAAGACGGTTGGATTGCCGGCGTTAACTTCCAGGAGCACGTCTCGCGCGAAATGCGCCAGTACAACCTCGATAGCTATATCAACTTTGGTGGCCAGCTCGACGAGCTACCGTGGCGCACGTATTCACCCAAAAAGCTTTTCAAAGTCATAGACGGCCTGTTGCAGCGTCGCCTGGGGTAGGCACTATTTGCTCTTGCGCCACAAACAAAAAGGCCTCCCGGTGTGGGAGGCCTTTTTGTTATATCAGACGTTGCTGAAATTACTGAGCAGTCGTGCCAGTGGTAGCAGGAGCAGTAGTAGTAGGAGCGTCGGTAGCGTCAGCTGCATCTTCCATGTTGTCAGCCTTAGCGTCGGCCGAGTCACGTACTGCGTCAGCTTGCTCTTCCATAGCGTCAGCTTTGGCTTCGCCAGCAGCTTCTACGTTGTCAGCAGCTTGCTCAGTAGCGTCTTCTTTTTTGCTGTCGCAAGAAGCGAACGAGAACGAAGCGGCAGCCAGAGCGAGGAACAGAACTTTTTTCATGATGGGGGTAAGTTGAAAAATGAAATTTCAGGTTTGGTGAGTTTCGCGGGTTCCAGCCGAGCCGGAGGCGAAATTCGGGGGTTTATACCTACATCAGCAGAAGGTAACCCGACCTACCCAAAAAAATTTCAGTTTTTTTCTGCTTTACTTCTTCCGGAACACAATACCAATCGGAACGCCTTGAAAACCAAAGTTTTCACGCAGCCTATTTTCCAAGTAACGCGTGTACGATTCCTTCACATACTGCGGTAGGTTGCAGAAAAACGCAAATACCGGGTTGTGGGTAGGCAACTGTGTCACGTACTTTATACGTACCATTTTGCCCTTAGTGGCGGGCGGCGGCGACTTTTCAATCTCGCGCAGCATCACCTCGTTGAGCTGGGAGGTAGGGATTTTGTGCATCTTATTCTCGTACACCTGAATGGCCGTTTCGATGGCCTTGTGCACGCGCTGCTTATTCAGCACCGAGATGAATACGATGGGTGGGTAGGCAATCGGCGCAATCTTCTCGCGGATTTTCTCCTCGAATTCCTTGGCGGTGTTGGTTTCTTTGTCCTCGATGAGGTCCCATTTGTTCACCAGAATCACGATGCCTTTGCGGTTCTTGTCGGCCAGGGAGATGATGTTCACGTCCTGCGCCTCAATGCCACGGGTAGCATCCAGCATCACCACACACACATCCGACTCCTCCATGGCCCGAATGGCGCGCAACACAGAGTAAAACTCCACGTCCTCCTTCACCTTGGTTTTGCGGCGCAACCCGGCCGTATCTACCAGGATAAACTCGTTGCCAAACGCGTTGTAGCGCGCCGAAATAGAGTCGCGGGTGGTGCCAGCAATATCCGTCACGATGCTGCGGTCGGTGCCTAGCAGCAGGTTCACAAACGACGATTTGCCAGCATTAGGGCGACCTACTACGGCAATTTTAGGCACGCCGGCATCGGGCTCTTCCTCACCTTCTTCCTCGAAGTGGCTTACTACCGCATCCAGCAAGTCGCCGGTGCCAGAGCCGCTTTGCGAGCTGACGGAATAGATTTCGCCGTCACCCATACCCAGGGCGTAGAACTCGCCAGCGGCGTGGGCGCGGGCGTTGGTATCGGCCTTGTTAGCCACCAGATAAATCGGCTTTTGGCCCTGGTAGCGGCGCAGTACGTTGGCAAACTCCTCGTCTAGCGGGTGCAGACCAGCGTCTACGTCCACCATAAACAGCACCACGTCGGCCTCATCAATAGCCAGCTTTACCTGCTTATTGATTTCCTCCTCGAATACGTCCTCGGAGTTGTGCACGTAGCCACCGGTGTCAATCACAGTGTAGTACTTGCCAATCCAGTCGCCGTAGCCGTAGTGCCGGTCGCGCGTTACGCCCGACTCGTTGTCCATGATGGCTTTGCGCTGCCCCACCAAGCGGTTGAACAGCGTGGACTTGCCCACGTTGGGGCGGCCCACAATTGCAATGGTATTTTTCATTTGTCTGACTCCAGCCGCCAGCCCGACCAGTTTTGGCAGTGCCCGGAGTAGTTAAGTAGGTTGATGTGGTCGGAGTTGTTTTAGGGAGGGTAGGGAGGTGTGAGGGTAGAAAGTGATGTTTCGTAAACTTCTACCCTTACACCTCCCTACCTATCCTACTATTGATAGCCGAACCGGCTCAACGCTTTGGGGTCAGTGCGCCAGTTTTCGTTGACTTTCACGTGAATTTCGAGGAACACTTTTTTCAGGAAAAACTTCTCCATTTCCTCCCGTGCCCAGGTGCCTACCTTCTTTAGGGCCTCGCCGCCTTTGCCGATAATAATACCCTTCTGACTGCTACGCTCCACGTAAATCGTGGCGCGCATCCGGATAATATCGTCCTCTTCCTTGAACTCCTCGATGCCTACCTCGCAGGAGTAGGGCACCTCTTTTTTGTAGAGCTTGAAGATTTTCTCCCGAATCATTTCGGCGGCAAAAAAGCGCTCCGGCTTATCAGTTAGCTCGTCTTTGGGGTAGTAAGGCGGGTGAATCGGCAGCTTCTCTAGAATCAGATCGAGCAGCTCGCCGGTCCCGAATTTCTCCAGCGCCGAGATAGGTAGCACGCGGGTGGCATTGGGTAGGTGCTCCTGCCAATACGCTACCTTCGCCTCTACCTCAGCCTGATCGGCCTGGTCGATTTTATTGACCAGCAAAAAGATAGGCGTATCCTGCATTTTGCGCAGACGCTCCACCACTGGTTCTTCATCGTGCTTCTCGTAAATATCCGTCACGAACAGTACCACGTCGGCGTCTTCCAGCGACGAGTACACGAACGACATCATGGCGCTGTGCAGCTCGTACTTGGGCTGTATGATGCCGGGCGTATCGGAGTACACCAACTGGAAATCGTCGCCGTTGAGAATGCCCAGGATGCGGTGGCGCGTGGTCTGGGCCTTGCTGGTCACAATGCTGAGCCGCTCACCCAGCAGCGCGTTCATCAGCGTGGACTTGCCCACGTTGGGCTTGCCGATGATGCTCACGAAGCCGGCGCGGTGCGGTTTTGGTTCGGTATTCACGGGTTGTCAGGGAATTAGCCCGCAAAGGTACGATTTTTCGGGCGGCTTCGGAAGCTTGGTCAAATAAGTAGTCCTTCCTCTATGGCCTGCCTACCTTTGCCCAGATGCCACTTACCACTCTCCTCTTCGACCTCGACGATACGTTGTTCGACCACGCCGGTACGGCCCGCGCTGCCCTGCAAGCCAGCACAGTACAGTTTTCTAGTCTCGCCACTGTGCCATTGGACGACCTGTATGCACGTTACAGCGAACTGCTGGAGGAAATGCACCCACGTGTTTTGGCCGGTGAGATACACTACCTTGATGCCCGCCGCCTGCGGTTTCAGCAGCTACTGGCGCCCTACCACGTGCTAGACTCCGAAACTGCCACTGAAGAATTTGTTGGGCTTCATTATGACCACTACCGCCGCCTGCGCCGACCAGTAGCTGGCGCTGTGGCACTGCTTGAGGCCCTAAAGCCGCGCTATCAGATTGGTATTATCACCAATAACCGCACTGCCGAGCAGCAGGATAAACTGGCTTTCTTGGGACTGACGAACCTTGTAGATGCCCTCATCACCTCCGAGGATGTGGGTGTGCCCAAGCCCGACCCGCGCATTTTTCAAGCAGCGCTGGAGCGACTGCACGCCCTACCCGAAGAAACCGTGCTGGTAGGCGACAACTGGACTGCCGATGTACTGGGCGCACGGGCCGTGGGCATCCGGCCGGTATGGCTGAAACGATTCGGCACTTCTAGCCCCGATCCTACCGTAGCCGTACTAACAGGACTAGAGCCGCTGCCGGAGGTGCTGCGCGTGCTGGAAAGCACCGTGCCTTAGCAACGGACATGGGAGCGTAAGCACAGCTAGAGAATCCAGCGAAAAATCCTGGTTTCCCTGCAAACCTCCCGGCCCCTACCTTTGTCTTGCTACGGATTAGCCGTTTCCTACTCATGCCTACCCCCGCCACTTCCAAACGCCGTGTTGGCGTCCTGCTCGTCAACCTCGGCACGCCCGACTCGCCTCGCACCCCCGACGTGCGCCGCTACCTCAACGAGTTCCTCACCGATGGCCGCGTGATTGATATGCCAGCCGCCGTACGCTACCCTCTTTTTCAGGGGCTGGTAGTACCGTTGCGGGCGCCCAAATCAGCCAAGATTTACCAGCAGCTCTGGGATACGGAGCGCGGCTCGCCCCTGCTCTACCATGGCCTGGATCTGCAAAAGCTGGTACAGGAGCAACTCGGCTCCGACTACGTGGTGGCCTTTGGGATGCGCTACCAGAATCCTAGCATCGAAAAGGCGCTGGAGGAGCTGCGCGACGCCGCTGTAGAACGCATTATTGTGCTACCCTTGTTTCCGCAGTACGCCGCGGCCAGCACCGGCTCAGTGCAGGAAAAGGTGATGGAGATTGTGAGCAAGTGGTGGATTGTGCCCAGCGTAAACTTCATCAGCACGTTTACCGATGACCCCGGCTTTATCGGCACTTTCGTGACGCTGGGTAAAGCTGAAATGGACAAGCACGACTACGACCACGTGCTGTTCAGCTACCATGGTATTCCGGAGCGTCATGTGCTGAAGGGTAGCTTCAAAGGCTACTGCCAGCTGGGCAAGTGCTGCAACACGTATAATAAGAACAACCGCTACTGCTACCGGGCGCAGTGCTTCGAGACCTCGCGCCTGCTAGCCAAAGGCCTCGGCCTGCGCGACGACCAATACACGGTAGCCTTCCAGAGCCGCCTGCAAAGCCGCCTGCGCGACCCATGGCTGCAACCCTACTCCGACGAAGTGCTGAAGGAATTCCCAAAAAAAGGCATTCAAAACGTGCTGGCATTCTCTCCCGCTTTCGTAGCCGACTGCCTGGAAACCACTATTGAGGTAGGCGTGGAGTTCAAGGAACTGTTTGAAGAAGCCGGTGGCAAGCACTGGCAGTTGGTACCTTCCCTAAACTCGCACCCCCAGTGGGTAGAAGGCGTGGTGAACATGATTCAGCAGAATTAAGGACACCCTATTTACTACCACTCCAAGAACCTTTTCCACTCTCGTTAGTTATATCCGACCTGCTACGTATAGCGGGTCGGATATTTTTTTATTTGTGTTTTTCGGCGCTGTGTCTTTACCTTTGTGCCACCAATTCTTTCCCTTTAAAGGATTGTTTTTATACAGAGGCGTGGAGAGACAGGCTCGACGAAACGCCGGCAACCTCCGCTTATCGCGGAACGGTGCCAAGTCCTGACCATATAAAAACAAACAACCGTGGTCCATTCCAACAACTTCCGCACCCTTGCTTCTCCTACCCTCTCCGGCCGTGTAGCCGCTTGTATGGGTATGATGTGCTGTGCCTGTTGTTGTTGAAACGACCGGGAACTCGTTCCCTTTAACCTGAGTCTGACTGCCCGAAGTGCCCCCGGCACGGCCCCGACTCGCAATCCGTACCGTGCGTAAGCAGCCAACGCTGCCGCCGGCTACCCTTCCGCGGCCTCGTCCGCACTTCTCCTTTAGATTTTCTTCGTTTATGGCTACTTCCCTCGAATCGCGGGTTTCTGACCTACGCCAGCAGTTTGCTATCCAGGATGCATTGGATATCCTACGCACTGCGGTAGAAGAGGCTCCCGGCAAAGTCACTTTCTCCACTTCTTTCGGGATTGAAGATCAGATTATTACGCATCTGATTTTTGCACACGACCTGCCCATTGAGGTATTCACGCTGGATACAGGCCGCAATTTTCAGGAGACCTATTCCACCTGGAGCAAAACCATTCTGAAATATCAGAAGCCTATCAAAGCTTACGCTCCGCAGACGGCCAGCGTGCAGGCGCTGGTAGAGGCCAAAGGCCCCAACAGCTTCTACGAGAGCATTGAGAACCGCAAGGAATGCTGCGGTATCCGCAAGATAGAACCCCTAAATCGGGCGCTGGAAGGCCAGCAAATCTGGATTACTGGCATCCGGGCCGAGCAGTCGCAGAACCGCCAGACCATGGAGCCGGTAGAGTGGGACGAGCCGCATCAGCTTGTCAAAATACACCCCCTGTTCAATTGGACCTGGGAGCAGTGCTGGGCGTTTGCCAAAGACAACGGCGTACCTACCAACCCACTGCATCAGCAGGGCTTTGTGAGCATTGGCTGTGCCCCGTGCACCCGCGCTATTAAGCCGGGTGAGGACTTCCGGGCCGGGCGCTGGTGGTGGGAAAACGCTGATGCCAAGGAGTGCGGCCTACACGCCACCCACAATGGCCCCGACCCGGTGGTGGAACAGGTGCCGGCGTAGAAGGATAGTAGAACGCCATGCTCCGATAAGCTCAGCATGGCGTTCTACTACCCCGCGCCCATATCACAAACAACGGAATACAGACAACTCATTCATATGCCTACCCTTGATTACCTGGACCGGCTCGAAGCCGAAGCCATTCACATTCTGCGCGAAGTAGCAGGCCAGTTTGAGCGGCCGGCCCTGTTGTTTTCGGGCGGCAAAGATTCGATTGTGCTTACCCGTTTGGCTGAAAAAGCGTTCCGGCCGGGCAAGTTTCCGTTTCCGTTGGTACACGTAGACACAGGCCACAACTTTCCTGAGGTGCTGGCCTTCCGCGACGCGCTGGCTGCGCAACTCGGCGAAAAGCTGGTGGTACGCAAGGTAGAAGACACCATTAAGCAAAAGGGCTTGCAAGACCCAACCGGCAAATACCCCAGCCGCAACCCGCTGCAAACCTACACGTTGCTGGATGTGATTGAAGAGTTTGAGTTTGATGCTTGTATCGGCGGGGCGCGCCGCGACGAGGAGAAGGCCCGCGCCAAGGAGCGCATCTTTTCCGTGCGCGACGACTTTGGCCAGTGGGACCCCAAGCGCCAGCGCCCCGAGTTGTGGAACATCTATAACGGCAAGATTCAGAAGGGCGAGAACGTGCGCGTGTTCCCTATTTCCAACTGGACTGAGTTGGACGTGTGGAACTACATCCGCCGCGAGAACATTGCCCTACCCGAAATCTACTTTGCCCACGAGCGCCAGTGCGTGGTGCTACCCGGCGGGCAGCTATTGGGTCTCACAGAGCACCTGCACCTCGATGCCGACGATGAGATTGTGAGCCGCCAGGTGCGCTTCCGTACCGTGGGCGACGCTACCTGCACGGCTGCCGTGGCCAGCGACGCCAGCACCGTGGAAGACATCATTGCCGACATCATCCAGGCCAAAGTGAGCGAGCGGGGCGCTACCCGCCTCGACGATACCATCTCGGAAACCGGCATGGAAGACCGCAAACGCAACGGCTATTTCTAAATGGTGAAGTTGTGAAGGGTGAAGTTGTGCATTGCATATACACTTCATCCACACGACAAACTCACAATTTCACAACCTCACCATTTCACCATCTCATCTCATGGATTTACTTCGATTTATTACGTGCGGCAGTGTAGACGACGGCAAAAGCACGCTGATTGGCCGGTTGCTATACGATTCTGATTCGGTGTCGCTGGATATTCTGGCGGCGCTGGAAAGCCGTGGCGCGGCCCAAGGCAACGTAGACTTAGCGTTGCTAACCGATGGTTTGAAAGCCGAGCGCGAGCAGGGCATCACCATTGATGTAGCCTATAAATATTTCACCACGCCGCGCCGCAAGTTCATCATCACCGATGCGCCTGGCCACGTGCAGTACACTCGCAACATGGTGACCGGCGCCAGCAACGCCGACCTGGCTATTGTACTGGTAGACGCCCGCCACGGTGTGATTGAGCAAACGCGTCGCCACAGCATCATTGCAGCGCTGCTGGGCATCAAGCACTTTGTGCTGGCCGTGAACAAAATGGACCTAGTGGGCTACGACGAGCAGGTATTCCGCAAGATTGTAGCCGATTATCAGGACATCACCAAGCTGTTGAAGCTGACCGACGTAACGCCGATTCCGATGAGCGCCTTGCAGGGCGACAACATCGTGCGGCGCTCGGAACACATGACGTGGTACACCGGCCCCAATCTATTGGAGCACCTCGAGGCCGTACCTGGCGCCGAGGAAACCAAGGCCGAGCCCCGCTTCCAGGTACAGTATGTGGTGCGCCCTCAAACCGCCGAGCTGCCCGACTACCGCGGCTACGCTGGCCAGATCCAGAGCGGCACCTACCGCCGTGGCGACAAGGTGCAGGTGCTACCCTCCGGTCTGGCATCGACCATTAAAGCCATTGAAATCAACCAGCAAGAGGTAGAACAAGCCGTGGCTCCGCAGGGCGTGATTATTCGCCTAGCCGATGACGTAGATATCAGCCGCGGCGACACGATTGTACCGGTGCAGCATGTACCGCACCTCACGCGCGAGCTAGAAGCCACGCTGTGCTGGATGGCCGAAACGCCGTTGCGTGCCGGCCGGCGCTTCTTGCTCCAGCACCATGCGGCCCTGGTGAAAGCCTCGCTGCCTACCATCCTCTACCGCCTCGATGTGCAGAGCCTTACGCACCTGGGCGCCGAGGAAGCTCGCCTGAACGACATTGTGCGGGTGCGCCTGAAAACTGCTGTGCCCCTGGCCGCCGACATCTACCGCGACAATCGGCAGTCGGGCTCTTTTGTGTTGGTAGACGAGCAAACCGGCAATACTGTAGCGGCTGGCCTTATTGAAGCTGTTGACCCGGACTATTTCACTGTGGCCGAACCCGGTGCCGTGGCGTTTTCTATTTAGTAGAGGTGCGGTGCACACGCCCGTCGTTGCAAACCTGTCTCTGACACCTACCGCGTAAAGGGCGACTACAAGCCGCCCCTACCTCGCCCTATCTCATTCTCTCAACCCATGCCTACCCTCCCTACCCCTCGCCTGACTGTAGTAGGCGCCGGCCCCGGCGACCCGGAGCTGCTGACGCTAAAGGGCGCCCGCGTACTGGCCGAGGCCGACGTGGTGCTCTACGACGCGCTGGCCAACGACGAATTGCTGGCCTATGCCCCCACTGCCTTACAAATCTTTGTGGGCAAGCGACGGGGAAAGCGCGCCTACTCGCAGGATGAAATCAACGCCCTCATTGTAGCGCAAGCCCGTCAGCACGGCCACGTGGTGCGCCTGAAAGGTGGTGACCCGTTTGTGTTTGGGCGAGGCCGGGAGGAAATGCTGTATGCTGAGGCGCACGGCTTGGCCACGGCCTACGTGCCCGGTATTAGCAGCGCCGTAGCGGCGGCGGGTAGCCTGGGCATCCCGGTTACGCACCGGGGGCTAAGTGAGGGCTTTCGGGTACTTACGGCCACTACATCTAGTGGGGAGCTGTCGGGCGAGGTACTGGAGGCGGCACGGGCCAACGCTACCACAGTGATTCTGATGGGATTGAGCCGGCTGGAAGAAATTATGCAACTGTTTGCCCGGTACGGGGCCGCCCAACGGCCGGCGGCCGTGGTGCAGAATGGCACCCTGCCCAATGCCCGCCTCGTGGTGGGTACGGTGGCTACCCTGGCCACACAAGCTGCCGCGGCTGGCATTGGCGCACCAGCTATTATCGTGGTAGGCGATGTGGTGACACTGGCCACCGCCCAGGCTACGCCCCAGCAGGCGGCCACTATTCTTTATCAATACGCTCAAGTAGCCTAAGGGCTTTCTGCATGTCAACTCCAACCAACTCCCTACCCTTCGGCCTCGACCCGGCCAGCCTCGACCAGCAAAGCGCCACCCTGAAGCCGGAGCAGTTGCTGTGGCTGAGCGGCTACTTCTATGGTCGCTACGCTGCCGCTGGTGCTGCGCCCGCAGGTGCGCAAACGGCAATGGCTCCGGCAGCCGTACAGGCCGCGCCGGCTGCGCTGCCACCCATCACCATTCTGTATGGCTCCCAAACCGGCAACGCCAAGAAAGTGGCGCAACTGGCCCTGGAGGCTGCCACAGCGAAGGGGCTGCAAGCCGTGGTGAAAGACATGAACGACTACGCCCCACGCCAACTGGCGCAGGAAAAGCTGTTGTTGGTGGTCGTGAGCACGCAGGGTGAAGGCGAACCACCCATTTCGGCGGAGGAGCTACACCGCTTTCTACTCGGCAAGCGGGCTCCCCAACTGCCTGAGCTGCGCTACGCCGTATTGGCCCTCGGCGACCAGAGCTATCTGCAATACTGCCAGACCGGCAAGGAGTTCGATGCCCGTTTGACGGAGCTAGGCGGCCAACGCCTGCTGGATCGGGTAGATGTGGACGTGGCGTTCCTACCCCCCTCGAAACAGTGGATTGAGGAAGTACTGACGAACATTGCCGCAGAAGCTGCGCCGGCAGCCAGCACGTCGGCCGCTGCGGTCGTAACGGGTGGCGCACCCGCACCTACGGCCCCGGTATACTCGCACGATCATCCGTTTGAGGCTCGGGTGCTGGAAAGCATTCAACTCAATGGCCGCGGCTCGACCAAGGAGACCTACCACCTGGAGCTGGATCTGACCGATTCGGGCTTGGTTTACCAGCCCGGCGATGCGCTGGCCGTAGTTCCCATCAACGAACCGCCGCTGGTAGAGCACACGCTTCGTGCTGCCGGCCTGGGCGAAGGTGACACCGTGCAACTCGATGGCAAGACCCTACCCTTGAGCACAGTCCTTACCGAGCACCGCGAGCTGTCTACCCTCACACGCGACGTGCTGGAGCGCTACGCCTCCCTCACCGAGCGTACCGAACTGCGTGAACTGCTGGCCGATAAAACCAAGCTGCAACCCTACCTCTACGGCCGCGATGTGGCCGACTTATTAGCCGAATATCCCACGGAACTATCGGCCCAGACGCTGGTAGACACGCTGCGGCCGCTGCCTACCCGCGCCTACTCCATTGCCAGCAGCCTGCTGGCCCACCCCGATGAGGTGCACCTTACGGTAGGTGCTGTGCGCTACGAGGCTTTCGGGCGCAACAAGCAAGGCGCCTGCTCTACCTTCCTGGCCGACCGCGTGCAGCCCGACGATATCGTGCGCGTGTTTGTGGAGCAGAATGAGTACTTCAAGCTGCCCCAAGACCAGGCTACCGATATCATCATGATAGGAGCCGGCACAGGCGTGGCGCCGTTCCGGGCCTTCGTAGAGGAACGTGTAGAGCTGGGCGCTACCGGCCGCAACTGGCTGCTGTTCGGCAACCCGCACTTCACTACCGATTTTCTGTACCAGACGGAGTGGCAGCAATACCTGAAAAAAGGTGGTCTGAGCAAGCTGGATGTGGCCTTCTCCCGCGACCAGGCCGAGAAGCTCTACGTGCAGCACCGCCTGCTCCAAAACTCTCGCCAGGTGTATGAGTGGCTGGAAAACGGCGCCCACTTCTACGTGTGCGGCGACAAAGCCCGCCTTGGCAATGCCTTGCAACTGGCCCTCACGGAGGTAGTGCAGCGCGAGTCGGGGCTCAACCAAGAAGCCGCCACCGACTACGTGCGCAACCTGCGTAAGCAGCGCCGCTACCTGGAAGACGTGTACTAAACTATTAACATCATCATTCTCAATGCATTGCTATCCTCGAAGCTGCTGTTGTTGTAGGTAGCCGTGGCTCTCTTGGCCGCGGCCCCATCTCCCCGACCAGTACCCCCACCCCTTCCTTCTTCTTTGCACTTCATAAGACAGCGCACGCATTGTCATGAGACAACTATATCCTTTTTTCTGGCTTTTCAGCTTCTTGCTTTTAACTGCCCGAGCGGCCGTGGCGCAAGACCCCATCATTGCAGTGAGCGGCAACGTGCGCGACAACACCCATCAGGCTCTACCTGGCGTCACCATCAGCGTGAAGGGCGGTAGCGTGGGCACACAAAGCGACGCCGATGGCAATTTCATTTTAAAAGAGCGGTTGCGTTTCCCCTTCACGCTGGTGTTTAGCGCCATTGGCTACGATACACGAGAAGTGGAAGTGGCCCGCGCCAGCAGCCGCCTGCAAGTGTCGTTGGAGTCGAAAAACATGCTGATGAACGAGGTGGTGGTATCGGCTTCTAGGGTAGAGGAAAGCCGGCTTCGCTCGCCGGTGGCTATTGAAAAACTCGACATTCGGGCCATCAAGGAAACGCCCGCGCCCAGCTTCTACGATGCCCTAGAAAACGTGAAGGGCGTGCAGATGACCACCAGCAGCCTCACGTTTAAAGTGCCTAACACGCGCGGCTTCAACATTCCGAACAACTTCCGCTTTATGCAGCTAGTGGATGGTGTGGATATGCAGGCGGCTACCCTGGGTGTGCCTTTGGGCAACGCCATTGGTCCCACCGAGCTGGACATTGCCAGCGTGGAAATTACGCCGGGCGCCGCCTCGGCCCTCTACGGGATGAACGCCATCAACGGTATGGCCAACCTCACTACCAAAAACCCCTTCACCTACCAGGGCTTGAGCGTGTATCAGAAGTTGGGCGTGAACCATGTAGATGGCATCGACCGCGACCCGAGTGTGCTAACTGAGTCGGCGGTACGGTGGGCGCAGGTGGTAGGCCCTAGCCAGCGCTGGGCGTACAAGGTGAACCTGTCCTACCTGCGCGGTACTGACTGGCTGGCCAACACCCAGACTGACCAGAACCCTCAGACAGCTTCCTCAGCTAACCCACGCTTTCCGGAGCTGAGCGGTGCCAATAACCCCGCCGCCGACCTCTGGAACCGCTACGGCGACGACAACGCTGGCAACGTGTCCATCACGATTCCCTACAACGGCCGCAACGAAACTTTCAACGTGCGCCGCTCGGGCTACTACGAGCGGGACTTGGTGAATCCCATTGTGCGCAACATTAAGGCCGACGCCAGCCTGCACTACAAGCTAACAGATAAGCTGGAGTTGAGCTACGGCTACCGGTTTGGGTTGATGGACGGCGTGTTTCAGCGCGGCAACAAGATTCAGCTGGATGGCGTGACGGTGCAAAACCATAAGCTAGAGCTGCGCGGCCAGGATTTTACGGCCCGCGCCTACATGCTGATTGAGAATACTGGCGACTCTTACAACCTTAATCCGCTGGCGCTGAATCTGGATTTGCAGAACGGCTCCAATGCCGTGTGGGGCCGTCGGTTTCAGACTGCGCTACAAAGCCAGATCGGCGAAGGCGCCAGCCTTGCCGACGCCATGCGCCAGGCCCGCGTAGTGGCCGATGCTGGCCGCGCCGTGCCGGGCACCGCCGCGTTCAACGACCTCAAAAACCAGATTGTGCACACCAACAACTGGGACAGCGGCGTGAACGTACCGGGCGCTCCTATTCCGGGTGGTGCGGCTCTTACGCAGCGCAGCCACACCTATCACGCCGAGGGCATCTGGAACCTAGGGCAACGTGTCAAGTTTGCCGACGTGATTGTGGGCGCTGATGCACGGGTATACGCCGTAATTCCAGACGGCAACAACTTCGTGGATTTTGGCCGCCCGATTAACGAGCGTACCCAGCCCGGCGGTGACAATCAGTACTACCGGAAGGTAGGGGGCTTTGCGCAGGCTACTAAACTCTTCTTTGCTGACCGCTTAAAACTTACGGGCTCTTTGCGCCTCGACTATAACCCCGAGTTCAACCCGAAGCTGAACCCACGGATTGCGGCTGTCTACACGGCCGCCGAGAAGCATAGTTTCCGGGCGTCGTACCAGAACGGCTGGCGCTTCCCGAGCTTGTTTGAGGCACTGTCGTTTGTGAACAATGGTAACGTGCGGCGGGTAGGCGGCTTAGCCCGCGTGAACGAGGGGCTGAACTACCTCGGCAATTCTTACACGCTGGCGTCCATCTCTACCTTCAATGCGGCGGTAAATGCTTACGTAGCCGCCAACGCAGGTGCCACTGCCTCGCAGGCCGCACTGCGCCCCGAAATCCGTAGCCTCCTGACTGTTGGCAACCTACCCACCGAACAACCCGAGCAAATCAACGCCTACGAGGTAGGCTACCGCAGCGTACTGTTCGACAACCGCTTGTCGATTGACGCAGATGCCTACTACAACATCTACTCGGGTTTCCTAGGGCAAGTAGAAGTGAGCGTACCCAAAGACGCCGATGGCAACCAGGTGCAGGTAGGCTCCGACGATGCAGTACTGGCTGCCCTGAACAGCAATCGTGCAGCGCGGCAAGACCGCTACCGCGTGTATACCAACGCCCGCAACAAGTATCACAGCTACGGCTCTACCTTGGGCCTGACGTATAATTTCTACCAGAAATTCTCGATTGGCGGCAACGTCAACTTCAACAACCTGTCGGCCAACGACGAAGCCGACATCTTCGTGACGGGCTTCAACACCCCCAAATGGGCGACCAACGTTACCTTCGGCAACCGCGAGATTGTGCGCAATGTGGGCTTCAACGTAGTGTGGCGCCGGCAAACCAGTTTCCTGTGGGAAAGCCCCCTGGCCAATGGCCGGGTGCCCGCCTACCAGACGGTAGACGCGCAAGTAAACGTGCGCGTGCCGAACCTGAAGACCACCATTAAGGTTGGAGGAGCAAACGTCTTCAACAACCGATATATCCAGTACGCTGCGGGTCCTACCATCGGGGGCTATATTACGTGGCCCTAACGTTTGACAATACTGTGCTGCGCTAGTGCCAGCCTTCCTAAACGATTCCATCATGGCTGACCAACCAAAATTATCTGACGTTGAACGTATTAAGACTGCCAGCAACTACCTGCGCGGCACGCTTAAAGAAAGTTTGGCTGACCCCATCACCGGCGCTATTGCCCCCGACGATACCCAGCTCATCAAGTTCCACGGCTCCTACCAGCAAACCGACCGCGACCTAGAAAGCGAGCGGAAGCGCCAGAAACTGGAGCCGCTGTACTCGTTCATGATTCGGGTGCGGGTGCCGGGTGGCGTAGCTACCCCGGAGCAGTGGCAGCGCATGGATGCCCTGTCGGATGCTTACGGTAGCGGGGCCCTCAAGCTCACCACGCGCCAGACGTTTCAGCTGCATGGCATCCTGAAGCGCGATTTGCGGGCTACCATTCAGGAGTTCAACGATGTGCTGATGGACAGCATTGCGGGCTGCGGCGACGTAAACCGCAACGTGATGTGCGCTGCCAACCCGCACGAGTCGGCCCTGCACAAGGACGTGCACGCGGTGGCGGCGGCCATTAGTGCCCACCTTACGCCCCGCACTACCGCTTATTGGGACTTGTGGCTAGATGGTGAAAAGCGTTACTCGAGCTTGGTGAACGATGGCGAGAAGGAAGACTTCGAGCCGATTTATGGCGCTACTTACTTGCCGCGCAAGTTCAAGATTGCACTGGCTGTGCCGCCCCAAAACGACACCGACATCTTCTCCAACGACATTGCCCTGACGGCCATTGCCGAAAACGGTGTGCTGCAAGGCTTCAACGTGGCCATTGGTGGCGGCATGGGCATGACTTTCGGGATGCCCGAAACCTACCCTCGCCTGGCCGACCTCATCGGCTTCGTGCCCACCGATAAGGTAATAGATGTGTGTGAGAAGGTAGTCACCATTCAGCGCGACTGGGGCAACCGCGAGAACCGCAAGTTCTCCCGTCTCAAATACACCATCGACCGGGTAGGGCTGCCCGCGTTCCTGACCGAGCTGCGTCTGCGCCTAGGCTACGAGCTAGAAGAAGCGCGCCCCTACCAGTTCACCGGCTCCGGCGACTCGTTTGGCTGGAGCCAAGGCGAAGATGGCAAGGAGCACCTGACGCTATTTGTGGAAGGTGGCCGCGTGACCAATAAAAACGGTGTGGAGCTGAAAACCGCCCTGCGCGAAATTTCGGCTTTTCATACCGGCGAGTTCCGCCTAACGGGCAACCAAAACCTAGTCATTGCCAACATCGACCCCAAGCATCGCCAGCGCGTGCAACAGGTCTTAGAAAATCGGGGGGCCTGGGCCCAAACCCAGCAGCAAACTGCCCTGCGCCTTGGCTCGCTGGCCTGCGTGGCTCTGAACACTTGCTCCCTCGCCTTTGCTGAGGCCGAGCGCTACCTTCCCCACTTGCTCGACCGCCTCGATACCGTTATTCAGGCCAATGGCCTCAGCGACGAGGGTATTCTGATTCGGATGACGGGCTGCCCCAACGGCTGCGCCCGCCCCTACCTCGGCGAGATTGGGTTGGTGGGCCGCTCCATTGGGCGCTACAACCTCTACCTCGGCGCCGACCACTCTGGCCAGCGCATGAACAAGCTCTACAAGGAAATGCTGGATGAGGAAGGCATCGTGGCTGAGCTAACCCCACTGCTGGAGGCCTATGCACAAGACCGTGAGCCCCAAGAAAAATTTGGCGACTTTGTGATTCGCCAGGGCCACGTGGCTGCTACCGTTCAGGGTCTGGACTTCCACGCTTAACTCAGTGGCAAGTTATGAGTGGCTGGCCACTCATAACTTGCCACTCACACCTGACAACTCATTCCATGGAATCTCGCCATGCTACTTATACGCCTACCGAACCGGCCCCGCCAACGGGTACGACGTGGTGGCGCCGTTTGGCACTGGGAGCATTAGCAGCCGGTGTGCTCCTGCTGCTGCTGCATTTTGCTGCTACTTATTTTGCTCAGCAATCGGTCTGGGCCTTTCTGAGCACGTCCAAAACCTTCTACATCTTTGTAGCCATTGGCTTTGGGGCGCAGCTGATTGATGGGCTACTGGGCATGGGCTACGGGGTAGTCACGGCCATCAGTCTGATGTCGATGAATCTGAATCCGGCGGCCGTGAGTGCCAGCATTCATACGGCCGAGATGTTTGCCAGCGGCGCATCGGGTTTCAGCCACTACCGGGCCGGCAACGTCAACCGCCGTTTGTTTAAAGCCCTATTGATTCCGGGTATTCTGGGCTCGGTGAGCGGGGCATTGCTCCTTACCTACTTCGGCGAGCATTACGCCAACTACATCAAACCGGTACTGGCTGTATATCTGCTGTTACTGGGCATTCGCATCATCAGCAAAGCCTTCAAACAGGCCACTGAACGCCGAAAAAAGGTAAAACACGCGGGTTGGCTAGCAGGCGCCGGTGGTTTCCTCGATTCGTTCGGCGGTGGCGGCTGGGGTCCCCTGGTTACGAGCACCCTCATTGCCAATGGCCGCACGCCACAATACGTTATCGGCTCGGTGAGCCTCACAGAGTTCTTCGTGACGTTTGCCAGCGCCCTGACCTTCTTTGCTACCCTAGGCGTCACGCATTGGCAGATTGTGCTGGGCCTGATTGTGGGCGGCGTCACGGCAGCGCCCTTCGCAGCCCGCTTGGCCGGCCGCATCCCCATCCGCGGCATGTTTATCGGGGTAGGGCTCATGGTCATCTTCTGGAGCCTCTGGACCCTGAGGAAGCTGATCTTTTAAGAATAGTGAAATGGTGAGTTGAAAGTATCTGTCATCCTGAGCACAGCGAAGGACCTTCTCACGCATGAACGAGTCGTTGTTACGATAGTCGTTCTGCCGTGAGAAGGTCCTTCGCTGTGCTCAGGATGACAGCTGCTTTTATTACTTCACAACACTACTATTCTTACCTCGGCCGACGATTGGCATAAAACTGCTCGTCGTTGTAAGAAGGCTGATCGTAAAAATTGCCGCTGGTATTCTGTGGCAAGGCCAGTTTCAGACTACGCAGCATAGCTTCTTCGTATTCGCGCGTAATCTGGATTTCGGTGTAGGGCGGATAGTCCAGTACACTTTCCAGGGTCAACGATGGTACAAATACATTATCGGCGTCCTCGTCAATAGCGGCTGCTCCAATGGGCAACAGAATGTGCCGCTCCCATTTGTCAACCTGCAACGAGGTATCCAGTTCCACATCGAGGTAGCGCACTTTCAGGGTTTCTACTTCTACTATCAACTCGTACACGTCGCCAAACTTTTTGCCGTCGCCGCCGCGCACCGACCAGCCGCGCACGTCGGGGTTGCCATCGGCTACTTCAAACTCGGTTAGGTCGCGCAGGCGACGTAGATGCATATGTTGGCCCGAGGGCACGGGCGCAGCGGTAGTTTCCATATGTGTGGAAGATTTCGGTTAGTTGCTTCGGCCTACGAAGTGGGTCCGCCCATCGTTTTCATCAGCTGTGCAGCGTGCCTGAAAAAGTTCTGCACCCACTCGCGTTCCTGCACCGTGCCTGTGCGGCCGCTAAACTGGCTGGCTTGCAGGCTCAGGTCGTTGGCGGCAAACTCCTCGTTGGGGTAGGCTTTTTGCTGCATCGCCTTCAGCAGCGAAGCCACCGCCAGAAAGCCCGGCCGCAAGCTGGTACCCTCCTCATCGATGCGGGCGGTAGCGCTGGTAAGCTGGTCGCGCTGCTCATTCACATTGGGGTCCCGAAACTCGGCGCGGTCGGCCATGCGCACCAGCGTTGCCGTGAACCGACGCAAGCCCTCCCGTGCATACTCAGGCTGCGCAGGATCGGTGGCTGCGTAGGCCTCCAGTTCCTCAGGGGTAGGCGGCAGTTCATCGGCTGCTGCCATATCGGCCACGGCCTGCCCGTCGGCAGCCGGCATAGCTTTGCTGGCGTTCAGGTCGGTAGGGGTAGAAGCACCGTCGCTGACTACTGGCGGCAGCGGAGGTGTCTCGGCGGTATCATTCCGGAAAACAAAGTAGCCAGCCACTGCCAGCGCCAGTGCCACCAAAATAACTATCAGCCAAGGGCTGGGAGAAGATTTCTTGCGTTGAATATTGATTTCAGCCATAAAAGCAAGTAGCTAAACGGAGGGTAGTGGTACAGCGTGGAGGTACTGCATACGGAATGGCGCGGAGTTAGTATGTTTAGTTCGCTCATCTTCTCCCTACCCCCTGTGCAACCTACCGATTTTGTAGCCGAGCTCCGCGCCCGGGAAGTACTAACAGAAGCCCAAGCCGAAGCCATCTACGAGTATGAGCGTACTCGCCCGTTTTCTTTGCACTACGAGCTACGCACCTTGCTCTACCTGGGTATTGTGCTGCTCACCGGTGGCCTGGGCGTTTTGCTGTACCAACACGCCGACGACATCAGCCACAGCCTTATTGTAGCCGCCCTGGTGTTGCTGATGGCCGGCAGTTTCGGCTACGCGGCGCGGCATCAGCCGCCCTTCACGTGGCAGCAGGCCCCTACCCCCAGCGTACTGCCCGATTATCTGCTGCTTCTAGGATGCCTGTTATTTCTCTCGCTGGAGGGCTACTTGCAGGCCAAGTATACTTTTTTTAGCAACCGCTACGGGCTGGCTACGCTGCTGCCGGCCCTGCTGTTCCTCCCCCTCGCCTACCGCTTCGACCATCGGGGCGTGCTCTCGATGGCCATCACGGCATTGGCAGCATGGGTAGGGCTGAGCGTAGCGCCGCTGTCGGTTTTCAGCAATCAGTTTCTCACGGCTGCTATTTGCCGGGCTGCTATTGGCTTGGGTATGTTCTTGCTGCTGGTTGCTTGGCAAAGCGAAAAGCGCCGCCTCAAGCCGCATTTTGCCTACACCTATTTGCTATTGGGTAGCAACTTATTGCTGGCGTCCGCCACGGCCGCCATGTCTCAGGAGCTGTTGCGGCCACTGGTGTTGCTGTTCCTGCTTATTCTAGGGGTTTGCGCTTATCTGTTCCTCTACGCCCGCCGCACGCATTCCTACCTTTTTATGCTGCTGAGCGTGGGGTATGGCTACGTAGCCGTTACGTATGGTTTGTTCTCGCTGCTAGAGTATACTCATGGTGATATTGTAGGCCTCTTTATATTTTATATCATCTGCTCCGTAGCCGGTATCGTCTGGTTTTTGGCTAACATTCAGAAAATAGTAGGTACTGATGATCGGCAAAGCCTATAACCCGACTTGGGCGCGCAACGAAGTTCTCCGCACCGACGTCCGGCGCTGGCACCAGGCAGGACTCCTGACGCTGCCGCAGCTGGAAGCAATCCAGCAGTCCTATCCGCTGAATTTCTACCGTCCGCCGCTCTATCTCCGTCTCTTGCTGTTTGTGCTGACGGTAGTAGCGTGGCTGTTGGCAGCCGGATTGGGATTCTTCTTTTTCCTAGGCCCACTAGCCCAGGCATCAAGAATCGATTTGCCTGAGACGATTATTATCGGGGTAGGCTTTGAGTTATACGCGCTTGGGAGTTGGCTGATTTTGGAGAATTTCATTCGCGCTAACCAGCTGTATCGTGCGGGCCACGATGTAGCACTGTTGTACATGACGCTTGGCTGTGCCAGTGCGGCCATGTTTTGCCTCCTGAGCCCTCTCCTACCTAGCTCCAACCTGCTGGCGCTGACTTCACCCCTCCTACCCTTGTTTCTGCTACCCGTCCTGGGTATCCTACTGGTAGCCATCATCCGCTACGCCGATGCGCTGGTAACCGCCGCGGCCTATGGGGTAGTATTGGCGCTCTTGGCCAATGCACTGCTGCGTTTTGAGGCAGGTCGGCTCCTGTTGCCGTTTGCCGTGATGTTGTTGTCGGTGGGCTTGTACCAGTTAGGCCAGCGCCTCGCTCGCCGTACCGACTACCTTTACTATCAATACTGTTTTCTCACCTTGAAGACGCTGGCGCTGGTCACCTTCTATCTTGGGGGTAATTATATGGTAGTGCGCGAAGGCAATGCCGCTATCAGCGGGGACTTAGTTTCCCAACAAATACCTTTTGCTTGGGTCTTTTATCTTTCTACAGCACTTATTCCGCTATACTATATCTACCACGGTCTGCGCCGTCCCGACCGGGTATGGCTCCTGACAGGCTTGGTGGCCGTGGCTTTTTCGGGCTATACCGTGCGTTTCTACCACTCGGTACTACCACCCGAGGTAGCCAGTACATTACTTGGGGCGGCGTTGGTGGCTCTCACTGGAGCGCTGCTTCGCTACCTGCGCACCCCGCGTCATGGTCTCACGGCTGCAGCCGACACGGCCCACTACTCCGGTCTCAACCTAGAAGCCCTCGTTACTGCCGAAACTGCTGCCCGCCAGGGCCACACACCAGCCTCCCACTTCGGGTTCGGGGGTGGCCAATCTGGTGGCGGCGGCGCTACTGGTCAGTTCTAGGTGAGGTAGACAAGAGTACAGACTGCTGCTCACGGAGTATCAGCCCATCGCAACCCAACAAGCAACGCGCTACCCTATAGGCTGTTTTTGATACATCTTTGCCAGCTGCTCCACGGCGTAGTCTACTTCCTCGGGCGTATTATACTTGCTCATGGAGAAACGGATGGCCCCCCGGTCTGGGTCGCAGCCCATAGCGGTGAGTACATGCGAGCCGGCATTGGCCCCGCTGGTACACGCCGAGCCGCCCGACACCGATACGCGGTTGATATCGAGGTTGAACAGCAGCATCTCATTTAGCTCCGAGGGTGGTAGGCTCACGTTCAACACCGTATACAAGCTTCGGTCGGCTTCTGCCGAGTGGCCATTGAACTGCACGTCTTCAATACCGGCTCGCAACTTTTCAATGAAACGGTCTTTCAGGCCCTGTATGTGCTGCTGGTGTGCGGCCATGTCGCGGTAAGCAATTTCCAACGCCTTTGCCAAGCCCACAATGCCGTATACGTTCTCGGTACCCGCCCGCACGTTCCGCTCCTGCGAACCACCGTGGATAAGCGGCGTCACCTGCAATTCCGGATTGCGATACACAAAGCCTACCCCCTTCGGTCCATGAAACTTATGGGCTGACCCAACCAGGAAATGCGGCTTCAGCTGCTGTACATCGTGGCGGTAGTGTCCCATCGTTTGCACCGTATCGGTGTGAAATACGGCGTGGTGCTGACGGCAGATGTCGGAAATAGTCTTTACATCGTTGAGGTTACCAACTTCGTTGTTGCCGTGCATCAGGCTCACCAGTGTGCGGGGCTGTCCGGCCAGTAGCTCTTCCAGATGCGCCAGATCCAGCGTCCCCTGCTCATCGTGCCGCACGTAGTGCAGCATAATCGCGCCCGATTTTTCCAGCGCCTGCAACGGATGCAGTACCGCATGGTGTTCCAGCGGCGACGTAACGGCCCGCGTCAGGCCCAGTGTGTGAATGCTCCCAAAGATGGCATAATTGTCTGCCTCCGTTCCGCCCGACGTGAACGTAATTTCGGCCGGCGCGGCATTAATCAGGTGAGCAATGGTTTTGCGGGCATTTTCCAACACTGCTCGCACCTTGCGCCCGTGGCCGTGAATACTGCTGGGGTTGCCGTAGAACTCACGCATAAATGGCAGCATAGCCTCCAGCACCTCCGGGTCGAGCGGCGTGGTTGCAGCGTTATCAAAATACACAGTGGTAGGGGTAGCAGAAGCAGGCACCATGGTAGCAAAGAGGTTACAAGACAACCGCGCGTGGCACGCGCGGCCAAAACAAACGGGTATACAAAAATAAAGGATTCCGGCGCGCCCCCCGGAATCCTTTGCTCATACAGCCATACAGTTAGCTGTTGCTATAATGTGCCAGCAGGCGGCAACACAACAACAAAACAGACCGATAACTTGCATGTGATTTTTTAGAAAAAGGCTACGCTTTTTGAGAGATGATTTCCTTGATGTCGCCAATAATCTTATTGGCCAAGTGGTCGGCAGTAGCGTTTGATGCCGATTCGGCGTAGATGCGGATAATGGGCTCTGTGTTTGATTTGCGCAAATGCACCCACTCCTTTTCAAATTCTATTTTCACCCCATCAATCGTATTGATAGGATGCTGGGCGTAGCGCTGCTGCATTTGCACCAGCACCTGATCCGTATCAATGTCCGGCGTCAGCTCAATCTTGTTTTTTGAGATGAAGTAATTAGGGTAGGACGCCCGCAGCCGGGTCATGGTCACATCCGTTTTGGCCAGGTGCGTCAGAAACAGTGCAATGCCAACCAGCGCGTCGCGGCCGTAGTGCAGCTCGGGCAAGATGATGCCCCCGTTGCCTTCACCACCAATCAGCGCGTTGGTTTCTTTCATCTTGTTCACCACGTTCACCTCACCCACGGCAGCTGCGGCATAGGTACCACCGTGCTTCTCCGTTACGTCACGCAGGGCACGGGTACTGCTCAGATTACTTACGGTATTACCACCACCATTTTCTTGGAGCAGATAATCGGCCACGGCTACCAGCGTGTACTCCTCACCAAACATTTCACCGTTTTCGCATACCAGCGCCAGCCGATCCACATCGGGGTCCACCACAATGCCCAAATCGAAGCCACCGTGCGACAGCACTTTCGCAATATCACGCAGGTTTTCGGGTAAAGGCTCCGGATTATGGGCAAAGTCGCCGGTAGGCTCACAAAATAGCTTTTCCACTTTTTCCACCCCCAGCGCTGCCAGCAGTTGTGGCACGGCAATACCACCCGTCGAGTTTACGGCGTCTACTATCACCCGAAAGTTTTTAGCTCGAATTGCCTCCACATCTACCAGCGGCAGGGCCAGCACGGCATCAATGTGCACTTGCAGAAATGTATCATCGGTGCTATAGCTACCCAGTTTGGTAACGGGCGCAAAGTCAAACGCTTCCGCATCAGCCAGGGCCAGCACCTGCTGCCCTTCTGTGTCCGAAATAAACTCCCCCTTAGAGTTTAACAGCTTTAGCGCGTTCCACTGCTTGGGGTTGTGCGAAGCCGTAAGGATAATACCGCCACCTGCTTGTTTAGCGGGCACCGCCATTTCCACAGTAGGTGTCGTACTCAGGCCTAGGTCAATCACATCAATTCCTAGTCCTTGTAAAGTAGCCGTCACCAGCTTGCTCACCATATCGCCTGAAAGGCGGGCGTCACGACCGATTACAATACTATTCTGAGAAGAGTTAGCCAAGACCCAGGTGCCGAAAGCAGCAGCGTATTTAACTACGTCGAGGGGCGTCAGGCCTTCGCTGGGAGCCCCACCAATGGTGCCCCGAATACCTGAAATAGATTTGATAAGTGCCACGAGTACGGGTTTGTTTTTAAAGAGCGCAAAAGTAGAGAATCATGGCTGCTTTCCCTAGGATAGGCAAGTGATGCACTAAACTCTACATAGGAATAAGAGGAGCCTGCCCTAGGGTGAGCATCCGTTGCTCGTATGGCAACGAAGCAGAATGTCTTTGTATATTTGGCTGAATGGATACTACTTCTTCCTCTGCTCGTGCAGCTCAGTTGGCTGCCTTTGGCCGTCTGCTCGACGTGCTTGACCGCTTGCGCGCCGAGTGTCCTTGGGATCGTAAGCAAACAATGCAAACGCTGCGGCACCTCACGATAGAAGAAACCTACGAACTAAGCGACGCGATTTTGCGCAACGATCTACCTGACGTACGCAAGGAACTGGGCGATGTGATGCTCCACTTGGTTTTTTATGCCAAAATAGCTTCGGAAACAGGCCAGTTCGATATTGCTGATGTATTGAATGCTCAGTGCGAAAAGCTTATTTTCCGCCATCCTCATATCTACGGCGATACCAAAGCCGATACAGAAGACGAAGTGAAGCGCAACTGGGAACAGCTGAAGCTTCAGGAGAAAGGCAATACATCGGTACTGGGTGGCGTTCCGGTATCTCTTCCTGCTTTAGTGAAAGCAATGCGTATTCAGGAGAAAGCCCGCGGCGCTGGCTTCGACTGGGAGCATCCTGAGCAGGTTTGGGAAAAGGTGCAGGAAGAATTACAAGAATTTGGTGAAGAATATTCGGCACCTAATATCTCTGACACGTCTCGCCAGGAGCGTGCTACTCAAGAGTTTGGCGACTTATTGTTCTCGCTGGTCAATTTTGCCCGGTTTGCTGGCATAAACCCTGAGGAGGCATTGGAACGTACCAACCGAAAGTTTATCCAGCGCTTCCAGTTTTTGGAAACCGCCGCAGCTCAAGACGGCCATCGGCTAGCTGATTTAACGTTACCTGAGATGGACGTTTATTGGGAGACAGCCAAAAAAGCTCTATCTTTTGCTGCTAATTCTGCAAACCAAGAATAGATTTTTTTAAGCCTGAAGGCTTTTTAGACCGTTTAAACGCATTTTTCTTTTGGCTACCCATTGCTTTTTCATTAGGTTTGCCAAGGCTATGTTGCCCTTACAAGAAGGATAACAGGCACGGTCAATCACTTTGCTTCTCCTTCTCAATTTTTGGGCCAACTACTTGAACGAACGGCACTTTTACTACATTTCTAAACTGTCCCAAACGTTTTACATTTTTCAACCTTTCACCAACCTCCCCTAATTTTCCGGAACAATGGAACAAAAGAATGCCACGAACAAGAACGTGCGGCCTGCCGCTCCCGCTGCCCCTAAGGGTGAATCGAAAGGCGGCTCTGCGTTCGCCGCCATCGTTATCCCGCTGGCTTTTGTAGTTGCTATCGTTATTTACAAATTCGTTTTTGGTAACCCCGCTAACTTCCAAGGCGGTAATAACGAGAACCTACCATTGCCCGGTAACTACATGGGCACGATATACGCCGGCGGTCCTATTGTACCAGTGCTGATCACCCTGCTCATCCTGGTTATTACCTTCTCTATTGAGCGTTTCCTCACCATCAACAAAGCAAAAGGCACTAAGAGCATTGAGAGCTTTGTGCGTTCAATCCGCCAGAAGCTGAATGTGAATGACATTGCAGGTGCTCTTGCAGTATGCGACCAGCAGAAAGGCTCTGTAGCCAACGTAGTGAAGTCTGGCCTGTTGAAATACCAGGAAATGGCTCGCGAGCGTGGCATGGATAAAGACCAGAAAGTTCTGTCGATTCAGAAAGAAATCGAAGAATCTACGGCTTTGGAACTGCCTATGCTGGAGAAAAACCTAGTTATCATCTCGACTATTGCTTCGGTTGCTACCCTGGTAGGTCTGCTCGGTACGGTATTCGGTATGATCCGCGCCTTCGCCGCTCTGGCAAACGCTGGTGCTCCTGACACCGCTGCCCTGTCGACGGGTATCTCGGAAGCCTTGATTAACACGGCTCTGGGTATCGGTACCTCGGCTATTGCCATCATTGCTTACAACTACTTCACCAGCCAAATCGACGTTCTTACCTACAGCATTGATGAAGCTGGCTTCAGCATTATTCAAACGTTTGCTTCGCAGCACGGCGAAACGGAAACTTATCCTGCCTAAGTTGCGGTTTACGCACTAAAGCATAGTTTCTCAACGTTTTGAATTTCGCTAACTAACGCTTTCAGCAATGCCTAAAGTAAAACCTCACAGAACGTCCCCCTCGTTGGATATGACTCCGATGGTGGACTTGGCATTCCTGCTGGTGACTTTCTTCATGCTCACGTCTAAGTTTGCGCCGCAAGAAGACGTAGTAGTAGATACCCCTGCTTCCATCTCCGAAATTCGCTTGCCCGAGAGCCACGTAATGGTTATCTCGATTGACAAAGACAAGCGCGTGTTCTTCGGGCTAGACGATGCAAAAGTGAAAGAGGATCTGCTTACTAGCGTAGGTGCAAAATACAGTGTGGGCTTCACGGCGGAGCAAGCCAAAAAATTCACTGGTCTGGCGAGTTTTGGAGTACCCGTGCAGCAGTTGCCTAGCCTGCTAACTCTCTCTACCGAGGAGCGGCAGAAGGCATCGCAACCCGGTATTCCTATCGACTCGGTGAACAACCAGTTGATTGAGTGGGTTACTGCTGCCCAGCGCGCCGAGTACAAGGCTTTTGGTAAGCCAGCGTACATTGCCATTCGTGGCGACGGTTCTGCTGACGTACCGACCGTGAAGAGAGTCATCAAGATTCTGCAGGATAAGGATATCAACCGTTTCAACCTGATTACCGACTTGGAAGGTAAGCCGGTAGCTGGAAACTAACCGACCTTAGAAACATGGCAGAAATACAACAACAAGCCGACTCCGGCGGAGGTGGGAAGAAGCGGGCCAAAAAGATGTCGACCAAAATCGACATGACCCCGATGGTAGATTTGGCCTTTCTCCTGCTCACCTTCTTCATGCTCACTTCCACGTTCAGCAAACCTACCGTAATGGAGCTGAACATGCCTGTAAAGCCTAAAAACGAACAGGAGCAAACGGAATTGAAGGCATCTGATGCTTTCACTGTACTGCTCGGTGCGGATAACAAGCTTTATTACTACGATGGTCTGCTGGACAATAATGTGAAACCAGACATTAAGTCCTCGGATTATAGCGCAGATGGCATCCGCAAGATCCTGTTTGATCGTAAGCAGCGTAACCCGAACGTGGTAGTGATGATCAAACCAGATGACAACTCCTCCTATAAAAACATGGTGGATATTCTGGATGAGATGAACATTACGGGGCAGAAAAAATATGCTCTGATGGATATTTCGAAAAACGATCAGGACTTAATTAAAGGCTCAGGGTTATGATGGATAACGCACAACTGGCCAAAGCTTCTCTCAATGATATCGTCTTTGAGGGTCGTAACAAGGCCTATGGAGCCTACGTGCTCCGCAGCTTGTATAACAAGCACGTTACCCGGGCTCTGCTGATTGCCGTTGCTTTCTTCGCACTCGTTGTGAGCATTCCAACCATTGCGAATCTGCTAAAGCCTGAAGAGGAGATAGTGGAAGCACCGAAGAATCTGCAGACTGTAGAGTTGATGGCACCGCCACCACTCGATCCGACTACACCGCCACCACCGCCACCGCCACCGCCACCACCGCAGGCTCCCCCACCCCCACCACCAGTGGTTTCGACTATCAAGTTTACTCCTCCTGTTGTGAAACGCGACGAGGAAGTACGTAAGGTAGAAGAGGTGCCAGACGTAGATAAGCTGTCGACGGCGGCTATTTCGACGGAGACGGTTAAAGGTACTACGGATGTGCCCCCACCACCAGACCTAAACGGTATCGAAGGTGGTACTGGCAAAGAGCCAGTAAAAGAGGTAATCGACACTAAGGTATACAACTACGTGGAGCAGATGCCAGAGCCTCCAGGAGGCATGAACGCACTGCTGCAGTACATCGGGAAAAACATCAAGTATCCCGCTATGGCACTGCGAAACCAGGTAGAAGGCAAGGTGTTCGTAAACTTCGTAGTAGGTCCAGATGGCTCTATCTCTGGAGTAAAAATTCAAAAAGGCATTGGTGCCGGTTGCGACGAAGAAGCAATGCGGGTTATCAGCGGCCTACCCAAATGGACCCCGGGTAAACAGAACGGTCGGAACGTAAGCGTATCCTTTACTGTACCTGTAACCTTCGCTATCAAGTAAGCATTAATTGCTTTTTATAGCATCCAAACAACAGAAACCCCGGACCAAGCAATGCTTGGTCCGGGGTTTCTGTTTTACAGCCTCTCCGCAGGCTATTGCACCTTCATTACGCTGCATGGTTGCTAATACAACTGCATTGCGACTAGGCTGTGTAAACATCAATAAAAAGGACATTATGCCTAATCTGACGTCTTAGAAACTTTAAAATCCTTTTCATTACTGTCCACAGGCCCTAGTTCAGCCAAAATAAAAACTCACTATATACCATTTACAAAATAATTACCGTTGGTAAGATGAAAGCAGAGGCGTACTAGCCTATTGGCTGTAGCCTGCTTGGGTAATGCGCATTACGGATATGGTTTCACTGTTTAACCCCTCTGCCCATGAATACCCTACACCTCCCTACCGCCACCTTAGACGATATTGTCTTTGAAGGTCGTAACAAAGCCTACGGAGCTTTTGTCCTTCGTAGGCTCTATCATCAGCACCTCACACGGGCAGCGCTAATTGCCTTCTCGCTGTTTTTATTGCTGGTGAGTGTCCCGCTGCTTGTGAATAAGCTATGGCCAACCGTAAGTGCAGATATACTTCCACCAAGCGCAAGTAAGCCGATTAATGAGCTCATCAATGTAGTCCTACCCCCACCTACTGAGCAACCCGAGGTAGCAGCAGCGCCACCCGCACCAGTTATAGTGACGACTATACGCGAAACAGTACCCACTCGTGTTGTACCCGACGACCAGGTGAAGGTAGAACCTCTAAAAGAAACCTCTCCCACTACGCTTACCGATGGTATACTCGGTGAAGTTGAGCGCCCGGGCGTACTGGGAGGCAGTGCCACCGGTGAGATAAACGCCACCGGAAACGCTACCATTGGGAATAACGATTCGGGCAGAACAGCAGCTGCTCCTCCGGCTCAACCATTTGAATACGCCGAGGTGATGCCAGAATTTGCCGGCGGCCCCGATGCGTTGCGTAAATTCATGCAAAAGAATTTACGCTACCCTACCCAAGCGCTATCCAACAATATTGCCGGTAAGGTCTACGTCTCGTTTGTTGTGAATACCGATGGGTCTATCACAAACGTGGAGATTGCAAAAGGCCTAGGCTATGGCACAGATGAAGAAGCTATGCGGGTGATACGCAAAATGCCAGCCTGGACGCCTGGCCGACAGAATAGCCGTTCTGTGCCCGTGCGCTATACTATGCCGATTACTTTCCGTTACGAGTAATCATATTTTCCTATATACTAGCAATCAGAAACAGCCAACGGAGTTTCCGTTGGCTGTTTTTTGGTATGAGGTGGTACGCTTTCCCTGTACTATCATGTATAATGCGAACAAAACACCTCCTCTTTAACGTTAAAATATAAAATCTTCTTTCCTTAATACTTTCGTACATGCATCGCCCTACCACGGAAGAGCGGCTGGGCCGCTCCACTTCTTCTTCGTCTCTCACCCGATACTTTTTACTATTGATGGCCGTTATCTACTTCGGCCTTGGCATTTACTTAGTAGCGGCACCCAATGGCGCCTTCAATCTACCGTTAGGCCCCCGTCGAATACTGGGTGGAGTATTCATATTTTACGGAATTATTAGATTTGTTCGGATTTATCGTCAGCACTTTCAAAAAACCTATGATCATGATGCGCGCTAGTCGGTGGGTGCTGGGGAGTATAGTGGCTCTTGCTGGTATGACTGCAAGCTGCAATCGGCCTAATGACAAAGGCGAACTGGAAGTAAATGATACCCCTACTTCTGGCAAGCTGACCATTAGCGTAGATGAGACGTTTGAGCCTATTGTAAAAGCTGAAACGGATACATTTCAGGAACTTTACAAGTATGCTAAGGTTACATCCAGCTATAAGCCTGAGCAAGATGTAGTGCAGGATTTGTTGGCTAATCGGTCGCGCGTGGTGGTTTTGTCACGTGAGTTAACTGCTGATGAGCGGGCTACCCTAGGCAAGGACAAGATCATCCCGGAAGAAGTGCGGGTAGGCACGGATGGGCTAGCGATTATTCTGCACCCTTCCAACCCGGACACTCTATTGACGATGGACCAACTGCGGGACATTTTTACAGGTAAAACTACCCGCTGGGACCAGGTCAGTGGTAAAAAGACATTGAATGCTATTAATGTAGTATTTGACGCCAACCGCTCAAGCACTACCCGATTTGTGCAGGACTCTATTACCCGAGGCGCTGCGCTTACTTCAAAGATTTATGCTTCCAAATCGAACCCTGCTCTAATCGACTACGTTGCTAGTCATCCTAACGCCATTGGAGTAATCGGCGCCAATTGGATCAGCGACCGGGACGACAAAACTGTAGAGGCCTTTTTGGATAAAATTCGGGTGGCAGCTATTGCTCCGAAAGTATCAGCTAATCCTGATGACTATCTGCAACCCTACCAAGCCTACCTAGCGCTGAAAACGTATCCTTTACGGCGCAATTTGTACATCATCAGTCGGGATGCCCGCACTGGTCTGGGCAAAGGGCTGGTTGCTTTTGTAGCGGGCTCTAAAGGCCAGCTGATTATTCTGAAATCCGGCCTAGTACCAGCTATTGGGCAAACCCGAATTGTTAATACCGCAGCTCAGTAGTTGCGCATTCTTTCGCTCTTTCACCAAATTTTTGATTTATGACTCTCAAGCCCTGGAAGCTTTCCCTCCTCGCTGCTTTGTCGGTATACGGCTCGTCTGCCGTTGCCCAAAATGTCCAGAGCGCGCAGAAAGCTATTGAACTTGAGCGCTACGGTCAGGCTCGTGCCGATCTGTTGCGCCAGCCACAGTCCGTTGAAGCAAATTACGAGCTTGGTCGTTTGTACCAGTTCCGCGATATGCCGGACTCGGCTGCTTACTATTTCAACAAAGGTGCAAACGACCCCAAGTCGGCACTATCGATGGTAGCAGCTGGCCGGGCCGCTCTAGCGCAAGGCAAAACCGCGGAAGCCGAAGCCCATTTTGATGAGGCTGTTAAGAAAACCAAGAGCAAGGACGCCGATGTTCTGACCAAAATTGCGCAAGCATATGCTGAGTCGGATGAGAAGAATATCACCAAGGCGCTGACGTACGTAGAGGCTGCGCACAAAGCCAACAAGGAAAAAGATTCGCCCGCGCTGATGGTAGCCCGTGGTGACATCTACCTGAAAACGGCTGAAGGTGGTGGTAACGCCTCGGGTAGCTACTCGCGCGCGTTGCTGGCCGACCCGAACAATGTGCAGGCATACTATCGTCAGGGCCAGCTGAACGTGCGTGCTCGTAACTACAACGAGGCGCGTACTGCTTTCGAAAAGGCCATCAGCCTCGACCCGAACTATGCACCGGCCTACCGCGACTTGGCCGAGACATACTATTATGCTGGTCAGTATAAACTGGCGCTAGAGACGTTTCAGAAGTATATCGACCGCGCTGAGCGTACTCCCCAAACCAATGCAACGTATGCGGCTTTCCTATTCCTGACGAAGGAATATCCTAAAACCATTGAGGAAGCCCGGAAAGTACTGGCCGTGGACCCCAACAATGTGGCCATGAACCGCTTGGTCGCTTACTCGCTTTACGAGGATAAGAAAAACGATGAGGCCATAGCAGCTATGCAGAAATACATGTCATTGGTACCAGCCAACAAGCTGATTGCTGACGACTATGTATACCTGGGCAAAATGCAGGCAGCTGCAGGCAAGTATGATGAGGGTATTGCCTCTATCAAGAAGGGTATTGAAATGGACCCACAGAAAGCCGGCGACCTACAGAACGACTTGGCTCAGGCCTATCTGACCAAGAAGGACTACCCCATGGCAGTGGCTACCTATAGAACCAAAATTGCTAATCAGATCAAGGCAAATGGTAGCGCTGAGTTGACGGACCAAATTCGTTTGGCCAACGCATATGAGTACAACAAGCAGTATCAGCAAGCGGATAGCCTGTATGCTGGCGTACTGACTGCCCGTCCTGAGTATGCTGCTGGTTATTTGATGCGTGCCCGTGTAAACTCCAACCTCGACCCCAACTCGACGGAAGGGAAGGCTAAGCCGTACTATGAAAAGTTTTTGGAGATGATGAAGGCTAACCCTGAGGATGCCGCTCGTTACAAAAACGAGGTGCTGACAGCCAACAAATATCTGGGCTACTATTATTTCCAGAAAGGCGATAAAGCAACTTCGCTACCCTACTGGCAGGCTGCCTTAGCTCTTGACCCGAATGATAACCAAGCCAAAACTGCTGTGAACAGCATTTCGGGTACTAAAACTGCTCGTAAGTAGTTCTTAGATTATCAGAATACGTAAAAAGGCCCGCTATCAAGCTTGATAGCGGGCCTTTTTTGTTTGATTGACTACTTTCCTACCCCTCAGCACTAGCATACTCGTCCCAGGCAGCTAATACCGCTGCAAAATCGGCGGGCAGTTCAACCTCAAACTGCATCGGGGCACCAGTGACAGGATGCACGAACCCAAGCGATTTGGCGTGTAATGCCTGGCGAGGCATCAAACTAAAGGCCTTCTCGACAAAGGCCTTGTATGCTCCCGTACGCTGCCCATAGAGCACCTTGTCGCCACCATAGGTGGCATCCGAGAACAATGGGTGACCAATGTGCTTCATGTGCGCTCGAATCTGGTGCGTACGACCTGTTTCGAGGTTGCATTGGAGCAAGGCCACGTGCTGGTAGGTGCGCAGCACTTTATAATGCGTCACGGCGTGCTTGCCTTGCTCTCCCTCGGGGTAGACAGCCTGTACCTTACGATCTTTTAAGCTACGTCCTATATGGCCCGTAATTGTTCCTGCCGGCTCTTTGGGCACACCCCACACCAATGCCAGATAGGTGCGCTCAATCGTATGGTGAAAAAACTGCTGCGACAAGTGCGTCATAGCCCATTCTGACTTGCCAATCACCAGCAAGCCCGATGTATCCTTGTCGATGCGGTGCACCAGGCCCGGTCTGATTTCGCCGTTGCGGCCGGTAGGTAGGTTGTGCAGGTGGTAGGCCAAGCCATTCACCAACGTACCGTTCCAGTTGCCAAACGCCGGGTGCACTACCAAACCAGCTGGTTTATTCACGAGCAGCAACGATTCGTCCTCGTAGCGGATATCCAGCTCCATGGGTTCAGGCACTACCTTAAACTCACGTGGCGGCTCAGGCAGCGTTACCGTCACCACATCCAAGGGCTTTACGCGGTAGTTGGCTTTGGCCGGTTTGTCGTTCACCTGCACTGCTTCCGCCTTGATAGCATTCTGGATGCGAGTGCGCGATGTACTAGGTAGGCGGTTGAGCAGAAACTTATCCAACCGCAGGAGCTCCTGTCCTTTATCGGCTCGGATGCGGTGGTGTTCGTAGAGTTCATCTCCCCCTTCCGCTTCATCATCGGGCGGAATGGGTAGGGCGTCGTCGGGCGAGGGTAGCATACTGTAAAGGTAGGGGCATACAACAGAAAAGCCGGAACCCATGGGTTCCGGCTTTTCTGTTGTCCCGCTAAAGCGGATAGTATTACTTCTTCTTCTTGCTTGGGGTAGCAGGTGCAGCAGCGGACTTAGGCGCAGCGGCAGCAGGGGTAGGAACAGCAGAAGCGGCTGGTGCAGCACCCGGAGCAGGCGGTGTAATACCCATTTTCTTCAATACGATATCCGAGATATTACCGTCTTCGGGGCCATGCAGTAATACAGGGCTGTCACCGTCCGAGTTCAGTACATACGTGTAACCTTGCTCCTTAGCAACATCGTCGATTGCCTTTTGCAGCTTATCGAGAGCGGGCTTCAGCAGAGTCTGCTGACGCTGCTGTAAACTCTGGTCAGCATTACGCTGAAACTCCTGAATAGACTGCTGGATATTTTGCAGCTCCTTTTCTTTATCAGCGCGCACGACATCAGACATAGTGCTAGCACCCTTCTGATACGCTTCGCCCTTAGTCTGGTACTCAGTGTACTTTGTTTTCAACTGTGCTTCGAGCTGACCGCTATACGTTTTCAGCTGAGACTCAATTTGCTTGCTTTCGGGCATTTGAGCCAACACATAGGATACGCTAGTGTAGCCAATCTTGAGGGGAGCCTGGGCCAGCGCGGAAGTAGCCGTAGCAACGGTAAGCACAACGGCAGCCAGGGCGAGGCGAATCTTGTTCATGGTGATCATTAAAGGGGAAAAATCAGTGATGGAGTAGGGCAAAGGTAAGAATTTCAATTTTTTGGCTAAGGCCGGCCACTTGGCCTTGTTCGGGTAGGAGCGGCTTGCGGTGCGCTAGGCTCCGTATCGGGGCTACCGGCGGGTGTTTGTGGGGGCGTTACAGTACGCGTAGCACCGGGCTGTGCCGGTTGATTACGGTCGGAAGAAGCCAAACCTAATTCCTCCAAAACAAATTCCGTGTAGTCGTGCACGGGATTGGTGTAGAGCATGGTCAGGTCGCCAGATTTATCAAAAACAATAGCCAATTGCTTCTTCTTCGCTACTTTTTCTATTGCCTCAAACACTTGATCTTGCACAGGGCGAGTTAGTTCCTGGCGCTTTTTAAACAGTTGACCCTCGTAGCCAAAAATCTTGTTTTGGTAGGCCCGCACATCCTGTTCTTTCTTAGTAATCTCGTCCTGGCGCTTCTTTTTCTGCGCCTCAGTCAAGAGTACTTCTTCGGCGCGGTACGTGCGGTACATCTTATCCAAGTCCTGCTTCTGCGCTTCAATATCCTTCTGCCAGTTCTGCGATAAGGTATTGAGCTCCTGCTGCGCCTGGGCGTAAGCGGGCATCTTGCCCATCACAAACTCGGAATCAACATAGCCAAACTTTTGGGCCAGCGCAGCTGGCGCCAGCAATAGCACCAGCGTCAGTACCAGCAAACTATACCGAAGTGCTTTCATATAAGATGAGGTGATTAGCGAATTTGCTGACCAATGATGAAGTGAAAGCGACCTTTCGGGCCAGTACCAGGATTGGTAAGGGTAGCCGGAACCGTATCGAAACCATAGCCGTAGTCGAAGCCAAGCAAACCGAACGCCGACATAAACACGCGGGCGCCTATACCTGCTGAACGGTACAGCTTATAAGGGTTGTACTGCGAATAAGTATTGAACGCGTTACCAGCCTCCGCAAAGCCCAGAACATAAACCGTAGCGGCCGGGTTCAACGACACTGGATAACGCATTTCCATTACAAACTTATTGTAGGCTATACCACCGTTATCAGCTTGTTGTGCCGTCGGAATGGCCTCTTGGTCGTTCGGGTCAGCGTAGCCCCGCAGACCGATGTATTCGGTACCCACAATGAAGTTGGCGGCCCCACCATAACCCAGGCCCGAACCACCCAGTTTAAAGCGCTCGAATGGCCCCAAGGCGCGGTTGCTGTTGTATGCCCCTAGGAAACCGAAGTGAGCACGCGAGTTGAGAACCAACTTGCCTACTAGTGGCGTGAACCACGAGGCATCGAACATCCACTTATGGTATTCCAACCATTGCGTGGAGTTGGGGTGCGCTCCAGGGAATAAGGAATACGGCGGCGTCAGCGACAACGACAGTGACAGCGAAGAGCCGCGCCGCGTGTACGTCGGATTGTCGATGCTATTGCGGGCTAATGTGGTGTTAAATACAAAGTTATTGGCATCACCTGTCGTCAGCTCCGACACTGCACTGTTCCGAATGTTCAGCGGATAGTTTTGAAACTTATACTGCGTTATCGAAATCGAATTACTGAGCGTAAAGTAATCATCCGGGAAGCGCAGGCGTCGGCCCAAGGCTATCGAAGCGCTGTTCGACTTGATAAATTGCCCGGTGGTAGGGTCAAAGCTGGTGCCGAAACGTGAAATCGTCTTGTTCAAGCTGAACGAGAACGAATTGGGCTTACGACCACCCAGCCACGGTTCCGTGAAAGAGAATGAATACGCCTGGTATTGCAGACCGTTGGCTTGCACGTTGAGTGCTAAGCGTTGACCATCGCCAGCCGGCACGGGCCGCCAGTTGCTAAGCGTACCAGCCTTGCGCAGCGAGAAGTTATTAAATACCAAACCTACTGTACCAATAAAGCCTGCATAGCCACCCCAGCCACCCGACAAGGTGATTTGGTCAGAGGGCTTTTCTGCCACTGTGTAATTGATATCTACAGTACCATCCGCCGGATTGGGTACAGGGTTCATCCCTACCTTCTCTGGGTCAAAATAGCCCAGACCAGACAGCCGTTGCTGCGTACGAATCAGCAATTCACGGTTGAATTTATCGCCCGGCAAGGTTTGAATTTCTCGCCGAATGACGTGGTCACTGGTTTTGGTGTTACCGGCAATGTTGATGTCTTTCACCCGCGCCTGCACACCTTCATTAATACGCATCTCGATATCAATCGAGTCACCCTCAATCTTCGTTTCTACCGGCTCGATGCTGAAAAACAAGTAGCCGTCGTTCATGTAGAGTGAGGTGATATCCTGACCAGTTGGGTTATAGTTTAGGCGTTTGTCCAGCGTTTCTTTGCTGTACGCGCTACCCTCCTTGATGCCCAGCACCGAAGCTAACGTCTTATCATCGTAGAGATAGTTGCCGCTCCAAGTAATGTTGCGGAAGTAGTATTTAGGACCTTCATCTACTGTGATACGTAGCGCCAGCCCATCATCCTTCCGAATCAGTGTATCCGAGACAATAATGGCGTCACGATAGCCCTGAGCGTTGTAGAAATCGAGCAGTTTCTGCTTGTCTTCCTCATACTCTGTCCGCTGAAATTTGCCAGAGGTCAGTAGCTTGTAAGGCTTCTTCTCCTTTGTCTTCTTGAGCTTACCCTTCAGCTTCCGGTCCGAGAAAGCCTCGTTCCCTTCAAAGGCAATATCACGCACTCTTATCTTATCGCCTTTATCCACGTTAATTACCAATACCACGCTGTTCGACAGAGCCGAATCGGGCCGTTGCGTGATATTTACCTTCACATCAAGGTAGCTCTTATTGGTGTAGAACTTCTTAACCTGCGTGCGTGTGTTGTTGAGCAAGGCATCTGTTACTACCTTTCCGCGAATCAGCTTGATCTTATTCTTTAGCTCATCCGCCTGACCTTTACCAATACCCGTAAACTCAAAGCGCGATAAGCGGGGCCGTTCCTTCAGATTAAAATCAAGGAAAATCTTGTTGCCTTCAATCTTCGTGGTCGACACACTCACGTCGCCTAGGATGCCCTGATCCCACAGTTTGCGAATAGCCTTACCAATTTCTTCGCCTGGAATGGCAATTGGGTCACCTATTTTTAAACCTGTCAGTGCAATCAGCGTATTGTTATCCAAGTAACGTGCTCCGCTCACTGTAATACCACCCAGCACGAAGTGTTCTGCTCCATCATTAGGAGGGGCAGTTTGTGCCTGTGCAGGAGTGCCAACCGCAGCACCGCCGAACAACACTAATAGCACAGCTAGCCAGCGAAGCTGGTTGAAAAAAGAAGTCATTCGAAGAAATTACGAAACGGTTAACTGCTCACTGGTTTTCCCAAAACGCCTTTCGCGGCGCTGATATTCGCGGATAGCCTCATAAAAGTGCTCTCTCCGAAAATCCGGCCAAAGCAAATCTGTTATATATAACTCAGTATAAGCTAGTTGCCATAGCAAAAAATTGCTGATGCGTTGCTCTCCACTTGTCCGGATTAGTAGTTCCGGATCCGGCATTGTGGCGGTACTCAGATACCCGGTGATAGTTTGTTCTGTTACCTCTGCAGCACTAAGCTTGCCAGCTGCTACATCGGCACCCAGGCGGCGAGTGGCCTGTACTAAGTCCCACCGACCACTGTAGCTTAACGCCAAGACCAACGTGGTACGTTCGCCCTTTTGCGTTAGCTCGATGGCTTCAGCCAGTTCTTTTTGGCAGCTTCTAGGCAGGCTATCCAGCTGACCGATTGCTTGCAGCCTTACCCCATTTTTCAACAGAGTGGGCGTTTCCTGCCGAATGGTATGTACTAGCAGTTGCATCAGGGCTGTTACCTCATGCGCCGGACGCGCCCAGTTTTCGGTGGAAAACGCATAAAGCGTTAGAAATCGTATGCCTAACTCTGCAGCGGCTTCTACCGTTTCGCGCACAGCTGTAATGGCACTCTGATGCCCAAAGATGCGTAAGCCACCTTTTTTTTTGGCCCAGCGGCCGTTGCCATCCATAATGACGGCAACGTGAGCGGGTAATCTCTGAAGGTCAATTTCGGACCGAGCGGTCATTGTTGTTCTTTGCGTATAGGAGGCTGCAAGTTACGCAAATGGTTGCATACCCTCCCTTTACAATTAGATGCCCGGTCTTATACCCTATTTATTTACTGCCCTTCAGGACAGCGAATCTTGTAGAATGTGTAAGAAAGGCTGATACCATTATAGAAATACCAATCCTGCGTATGCCGGTTGATTAACAAATCGCGCTCAGAGCTGGCATTAAGCTGCGTGTTTTTCGTGCTCAGGTGATCTAGATTATCCGTAAAGGTCTTACGAGCACCAACCTCTGCGCCTAAATTCCACCGCGGTGAAATAGCATATTTTATCCCTACCCCGGCCGGAATAGCAAAGCCCAGCATTGACCCGCTCCTGTCTATTACTGGTGCCAACGACGCATTAGCTGTGCTGACGCGGGTATTGGCATAAAATCCAGCAATACCGGCGAATAAATAAGGGGTGAAGTGAATTTTATCTTTTCGATTATGGTAGTCGAAAAAATTATACTCCACTATGGCAGAAGCTTCCAATAAGCCCCCTTTTAGTCCGGCTTGCCTGTATCCAGGCAAAGGCAGTGGCGCGTCATTGTCGCCTTTTTGGTTGATATCGTCGGCACGCAGCATACCATAAGTAAGGCCTCCTCGCAGCGTAACCGGATTGGTAATGTCTTTTCGGTAAAAAGCGGTTATGGCCGGTCGATTGTTGCGGAATTGATATGATGTAGCAACTTCACCGCGGTAGACGGCGCCACCGACGCCAATACCCAACTCACTAGTATTCTGGGCCGCGGCGGTAGCGGCAAAAAAAACGCTCCCTACCGGTATACCACAGGTAAGGAGCGTTTTGAAGAGGTGCGATTTAAACATTTAGGCGGGCTGTGTCAAAAGTAGCCAGCCTAAGTTGCATAGGCTAGCGGAATTTGGGGTTCTTTACGCGAGGAGCAAGAATGTAGTTGACGGTAACCCCTAAGGTAGTATACCAATCGTTCCCATCCTTACCACGGCGAGCGTCATCCGCGGTGAAGCCAGGAAAATCATTCGTACCATTTCGGATACTGTTCGTAATACCGTACCCGAAGTATTGAGCAGCACCAGGAGCTAAGGTGCTAGGATCTGCGTATGTGCCGCTCACATCATCTAGGTAGTCGGTAAAAGTCTTGCGGGTGATTAACTCCAGCCCAATATCAAAGCTTTTATTTATCCGGTAACGAACACCACCACCAAATGGTATAGCAAACTGCGTAAGACTGTAGTCTACACCTTCCGTTTGCAATGGTTGTAGGTTCACGTAGTTTCCATTGGCATCGGCGCCTTTTGGATTATGGCGAAATACAGCAACACCAGCTGTGAGGTAGGGAACAAAGTCGGGGCGCTTCAGGTAGTTGTTGCGGTTCTCGATCAAATCGAAAACTGCCATACCGGATAGTTCCACAATATCATTGCGGAAATTCATGTTCCGGTTGTAGCGGTAGCGCGATTCGGCGCCGTTTGGATCAGCCGTTTTGGAGTCATCACCGGAAATACGACCATAGCTTAAGGCAGCCTTCCCGGAAAAACGCGGGGAGAAGCGCCGCATATAGTATATGCCAACGTTCGGGCGCGTAGCTGCGGCACGGAAGCTGGGTAGGCTGGTTTTCGGTACAATGTCACCGAAATAGTTCATCGCATTCAGGCTTAGCCCAATGGAGTTATATTGCTTCCGCTTGCTGAACTGTTGCGCGTTGGCTTGGGTAGCTACCAGCCCCATGAGCAGTAGTGAAGCCAGCGTGTGAGTGAAGAGTTGCTTCATAAGTAAGCGAAAGTTATGATATGCAGGTCCAGAAGAAATGTGACAAAACCGTTAGGGCGCAGTTGTAATCAACAACAAAAGTAGAGGTTACGAGGAACTTAAAAAACAAAAATAATTATTTATCAATGTTTCAGACCGGAATGCCAGCTGGGTTACGGCGGTCTAACCCCCAGTTCAACTTACTACGCAAAGTGCTCAAAAAGTTAACGTGGTTCAGCTTTACCAAATGCGCGTTGAAGGTTTCGCGGCGCACGGCTATCTGAATGCCAGCATCGACGGTGACGGAGCGTGAATCCAGCGAGAGTAGAAAGTTGTTGCTACGCCCTTCTATCTCAAATGAAATCACGCTCTCATCGGGTACGATGAGTGGCCGAACATTCAGGTTGTGCGGACATACGGGAGCAATGACAAAATTGTTGGTTTGTGGCAACATAACCGGCCCCCACAGCTCAGTGAATATCCCGTAGAACCAGTCGGCGTCGACACAATCAGGCCATCGGCCCAATAGGAATTTAAGTATTCGCCATCGATGTATGTGTGCACCACAATCATAGATGAAGTGTCGCGCTTCAAAATAGAAAACTCGTTGAGCCCAAAATTGATGCCACTAAAGACTTCGGGGTCAGTGTCTACCCTGATCAGGCTACGCTCTTCGATGATGAAATGACCTTTGAATAGCGCATCTAAAGCCTGCGCAATTCGCTCGGGATTGATGGTGGCCAAGAAGCCTAGTCGCCCAGTATTGATACCTAGAATCGGAATTTCTAGGCTACCTACGTAAGTTAAAGTGTCAAGTAAGGTGCCGTCGCCCCCGATGCTGAGGACAAACTGCACGCCCTGCAGAGAATCGCCACGCTGAAAACACGTTGTATTACCGGGTATCTGCAGGTGTTCGCGCAGGTAGTCGCAAAATCGTGTTTCAATCAGTACCTCAGCCTGACGATCGGCTAGATCATTAAGCAATGCCTGCAAATATGGTGCGGCTTCATCATTGAACGGTTTACCTAGAATAGCAATTTTCATAGATGATGCTCATTTGTGAACATCCCTACCCTGCTTTATCAAATAGGAAAGGATGTACGGAAGAAAAAGCCGGTTTCGCCCCGACCATTGAGAGTATACTCTGCTGTGAATACCCAGTCGTAGTACGTTACCAGATGCAGCCCGATGCCTGCTGATGCTAGCAGTTGATTGGGTAGCTGGTTCTGAAAACGCTCTGCCACGGCAGCGCGCCCTAGTACGTAACCCGCGTCGGTAAAGGTATTCAAATAAAAAACCAGCGGAATGCTGTTGACTTTCGGATTGGCGATACCGTGGAGGCGTAGGCGGCCTAAATCGAGTAGGCGATACGATAGCCCCTGCCGAGCCAAGCCGTAATACCGCCCGTCTATTACGTAGGCGTCGTAGCCTCGCACCAAGGACTCGTAGCCGAAAGCGTGATTGTCGGGGTAGGCAATGCGCTGGGCAAACCGGGCGCGTGCTTGTACGCCCACGCTGTAGTAAAACCCATGCCCCAGCGACAGGTAGCGAGCGTACGTACCATACAGGGTAGTGATGCTGGGACTACCCGAGCGCAGGAATACCCGTTGGCTGGCCATCAGCTGCACGAAGCGGCCCGTAAGAGGGTAGGCAAAGGTGTTACGCTGATTCAGAGTAGTGCTCAGCGTAAAGTCGAGATAATCACGGCGGTTGCTACCCAAATAATAGTTAGGGTTAAGCTGCGTCACCTCTAGCGCCACATGTTCGTGGTGATACGACACATCGAAAGCTGACAGGCGTTGCACGGTGTGGCGCCAGCGCAACCCGGCCAGAAAATACTGCCGCTGTAAGGCGAAACCATTCTCCGCGCGGTAGTTTACCAGGCGGTCCTGCACCGTGGCATAGTCCAGAGCGCGGCTTTGGTAATAGGAGGCGGCTAGGCCTAGCCCCAACCGACGACGCCTGCCGTAACCGGGGGCCTCATAAAACAGTTCGTATTTGCGATTGAAGCCTAATTGCAAATTGGCTATCAATTGCTCGTTGCGGCCCCGAAAGTTATTACGAGTAAGATGAATACCGTAGTCTACCCGGCGCCAACGGTCGGGACGGTTGGCCCACGACCGGAAGTTACGGTCGGCCAGCGAAAAAATGGGTACCGGAAATGTATACCACCGCTCTTGCATGCCAAACAGCACAGTGATGCTACCATCTCGGCATACCATCTGCAGGGCCACCTCATGGAAAAGCTGCAGATTATAGATGCGTCGTCGATTGGCCTCGAGGCGCTTCCCTAGGTTATTTACAGACAGCGAGTCGCCCTCCCGAAAATCCAGCTCGGCGCGTAGAATACGCTCTTTGGTCTTGGCGTTGCCCACAAACAGCACCTGCTCTACCCGCACCCGTGTATAGCCAGGGCATTGTGCCCGGAGCGTACTATCGCTACCTATGGTAGCCCGGGTAGTATCGGGTAGGGAGCTGGCAGGGGCTGGTACTGGTAGCCAACTCAATAGAAGGGCAAGTAAGCAAGCCAGCAACTGTTGTTGAGGTAAAAAGTCGGAGAAGGGGCTATGTAGCCAGCAGGTAATAGCATTTGCCACTGCCAAGCCACTGGGTGCGGCTCCACATCAACAATCAGGCCGCCGGGTGCTCGTCAGGGGTAGCGCAAGCTACTGCCTTTTTTGCGGCTATGCTTTGCCCTGGCTACAAGCTCAAATATTTCAACAGCGCATCGTAGCGCTCTTGGTCTTCCGGCACTGTGTCTTCGGCCCCGCTGAACTGCGCTGTAATCACAAAGCCAAACCGCTCAAGCGTAGCCACGATGCGTTGAATCTGGGGCGTATTGAGCTTCAGCGTAAGCCGAATCTTGTAGCTATCCTCTTCATCCTGCGCCACGTGGGCGCTGAGAATTTTGGCGTTGTTTTCCTCTACATAGCGACTGATCTGCGACAAGGAGTAGTCGCGCTCATTCATCGACAGCACCAGAATACCGCCGCGCCCAGCTACATCGAGGCTTTGCCCGAAGGCGGCCAGCACATCACTAATGGTGACAACGCCTAGGTACTCGCGCTGGTCGTTGAGCACGGGCACGAGTTGAATCTTATGTTGTACGGCTGCTTCCATGATATTATAGAAATGCTGGTGGCGCTGCACGTAGGCGGTAGCATAGCCCAAGGGTAGGACAGCCAGCTGATGTGCAGGATGCTCGTAATTGGTTACGTCGCTGTCGGTTACCAAGCCTATATAGTGGCGGCCATCCAAAACGGGCAGCTGGCTCACATGGAATTCTTCCAACCACTTGGCGGCTTTCCCAGCGGTATCCGACACCTTGAGCGGCGGAATCATTTGATTTAGTAAGTCTTCGGCTGTCATCGAAAGCATCGGCGGGAAGAACTGATCAGAGGTAGGGAAAGCAACGCGGGCAGTAAACGGAACGGCCGGGCATTCTCTTATTTCTGAAGCCCGGCCGTTCGTTTTGGTATAATACGTAATTAATCGACAGGTTGGGGTTGGGTTCGATAGAGAAATTGGCGAAGTAGCTGATTAAATGCTGCTGGGCGCTCCATCATAGGAGCGTGGCCGCAGTGGTCGAGGAAGCGTAGCTCCGCCTGGGGTAGTAGCCGGTAGAACTCGTGCGCCACCATGGGTGGCGTGATGGTATCGTTCAGCCCCCATACCAGCAGCACCGGCATTTGAATATTATGCAGTTCCTTGCTTAGGTTGTGGCGCTGCGCTGACCGCGCAATACTAATGATGCGCAGGCACTTCGCGTTGGAGTTTGTGACGTTGAATACTTCATCTACCAGTTCCTTGGTGGCAATGGTGGGGTCGTAGAAGGTGTAAGCTACCCGCTGCTGCACGAAGTCATAATTGCCACGTTTGGGGAAAGAGCTGCCCATCGAATCCTCGAACAGGCCACTGCTACCTGTAAGCACCAACCGCCCCACGCGGGTAGGGTTATGCAGCGTGTAGACTAGCGCCACGTGCCCCCCCAGCGAGTTGCCGAGCAACGTCATGGGCTCCGTTAGGCCCAGTTCGGCCAGGAAATCCTCTACAAAGTTCACCAGGCCCGGCACGCCGGCCTTCAGCAGGGGCATGTCGTAGATGGGGAGTAGGGGAATGATGACGCGGTAGTCGTTGCGGAAGCCGTCTACCACGTCGTGCCAGTTGCTGAGCGCACCGAATAGGCCGTGCAGCAACAGCAGAACCTCGCCGCTCCCTTCGTCAATGTATTGAAAATGATTACGTTCCTTGATCTGCAGCTCCATCGTCTCAAAGGATAGTGTAGTCGGTAAGTGGAACTTCTACCCCACCGTTCTTTGCAATGATACAATACTTGACCCAATTGCGAAGCATGGCGCCGCCGTGGGTGGTCAGCAGAGCCTCGGGATGAAACTGCACGCCGCGAATGGGCAACGTAGCATGGCGAAAGGCCATTAGCTCCTGAGTAGAGTCTGTGGTATGGGCCAATGGTTGCAAGGCAGGTGGTAAGTCCCGCAGCACCAACGAGTGGTAGCGCGTGACAGCTACTTGTGCGGGCAAACCCATTTGCAGGGGTTCTGCCTCCCCTACCCACCGCACCTCAGACACCTTGCCGTGCATGGGCCGGGTGGCTCGTCCCAGCTTCGCCCCGAAGAACTCGCCCAGCGCTTGGTGGCCCAGGCACACGCCCAGCATGGGCATGTGCTGGTGGTAGAATTCGATAACGGCCGGCATCACACCGGCCGCTGCCGGTACGCCCGGCCCCGGCGACAACACGATGCCCTCGAAGTCGAGCTGCCGGATGGCAGCCAGCGGCACGTCGTTGCGCACTACCTGCACCTCGGCCCCGGCCTGGCACAGGTAGTCGCGCAGGGTGTAGGTGAAGGAATCGAAGTTGTCGAGCAGCAGCAGGCGCATCCGGTGAAGTGGTGAGCTTGTGAATTTGTAAAAAACAGGCGCTTGTTAGCTGCTATGCTATTTTACAACTTCACAAACTCACAATTTTACCTTTTAACCTAAAACACGCCCCGAAGTTTTGCCAGCAGGGTACCGGCGAAGGGCATCACCCATGCTACCACTTGCAAAGCCAGTGGCGTAGCGCGTTGCACCACGGGTAGTACCTGTGAATCGTCCACGAGTTGGGGCGAGAGCAGAGAGATGCCCGAGAGCGAAAGTCCGTAGATCAGCAAGCTCAGACCTAGCAACCACTTCAGCAGGCCGGCTACGCCGCCTAGTAGGTGGTCGAGCATGCCTAAAGGTGTCAAATGTACGGCCGTTCGGATGAAACCACCCAGCAGGTGCACGCCCCACATGATGAGCACAAACACCAGCAGAAACGCTACCAGTGGCAACATGCCGAAAGCCTCACCCACATAGTGACGCACCAGCGGAATCACATCGTGCAGCAGGGCCAAGCCGCCAATTACGCCCAGCACAAAGGCCAGTAGCGAAACCGCCTCCAGCACCAATCCGCGCCGGAAGCCCTTCACGGCCCCTACCCCCAACGGAATTAGCAGCAGAATATCAAGGCCAGACATGGGAGTGGAATGGTGAAGTGGTGAAATTGTGATTTTTAAAAAGCGCGTGTCATCCTGAGCTTGCGAAGGACCTTCTCACGCATGAACGAGTCGTTGTTGCGCTTGTCGTTCACGCGTGAGAAGGTCCTTCGCAAGCTCAGGATGACAGACACTCAAAATGACAGATGCTTGCCTATTCACAAACTCACCACTTCACAACTTTAAAAATTTGTATTGTTAAGCAGGTGGCCGACGGTTTGGGAAATCAGGCGGCCATCGGCTTGGCCGGACAGCTCGCGGGCCGCAATGCCCATCACCTTGCCTAGGTCGGAGGGTCCGGTGGCGCCCACACGCTGGATGATTTCGGTGAGGCGGCCTACCAGCTCCGCTTCGGAAAGCTGTTGGGGCAGGTACTCTTCAATGATAGCCAACTCAGCCAGTTCGTTTTCTTCCAGATCGGAGCGGAACTGCTTCTGGTAGGTGTCGGCGGCTTCGCGGCGCTGCTTGGCAGATTTGGTGAGCAGCTTGATTTCGTCGGCCGGGGTGAGGGCCGCGCCGTGGGCGCCCTCGGCGGTTTCGGCCAGCAAAATCTGAGATTTGATGCTGCGCAGCGTGGTTAGGCGCACTTTGTCTTTGGCCAGCATGGCCTTTTTAATATCGGCGTCGATGGTTTCTTTCAGAGCCATTTTTTGGGAGGAATAAGGAATGACAGTGGGTGAGGTAGCGGCCAGACGAATCCGTGGACCGCTACGCGGGCAAAACGTAACTTTGGCCGGTTACGATGGGTTGTATACTCGTATTTCTTCTTTTTTCTGATGACGAAGCTAAGCGTAAACATAAATAAAATCGCCACGCTGCGGAATGCGCGGGGCCACAACCGTCCCGACTTGCTCCAGGCTGCCCGTGATTGTGAGCGGTTTGGCGCCGAGGGCATCACCGTACACCCGCGCCCCGACGAGCGCCACGTGCGCTACCAGGACGTGCGCGACCTAAAGCACGTAGTAACGACGGAACTGAACGTGGAGGGCAATCCTACCCCCGATTTTCTGGATCTGGTGCGCGAGGTGCGCCCCGAGCAAGTGACACTGGTTCCTGATGCGCCCGATGCCATTACCTCCAACGCTGGCTGGGACACCATCAAGCACCAAGCCTACCTGATTGGGGTAGTGCAGGAGCTGAAGGCGCTAGGCTGCCGCGTCAGCATTTTCCTCGACCCCGATCCGGCTATGGTGAAGGCCGCCGTGGACACCGGCACCGACCGCATTGAGCTGTATACCGAAGCCTACGCCAGCGGTTACGCCACTAATCCTGCCGCCGCCCTAGCGCCCTACCGCCAAGCCGCCGAACTGGCCCAGGAGCTGGGCCTAGGCCTCAACGCTGGCCACGACCTCGACCTCGATAATCTTGCCTATCTCCACCAACACCTACCTGGCCTAGCCGAAGTCAGCATTGGCCACGCCCTCATCTGCGACGCGCTGTATCTGGGCCTGGAGAATACGATTCAGCTGTACCGACGGCAGTTAAACAAGTAAGAATGAATAATTAGAGTTGAAAAGCGGACCTCATAGCAAGCCGTTTTCATTCGCTCCTACCCTTTTAATTATTCATTCTTACTTATTTAATCGAAAGCATGCCCCGCCTCGCCCTACCCGACTTTTTGCAACTACCCGAAGACCTACCTATTCTGGATGCGCGGGCGCCTACTGAGTTTGCCCAGGGGCACATTCCGGGGGCGGTGAGCTTTCCGTTGTTTTCGGATGAGGAGCGGGCGCGCATTGGCACCACCTACAAGCAGATCAACCAGGAGCGTGCCGTGCTGCTGGGGCTGGATTTGTTTGGGCCGAAGATGAGCCAGATGGTGAAGCAGGCGCAGAAAATAGCGCCCGGCCGGGCCGTGCGCTTGCACTGCTGGCGGGGCGGCATGCGCAGCGGGGCCGTGCAATGGCTCTTGGAGCTGGCTGGTTTTCGGGTAGAGCTGCTTGATAAAGGCTACAAGGACTACCGCCGCTGGGCCTTGGCGCAGTTCACGGAGTCCCGACCGTTGCGCGTACTGGGCGGCCTCACGGGCTCCGGCAAAACCGACGTGCTACAGCAGCTAGCCGCCCGCGGTGAGGCTACGCTAGATTTGGAAGGCGTAGCGCACCACAAGGGCTCGGCGTTTGGCAGTATCGGACAGCCCGCCCAGCCTACCCAAGAGCAGTTCGAAAACGACTTAGCCCTGTTGGTAGCCGCCCTACCCCCTACCCTACCTGCCTGGGTAGAGGATGAGAGCCGCACCATCGGCGGCGTGCATATTCCGCCACCGTTGTTCACTCAACTGCAGGAAGCGCCGTTGGTGGTGCTAGAAATTCCGAGGGCGGTACGGGTACGCAAGTTGGCCGAAGAATACGGCCGCCACGATGCCGGCGCGCTGGCTACTGCTGTGCTGCGCATTCGCAAGCGGCTGGGCGGGCTGGCTACTAAAGAAGCCCTGGCCGCCATCGGCGACGACGACATGGAGAAGATGGTGAGCTTGGTGCTGGATTATTATGATAAAACTTACAGCTACGGGCTGGAAGGTAGAAAATTTACGCGCGTTGTTTCTGATACTTGCGACCCAGTGGTGAATGCGGAGCTGGTGCTGGCGGCTACGAAACTAATGTAAGGTTATGCATAACATCTATTCACGCAGCAGAATAGTTTACGTATGTGCGTTGTTACTATTAGCAGGTTGTTCATTCCCGCTCCTTGCATTCATCCGAAACACTAGCAATCATCCCGTTGTCATTTACTTAAGTAAATCAGACGATAGGGAGTTGCAAGCCTCTTATCTGCAATATGCGCCGCATCTGTATAACCCCTCTTACAGGATAGTGCGACAGTTAACAGATACGCTCGTCACGCAGCAGCAAGACAAGAAGCTCGTTTTTACGTTGCCCGCCCATTCTACTTGTCTGCTAAACGTCAGTGGCTTCACAATGTACAACGCTCAACTTAGCTTAAAAATGCAGCGGATTGATGGCAGCATATTACAACTGAGTAACTCTGATTTAACACAAAAAGCGCATTATAAGTCATGGGGAGGTCATCGGATATGGCTCGACCTGCAATAATGACCAATAATCTTATGAATACTCCTGAACCCACCCCCGACCAAATTCGTCTTACCCAATACAGCCACGGCGCGGGCTGCGGCTGCAAGATTGCGCCTGCCGTGCTCGACCAGATCCTGCACACCACCATTGCCCAGCCCCACGACGATAAGCTACTAGTAGGCAACGGCTCCCGCGACGACGCGGCCGTATACGACATTGGCAACGGGCAGGCGCTCATCAGCACCACCGATTTTTTCATGCCCATCGTGGATGATGCCTACGATTTTGGGCGCATTGCCTCGGCCAACGCCATTTCCGATGTGTATGCCATGGGTGGGCGGCCGGTGCTAGCCATTGCCGTGCTGGGCTGGCCCGTAGAAAAGCTGGTGCCCGAAGTAGCCCAGCGTGTGATGGAAGGCAGCCGCAGCATTTGCCGCGAGGCGGGCATCCCACTAGCCGGCGGCCACAGCATCGACTCGCCGGAGCCGATTTTCGGTCTGGCCGTCACTGGCATGGTGGATATTGCGCAGCTTAAGCGCAACGATACCGCCACCGCTGGCTGCGAGTTGTACCTTACCAAGCCCCTGGGGGTAGGGATGCTGACCACCGCGCAGAAAAAGGGTATTCTGCGCGACGAAGACGCCCACCTGGCGCCACAGTCGATGATGCAGCTCAACAACATAGGGGCGGAGCTGGGTCAGCTGGAGACCGTACGCGCCATGACCGATGTAACGGGGTTCGGCCTACTAGGACACCTCGCTGAGGTATGCGAGGGTAGCAACCTAACCGCCGAAATCGATTTTGCGCAAGTGCCGCTGCTAGCCGCTGCCGAGCCCTACCGACAACAGGGCGCTGTACCCGGCGGCACCAGTCGCAACTGGGCCAGCTACGGCCATAAGGTAGGCCCGCTTACCGACGAGCAGCGTCAGTGGCTTTGCGACCCGCAAACCTCGGGCGGTTTGCTGGTGTGCGTATCGCCGGAGGGTAGGGAAAAAGCCCAGGCAGTTTTTCAACGGCATGGCCTGCACCTCGCGCCGTTTGGCACGCTACGCCCCCACGCATCGGATGAACCGTGGATAACTGTTCGGTAGATGAGTCGCTTTCTGACCTTTTTGCGGCCGCTACTAGAAGCTACCTTTGCCATTCTGGTGATGGTGGTAGGCTTACGGTTTATCACGAGTTTTTTCAGCCAGAATAGCAAGGTTTATCAGCCTACCTTCTTACGGCAGTTTTACCTACTGTTCTGGCCGTTGCTATGCCTGTGCGTAGGGCTACCCTTCCTGATGTCCTTTTTCTACCTGGGCACACTATCGGTGGTAGAGGTGGTGCTGGCGGTAGCGCTGGGAGCCGTTATACTAGGCTTTTCGGTGCCGTCGCTGGTGCTGCACGCACAATATTACGCTCGCAACTTCAGCACCACACTGGTATTCGATGCCAAGCAAAACCGGCTAGAAGTATACGAGCAGCGGGTGCGTATTCCCTTCAGCCGTACCGATCTGGTGCGAGTGGAGTACGTGACCTGCGTATCGCGGCACGTGTTCTGGAATAAATACGAGTATGTGCGTCTGCACCTGGCCAGCGGCGAGGCGCTTACTATTACCTCTATTCTGACCGATTTACCGCCACTGGCCGAGTTTCTACGCAACACACATTTGGAGCAGCGTCGGCAGTGGTTTTGCTTTTTGTGAAATAAAAACGAATTTTAATTCTATCGTTTTGTTTACCGGCAATCCACTGCTCCGCTGATGAAAGACTCGGCCAGGATTGCTGGCTTCCATCTATTTCTATCCCTACGCTGTGTCATTCTCCGGTTCACTCAAGCAACTATGGCTCTGCCTGTTGCTAGTTAGTGCCACCGGAGTTTCGGTTGCCCGTGCCCAGGACTCGCTGGCCGTGCAGCGCATGCATCGGCTATTGGCCATTCTGCCGCCTGATACCAACCGCGTGCGTCTCCTGGATTCGCTGTGCGTGCAACACTACAACAACGCCCCGGAGCAAGGTATCGTCTACGGCCGTCAAGCCCTTGCATTGGCCCGGCAGCTGCACGACCGGCGGGGGCAGCTGATGAGCCTGCTTAGCCTGGGCGTGTGCTACAACAACCTCAGCGACAGCCAATACGCTCTCACGCTCTATAAGCAGGCTATGTCGTTGGCCCGGCGGTTCAATTCTTACGACAACATTGTGCGCAGCTACTGCCACATGGCCAGCGTGCATTCGGCCCGTGGCGATACGGCCACTATGTGGCGCCTGTACCGGCCAGCACTGGCGCTGGCCTACCACAAGGGTGTGCAACACGCTACTCAGATTGCGTTGTTTGGCGACGTAGGCGTACTGCTATTAGCAATGCACCGCAACCAGCAGGCATTGCGCTACCTACACCGTGCCCTCCTGATGGCCCGCCGCAGCAAAGATGTGCTGGCGCAGGCGCAGTATACGGCCAATTTGGGCACATACTATCAATCGATAGCGCAGTATGCGACAGCCGAAGGACTACTGCACAACGCCGTGGGCCTAGCTCAGCAACAACACAACTCCAAAGTGGAGACCAGCACTTTGCTGCAACTAAGCCACGTGCTATTAGCTCGTCAGCGCCCCGCCGAGGCAGAGGTTCATGCCGCACGTGCGTTGGAGCTGGCGCGCGCGCACCGCCAATTTTCCTACCTGCTCGATGCGTATGGCACGCTGGCTAAGATTGAGGCGGCGCGGGGCAACTTTGCCCAGGGCTATGCCTGGCAGCAGCGCTACCTACTGCTCAACGACACCATCAACAACCACGACCGGTTGGTGGCGCTAGCAGCGCTACAGCAGCGCTACGAAACCCAGGATAAGGAACAGCAGATTGCTCGCCTCACCGCCAACGAGGAATTGCAGCGCCTACTCAATCGGCAACTCATTATCACCATCGTCATTCTGGCTGCTGGCCTGGCCGCTTTCACTTTTATTTACTTACAGCTACGCCGCAGCAGGGCTGCGCTTTCCAGCAACCACCAGGCTTTACAGGAAACCACGGCAGAATTGCAGCGTATGGCGGCCTCCAAAGACCGTCTCTACTCCATTGTAGCGCACGATTTGCGCGGGCCGGTAACTTCCCTTGCAGGCGTCACAAAATTGATTGAGTTCTATCTCAACAACGGCGACGAGGCCGGCTTACGTCGCCTGCCTACCCTGGTGCATCAAACTACAAGCAGCATCAACCACCTGCTCGACAACTTATTGAGCTGGGCCGTGAACCAGAACGGAGAATTGACCTTCCGGCCGGAGACGCTGCCCGTGACTGAGCTATTTGCCGAAATTGTGGAGCTCTACCAGACCACTGCACAGGCCAAGCAAATTCAATTGCTAACCAACGTTCCCTCTCAGCTCACGCTATATGCCGACTACAACATGACGCGTACCATTTTGCGCAACGTGCTGAGCAATGCGCTGCGGTTTGCGCCGGTGGGTAGCATCGTGCGGCTGGGCGCCTACCCCGTGGCCGGCTCTACAGCTGTGGTGCTTACCTGTACGGATAATGGTCCTGGCATGCCAGCCGACCAGGTAGCCACTCTGCTGCACCCGAACTCCGTGGCGCAGCCTACCCATTGGCAACGGCGCGAGGGCACCGGACTGGGCCTAGTATTGTGCCGTGCCTTTGTGGCCCGGCAACACGGCCACTTGCGTATTCATAGTGCGCAGGGACAGGGCACAACCATTGAAATTGAGCTGCCCAGCGCTATTCTGGAGCCGTTGCCGACGTAATACCTAGCTTCTTCCGACCTTTACGGGCACTATGCAACTACACTACCGCGAACTGGGCCAGGGCGAGCGCACCCTGGTTATTCTGCACGGCCTCTTTGGCACCCTCGATAACTGGCAAACGCTGGCCCGGCGTTGGGCCGAGCACTACCGCGTAGTACTGGTAGATTTGCGCAACCACGGCCGCTCGCCGCACGCGCCCGAGCATACCTACGAGCTGATGAGCGAAGACGTGCGTAAGCTATTCGAGCAGCTACAGCTCCCCGCCGACCGCACTACCCTGATGGGCCACAGCATGGGCGGCAAAGTTACCATGCGCTTCGCCCTCGACCACCCCGATTACCTGGCGCAGGCCGTGGTGGTAGATATTGCACCTGCTTTTTCGGATATGCGCCATCAGGATGATATTCTGGCTGGTCTGCACGCGGTTGATTTCACCACCTGCACTTCCCGCCAAGCGGCCGATGAAGCACTGGCTCAGCATATTCCGCAGCCCGATGTCCGGCAGTTTCTGCTTAAAAACCTCTACCGCCGCGAGGACAACTCCTTCGCCTGGCGTCCTAACTTGGCTGTATTAGATGCCGAAATGGCACAGATTGGCGAGGAAATCACGAGCGATACGCCTTTCCTGAAGCCTACCCTGTTCATCAACGGAGGCCGCTCCAATTATATCACGCCTGAGGACAAGCTGCACGGCATTCCGGCCCTGTTTCCAAATAGCCACATTGCCACCATTCCCAACGCCGGCCACTGGGTGCACGCCGAGGAACCTGATCAGGTATTTGAGTTGGTAGAGGCCTTTGTGAAGCAAGGAGGGTAGGCAAGGGTAGGCAGGCTGAACCACGTATAGGTACTCACAGTAGCTATAAGCCCCCACCTTGCCTATGCATTCGGCCCCTCGTACCGCACTCTGTTTTACTTTTTAATTCTCAACTTTCCCTTGACTTCCGGTACGCTCTACCTCCTCCCTACCGTGCTGGCCGACGATACGGCCACGCAGGTGTTGCCGGCTCAGGTGCCCGCGCAGATTGCTGCGCTGCGGTATTTTCTAGTCGAAAATGCCCGCACGGCGCGGCGCTTCATCAAGCAGGTAGCACCCGAGCAGATTATTGAGGATCTGCGCCTCACGGTGATTGACAAAGACAGTACGGAAGCACAGATTCAGGCAGCACTGGCACCGGTGGCGGCAGGCCAGGATGCAGGTGTGCTCTCCGAAGCAGGTTGCCCCGGCGTAGCCGACCCTGGAGCCGAGCTGGCCCGGCGGGCGCACCAATTAGGCATTCGGGTGGTGCCACTGGTAGGCCCCAGCAGCCTGCTACTGGGGCTGATGGCCTCTGGCATGAATGGGCAGAGCTTCACTTTTCACGGCTACTTACCCATCGACCGGGGCCGGCGTGCCGCCGCCGTAAAGCAGCTGGAGCGTGTAGCCCTGGCCCAGCATCAAACCCAGCTCTTCATCGAAACGCCCTACCGCAACATGCAGCTTCTGGAAGATTTACTACAGCAGTTGCAGCCCTCTACCCGCCTGTGCATTGCGGCCAGCCTCACAGCACCCAACGAATACGTGCGCACCGATACGGTAGCTGGCTGGAAGAAGCACGGCTTTCCCGAGATTCATAAGCAGCCCGCGGTATTTTTGGTGGGGAGGTAGGGGTGAAATGGTGAAGTTATAAATAACCCAATGGCTGTCATCCTGAGCGCAGCGAAGGACCTTATGACGGTAAGAACGGGGTCGTTATGACGCCTGTCGTTCACACGTCATAAGATCCTTCACTGCGCTCAGGATGACAGCCATTGGGTTATTTATAACTTCACCAATTACGATCCCAACTGATACACTAGCAGCGAAGCCCCGTAAGCTAGGCCCGTCATGTATACAGCTTGCAGGATGGGCCACTTCCAGCCTTTGGTTTCGCGGTAGGTAACGGCCAGCGTGCTCATGCACTGCATAGCAAATACGTAGAATACCAGCAGTGACAAGGCGCGTACAGGCGTAAAAAATGGTTGGCCTTGGCTGTCGCGGGCGGTGGCAAGCTTCTGCTGAATGGTGCGCGTGTCGGCATCCTGCCCTACGCTATAGATAGTGGAGATGGTGCCCACAAACACTTCACGGGCCGCGAAGGATGTAATCAGCGAAATCCCGATTTTCCAGTCGAAGCCCAGCGGGCGGATGCCGGGCTCCAACAGGTGCCCGATTGTACCCGCATAGGAACTTTCGAGCTTAGCCGAAGCCACCGCGTTTTCAGTTTCTTCGGCGGAGAGCTGTTGCTGAGTGGCTACTGCGCGTGCCTGTTCCTCTGCCTGGGCCAGTTGGTCGCCGGGGCCATAAGAGGCCAGCACCCACAGGATAACAGAAATAGCAACAATCACCTTACCCGCCTGAAACACAAAGGTTTTCACCTTCTCCACAATGGTGATGCCCACGTTTTTCCAACGCGGCCAGCGGTACACCGGAAACTCCATAATAAAGTAGCTCCGCTCACGGGTTTTGAGCAGAAACTTCATGGCCAATGCCGACAGAATAGCCGCAAAAAATCCTAGCAGGTACAAACCCATGAGAGCAATACCCCGCAGGTTGAAAATGCCCAGCACCGGCACATCGGGTACCACCAACCCAATGAGCACGGTGTATACCGGAATACGCGCCGAGCACGACATCAGCGGCGTGACGAAAATGGTGATGATGCGGTCTTTCCAGTTCTCGATGGTGCGGGCGCTCATAATAGCCGGCACGGCGCATGCCACTCCCGAAATCAGCGGTACCACGCTTTTGCCGTTTAGCCCGAACTTGCGCATGATGCGGTCCATCATGAACGTGACGCGGGCCATGTAGCCAGTTTCTTCGAGTACGGCAATGAAGGCAAATAGCAGCGCAATCTGCGGAATGAAGATCAACACACCGCCCAGGCCAGCCAATACGCCCTCGGTGAGCAAGCTGATAAGCGGCCCCTCAAAGTTGGTTTGCACCAGTTGGTTGATCCAGGCTACCCCCTCGTCAATTAGCTCCATGGGGTAGCTGGCCCAGGCAAACACAGCCTGAAACATCAGGAACAACACACCGAAGAAAATGAGGTAGCCCCACACTTTATGCGTCAGCACCCGGTCGATGCGGTTGCTGTAAGGCTCAGCCTCCTCAGTGCGCGTCACCTCTACCACGTTCAGTAGCAGCTCGTTGATGCGGGCGTAGCGGTCAATGGTTTCCTGGGCTTGCTGCGCGGTAGGCTCGAAACCGTACTGTTGCACCAGCTCCCCAATGTAGGCCTGCTCGTCGGCAGTCAGGAAATTGATGCGCTGGTACTGGTGCGCGTAGTGCAGCGCCAGATAATCATTGTGCAGATTGAAATAATAGCGAATCTGCCGGATCATGGGCAGCAGCTCCTCACTAGGCTCGTAGAAACGCACGGTAGGAGCGGCTAACTGCTGGCCCATCACAATCTTGAGAGCGGCCACGCCAATACCTTTGCGGGCATTCATGGGGATGACGGGTACGCCTACTTCCTGCTGCAACGCCGCCACATCTATCTTAATACCGTGCTGCTCGGCTGTATCCATCATGTTGAGGGCCAGCACAGCGGGCAGGCCCAAATCGGCTAGCTGACTGAACAACAACAGATTGCGCCGCAAATTGCTGGCATCGGCCGTTACCACCACAAAGTCTGGATATTGGGCCGAGGTTCTATCGTAGAGCAGGTCGGTAATTACCCGCTCATCGAGGCTTTTGGGGTAGAGCGAGTACGTGCCCGGCAGGTCAATGATTTCGGCGCGCAACAGGGGCGTAATTTGCGCTACGCCGGTTTTGCGGTCCACCGTTACTCCCGGAAAGTTCCCTACCTTTTGGTTGAGGCCGGTGAGCTGATTGAACAAAGACGATTTGCCGGAGTTGGGGTTTCCAATCAGCGCAATGCGCGTGAGAGTGCCCGGCAGCCTCGGCGAAGCTGCCTCCAATGTAGTTGCCGACACGCCGGCACCCGCTCGTGTTATCGTAACATCAACGCTACCCATCTACCTACCTATTCGTACTAATCCCGCAACATGATGGTGGCGGCCTCGCTCATGCGCAGCGACAAGGTATAGTCACCATTGCCGAGCACCAATGTAACGGGACACCCCAGCGGCGCCTTACTATTCAGACGCACTTCTGTGCCCGGAATGCAACCCATTTCCAACAGTTTCAGAGCCATTTCGGGGTCATTCAGGCAGCAGATAGTACCAGATTCACCCAAGCGCAGATCTTTCACGCTGCGGGCGGTGGAGGTGGGAGCAGAAGTAGAAGGCACGGGCACGGCGGTAATTTCTATTTAGATTCTATTCAAACAAAGGTACCACCCTTTTATGTTTCAGCCAAAGGCTAGATTTATACTAAAAGTTGGTGCCATTATATCCTTTATACGCGCAGTATCACTATTCCAAAATCAAATTGCATAATTATGAATATAATAAGATTATCCGACGATTACGGCACGATTTTTTGTAGTTTTGGAGTATACAAGCGTACTATATTATGCTCAAACGACTACTCCCTCTCCTCGCTTTTGCTCTCTTCCTGCCCGCACTGAGCTTTGCTCAGGACCAAGCGGCAGGGCAGTTCCGAATTTCCGGTCGTGTTGTCGACAAGGAGACAAAGGAGCCTATTCCTTTCGCGTCTTTAGGACTCAAGGAAGAACAAACCGGTGCACTCACCAATGAGTTCGGTTTTTTCCAGATGGCCGCGCCCGAAAAGGCGCAGCAAGACTCACTGATTATTCTGGCGCTGGGTTACTACCGCAAAGCTGTTGCCATAAAACGCGGTGTAAACGTGCCTGACATGATTGTGGAGATGCCCCGCCGCGTGGTGGAGCTGGCCAACGTAACGGTGAAAGGCGCTAAAGTGAAAGACTTGTCGCTGGGGTCGCGCAATAACACGCCCGGCGAAGGCATGATCCAGGGGATGCCCGGCAGCCAGTACGCCTTCTTTGTGAAGAACGATAAGAACAAAAAGCTCGGCAACGTGCGCTCGGTGTCGTTCTACATCGGAGAAAATGGTTTCCCCCGTGAGCCGTTCCGCGTGCGCATCTACCGCGCCGATGGCAACTACAACTCCCCGAACAGCGACCTGCTCACTGAAAACGTGGTGGTATCGGCGCCCAAGGGTGGCGAGTGGTACACCATAGACCTCACTACCTATAATATTGAGGCACCCACGGAAGGCTTCTTCGTGGCGATGGAGTGGATTGTGAGCGGTGACAAGTTTTATACTACCAACTTCATGGACACTTACACGCCCTATGGCCAGATTCTGCGTCCTACCTTCGAGTTCAAAGAAAGCCGCACCTGGAGCTATACCATGGGCAAAGGTTGGAGCCTGCTGACCCTGGCCAGCAACGGCCAACGCTACAATGCCATGATTCGGGCGGAGGTAGACATGCTAAAGGATTAGAGATTTATACTACCTACATACGAAAAGAGCCCGCGCTGCATAGCACGGGCTCTTTTCGTATGTAGTAACAAGCTTTACTTCAGTACCGCGATTTCAACGCGGCGGTTTTCCTGGCGACCGGCAGCCGTTGCGTTGGAAGCTACGGGAGCTTTTTCGCCCATCGGCTCTAAACTGATGCGGTCAGCCTTCATCTGGCCGTTCTTCACCAGCCAGTCTTTGACGGCCGCGGCACGTTGGGCGCTCAATTCACGGTTGTAATTTTTGTCACCGCGCGAGTCGGCAAAGCCCAGAATCCGGACATCCTTACCGGCATAGCGACGACCAATCGACGCGCTGATTTCAGATAGTGCACGGGTAGCCGACGGCTTTACGACTGCTTTGTCTGTATCGAAAAGAATTTTCTCTTCTAAGCCATACACACTGTAGCGCTCATCACCGCGCACAGTAATTTCGGGTAGGTCAATCTCTTCGAGTTTGGTATCAGCCAGCTTTGCCTTGGTCATATCCCAGGCATTTTCGATGGCGTTGCCGGTTTTAGTGGCTGCATTCTCAATGGCGTTGCCAGCAGAATCAGCCATTGCGCCCGGTGTTTCCCCATTGCGGTAAACTACCGCCGTGTCGGCGGTGGCTTCCTGCGGCTCATCCTTGGCTTCCGGTTTTTTCAGGTCATTACACGAGGCCAGCAGAGCTGTAGCAGCAAACAGGCTGAGAAATTGCTTTTTCATTGTGGAGGTAAGGGATAGTGTGAAGCCTGTTTACGGTGAATATAGAAGTAGGTCTATTTCAATATCTACCCTAGGCAAACTTCTTACTCCGTTACAAACACACGCTTCACCCGCTCACTCACGTTGGTTAGCAGCTCGTAGGGAATAGTGCCGATGTGCGCAGCCAGCTCCGTGAGGGGTAGTCCTTCGCCGAAAAGCACAGCCGCATCGCCGGCCTGGGCGCCGGCAATGCCCGTCACGTCTACCATACACATATCCATACACACATTCCCGATGAGCGAGGCACGCTGCCCGCGCACCAGCACCTCCCCTACCCCGTTGCCGAAGCGCCGGTCGTAACCATCGGCGTAGCCAATGGCTAGGGTTGCAATGCGCCGGTCATGGTCGGCGGCTTGGCCGCGGCGGCCGTAGCCCACGGTTTCGCCGGCAGGTAGGGTTTTGATCTGGGAGATGGTCGTGCGCAGCGTGCTGACCGGGCGCAGGGCGTCGGGCTGCTGGCCGGTGGCTTCTACCCCGTATAGCCCAATGCCCAGCCGCACCATATCGAAATGCGCCTCTGGAAACCTAATAATGCCGGCTGAGTTGAGTGCGTGCTTGAGAATGGAGTAGCCCAACGCGGCTTCGAGGCGGGGCGTCATGCGTTGAAAGGCGGCAAGCTGGCGCTGGGAAAAATCGTTGTGCTGCGCTTCGTCGGCGCCGGCCAGGTGGGTGAGGGCGCTGGCCACGCGTAGGAAAGCGGCATTGCGTTGCAGCACCTGGCACAGCTCGTCCAGGTCTTCCTCGCCGAACCCCAGGCGGCGCATACCCGTGTCGAGCTTGAGGTGAATGGCGGGTAGGGGCTGCTCCTGCGCCGCCCGCAGGTATTCGCGTAGGCGCTCAAAGGAATATATTTCCGGCTCCAGGTGGTACTGACGCAGCTTTTGAAAGCTATCGGGCGAGGGATTCATCACCATCAGGGGTAGGCTAATGCCATGCTCGCGCAGGTCTACGCCTTCGTCGGTGTAGGCTACGGCGAGGTGGTCGGCCCGATGAAACTGAAGCAGGTTGGCTACCTCGTAGCTGCCGCTACCGTAGGCAAAGGCCTTCACCATCACCATCAGCTTGGTATCGGCGGCGAGGCGCTGGCGGTAGAAGTTGAGGTTGTGCACCAATGCATCGAGATTCACTTCCAGCACCGTACCGTGAATCTTCTGCTGAAACGCCGCAACAATACGCTCGAAGCCGTAGCGCCGGGCACCCTTCACCAGAATAGTTTCATGGTGAAAGTCATCAGCCTGAAAGCCCGCTAGAAAGGCTTCCGTATCGGGATAGAATTCCTGCTCGGCGCTGCTGAATACGCCCTGGTGTGCACTAAGTTCCGGCCCAATGCCCACCAGCCGCTCTACGCCGTGGGTGGTTAGCTGCCGGGCCACACGTCCATACAACTCATCAGCTTTCAGACCAGATTCTAGGACATCGGACAGGATGAGGGTGCGGCGTCCCCGGCGTGGCTGACGGGCCAGCATATCCAGGGCCAGCGTGAGGCCGGCCAGGTCGTTGTTGTAAGTATCGTCGAGCACGTAGCAGTCGTTGAGGGCCTGCTTCATTTCCAGGCGCATGGCCACGGGCTGCAAACGGTCTAAGCGGCGCTGAATCTCGGACGCGGGCACCTGCCGCCACAATAGCACCGTGAGGCAGTGCAGGACGTTTTCTACCGAAGGTTCGTCGGCGAAGGGTAGGGTGAAGGTATGCTCCTGCAACAGGGGCCGCTGCATAGCCAGGCGCACGGTGGTGCGGTCGGCGGCCGATTCCAGTAGCGTGACGGCTACATTCGCCTCATAGGGGTGAAATCGGCTCCAGCAAAACCGCCGCACAGCGCTAGGCAGCTGCTGGGCGGCGGCGTGCACCAGCTCCTGGTCACGACAGTAAAACAGCATATCTGCATCGGCAAACAACTGCATCTTCTCCGCTACTTTTTGCTCGGGCGAGGCAAAGCCCGCATCGTGAGCCGTACCGAGGGTGGTGAAGATGCCTAGCGTAGGTTGAATTACGCGGGCTAGCCGCGCCATCTCACCCGGCTCCGAAATACCCGCTTCGAAGATGCCCAACGTGTGCGTGGGGTTCAGTTCCCACACGCTCAGCGGCACGCCCACTTGCGAATTGTAGCTGCGCGGACTCTTGCATACCAGCTCATCGGGGCTAAGCAATTGGGCCAGCCATTCCTTCACAATGGTTTTGCCATTAGACCCCGTGATGCCGAAAACGGGTAGGCGAAACTGCCGTCGGTGGGCCGCCGCCACAGCTTGCAGGGCCACCAGACTGTCGGGCACCAGCAGTACGCCAGCCTCTGGCAGGGCTGGCAGGTGGTCGGGCTGATCGACTACAAACAGGCGCACGCCGCGCTGGTAAGCATCGGCGAGGTAGCGGTGGCCGTCGTGCTGGATGCCGCGCAAGGCAAAGAATACGCCGCCCGCCTGCGCATCGGCTCGGCGGCTATCCAGCAGCAAGTGCTGTACGGGAGCGGGCGTGAGGGGAGCCTGGAGGAGGGTGCCGCCCGTGAGAGCAGGTAGATTGAGGAACTGAAGCATAGCGAGCAATACAACCGCTACAAAGGTAGAACGGTTGCGGGTGGCCGGGGTGCGGCGGCGTATCTTTGCAGCTATTCTCCTCCATATGAAAACCTCCCGCTACTACGTAGCCGCCCTCGCTGCTTTTCTGATCTGGGGCTTCTTTCCCCTACCCCTACGCCAGCTCACGGTATACCCAAGCGGACAGATTCTGCTGTTTCGCGTGTTGCTCTCCGTCGTGTTATTGCTGGTGCTGCACGCCGTGGGGCGCGTGGGCGTAGTGCGTGCTACCCTGCGGCAGTACCGGTCGGCCTCGCGGACAGAGCAGTGGCGCGTGGCGGGCGGCACGGTGATAGGCGGCCTACTGCTGATGAGCAACTGGCTGCTGTTCATCTACGTCATCAACCAGGTGAGCGTGCAGGCAGGCTCGTTTGCCTACCTCATCTGCCCCATTTTATTGTCGTTGCTGGGGTTTCTGCTGCTACGCGAACGGCTGCGGCTGCCGCAGTGGCTGGCCGTGGGCCTGAGCGCTTTAAGTTGCACCCTACTCATTACCGGCGACGTACGCTCCCTGCTGATGAGTTTGGTGGTGGCGGTTACCTATGCGCTCTACCTCATCACCCAGCGCATCGTACAGGGCTACGACCGGCTGGTCTTATTGACTATTCAGCTGCTATTATCGACCGTCGTTCTTTTACCCGCCGCGCCCCTACTCGGCGCCGACCTTGCCGCCGGCTTTGCCGATACGCACTTGCTAATCTTCGCCGGTATTCTGAGCGTAGGTTTCACCATTCTACCTCTATTTCTGAACCTCTACGCGCTCAATGGCCTCACTTCCGGCACGGTAGGCATCATGATGTACCTGAACCCGGTGGTGAGCTTTGTGCTGGCGTTCTGGTATTTCGGAGAGCAGCCCCGGCCGGTGGAGCTGTGGGCGTACGCGGTTATTTTAGTGTCAATTGTGCTGTATAATGTGCGAGGCAGGACATCTCAGCAAGTCGATGCCGTACCTTCACAGGGCTAAAACCCAAGCCCAATCCGCACGCCCGTCCCTACCCTTTTGCCCGATTGCAGAGCCGTGTACCCGTCGATGCGCAGGATGTTGAAGATGTGCTCGATGCCCACACCCAGCTCCAGGTAGTGTCCGGCGGCGCGAGTGTGCAAGTAGTTCACCGAGGCAACTTCCTGCCACTTCAGGCGGCGCAGCAGCGGGACTTTGTTGAGGAAGAAACCGTTGAAATGCTGGTTGTAGTGCGCCTCTAGGTAGGCGCGGCGGGTACTGTACTGGTAGTAATCAAGCAACTGAAACTGGGAAAAATTGCCTGTGAGGATGGTCTGGTTGCCGGCAAAATGGCGGTAGTCCATGAACTGCAAGCGCGGTGAGCCGAGGTAGCCGCCGCCCGCCACGTCGTAGGTGCCGGTGCCCAATAACCCCATCTGAATACTCTGCCGGATACCTGCCGCCAGGCGCGTGTAGCGCACATCAGACCCAAACACGGAGGGCACGCCCTGCAAAAACGTGAAGCGGAACTGCGGCTTGCGGGTGTAGAGGTTCACCTTGCCATCGGGGCGCGAGAGGTAACGCTGGCCGGGTTGGTAGGTGGCGGTCAGCTCCAGCGTGAGGGCCTGGCTCCGGCCAAAGCCCGTATCCACCAGCTCGGCGTTGGCAGGCGTGTTAGGCGTGAAAGCGCGGCCGGGCACGTCGATGAGCAGATTGTAAGTATTGTTGAATAGCTCGCGCCGGTCGTAGTAGTTCACGGCGCCGCGCACAGTCAGGCCGTTGGTAATTTCGGTGAGGTAGGCCACCTCGGCTCCGCGCCGCTGGTAGAGCTTGGCGTAGTTGCGGTTGCGCAATAGCGTATAGGCCGAGTTGATGAAGGGCGTGAGTTGGGTGTTTTCGGCAAAGTTCTCCACTGTGCGTCCTACCGAAATGGTCAGACGGCGCAGCACCACAGGGTCCAACTGCCAGTCGATTTGCGCCGAGGGGCTCAGCAGCTTCCCAGCAAAACCATAGCGTAGCACGGGTGTGAACTGGAAGCGCCGCCGGTCGTCGGTGTCTTGCGTGTAGGTGGCTTCGGCGTTGGCTACCACGCCCTCTACCGTGTTGTATTGCAAGATATTGAACACGGGCCGCACATACAGCCGCCGCTTGGCAAACGTGTTGTTGTGCGTATAACCGCTGAGCAATAGTTTCCCTACCCCCAGCTCGTTGCGCTTGCGGTCCAAGGAGTCCTGGTAGGGTCGCGAATTGCGCACTACCTCAGTGCTGTCTTTCACATGGTAGTCGAGCTGCTCTTCTGCGGTGAGCGGCACCGGGCGCGCCTCGTTCCAAAAAGCAGAGTCGCGGTTGGTGGCGCCGGCCTCTACCCGCTGAATCTCGCCCCGGCGCAGGGGCTCCACAATACCCAGCGCGGTGTTGATGGAATCGGCGTTGCCGCGGCGCAGCTGCCGCTTCACCTTCTGGTTGAGGCCGCGCAGGGTAGGGCGCTGCTTGCGTACGTCGGCCACGGTTTCGCGCTCCACGGGCGCGTTGGCCACCGGCTCCGGGGCGGGTGGCGCGGCCACTTGCTGGGGCGTGGAGTAGGTAGGTACCACGCTGTAGTTCGACAGCACCGCCGTGGCGTTGGCGCTACCCTTAAACCCAAACGCCTCGAAGGTAGCCGTAGCTTTCTGCGACTGAATCACCCACACGCCCGACGCACCCGGTGCAGGCATAAACTGCTGCTCCAGGTGCACGTGGTCAACGTATTCCAGCTGGGCACTCTTGTTGAGGTCGAGCGACACAGAGTAGAGCCGCCACGTGCCGTCAATGAGATAAATAAAGCCCGAAAATGCTGGGTCGGCACGGCGGCGTGGCTTGACGCGGATTTTATGAATCAGCAAATCGCCCTGCTGGGTAGAGCCTACCAGCTCATACTGGTAGAACAGCATAGCGTTGGAGGCAATCGGCGACACAAAGCCGCGCTGTGAAAAGCTACTTTTCAGCAGGTTGCTGTAGAAATTCAGTCCCTTGCCGGCGCTGGCAATATTGAAGCTCACGCGCTTGGAATCGCCACTCACTCTACTCGACAGCATCTTTTCCTGGATGACGTTGGGCTGGCGAAAGGTGATGTCGGAAATAGTTTCGGAGAGGTAGAAGATGCCCGGCTTGATGTCCGGACCGATCTTCACGAGTCCCAGCACCTTGCCTGGTACATCAGAGAGGCGGCCTAGGGCTTTCACGTAGAGGCGTGCGCGGTAGGCGGCCACCTCCCGCTCGTGGTAGCGCCGCCAGTTGATGGCCTGCTGCACTAGGGCATAGGCCGGGTCGCGGTCGGAGGCGCGCACCACTACCTCGTTGAGCTGGTAGTTTTCGGGGATGAGCTGCACGTTGAGCACCGTGGCGGTGTCGCCACCGGCTACACGTATGGTTTGCAGGCGCGGCTTAAAGCCCACGTACTGAAATACCAGCTCGTACTGGCCCGGCTCCAGGCGCAGTTGGTAGCGGCCCTGCTCGTTGGTGGCGGTGCTGGTGGTCGTGGCGCGCACGGCTACGTTAGCAAAGGCCAGGGGTTGGTTTTGCGCGTCAGTCACAAGGCCACGCACAATGCCTGCCCGCGCCGACAACTCACTCACAATCAATAAAACAAGTAGCAGGTAGCGCATCAACTTTTGCAATAAACACGGGAACTGTGAAGATAGAGGGATTTTACCCGGCAAAGGTTGCCTGCCGTTCCCGCGCTGCCCGTTTACGTGTCAGGCCATTGTTACGTCGGAACGCGGTCCGTACTATCCTCGTTATCTTACCAATTCTTATTCTTCTGCATGTATCAACCCGATAAGAAACCGAAAACCTATACGCCCGGCGAGGCGCTGCACAAGATTGCTGCCTTTTGCGCTTACCAAGAGCGTACCTTCAAAGAAACTGAAAGCAAGCTGCGCAGTTACGGCCTAACTGAAGATGAGGCCGGCGAAATCATCATCCGTCTCAGCCGCGAAAACCTGCTCGATGAAGAACGCTACGCCCGCAGCTACGTGCGTGGCCACTACCGCCAGAAGAAGTGGGGCCGCCGCCGCATCACGCAGGAGTTGAAGCAGAAAGGCTTATCTGACTACTGCATCAAAGCGGGACTCAAGGAAATCGATGGCGACGAGTACTACCAGAATCTCACCGATTTACTGGAGAAAAAAGACGCCCAAGAAAAAGAGCCGAATCCGCGTAAGCGTCGCCTCAAGTTCACGCAATACCTTACGCTGAAAGGCTACGAATCAGACTTGATCCGTATGGCGCTGGACGACTTAGGTGCGGCTACGGACGAGGACGAGTAAGGTCGGGCGTCATGCTACGCTCAGCATCAACTCTCTCTACCCTACCGCCGAACGGGCGCTTGCGGTGGAGCTGTTTGCTGCGTGAGCACCACGCGCCGCCCTGTGAGGGTTTCCAGCATAGGCCGCAGAATCTGCTGAGCGTTCTGCTGGGTTTGAGCTAGAATACCCGATTGCAATGCGGCACGGCGCACATTGGTTTCGGCGTATTTGTAGGCCGCATCTACCAACTCGGCATCCTGGAAATAGCCGTTTTCGACAGAATACACTTTGCTCTTGGTATGATCTATCTGCCAGGTGCAAAGCTGCGCCGGGGGTAGGGCCACCCGCACAATGGAGTCGCCAATGAACACTACATCTTGTGAGCGCACCTTTTGCAAATCGAGGCAGCCGATAGCATTGCCGGCTACGATAAGCGCTACTTTGGCATTGGGCAGAAAGCGGGAATACTCTTTTTTGTACTCCACTACATCTTTGAACTGATAGCGCACCAGCTCCAAGCGGCCTAGTCCCTCAATCTTTTCCAGCACTGTGTTGTGCGTCACGGTGATTTTGGGCTCCATCTCCAGCGGGTTCTTGCCCCAGTCGGAAAGGGTAGGCCGTATCTTTTCCCACAGAAACCAACCCAACGCCAGCAAAAACAACAACGGCAACAGGCGACGAAACAAACGAATCATGCGGGAGCGAATTTATAACTACGGTTGCGCTAGTAACGCGAATTCTGGCAGAAAGGTCCAGAATAGCGCGTAAAGCAGCTTGGCAGATTGCGCCCACAGCCCACTATAAAAGGTAGTTGTCAGCTCAGCAAACCGATGACTCCCTACCCTACCTCCGGCCACCACGCACTACGGTGCGCAAACCGTTGCCGAAAGCCCTGCCAGCCCTGCAACCCGCCCGTATGCACGGCTACCACCGTACTGCCCGGCGCGAAATAGTCCTGCGTCAGTAAATCCAGCACCGCATAGAGCAGCTTGCCGGTATACACAGGGTCGAGCAGCACCCCATGCCGCGCCTGAAACTGCTGGATGAACGCCATTAGCTCGGCAGAGTAAGCGGCGTAGCCCCCCAGATGGTAGGCGGTTTGCAGCTGCCAGTTGGTATACGTAGTGCCCGCGCTGGCAAGCGTCAGGGCTTCGATGTCCGCCCGCAGGAAATCCGCGTTTTTCAGCACAGCTACCCCCACGGCTTGCCGCGTGCCGGCCAGGCCAGTAAGTAGTCCTGCGAGGGTGCCGCCTGTACCGCAGGCCACGCAGAGGTAGTCGAAATCCGTCTCAGCGGCCAGCTCCGTTACCAATTCGGCGCAGCCAGGTAGCGCTAGTGTATTGGAGCCACCTTCGGGGACTACGTAGGCTGGGCCTACCTCGTGCAGCAGTTCGGCCACTACCGCCGGCTCGGTTTTACGCCGATACGTGGCGCGGTCGAGGTAGCGGAGCTGCATGCCGTGGGCCTGCGCCTGTGCCAAGGTAGGGTTCAGGGGGAGCGTTGGCTCGCCGCGCACTACTCCTACCGTTCGGAAACCATGCAGTGGTCCGGCCGCCGCCACGGCGGCCATGTGGTTGGAGTAGGCGCCGCCAAAAGTCAGCAGCGTATCGTGCCCGAGGCGGCGGGCTTCCAGTAGGTTATACTTGAGCTTGCGCCACTTATTGCCGGGTAGGGCCGGGTGCGTCAGGTCGTCGCGCAGCAGCAACAGCCGAATGTTGCGCTGGGCTGCGGCTGGCTCCAGGAGTTCCTGGAGAAGAAGAGGCGAAGTATAAGCGTCTGTCATCCTGAGCTTGCGAAAGACCTTCTCACGTTAGCACGAGTCGTTATTTCGCCTGTCGTTCTGTAGTGAGAAGGTGCTTCGCAAGCTCAGGATGACAGCCATGTTTTCACTCACATTCTCACGATTTTACCATTTCTACGCCATCAGCAAATCATCCGATACCGCATCAGGCACAGGTTGGCGGCGCACGGCGTACACAACACCGCCAACTACCAATACTAGTAGCAGGATGGATGAAATCAGCGAGATGGTATTGCCAATAGAATATTCGCTTGGCTCGAATTTAAACTCGATGGTGTGCTGACCTGCCGGCACCTGCATGGCACGCAGCACGTAATTGGCGCGCACGTAGGGTGCAGGCTTGCCGTCAATAAACGCGTCCCAGCCATCCTTGTAATAGATTTCGGAGAAGACCACGAAGCCCGGCTGAGTAGCGTTGTAGGTGTATTTTAGCTCGTCGGGCGAGTAGGCGGTGAGCTTGATAGTAGAGCCTGCCGTGAGGTAGGATTTTTCTGCCAGCGGGAATTTGCTCACATCTACCACGGCCGTAGTGGCCGGATTGAAGCTGCTAAGGGCGTTAATTTCCTGGTCCGGTGACTGCACTTTCTCGATGTCGCTCACAAACCAAGCGTTGCCCAGCGCGGCGGGGTTGCGCTGCACCTGCTCCGTTTGCCCGGCTTGCTGCGGCGGCATAATGATGTAGCGCGTGTTCAGCATGTTGAGCACCTGAATGTTGTTGCGCGCAATCTGCCACTCATACAAATCCTGGTAGCGGCGCAGCTTGGCGCCGTGGTAGCCCCCAATGCTCTTATGGAAATACGATGTATTGGCCTCTTGGAAAGGCGCTTGCAAGTTGAACACCCGATAGCTCAGGTCTTTGTCTTGCAAAATTTGTTGATCGGCGGTGGTAGGAATGAACTGCTGGGCCACGGTACCACGCTGGAAATTGCCGTCGTTGAGGTAGCGCTTATCGGCACCCCACAGGTCGATGAGGGTGAGCACGCCCACCAGTGCTGCCGCTACCGTAGCCGTGATTTTGCGCTGCAAGAATAGCCACAGTGCCCCGCCCGCAAAGGCGATGAATAGGATGGAGCGCAATACATCGGTGTGCATCAGCGAGGCGCGGTCCTGGCGTAAAGCATCCAGCGGGAAGCCTTGCTGCTGCAATTGCGCATCGATAGGCGCCGAAAAGTCTAGTCCCAGTCCTACCAGGTAGGCTAGTACGCACAAGCCAATGGTGCCACCCACGGCATAGAGGAGCTTGCGCTTGAGGTCGGCAGTTTCGGGCGTGTCTGCCGTGGGTTGTGGCAAGCCGGGGCGGGTGGCCGCTGAGGCTGCCACGCGGGCGCGCAGCACCCGAGCCAGCGCCAGCACGGCTAGCAGCGGCATCGCCAGTTGGGCAATTACCAGGGCCATACTCACCGAGCGGAACTTGTTGTAGGCCGGGAAGTAGTCGAACATCAGGTTATTGAACGTCTCGAAGTTCTTTCCCCAGGCCAGCACAATGGATACAATGGTAGCTACCAGCAGCCAAGTGCGCGTGCGGCGGTCGGCCACAAACAGGCCCAGCACAAACAGCATGCACACAATGGCACCCACGTACACTGGTCCACTGGTGATGGGCTGAGCGCCCCAATAGAGCGGTAGTTGCTGCAAATATTCGCGCAACTGCACGGGAGGCACACCCAGGCCGCTCAGAGCTTGGGCCGTAGCCGAGCTTTCGCTCAGTGAGCCTGACGAAGCGCCACCGTAGTAATTGGGAATCAGCAGAGTAATGGTTTCGCCTACCCCGTAACTCCACCCAAAGGCATAGTCACGGTCGAGGCCGGAGCCACTGGGGGCATCCTCACCCGCGGTGGCCTGGCCGGGCGCAGTGGGCGGCGCCTTCGTCAGCTCCGATTTGCCACGAATGGAATATTTGCCATACTCGGCCGTGGTGTAGAGGCGGCCGAAGCTGACGCCTACCGCCAGCAGGGCCGCCGCGCCCAGCAGGGCCGTGCGAGTCAGGAAGTCTTTTAGGCGGTTTTCCTTCACAGCAGCTATCAGCTCTACAATGCCAAACACCAGCACCAGTAGCAACAGATAGTAAGTAATTTGCAGGTGGTTGGAGCGCACATTCATGGTCAGGCCCAGCGCAAACAGCCCGGCGCCCAGCCACTTGTTGCGCCGAAACGCTACCAACAAGCCCGCTAGCACCAGCGGCGCGTAGGCCAGCGCCAGCGACTTGGTGTTGTGGCCAGCGGCTAGAATAATCAGGTTGTAGCTGGTAAAACCCAGCGCAATGGCCCCTACCGTGGCCACCAAGGGCCGCACGCCCAACGCTATAAACAGCACGTAGCCGCAGAGCAGCGTCAGGAACAGGTTGGCCACTACCGCCGGCAGGCCCAGCGTAAATACCTGGTGCAGGTAGATGGATAGGTCGCCGGGAAAACGGGTGCTGATGAGGTAGGTAGGCATCCCCGAGAACATGGAGTTCGTCCAGAGTGCCTCTTTGCCTGTCACCTCGCGGTACTGCGCCGCCTCGTGGGCACCGCCCTGAAACTGCACAATGTCGTGCTGCGCTAGGCTCTTGCCTTCAAACAAAATTGGGGCGAAGTACACGGCTACCAGAGCCAGAAAGAACACCACCGCCAGCAAGTGCGGCAGTACGCGGCGCCACAACGGCGCGGGAGCGGGAGAAACAGTAGTCATCCGAGGAAGAAAGAAGCCTGATGCGCCCGCCCGGCCCCCCGGCCCGGCGAAGCAGCCCCGAAGGTAGAATGTTTATTTCATTTAATACGAACCGTGCCCCCGCCAACAACCGGTTTTCGGTTGCCAGCGGGGGCACGCGGCTACATATCAGCTAAGGGGCTAGTCAGCTACTTCACTTCTTCAAAATCAACGTATTCGCCGCCTTTAAACTCTTTGTCGCCTGCTTTGGTGGCTTTCGGCGGCACGTAATCGACGCGTACCTGGCCGGGCGCGGGTGGGGGCGACGACGGCCGGGGCTGCCCGAATGGGGCTTGCTGGCCAAACGCGTCGCCGTAGCGGCGGGCTTGCTTTTGCAGGAAGCGGCCCACTACGAAGCGCAGCACCAGCGGCACTACATAACGAACCAGGAAAAAGAAAATGAAGAGGAAAAGCAGGAATTTGCCCATCAATACAAAAACACCCGGCTATGCCGCCGTGGGGGTAGGTTGAAAGTAAAAATCGGCCGTGACGGCGCTGTTGAGCTGCGCCGCCGAGCACGGTACCAATTCCAAACGCTCGGAGAGCACAAATGGTTTATAGCCCAGGCCCGCCAGCACGGCTACCACCCTCTGGCGGTTTTCCAGGCCGTTTAGCTCCGTTTGAATTAAGGGCTGAAAACGGCGCAGCGTGGCTTGCAAATGCGTAAAAACTTCTGATTCAAACCCCTCGACATCACATTTCACAAAGTCGAGGCGAGTGAGGTCGCGCAGTAGCTCGTCGGGTACGCGCATGGGTACCTCATAGGTGCGGGCATAGTGCTCGTGAGGGTTGCTGCTGGCTACCTTGGTCATGCCGTGGTGCAGCAGGCCGTGGCGCTCGGGCGTACCCATCTGCACCATCTGGTTTTGCCCGCCCAGGGCGTAGGGTAGCAGCGTGAGGTTATCGAACCCGCTCAGCCGCACGTTGTCTTTCCAGATGGCTTGAAAATCGGGAATGGGTTCCACAGCCAGCACCCTACCCTCTGGACCCACTAGCCGCGACAGGGCCACAGAGTAGTAGCCCAAGTTGGCGCCGATATCCAGGCATACAAAGCCGGGCTTGATGAGTTGTTGCAGGAAAAACAACTCTGGGTACTTCTTCCTACCCCACCCTGCGCCCACCAGCCGCAGGTACACGCGGCTTACCAGACGAATGTAGCGCTCGAAGCCCAGCGCCCGCACCAGCAGTTTACGGAGTTGTTTCATCACGCCGCAAACGTAAGAAATGTTGAGGGGTGAATTCTATATGTGGAATGTTGTGCAACGAAGTCACCCGCTATTCAGCACTTTTTGCACTCCACCACCGCGATACTCCAGCGGCTACTACCCCGCCTACCAGGTACCACACTACCGTCATAGCTTTGGTTTGGGGCGTGCGGTTGCTGGGGGCTTTGCCCAAACCCAGCGGGCCGGGCAGCACCACGCCGCCTACCCCTGCGGCTGCACCCAGTGCTATACCACGCCACCACGTGCCCTCGCCCCTACCCACCAGGCTGTAATAGAGTCCGTTGCTAAGCAAGTCGCCGGCTAAGGTGAGGTAGTAAGCCGATTCTTCGTCGGGCTGGGGGGCATCGGCTTTACGCAGGAGTTTGCGTAGCCCTCGTTCGCCGAGCACGTCCATGCGCGGCGCATCGGCGGGACGCAGGTGGCGCACGGTTTCGTGTAGCACGTTTACGGCTACTGCGCCGGCCAGGCCGCTACCGAGCGCCTGTAGTAGAGCAGAAGATTTGCTTGTATTCATATGCGTGAGAAATCAGACAGGGTATTGGCTACCACTGAGTAGGGCAGCACAGGTATCTTTCCAACGCCAAACCACAACCCGGGGTTATGCGCGCTTTTTCTCAGCAGCAACTATATTTTTTACCTTTATGAGTTGCGTATTTTCTTGACGTGTGGCTATCTTTGCAGCCCTTGGCAGCGCCGGCTGTCTTGGATAATGCCTTCTTAGCTCAGTTGGTAGAGCAGCTCATTCGTAATGAGCAGGTCGCAGGTTCGAGTCCCGTAGAAGGCTCTTAACGCACAGCGCCCCGATGAAACTCTTCATCGGGGCGCTGTTTTTTTTGTGCGTGAGGCACGTGTTATTCTAGTATGGTGTCGCCGGCCAGGCCACTACGGTAGCTGGTTACTGGTTGGAATTGCTCGTCAATTTCCGTGCGGTTGGCGCTACCCCAGGGGCGGGCGCTCGTAACGGCATCGTACGACGAATCGTCGGAATTGGCGCTGTTGTTTTTAGCGCGCCACGACAGCCAGCCAATACCGCCCAGCAGCAAGGCACTGCCCACTACCTTTTGCGTGGTACTCAGGCTGCTTACTTGGTCTACTGCTTTGTTGCTCCACTCTTTCACCTGTTGCGGAAGCTGATTGACGCCCTCAATCCAAGAATTGCGTGGGCGAGCAGCGAGGTTTGGGTTGAGGTCCAGGTCCTGCGCTGGGTTGGAGTCGTCGTGGCGGTAGCTGCCGGGGTCGGTGTGGCTGCTGGCGCCCGTAGATACTACGCCGGCCGAAATGCCCGAGGTAGGAGAAGTGGAGTTGGTGCTATGAATAGGCTGCTGATTGCGGGTTTTGTTTGCCATGATTGAAACAGAGCTTAAAGACAGATAAAAGAAGCGCGCAACGGCTCGGCCGCTACACGGACAGCGAATTTGCGCTGCCTTCTTTTTTCGTAAAAGCCTTGTGTTTAGTTGCATCAGCAGGCCGATTAGCTTCGGCAGTTGGCTTACCTTGCCTGTATACAACGCCGGGCATCTACCCTCATGCCTCGCCGGCACCCTTGTGAGAATGCGCGCGCGATGGCACAGGGCGGCCATTGGCGTAAAGGTGCGCCTCTTGGTCGCCGGCCAGGCGTGCTTCCGCCTCGAAAGGGATATTGTAGTAGCCGTAGCGCAGCCAGTCGCGCAGGTAGCGGCGCAAAAAGCCTACCCTACCATACTGCTGGTATTGCCGGATGTGACACATCTCGTGCGCTACCCAGCGCGGGTCGCGCATAAACTCCTCTTTCGTGGCCCCACTCAAGTGAATGGTACCTCCCAAAACCATGGCGACACTGCGTGATTTGAGTACTACGCGGGCGATGCGCGCAAAAGGAGAATTTTCGATGATAGGCGCTATTCTCATGTGTAAAATTTAGGCCGCACTATACGGCACACTCCAGCCTGTGGTTTCCCGATTTGTATAATTTATCATGCCAATCATTGCACTAAATACATAAAATAGAAATAAAATCTGGTCTTTATTTGGATAGCTAGTGTATCACGGTTTAGCTTTAAAAATCTGGTACCCTACCAATAGTGGGATTTTGCCAGGTTCATCACTCCTTTTTGCTTCCTTATTTTTTGCCTTACGGCACTGTTTTTATCGAAGTACCTTTTTTCTGCTAGTGTGCCTTTCTTATCGGCCACGGCCTTTCGCCACCCCTACGACGGACAATGAACAACAGAATACTGTATTGCCTCGCCGCTGCCTCGATGGCGCTTTCCTTTTTCTTTGAGCATACTCCCGAAACAAGCACTTCGGCTCCTATCATAGCCCAAGCTTCGCTTCTCCCCGATTTTTCTGGTTTTGCAGATGGCACCGCGCTGCCTGTTTTTGCCAACGATTCTGTGGCCTATGCTCACTACGAGCAAAAGCTCGGCGTGGCACTCGACCACACCGAAGACAAAGATCTACTGGAAACCGTGCTCGACTGGTTGGGCACGCCCTACCGCTACGGCAGCAATAGCAAGCGCGGTACCGATTGCTCGGGCTTCGTTACGCGGGTGTTCAAGGAAGTATACGGTATTACACTGCAACGCAGTTCGCGCTCCATGTTCCAGAACGTGAAGCATGTGGCGAAAGACGAAATGCAGCCCGGCGACCTGGTATTCTTCCGTCGTGGACCGGGCCAACCCATCTACCATGTGGGCATCTACCTCAACGACAGCAAGTTTGCCCATTCTGCTACTAATGGCGGTGTAATGGTAAGCTCACTGAAGCAAGCTTATTATCAGCGCAATTTTTACGCTGCCGGCCGGGTAGCTCTCAACTAGGGTATTGGCTTTTCCTGCTGCCTTTCTACAGCCCCGTTCTCACGAACGGGGCTTTTTTTTACCTTCGTTTCAGCTACAACTATTTCTGATTGATCTAGTATGTAGCATCGGTAGCGGTTGCGAATAGCCGTTGCCCTGTATTTTCTCCTACTCTCCTACCCTATGGCTACGAAAGCACCCAAAGGCGAACATGTTGCCTCCTCTCCCTTCTTCAAGAAGTTTCTGGGCAAAGCCGAAGAATACCTGAATAAGCCCCTGCGCATCAAACAGCTCTTGAACGATGCGTACCACAAAGCCCGCGAGAAAAATGAGTTGGGCAACCTGGCTCACGAAGCCTGGGAAACCGTGCAAACGCTGATCCGGCTGGTGCGCTCGGCCAGCTCGGGCGAGTACACCGGCCTGCCCACATCTTCCATCCTGGCGGCTGTAGCGGTGCTCATCTACTTCCTAAGCCCCATCGACGTAATTCCCGATTTCATTCCGGTGATTGGGCTGCTTGACGACGTGGCCCTGATAGCCTGGTTTACCTCCACACTCAAAGAACAGCTCGACAAGTTTGCGGAGTGGGAGAAAACCCAGCCAGTAGTGGTAGAAGACAGCCCGGCCGCAACGGGTTTCAGCGCTACCGTAGACAGTACTGCCCGTGTGCAAACGCCGGCTCAGGCCGCGCCCGCTGCTGCCCACGCGCCAGCACAGGAAGCTCCCGAGTCGGCCAAAAAGGCGGGTACAACAGACCTGAGCAACGACGATACCGCCCCGCACCTCCATACACAGACCGATGTAGCGGCGACTACCACCAGTAGCAGCCGCCAACCCAACACGGCTACCCCCGACACGGGAGGCAATGTTCGATAAGTAGGGTTTCCCTACCCTATCAGCCCGAAGGCCCGCCACACAGTTGTGTGGCGGGCCTTCGGGCATTTAGTTGAACGCTTATCAGTCTAAGCGGCCTGGTTAGCTGCTTCGGGCGTGTGCTCGGCTACGTAGGTCACAAAGTCGCTCACGGTCGTAAGAGGTACTTCATCGGGAATGACAATGTGGAAGCTCTGCTCCAAAGCCAGAATGATGTTGACCACATCCAGTTGGTCGAGGCCCAGCTCGTGGTTGAGGCGACTGCGCAGCCGAACGGGACGCATAGGACGGCGCTGGCTGACAATACGCAACACTTGTTGCTCAATAGATTTAACGGCTGGGGTAGAGGTAGGTAGCATAAAAAAAGAGAAAGAAACACCGCAGTTCCAGCAACCGGCAGCGGTCGGGGCCGTTTCTTACCGGCCGTTACCTGTTGGAGCAGGCAACGGCCAGTAAGGTTGGTTACGCTGGCGTGAAATTACTGTGAAATAATGATTATGCTTCAGCCAGCACTGGTGGCCGGGCGGCCCGCACCTCCTCGGCATCGGCTGGGGCCTCGCGTGGGGCATCGGGGTCGATGCCCGTAATCTTGGCCCGCAGCTGCTCGTTGAGCAAGTACATTACCGGGACTACCAAAAGAGTGATAATGGTTGCAAATACCAACCCGAAAATTATCGTCCACGCCAGCGGCCCCCAGAATACTACCGACTCACCACCGATAAAGAAGTTGGGGTGCCCAGAGTTGAATAGCTCGTAGAAGTCAACGTTTAGGCCAATAGCCAATGGAATCAGACCCAGCGTAGCAGCCGTAGCCGTCAGAATTACGGGGTTGAGGCGAGTGCGGCCGGCCGTGGCAATGGCCTCACGCAATGGCATACCCTGCGAGCGGAGCATATCGGTAAACTCCACCAACAGAATCCCGTTTTTCACCACGATGCCCGCCAGGGCAATAACCCCTACCCCCGTCATCACGATGCTGACATTCATGCCCGTGATGGCCAGGCCCAGCATTACCCCAATGATGGAGAAGATAACCTCCGTCAGGATGATAATGGGCTTGCTCACGGAGTTGAACTGCGTTACGAGCACCAAGAAAATCAAGCCAATGGCCCCGATGGCGGCCACGCCCAAGAAGTTCGAGGTTTCCTGCGTGTCTTCCTGGGCCCCGCCCATCTTGATGGTGTAGCCGGGCGGCGTTGGGTACGCCCGCAGCGCTTGTTCAATCTGCTGCACCACCGTAACGGGGGCGTAGCCGTTGAGCACGTTGGAAGAAATGGTAATCACGCGCTTGGTGTCTTTGCGCTTGATACCGCCGTAAGTACTACCGTACTTCACGTCGGCCACCGCCGACATGGGCACCTGGCGGATGGCACCGGTAGCGTCGCGGAAGGTGAGTGGCGAGTTCAGGATAGCATCTACGTCGTCGCGGTAGGGCTTGGCGTAGCGTACCTGAATCGGATATTCATCGTCGGAGGTCTTGAATTTGCTGGCCTCGAAGCCGTAAATAGCCGTGCGCACCTCCGAGCCAATCTGGGCCGTGCTGATGCCCTCGCGGTTGGCACGGGTCCGGTTGATGTTGACGGCAATTTCGGGGTTGCGGTCTTCCAGGTTGGAGCGCAGCTGCTCCACGCCACCAATGTTCAGTGAATCGACATAGCGGGTTACTTTTTTGGAGAGCTTGGCCAGAGTCGGGTAGTCGTCGCCGGCTACTTCAATAGCAATGGCTTTGCCCACGGGCGGACCGCTGGCTTCCTGGTCCACCGAGATTTCGGCGCCGGGAATTCCTTTCACCACTTCCCGGATTTTATCCATGTAGGTGCTGGTGGCCGGACCAGTCCGGTCGCTGGTTTCCTTGAAAGCCACGGCAATCTTGGCCAGATTCGACTGCGACACGCCCGTAGCGGTAGCCTCGCCGGGGTCGTTGGCCCCAATGGCTACGTTGGTAATCACCGATTCCACGTCGTGGTTTTCGCGACCAATCACGCCATAAATGCGTTTTTCCAGCATGCGGGCCACAGAGTCGGTTACCTCTACCCGCGTACCCACCGGCATTTTCAGGTAGGTGTAGATAAATTTCGGGTCGCCCGAGGGAAAGAAGTCAATTTTGGGTGAGCGGGCACCTAGTGCCATAAAGGCTACCACGAAGAGCACTACCATCGACAGCATGATGGTGATGGGCCAGCCAATTGCCCAGTGCACCAGCCGCTCGTAGCCATGCTGGAAACGGGGCAGCACTTTGGTCTGGAAGCCCGCTATCAGGTGCACGAACACGAACTTATCGAGGAAGCACAACGCGATAATGGTCACGAACAGGTTGCCCACAAACGTAGAGCCCGCGAAGTAGCCAATCAAAGCAATCAGCAACAGCACGCCCATACCAATCAGGAAATTGCGCGTGAGCTTGGGCTTGCGGTCTTCGGCGTGGTGGTCTTCTCGCTCCATAAACGACACGGCAAACACCGGGTTCATGATGAAGGCTACCACCAGCGACGACATCAGCGTCAGGATCAGCGTAACGGGTAGGTAGAACATGAACGAGCCCACAATGCCGGGCCAGAACATAAGCGGCACGAAGGGTGCTACCGTTGTGAGCGTACCGGCCAGCACAGGTATAAACACCTCACCAGCAGCATACTTGGCCGCTTGCGCCGTAGTTAGCTCGGGGTGCTCATGTAGCAGTCGGTGGGTGTTCTCAATTACCACAATGGCATCGTCGACCACAATACCCAGCGCCAGCAGGAAGGCGAAGAGCACAATCATGTTGAGCGAGAAATCGAAGGTCGGCAGCAGCACGAAAGCCAGGAACATCGACAGCGGCACCGACAGCCCCACGAACAGGGCATTGGTGGTGCCCATGAAGAACATCAGAATCACCGTCACCAGCAGGAAGCCGATGATGATGGTATTGATCAGGTCGTGGAGCGTAACGCGGGTATCGTTGGAGGTGTCGCCCGTTACGGTGATAGTCAGCTCCTTGGGCAGCGTTTCCTCGGCTTCTTCGATGATCTGCTTGATCTTATCGGAGGCGTCAATCAGGTTTTCACCCTGGCGCTTCACCACGTTTAGCGTGATGGCAGTTTTGCCATCGAGGCGGGCATATGACTCCCGGTCCTTGAAGGCATCCTGCACGGTGGCAATGTCGCCGAGGCGCACGGCCGCACCGTTCAGGTTTTTCACCTGAATGTTGGCAATATCAGCGGCATTGGCGTACTGACCAGCTACCCGCACGGCGCGTTTCTGGTCACCCACATCCACCGAGCCACCCGAAATGGTGATATTCTCGCGGGCAATGGCATTGCTGATATCCGTAAAGCTCAGGCGGGAAGCACGCAGGCGGTTCAGGTCCACATCCACGTTCACTTGCTGCTCCAGCGCGCCCACAATATCTACCCGCGTAATTTCGGGTAGGGCCTCAATCTGGTCCTGAAAGTCATCCGCATATTTTTTCAACTGGCTGAGGGGTAGGTTGCCTGCCAGGTTGATGTTCATAATGGGTAACTCGGAGATGTTTACCTCCTGCACAGTAGGCTCGGAAGGCAAGTCGTTGGGCAGTTCGGAGCGGGCTTTGTCCACGGCATCCTTGATGAGCTGCTTGGCATACTGCACATCCACGCCAGAGTTAAACTCCACGTCCACAATGGCGTAGTCCTGGTTGGAGGTGGAGTTGATTTTCTTCACCCCGTTCACCGACTTGATTTCCTTTTCCAACTGGCGCGTCACCAGGTTTTCGATATCCGCCGGCGACGTGCCGGGGTAAATCGTGGCCACGATGATGCGCGGAATCACGATGTCCGGAAACTTCTCCTTGCCGAGCTTGATGTACGCAAACACCCCTGCAATGCACAGGATCAAGGTGATGATGTAAATGCTCGTCTTATTGTTGATGGACCAACTGGTAGGCCCAAACTCTTTTTCTATATCCTGCATACTGGTAGGCGTAAGGGCGGCTGGCCGCTCATCATTATTTATTCGCACGTATCCATTCTACCGACCTTCGTTTTGCGATAGGCGGCTGCAAGCCGGCCCTACAGTGAAACGACCTGGCCTTCATTTAAATTCTGATACCCCGCCGATACTACTTGGTCGTTGGGTTTCAGGCCGGTGGTCACTTCTACTTTGCCGTTGTACGTAGCGCCGGTTTCGATAATGCGCTTGGCAGCTATTTTCTGCTGGCCTTTGTTTTCTACCACGTACACGTAGCTATTCTGCTCATCACGCTGCACCAGGTCTACGGGTAGTACAGTGGCGTTCTGGCGGTTGTAGTTCTGAATGCGCACGGTAGCCACCATGTTGGGACGCAGCTTCACGGCAGCCGAGCCATTCAGGCGCAGCTCAATGGTGAAGGTGCGGCTGGTGGGGTTGATGATGCTGCTCACCGTGCGTACCGTGGCGGCAATATTCTCCTCGCCCATGTCGGGAATGCTCACTAGGGCCTTGTCGCCGGGCTTGATGCTATTGGAATAGGCTTCCGATATATCGGCCACAATCTTGCCGCTGGAACCGCTTACCAGGCGTACTACCGGGGTGCCAGGCCCCGACGACTCCCCTACCTTGGCCGGCACATCATCGACGGTGCCCGCAAAGGGCGCGCGCACGTTGTACTGGTCGCGCTGGCGCTGCTGGGTAGAGAGGTTATTTTTCAGCGCGTCGTAGTTGCTTTTGGCCTGCAGGTATTGAATTTCAGTCCCAATTTCCTGGTCCCAGAGGCGCTTTTGCTTTTCGTAGAGCACACGGGCCAGCTCCAAGCGGGTGCGCAGCTCGGCAATTCCGGCTTCCAACACGGCCGCATCCAGGGTAGCCAGCACCTGGCCTTTGCTTACCCGGTCGCCGCGCTGCACGCGGATGTTGGTGATGGTGCCCGGTGCCCGCGGCGACACGTTGGCATTCTCGTCAAAATCAGCCCTACCCTGCACTTCCAGGTAGCTGGCAAAGCTCTCGGGCTGCACATTCAGTACCGATACCGGCACGGCCTGGGCAGCAACATTGGCTTCCTTGGTGCCGGCTTTGGCTTCCAGGTCGGCAATCTTGGCTTGGGTAGCGGCTTGTTCTTTTTTGAGTTCCGCCAACTGGGCGGCCGGATCTTTATCGCCCTGACCGCAAGAAGCGGTAAGCAAGCTGATAGCTAATAGCTGGTAGCTGATAGCTTTGAAAGAGGAACGTTTCATATGAACTGAGGAGAGTATCTGGGAGAAGAGCTAATAGCTAGTAGCCATCAGCTAACAGCTTTGGTATAACTTATTTCGTGTACAGCGTGCCGCTGGCTTTGTCGTAATCGACTTTGGCTACCAGCGCATCGTAGAGCGCCGAGTAATAGTTGGTTTGAGCTTGGCGCAGGTCGGTTTCGGCCGTAATCAGCTCCACGTTGGAGCCTACCCCCTCCTGAAACTTGACTTTGGCTACCCGTGCTACTTCCGTAGCCAGCTCCAGGTTGGCGCGCTGGTTGGTCAGCACATCCAGATCGTTTTGCAGCGTTGTCTGGCTCTGGGTGCGTTGCAGGTCGATGCTCTGCTGCAGGGTAGTAAAGCCGGTGTTGATTTGTTTCAGCGTCAGCTTGGCCGACTGTACCTGATACTTCTTACGAAAACCGTCGAATACCGGGATTTGCAGCTGCAAGCCCACGTTGCCAAAGGCAAACCAGTTCTGGTTGGGGAAGTTCGTAACGGGGTCTATTGAATTAGGACCACGCAGCTCTAGCAGCGTTGGCAGCGAGCGAGCGGACCCCAGGAAGCCGTATGCCCCTACCAAGTTGAGGGTAGGCAGGTAACCAGCTTTCTGATTGCGCACGTCCAGCGCAGCCAGGTCGCGCTGGGTTTCCAGCACCGAGTATTCGATGCGGTTTTGATAATTGAACTCAGCATTGGCCTGAGCCAGGCTCTGCTTGAGGCGCTCGGCATCCAGCACGGCGGTGCTTAGCGAGTCGGTGAGCTGCACGGGCTGACGCTGGTCGAGGCCCATCTGAAACTTCAGCAGCGCTACGCTCAACTCAATCAGGCGCTCAGCGTTTTGCTGCTCAATGCGCAGATTGTTGCGCTGCACTTGCAGGCGCTGCACATCCAGCTTTTCCGCAAAGCCGGCTTCAAACGTCTTCTGCGTTTGAAACAGCAACGTATCCAGGCGCGCTACGTTACGCGACAGTAGCTCCAGCCGCTGTCCGGCTACCAACGTGCTGTAGTAGGCTTTCGACACCTGCTCTACCACGTCGATTTCGCTCTGCTTGGTTTGCTTCACCGAGAGCTGCTGGTACACCTTAGCTGCTTTCAGCCCCAAAAGGTAGGAGCCATTGAACAACTGCTGCGAGGCCGAAGCTGAGGCATTGCCTTGGTATTGAAAACCCAGCGCCAGCGCAATAGGAGGCTGGGGTACTGGCTTATCATAGGCAGGTTGCAGCGTTACAGCTTGGCCGCCTTGCGCCGCAGTTATGTCACTGGGGGTGAGAGTAGCACCAGCTAATTCTCCTCGCCCCCCACCAATAGCACCGAAGTCAACCAAGGAGCGTTGTAGCTTGTAGTTGTCTGTCACGGAAGCTGCAACGTTTATCTGCGGCAGCCCCTGAGACTTCACCTGTCCTACCTGCGCGGCGGCCAGCTCCTGGTCTATGCGCGAGGACTGAAGCGTAGATTTGTTTTTAACAGCATAATCGATGGCCTGGGGCAGTGACAGGGCCATGGGCGCACTAGTAGCTACGGGCTGGCCAGTAGCCGGCGTTTGGGCGAGCATCTCATGCAGGCTCAGGAAACCCAGCACTGCAAGTAGCAGTAGTAGGCGGCAGATGTTTTTCATATAGGAAAAAAGCGAGAGGACAAGATGAAAAGGCTATTCGGCCTCTGTTACCTGGCGGTATTGGTTGATAAGTCGATGACCTTTCAGGGAGGAAATACCCAGTAGAAAATGCTCCAGGCATACCGTGTGCAGCTGAATCAGCTCAAACTGCCGGTGCGGAAAAATATCGGAGTTGAAACACAAGTCTATTTCAGCCAGGCGCAGGCGCCCCAGCACGTCTAGGTCCAGATCCGGGCGGTACACGCCTTCGGCCATGCCACGCTTCAGGTTGTCAATTACTTTCTGCAGCATAAAGGTTTTTTTATGCTCCTCGAATAGTGCCCAGGCCTGCGGATGATACTTCTGCAAATCATAGAAGATACTGGGGTGCAAGTCACTCAGAAACTGTCGGTGCCACTGCATCAGCTGAAACATTTCTTCCAGTGCATTAGCAGCATCACCGAAAGGCGCTTCGCAGGATGCCTCCTCTATCAAATGCTGCTGAATGGACGTGTGCACAATCTCATCCTTGTTGCTGAACCACTTATACAAGGTCTTTTTCGACATGGCCAAGTGGTTGGCAATGTCATCCATCGACACGCTTCGGATACCGTTGCGCATAAACAAGTCCCTAGCAGCGTGCAATATTCTGTCTTTCGTCTCCGTACTCACGCCACAAAGATACAAGGGAAACTTTAATTGATTCCAAAGTTTCCATTCATTTTTTCAGATACTTTTTCACCGCCTGTGCAGACGCGCAGCCTTATAGAATACTTTAGCCTCCTCGCACTTTTTTTCTGTCCGGCGCTGACGTCGTCAGAGTCTGGCATGGGCCGTATCTTGGGCCTTCATTTTCCATTCCCTGCATTTCCTATGAAAATCCGAACTGGCTTCGGCTACGACGTTCATCAGCTCCGCGAGGGCCTACCCTTCTGGCTCGGCGGCATTCAGGTGCCGCACACGCACGGCGCGCTGGGCCACTCCGACGCCGACGTGCTCATTCACGTCATCTGCGATGCGCTACTGGGCGCGGCCAACCTGCGCGACATTGGCTTTCACTTCCCCGACACCGACCCGCAGTACAAAGGCATCGACAGCAAGCGGCTGCTGGCTGAGGTAGTGCGCCTGTTACGCGAGAAAAACTACCAGATCAGCAATATTGATTCTACCATCTGCCTAGAAGCGCCCAAGGTGAACCCGCACATCCCGGAGATGCAGCGCGTGCTGGCCGAGGTACTGGGCATCAGCGCAGACGATATCAGCATTAAGGCCACCACCACCGAAAAGCTGGGCTTTGTGGGCCGCCGCGAAGGCGTGGCTGCTTACGCTTCGGTGCTAATTGTACAGGCATAAGCTTAGCTACAGGAACGCCTGAACACCATTTTGACTCTACCCACCTAGCTTCAACACCCTTTAGAATGAACAAACCCTCTCTCCTAACCCTGCTGTTGGCAGCGTGCTGCACTACAGCCAGCCTGGCGCAGCAGCCCAAGAAAGTTAAAGTAAAGCACAAACGCGGCGCCCAAACGGAGGCGCCTACCACCCCGCCGCAGCAGTCAGCACCACAGGCAGTGCTACCCACCGGCTCTGACCTGGCCGCTACCTACGCCCAGACCATTACACAGGAAGACCTGCGCAAGCACCTGAGCATTCTTGCCTCGGATGAATACGAAGGCCGCGAAACCGGCGAGAAGGGCCAGAAAATGGCCGCCGAATACATTGCCAACCGCTTCAAGGAATTAGGTCTGAAAGGTCCAGTGCAGGGCTCCGACAATCCCTACCTTCAGCATTTTACGATGGAGCGCAGCATGTGGGCCGACGGTGCTACCCTGAAAGTAGCCGGCCAGACCTACCAGTGGCTCCAGGATTTCTACGGCATGGGGGCATCGCCCTTCCAGCAGGAAACCATGGTGCAGCCGGTATTTGTGGGCTACGGCATCGAGCAGGACGGCTACTCCGACTACACAGGTCTCGACGTGAAAGGCAAGGACCTAATTATTCTGATTGGGGAGCCAACCAACGCTCAGAACCAGCCACTGTTAGGCAAAGATGGCAACCCCAGCAAATGGGGTACCGACTACCGGGCCAAGGCGGCCCTAGCCATCCAGAAAGGTGCGCGTAGCGTGTTTTTTGTGGATTTCAATCCCAACAGCAACTTTCAGAAACTAGCTAGCCGCATGTCGGGCCGCATCAGCCAGCCCAGTATTGCGTTCAAGGAAGCCCAGAAAACGCCGCGTACCACCATGTTCTTTGTGTCGCCGCAGGTGGGGTACAAGATGCTGGGCACTACGGCTGCGGCTGTTACCAAGTATCAGCAGAGCGTAACCAAGGCCGGCAAGCCGGTGGTAGCACCGTTTAAACCCGCTAAATTCGCGATTAAGGCCCCCCGCAAAACAGAGGACTTCACCACCGAAAACGTGCTGGGCTACCTCGAAGGCACCGATAAAAAGGACGAACTAGTGGTGCTTTCGGCGCACTACGACCACATCGGCATCATCGACGGCCAGGTGCATAACGGCGCCGACGACGACGGCTCAGGCACGGTATCGGTACTGGAAATGGCTGAGGCTTTCACGAAAGCTAAAGCTGATGGGCACGGCCCGCGTCGCAGCATTCTGTTCCTGACCGTAACGGGCGAAGAAAAAGGCCTGTTAGGCTCGGAATACTACACCGACCACCCCGTGTTCCCGCTGGAAAGCACGGTGGCTGACTTGAACACTGATATGGTAGGCCGCACCGATAAGGAACACGAAGGCCAGCCTACATACGTGTACGTGATTGGCTCAGACAAACTGTCGTCGGAGCTGCACACCATTTTGCAGGAAGAAAACCAGAAGCACGACAACATCAACCTAGACTTCCGCTTCAACGACCCCAACGACCCCAACCGCTTCTACTACCGCTCTGACCACTATAACTTCGCTAAGCACAAGGTTCCGGTGGCGTTTTTCTTCAACGGCGTGCACGACGACTACCACGGTGCTGGCGATGAGGTAGATAAAATTGAATTTCAGAAAATGGAGCCCCGCGCCCGCCTGGTGTTCTACACCGCCTGGAATCTGGTCAATCGGGACAAGCGGATTGTAGTAGACTCTAACAAGCCGTAGGTTTCATTCGTTGGATACCCGTCCTCCTGTGCCTAAGAAGGACCTTCTCACGCTGAACGATACTCGTAGCACGACTCGTTCTGGCGTGAGGAGGTCCTTCTTAAGCACAAGAGGACAGACGTTTTTCCCTTTGCTTTTCCGCATATGAAGTTCAATCAATTCCTGACCGATTCGGAGTCGAAGGCCTTTGACCTGGAGCACCGCCGTAAGATTCGCTTCAACATTGGCAAGTACAACGCCGCCGTGCAAACCGGCTTGGGGTTCTACAACGACCATGAACTGGCGCGGGAACGAGCATCCTACCTCAAGGCCAAGGTGATGAACCACCTCGACGAGTACTTGCTGGAGTTCGAGCGCAACTTCACGGCGCGAGGCGGCAAGGTGATTTGGGCGCAGGATGCCGCCGACGCGCTCCGGGAAATAGGTAAGATTATGGCGCGGCGCAAAGCCCGCACGGTGGTGAAAGCCAAAAGCATGACCACGGAGGAAATCCATTTGAACGATTTCCTCGGCAAAAACGGCATCGACTCGCTGGAAACCGATTTGGGTGAGTACATCGTGCAGCTGAACGGTGAGCGTCCCTACCACATCGTGACGCCGGCCATGCACCTAAGCAAAAAGGACATTGCCGATATTTTCGTGAAGCACCTGGGCATTGCCCCCACCGACGACGCTCAGCAACTGGTACTCACGGCCCGCCACCTGCTGCGCGACAAATACACCACGGCTGAGGTAGGCGTGACGGGTGGCAACTTCCTGATTGCGGATACCGGCGCTATTGCAGTCACCGAAAACGAAGGCAACGCCCGCCTCTCGGCCACGTTTCCGCGCACCCACATTGCCATTGTGGGCATCGAGAAGATGATTCCAAAGTTGCAGGACCTGGACTTGTTCTGGCCTTTGCTTAGTACCAGTGGCACCGGTCAACAGGTGACAGTGTACAACACCATTTACACCGGACCGCGCCAGCCCCTGGAAAAAGACGGCCCCGAGGAAATGTACGTGGTGCTGCTCGACAATGGCCGCACCAACCTACTGGCCCAGCCCGATAAGCGCGAGGCCCTGCACTGCATCCGCTGCGGCGCCTGCCTGAATGTGTGCCCTGTATATAAAAATATTGGCGGCCACACCTACGAGGCTACCTATTCTGGTCCCATCGGCTCGGTAATTACGCCCCACCTGAGTGGCCTAGCCGAGAACAAGCACCTGAGCTATGCGTCGTCGTTGTGCGGGGCCTGCACGTCGGTGTGCCCGGTGAAAATCAACATCCACAATCTGCTGCTCAAAAACCGCCAGCAAAGCGTGCAGCAGGGTCTGGCCGACTCGGAAGAACAGCGCGCCATTTACTTCTGGAAGCTGACGATGCTCAACCGTCGCCTGCTCAATTTGCTACCTGCCCGCGCCAAGAACTGGGCCCTGTTCCGGATGCTGACACTAGTAGGCTGGAATAAGCGCCGCGAGGCGCTGGAAGTAGCGCCCAAGTCCTTCAATAAGCTCTGGAAGGAGCGGCGGTAGTATTTCGCTACTTCAAACGGGTGGTAACTATCGTCGACAGCCCCTTTTGATCCGCAATTAAGTGGCGGATCAGAGGGGCCTGTTGCTTTTATATAAAAGCATTTCAGCATCTGGGTGCAGTCTAATTATCTAGCACCTCGGATAAAAAAATGGGTGAGTGTCGGCGCGACAATAACCCAAATTGATATGCTAAGCTCGAATCTGCTCTGTCATAGCTGGAGAATTAAAAGATTATACTATTCCCTTTTTATATAATAAAATTTATAATATAATACTAATTATTATTTTAATATTTATATTTATGCTGTACATTTCCTACAGCTTATAAAAGGCATATAGCATATGGATAATCATACGTTTTTGTCCGAGCACAACAACGACCGCATTCCTTCGCATCCCCCCCGCATAGCACCCGTAAGCAGTGAGGTGAAGCGTTTCCAATGGTCGGTTATGATTCCTGTGTACAATTGTATCGACTACTTACCTCATACAATTAACAGCGTGCTTGCCCAGGACATGGGACAAGATGCTATGCAAATCGAGGTAATTGACGATTGTAGCAGTGATGGGAACGTAGAGGAGTTGGTATATCAATTATCGAAAGGCAGAATTAAGTACTATCGACATAGTAAAAACGTTGGAAGCTTACGAAACTTCGAAACGTGTATTACTAGAGCGCAAGGTAATTGGGTACATATTTTACACGGGGATGATGTAATTAAGCCCAATTTCTATCAGGAAATACATTCTTTGTTTACTCTTTTTCCCGAAGCAGGTGCAGCCTTTACCAATAGCCACTTTATAGATGAGAAAGGAGAGGTATTGTGTGATAAAGTTCCTCTGTCTAAAGAGCCACGCATTTTAACCGATTTTCTATTTGACAATGCTAAATATCAACATCTCGATCCTCCTTGCATTGTAGTAAAGAGGAAAGTATATGAGCAGATAGGAAGCTTCTACGCCGTACAATATGGTGAAGATTGGGAAATGTGGACGAGAATTGCCGCAAACTTTCCAGTAGCGTATTCGCCAAAATGCTTGGCCGCCTACCGTGCGTTACAAAACGAGAACATCACATCAAAAGCATTTGCGTCTTGTAGAAATATTACAGACACAATTAAAGTAATTGATATTATACAATCTTATTTGCCTGATGACAAGAAGCATGAGTGCAAGCAAGTAGCGCTGGATCGAGCTTCAATTTATATCGCCCATATGGCTAATAGTATATATTTAAATGATAAGCATACTGCTTTTCTCCAATTAAAAGGCGCATTAGGAATAAGCAGAAACTCAAAAACTATATATTTGGCAGCTAAATTATATTTTAAACATATTATTAATTATAGATTCATAAATAAACATATAATTAACAAGAAGAAAGTAGCGCACAAGCTTAGAATATTAAAACATACCTTCTTCAATAAAGCTACATCACTTTAGCAGGAAACAGTACACTATCATCACGTAATATGGTGGTTTAGATCAAGGTGATATCAAACCTAACTCTATTTGAAAAGGCATCTTTTCAATAGTAAAATGAGGTGCTTTCACTTTGAGTAAGAAGACACTATCACTTCGCTTTGAACCACCAATTTATACCATAACTCGTCATGCTATATGTAGCTAGGCCGGTCAACTCATGCAGCGCTTGGGACTGCTGCATGAGTTGACCGATCCTAGTATGCATCAAATAATGATGACCACTACCTCCCCCACCAAACCGCCCAAGTAGTAGGTAGTTGCGCCTGAGGCACCTACCACCTATCTTGTTTTAGTAGCCACCCACGGCCATAGCTAACGAGGCTTTCGCTCAACGAAAGCGCAGTCAATGGCCCTACTGCTCTTTTTAGTTGTAAAGCTGGTGTTGTTCTCGCAGCGTAGCAAGCCCATGTTTATACGTTTGATTGGCTACTGGTAGTAGTTTTTGAGCCTATCCTGTGCTCCTACGTGCTCGGTATTTAGCACGAAATCCACCATTCATTAGCTTTCATCGTGCCTTGTAGTTGCGTCGTCTTAGATGCAGGCTCATCCTTAGCACTCCAAGCAAACACCGGTGGAGCGTAAAAAGAAGTTTACGCAGATCAAAAGCTAGTGAGCCAGCAGCGGTTTAGAATATAATAATAGACATAGCACTTGCCGATTTATTGGAGGTTTGACACTTTTAGTGGTAATTACCCAGTTGCTTTGCAAGCGGTTATCAGCAAACCTGAGTTCTTTTACTTTACCCGGCCCTAGCTATATAATAACGCCAGTACGATTATCAAAAACAAATATGTCCACAAAAACCAATACTAAGTGGGATTGGGAAATCAGCGGTAAGAGTAGCTGGTGGGGAAACAGTTTCAAGGAGTTGTGGCTGTATCGGCACTTGGCCATAGGATTTGTACGCCGGGATTTCTTGCTGATTTATCAGCAAACCGTGTTGGGGCCACTGTGGGTACTGCTGCAGCCTATTCTTACCCTGTTCACGTATGTGCTGGTTTTTGGTAAGGTAGTCGGTATTTCTACGGGCGGGCTGCCACCAGTGCTCTTCTACTTAGCAGGTATTGTGCTCTGGAATTTATTTAATGACACCTTTTTGGGAATCGCCTCCACATTCCGGGAGAATGCCCAATTGTTCAGCAAAGTGTATTTTCCGCGGCTGATTGTACCCTTTGCACGTCTGAGTGGGTACCTATTGCATTTTAGTATTCAGTTTGGGCTACTTCTATTGGTATTGCTTTATTATTTAATTTTTCAATCTATTACCCTACCCCCTGTAAGCGACTTAGTACTGGTACCGGTTTGCATTGTCCTGACCGGGCTCTTAAGTCTTGGACTTGGCCTGCTGTTTTCTATCATAACTGCCAAGTATCGGGACATCAGCTATATCATTAGCATGGTTATTCGTTTATTCATGTTCCTGACTCCTGTTATTTATCCAGTAAGTTACGTCTCCGAAAAATGGCGCTGGTTGGTCGAATTAAATCCATTGACTCCCCTTTTTGAGTTATTTCGTTTGGCTTTACTCGGAGAGGGATTGATTACAATTACACAGTTTGTGTACAGCAGCATTTTTACGCTTGCAGTGCTTTTTATTTCTCTACTTATTTTCAATAAACAAAGCGATAAGCTTATCGACATTATTTAAGAGGCATGACTGAAACTGTTATACAGGTTGAGAATTTATCGAAATTGTACCGACTTGGCGCAATCGGTACAGGCTATTTTCTACAGGACATCCAGCGCTGGTGGACGACTAACATACGCAAGAAGCACGACCCGTTTTTTGGTATCGATGCCAACAACCCTACTTCCAGCCGCAATGGTCTATGGGCGCTGCACGATGTTTCGTTTGAGGTGAAGCGAGGCGAAGTGCTCGGTATAGTGGGGCGCAACGGGGCCGGCAAATCCACGCTGCTCAAGATTATTTCGCGCATCATTCGACCCACGCAGGGTGTTATTCGGGGTAAGGGGAGGGTGAGCAGCCTGCTGGAGGTAGGCACGGGCTTCAACCTGGAGCTGACGGGGCGGGAGAATATTTTCCTCAGTGGCTACATACTGGGCATGACGAAGGCAGAAATCCGCTCTAAGTTTGATGAGATAGTGGCCTTTGCTAACCTGGAACAGTTTCTGGATACACCCGTAAAACGCTATTCTTCAGGTATGTATGTGCGTCTGGCGTTTGCCGTGGCTGCCCACCTCGAACCCGATATTCTGATTCTGGATGAGGTGCTGGCCGTAGGCGACGCTGAGTTTCAGAAGAAGTGCCTGGGAAAAATGAATGAGGTGTCCCGCAACGAAGGCCGCACGATTCTCTTTGTGAGCCACAATCTGCAAGCCATTCTCAACATCTGCGACACGGGGCTGTGGTTGGAGAAAGGCAAAGTGAAGCAACTGGGGGCCATTTCCCAGGTAGCCAATAGCTACCTGACCGATGCCCAGCAGTTTAAATTCAGCCAGCAGTGGCAAACACCCAACGAGGGCCCTGGCAATGAGCTCATCCGCTTCAAGAAGGTAGAGCTGGTGCCCCAACTGCCACACCCGGATGCCCCGCTGGATATCCGCACTCCTCTTACCGTGAAGTTTCAGTTTTGGAACCTCAGCGGTGAGGCGCACCTCAGCACCAATCTGGTGCTGTTCTCCTACGGGGGCGAATGCATTTTCGACCTGGCCTCGCCCAATGTTCTGTGTCAGGAGGGCGTGGTGGAGGGCGAATGCACCATTCCTGGCAACTTCCTGAACGACGGCTCCTACTTCATCTCGCTCTACGTGGTGAAAGACACGGCTACCCCGCTCTACACCTATGAGGAGTGCTTGTCGTTCGATCTGGAAGACTACCGGGGCGATATTCGCTGGTATGGCAAGTGGTGGGGAGCCGTGCGGCCCATTTTCCCGTTCCGTCTGGCGCAGGCTGAACCTGTGCTCTATTAGGCTTACCCCTCTCTACCTACCGAAGCCATTCGCTATTGTATTATCCCTACCCTACCTGCTTGGTGAATGAGTTCCTACCTTCCGCCGTGTTGCCTGTGGTTTCGGTGATAATCCCGTGCTACAACCAGGCGCACTTTCTGGGCAAAGCCCTGGCCAGCGTGCAGCAGCAAAGCTACCCCGCCGTCGAGATTGTGCTCGTCGACGACGGCTCCACCGACGCCACCCGCGCCGTGGCCCTGGCCCACGCGCCGGCCCTGCGCTACGTCTACCAAGACAACCAGGGCCTGTCGGCGGCACGCAACACGGGCATACGCCACAGCACGGGCACGTACCTGGTCTTTCTCGATGCCGACGACTGGCTCTACCCCCAGGCCCTGGCCCTGAACGTGGCCTACCTGCAACAAAATCCCCACGCTGCCTTCGTCTCCGGTGCATTTATGTGCGTGTTCACAGGCGAAAACATCATCAGTTTAGTGAAGCGCACCATCGACGCCGACCACTACCTACATCTGCTGCGCGGCAACTACCTGGGTATGCCCGCCGTGGCGCTTTACCAACGATGGGTGTTCGATGATTTTCTGTACGACACGGAGCTGAATATTTGCAGCGACTACGATTTATGCTTGCGCGTGGCGCGGCATCATCCTGTATTGCACCACACACAGCCCGTAGCCGCGTATCGCCAGCACACCACCAATATGTCGGGCAATGTTGTTCCGATGCTGAACGCCGTGCTGCAAACGCTATATCAGCATAAATCCCAGCTACGCACGCCGGCAGAGAAGCGCGCTTATCGAGACGGCATTCGACAGTGGAAAAAATACTATGCTACTAATGTATATAACCGGTTGCGCGCCCGGCAACTGGCTCTATCGGTTCCTGTAGTGCAAACTTTGCTAAAGCATCATCCTGCCTCCCTATTAAAGTTTTTTATTGCTACCATCTACCGGCCCACGCTAGCACCCAGTCCACACAGCTAGTTTACCCGCTTTTTTCGCATACTTCGTCACTTTCCTGCCCTGCCTCTATGTATGCTGCCCCGGCCACCTTCGCCGCGTTGCCTGTGGTTTCGGTGATAATTCCGTGCTACAACCAGGCGCACTTTCTGGGCAAGGCCCTGGCCAGCGTGCAGCAGCAGAGCTACCCCGCCGTCGAGATTGTGCTCGTCGACGACGGCTCCACCGACGCCACCCGCGCCGTGGCCCTGGCCCACGCGCCGGCCCTGCGCTACGTCTACCAAGACAACCAGGGCCTGTCGGCGGCACGCAACACGGGCATACGCCACAGCACGGGCACGTACCTGGTCTTTCTCGATGCCGACGACTGGCTCTACCCCCAGGCCCTGGCCCTGAACGTGGCCTACCTGCAGCAGCATCCCCACGCTGCCTTCGTCTCCGGCGCGTTCACGCGCGTATTTGTCGACGAAAGCCGCCTGCAATACGAGGCCAAGCCCATTGAGGCCGACCACTACCTGCACCTGCTGCGCGGCAATTACATTGGCATGATTGCCTCGGTGTTGTACCAACGCTGGGTGTTTGAGGAAGTCCTGTATGACCCTACCCTCCGGAATTGTGAGGACTACGATATCTATCTGCGCGTGGCCCGCCGCCATCCTGTGCTGCACCATACGGCATTTATTGCGGCCTACCGCTTGCATACCACCAACATGTCGGGCAACATACCAGCCATGCTGGAAGGTATCTTGAAGGTGCGCACTGCGCAACAACCCCTACTTACCTCTGCCCAGGAAAAGGCCGCTTATGCCTATGGCAACAAGTTTCTTCGGAATTTTTATTGTCTGGAACTACTCATCAAGGCCAACATCAAGAAGCAACCTCTCGGCGCGGCAGAAATAACCATGCTTCGCCGGGGCAACAAACTATTCTACCTACGCTATTTAAAGCACCGTATGAAATCGACATTACGCCAAAAAGCCAGTAAATTCAAGAATAAGCTGTTGGGCAGAAAAATCACCCCTGCTATTGGCGATATACAGTTCGGCGATTTTGATACCCTTACTCCGTTCAGCAATTCGTTTGCCTATGATCGGGGAGGGCCGGTAGACCGCTACTACATCGAAAACTTCCTGCAAAAAGAGGCCACGCATATTACCGGGCGCGTGCTGGAAATTGGCGACAACGAGTACACCATGCGCTTCGGTAAAGGCCAGGTCACGCAAAGTGATATTCTGCACGTAGATGCTTCCAACCCATTGGCTACGTTTGTAGGCGACTTGTGCGATGCGCCGCAACTACCCGATGCGGCGTTTGACTGCATTATTCTGACGCAGACCTTGCAGCTTATTTACGACTGCCGCGCCGCCCTGGCTACGTGCGAGCGAATCCTGAAACCCAACGGCGTGCTCCTGCTAACGGTGCCGGGCATCACGCCCCTGGCCGATATTACCTGGAATGAGTTCTGGTACTGGTCTTTCACTAACAAAGCCGTCCGGCAACTGCTGCAAGACACGTTTCCGACGGCCGAAAAAGAAGTTACCTCGTTTGGTAACGTCATGTCGGCGGGGGCTTTCCTGTATGGGGTAGGGCTGCCGGAACTGCCTAAGGACAAGCTGGATTACCACGACCCCAGCTATCAGTTGATTACGGCGGCTAGGGTAGTGAAGCAGTAGGCACATGGCACCATGGCACCGCTACAATCCGTTCCGCTGGCTTCGTAAGCAAGCCGTCATTCTGATGTACCACCGGATAGCTACCCCTACCCTAGACCCGTGGCAACTCGCTGTATCACCTGCTGCTTTTGAGCAGCACCTGCGCGTGCTACGGGCTCACGCGCACGTAGTGCCCCTCGCGGAGCTAGTCGATAGAATCAACGGAAATAAGCTGGACAAAAACTACGTAGCCATTACGTTTGATGATGGCTACATCGACAATTACGAAACAGCACTACCCTTACTGGAGCACTACGCACTGCCTGCTACCTTTTTTATCACCCACAAAAATATCGACACGTTTGCTGAATTCTGGTGGGACGAGCTGGCTGGTCTTCTTCTAGAAAGCCCTACCCTACCAAACAAGATTACGTTGCCTGGTGCAGAAACTACTTTTCACTTCGATCTAGGAAACGATACTTTGCTCACGGCGGAAAAACGTGCGCAGTACCGCACGTACCTTGCCTGTGCGCCAGTTGATGCGCGCACGCAGCTTTATTTGAAGCTGTGGGAATACCTTAGTCCACTGCCCGACGCGCAGCAACAGGCTACTTTGGCTGCCATCAGGCAATGGGCGGGGGTAGGGCCGTTGCGTAGAGCAGCCTATCGAAGCGTAACGGCACGTGAACTGCAGCATCTCAGCGTCAATCCGCTGGTCACGATTGGAGCGCACACGTCATCACACCCGGCCCTGACGTGTCACTCGGCGCAATACCAAGAGCACGAGATAAGCAGCAACAAGCAGTTTCTGGAGCAGCTACTGCAGCAACCGATACAGTTATTCGCCTACCCTTCGGGCAACTTCAACGCGACGACCACCGCACTTGTCCAGCAACTAGGCTTCTCGGCAGCTTTTACTACGCGAGCCGAAAGCATCACCCCGCAGACAGCCTTGGGCACGTTGGGGCGCTTTCAGGTGAATGAGCAGACCGGTGAGGAATTTCGCCAGGCACTGGTGCATTGGTTCGACTCCTGAGCAGGGTAGGAAAGCTGGCCTACCCTTCGTCTTCGTCCGGCAAAATCTGCACGTCTTGCACCAGCACCATACGCTCTATTTCGCGGCCGCGGGTGGTGTTGGCCAGCCCGCCCAGGGCCGTTTCTTTGTAGCGAGTTTCCATGCTTTGCCCTACCTCGCCCAGCGCCGCTACGCACTGATCCACGGGAATAACGGGGTCAACGCCCGCAATGGCAATCTGGGCCGAGCTGAAGGCAATGGCCGCCGCCGACGCGTTGCGCACCACGCAGGGCACTTCTACCAAGCCCGCCACTGGGTCGCACACCAAACCCAGCATGCATTGAATGGTGATGGCCACTGCCGCAAATACCTCGGTCACCGAGCCGCCCAGGCAGTATACAATGGCGCCGGAGCCCATAGCCGCTGCGCTACCCGTCTCAGCCTGACAGCCGCCAACGGCTCCGGCCAACGAGGCATTTTGCTCGATAATGAGGGCTATGCCCGCTGCCACTAGCAGCCCTTCCAGAATCTTTCGGTCGTCTAATTGATGCTGCTCTTGCAGGGTAACCAGCACGCCCGGCAAGATACCTGAGGCGCCGGCCGTGGGCGCCGCCACCACTCTACCCATGCACGAGTTTACTTCCTTGGCACCCAGCGCTCTAGTCACCAGCTGCTTGAACTCGGGCGAGAGTACCGTAACGGGCGAGGCGGCAATCTTACGGGCACCGTTGTTGACCATGCCCGAGCGCGACACCATGTTCTGTGTCAGGCCGGTCTGCACGGCGTCGCGCATCACATCGTAGGCCCGTTGCAGGCCGGGCCAAATGTCGGCTTCGGCGCGGCTTTTTTGCTCTACTTCATAGGCCAGTACGGGTTGGTAGAGAGGCTCGCCAGTTGCATCGCAGTGCGCCTGCCAGCTGGCAAAATCAGTGAATAGGAGCGACATATGTTGGAACTGACGGGTGGGGAATAGCTAAGATCTGAAACTAGGCAAGCAGCGGCATTTTTCCGGCCGTCGCATACAACCTGCCCTACAAAATTCAGCAGAATTTTTCACCAAAAACAGAGAGCAGCCGGGTTTTGCGGCTGCTCTCTGGGTAGGGCAAGAAGTGCAGCAGTTAAGCGGCTGTTTCCTTGGCTTCTACCAGCTTAATGGCGGCTGAGTTGATGCACAGGCGCAGGCCGCTTGGGGCTGGGCCATCGGGGAAAACGTGACCCTGGTGCGCATCGCACACATTACACAGCACTTCCACGCGCACCATACCGTAGCTAGTGTCTTTCTTATACTTAATAGCGTTTTCTTCTACAGGCTGGGTGAAGCTGGGCCAGCCTGTACCCGACTCGAATTTAGTGCGCGAGTCGTAGAGCGGAGTGCCGCAGCACACGCAGGCATACAGGCCGGCTTCGTGAGCCTCGCAGTACTCGCCGGTGAAGGCGCGCTCGGTGCCGTGCTCGCGGGTTACGTGGTATTGCTCGGGCGTAAGTTGCTCGCGCCATTCGGCATTGGTTTTCTCCACGCGCCGGGGTGGGGTAGGGCTTCCGTGGTTAGCCAGCCGGATAACGTCGTTCCAGGTTTGCATATGGGTTGGTTTTGAAGTTCAGGACGGAATGTACAGGTGAAAACGCGGAAGGTAGGCGCGAAGTTTAGTTTCGGCCCGCCACGGTGCCTTTTTGTGCGTAAGACGCAGGATAGCCTTTTTGCCCTGCTTTCTTCCTCCTTCGCCTCATGAAAATTCTTAGCGCCGATCAAACCCACGCCGCCGACCAGGCTACCATCAAAACCGACCGTATTTCCTCCCTCGATCTGATGGAACGCGCCGCCACTGCGCTAGCCGACTGGCTGATGAATCGCCTTTCTCCCAGTGAAGCGGGCGAAGCACACGTGCTGTGTGGCCCCGGCAACAACGGCGGCGACGGGCTGGTGCTGGCGCGTCTGCTCCACCTGGCCGGCTACGCCGTGCGCGTATGGCTTCTGCCTGCTGACAAGCGCTCCGCCGACTGCCAGGCCAACCTCGACCGCCTCCCCGCTAATATACCACAAGCCGAAGTAGCCGAAGACGCCCTCCCTACCCTACCCGATGGCACCTTGGTGGTAGATGCTCTGTTTGGCACTGGCCTCAGCCGACCTTTGGAGGGCGTGGCCGCGGCGCTGGTCCGCCACCTCCACAAAGCCAAGGCACGGGTACTGGCGGTGGATATTCCCTCTGGCCTGTTCACCGACGCGCCTCAACCCGCCGACAGCGTAATTGTCCGCGCCTACCATACCGTTAGCTTCGAGCTGCCTAAGCTGGCCTTCCTCCTACCCCACAACGCCGAGTACGTGGGCCAGTGGCATCTGGTCCCCATTGGTCTCGATGCAAAGTTTCTTGCCAAGGCAAAGGTCGAGCACTACTTTGTAGATGCCGCTTTTGTGGCGGGCAAGCTACCGCGCCGCGCTATGTTTTCGCACAAGGGAATGTACGGTCACGCCCTACTACTGGCGGGTAGCAACGGTAAGATGGGGGCCTGCGTGCTAGCTACGCGCGCCTGCCTGCGCAGCGGGGTAGGGCTGCTCACGGTGCGCACACCTGGCATCGGCTACGATGTGCTGCAAACCACGGCGCCCGAAGCCATGGCATTAGTTGACCCTAATCAGGACCACCTCACCGAGCTGCCCGCACTGAAATCGTACGACGCCGTGGGCATGGGGCCAGGCATGGGGCAGGAAGATGCAACGCGGGTTGTGCTCGAACAATTGCTGCGCGAAGCTGGCGAGCAGCAACTGGCCTTGGTACTAGATGCCGATGCCCTCAACCTACTCGGCACCCACCGCGAGCTGCTCGATTTACTTCCCCCCGACACGGTGCTGACGCCTCATCCCAAGGAGTTTGAGCGCCTCACGGAACCCGCCCGCGACGACTACCACCGCTTGGAGCTGCTTCGCAACTTCTGCCAGAAATACCGCTGTTACTGTGTGCTGAAAGGCGCCTACACCTGCCTGGGTACACCAGATGGCCCCTTGTATTTTAATAGTACTGGCAGCCCCGGCATGGCCAGCGGCGGCTCCGGCGACGCTCTTACAGGCGTACTCACCGCCTTGCGCGCTCAAAGCAAGCACCTCAGCCCACTTGATGCTTGCCTACTAAGTATCTATGCCCACGGCCGTGCCGGCACCCTGGCCGCCGAGGCGCTGGGCGAAGCCAGCAGCCTTGCCCACGACCTCATCGAAAAGCTAGGTCTCGCTTTCCAAGAGCTAACCGCACCGGAGGAGTGGTGAAATAGTGGGTAGTGAGTAAAAGGAGCATCTGTCATCCTGAGCGGAGCGAAGGACCTTATATCAGTTGAACATGTATTGTAAAAACGACTTGTTCTTCCGTAATAAGGTCCTTCGCTCCGCTCAGGATGACAGATGCTCTTTTTACTTCATAACTATCAACACTACACAACTTCACCCTCTCACATCGCCCAGTACACCGCCAGGAAATACACAATCATAACACCGTCAGTGAGCAGAGCGAAGTAATAGTCCGGACGAGTTTCGTCGGCGTACCAGATGACGGCGGCGGCCAGAGCGGCGGGTAGCAGCAGCAGCAACCCTTGGTAGAGGGTGAGGTTGTGTGGCAGCAGCACGCACGATATCAGCAACGCCGCCAATGCCACCCACTTGGTAGCGCGCACGCCGAATACGCCCGGAAAGGTGTACGTACCCGTTAGGCGGTCTTTGGTGTAGTCGCGAATGTCGAATACAAAGGCTAGCGCAAGAATCAGGAAAAAGCGACGGGCGAAGAGTAGTTGCAATTCGGGGGTGCTCAGCGGCACACCCAGGTACAGCGCCGGCACCCATACCGTTACGGCGGCCCATACATAAGCAATCAGAAACACCTTCAGCAGGGGTAGGTCGCGAAGGGCACGCCAACGCCCCCGCACCCGCACCAAGGGTAGGGAATATAGAACCGAAATCAGCGCCAGATGGCTTAGAAAGCCGGTCAGATGCAACCAGCCATCGTACCAAAACAGGGCTCCTGCTCCGACCAATGCTACCAGGGCCAGCCCGAACAGCTCACGCCGGTGTTGTCTCATCCACAGCTTGCGCTCCGACAACACTAGCTTCTGACTGTATTTGTAGGGTAATACGCTGTCGAGATTATACAGGAAGAGGGTGGCCGCGAAAATCAGCCCTGCCAGCCGAGGCGGGATGTGCACCCGCCAAAACAAAAACGACGCCCACGTAAGCGCCACAGCAGCCAAGGCTAGCCACGTGCTGCTGTAGAGCAGCGCATTAGTAGCGCGCTTCAGCGCGGTAGGCCAGGTAGGCGCGTGGGTAGTGGGAGAATCGCGCATGCGGAGAAAACAAGGAGCCAACGGCAAGATACACCGTCTCGGTGTGAGCAAGGTAGGGCCGTTGCATATAACAAGAAACCCACCGGTGGACCGGTGGGTTTTGCAATTTCAGCGTAAGCAGCGAAAGCTAGGCGCTAGGCGAAGTTTCGGCTACAGCGCCTTCTTTGTTGAAAGTAGTATTGTACAGTTCAATGCTTTCCTCAATAATACGGTAAGCCTGCTCGCGGCCCATAAAGCGCTCTACGGTCACGTGTTTGTGCTCTAGGGCTTTGTAATCCTCAAAGAAACGCTGCATTTCCAGCAGCGTGTGGGGCGGCAGGTCTTCTAGTTCATTGAAGTGGTTTACAGAAATATCGTGGGCGGCTACGGCAATGATTTTGTCATCTTCCTCGTCACCGTCAATCATCTGCATCACGCCAATTACTTTGGCTTCTACTACGCACATAGGCACTAGGTCTACGGAGCACAGCACCAGAATATCCAGCGGATCTTTGTCGTCGCAGTACGTCTGCGGAATGAAACCGTAAGCGGCGGGGTAGTGTACAGCCGAGAACAGCACACGGTCCAGCTTTAGCAAGCCGCTGTCTTTGTCCAGCTCATACTTTGCCTTTGAGCCTTTCGGGATTTCGATGATGCCGTTTATTAGCTGCGGAGCATTTTCGCCACGCGATACGTCGTGCCAGGGGTTAAACTTAGCCATTGAGGGTAAAAAGTCTTGTTGTAAGAGGTTGTTCGGTAAAAAGTACGCAAGTAGTGACAGACGTTTTCACAAGCCTAGGGCTTGTGTGCGGGGCTAGCCTTCCCAAGATAGCTTTATACGGCACCAAAACGAAAACCGTCACTACTTTTCTGCAAGCAGCTACCAGCTGAGCACTTCCCGCAGCGGCTGACCAGTGCAGCCATCGGGCTCCTGAATGTGTAGAAAACGCGCAATGGTAGGCGCAATATCGGGTATTACGGCTGCGGCCGACGACTTGCCACGCCGCACGTGCCAGCCCCAGAACAGCAGCGGCACGTGCGTGTCGTAGGCTGAGGCCGAGCCGTGGGTAGTGCCTTTACTGGGTTTGGGGTAAGACGATGATTCCAGCCAGCCTGGCTCCAGCACCACCAGCACGTCGCCAGAGCGCTTCGGAAAATAGCCATTTTCCAGGTACATCAGCATGCCGCTTTCCCAGTGCGACTTCTGCACGTCGTCGGCCGTGATAGCGCGCGTAACGCCCGCAAACTGTAGCATGATGCTGGCTACCTCGTCCTGCATCAGGCGCAAGTCCAGCTTTTTCTGGGCAATAAGCGGCCGGTTGAGGTACACTTGCTGGTTTTCGTAGGTAAGTACCCAATTGCCGGCGCCGTGCCGGCGCACCAACTCGTGCTGTACCGAGTCGCGCATAAACTTGGGCCCTACCGAGCCGGCAGGCACTCGCTTATCAATTAGGTATTCGGGCGAGTGCGCCGCGCCGTGGTCGGCCGTCAGAAACACCAGGGTGTTGCCTTTGCCCAAGGTTTTGTCGAGGTAGGTTAGCAGGCGGGCAATATCCTGGTCCAGACGCAGGTAGGTATCCTCAGCCTCTATTGAGTTCGGCCCAAACTGGTGCCCCACATAATCGGTAGACGAAAAACTGACCGGCATGAAATCCGTAATGCCGCGCTGTCCTAGCTGTTCGGCACGCACGGCTTCCATCGCCAGCTCAGCTACCAGCGTGTTGCCAAAGGGGGTAGAGCGCACCACGTCTAAGTTTGTAACAGGCACTGGCTCCCCTGCATCACGCAATTTAGTGGCCACCGATGCATCGGGTAAGCCGCTCAGTTGGGGCAGGTTGTGCGGAAATACCGGCTTGGCTTCTCCCCTAAAAGCACCTTCCCACGGCATGTCGTCGGGTGTACTTTCGGTATACTGCTCAATGGGTAAGAGCGTCTGCCACGGTTTGCTCAGGTATTGTGCCGGCAGCTTGCGGTCGTTAAAGGCCTTTACCCACTCGGGTAGGCTATTCTGATAGAAGGTGCTTGAAATGAAGGAGCCGGTTTTACCATCGTACCAGTACGCCGCGTTGGCCGTGTGTCCGCCTGGTAGCACAGAGCCGCGGTCTTTGATGCACACGGCAATGGTTTTGTTGTGAAAGTTGGTAGCCAGCCGCAGCTCATCGGTAATAGTCGTCGTCAGCATGTGGCGCGGCGACTGTTGCCCCACGCCCCCCGTGCCGCCTACTGCCTCCACAGTTTTGTCTTCGGTCACGTAAGTGTTTTTGCCTGCTTCACGCTCGTACCAATCGTTGCCAATAATACCGTGCACGGAGGGCGTAGTACCGGTATAAATGCTGGCATGGCCCGGCCCGGTATAGGTAGGCACGTAGTTGTAGTGTGTGTTTTCGTAGCTGAAGCCTTCGCCCAGCAAGCGCCGGAATCCGTCTTTGCGGTACTTGTCCCAGTAGCGGTAGAGGTAGTCGTAGCGCATCTGGTCTACCACAATGCCCACTACCAGCTTCGGACGCTCTAATTTTTGAGAAGATTTCTTTTGGGCTGCGGCTGGTAGCGCCAACGCGGCTGCCAGCAGCAAAGACAGACTTTTTTTCAAATCACAAAGCACAATGCAGGTGCCACGGCACCACGGTTTATGCGGGTAAAGATAGACCCTGCGCCGCAAAATGTTGCTTTGCCCAGTCAAAAGTGGACTGTTTGCGTAAGTCAATCCACGTTATATTTTGATTACCTCCTTCCTACCCTACCGTATGGCTACTGCTTCCGACTACGCGCTCATCTTCGATATGGATGGCGTGCTGGTGAATAATACCGACATCCAAGCCCATGCTTTTCAAATGCTCTTCCGTGATCTGGGCTTGACTACTAACGCTCACCAACTACTCCTACGCCTGAACGGTATGCCCGCTGGCGCCATTCTGCAGTCGGTTTTCCGGCACGCTGTACCCGAGGAAGACATTGAGCGCTACACCAACCAACGCGAATTTCTTTATCGCACGCTGTATTGGGACGACCGCCAAGAAGTACCTGGCCTCACCCCATTTTTGCAAGCAGCCCGCGCTATGGGGTTTCGCATTGCGCTCGGCACAGGCTCCGGCAACGACACTATTGGCTACATCATCGACCACCTCGACCTGCGTCGTTATTTCGACGAGGTCATCACGAAAGACGATGTTGATCGAGGCAAACCTCACGGCGACACATATTCCGTGGCGGCTGAGAAGGTAGGCATACCTCCTGAGCGCTGTTTGGTGTTTGAAGATGCGATTATGGGAGAGCAAGCTGCCTACAAAGCTGGTATGCGCTGCCTTTGTCTCAGCACCAGCATCCCCGCCGACAAATTCCAGGCACCGATCCGAGTCATTCAGGACTTCACAGAAATTACGCCTGCTGATGTATTGAAGCTGCTGGATCAGAATACACCTGTGCCTACCCCCAGCAAGGAGCTAGCCAGCCGCCAGTACGCCCAAGATGCGTAAGCTGGCATTATGAATGTAGTGCAGAATGACAACCCTTTAGTATTTAGAAAGAAAAAAGGCCTGCTTCCATTCTGGAAACAGGCCTTTTTGTATTCATTGCAAAGTTGCTTACCCAGCGGCCAGCGCCTCGGCACCACCCACGATTTCGAGAATCTCGGTGGTAATGGCCGCCTGACGCGTCCGGTTGTAGGTTAGCTTCAACGACTTCAGCAGTTCGCCAGCATTATCGGTGGCTTTGTCCATGGCCGTCATGCGGGCACCGTGTTCCGAAGCGTTGCTTTCCAACACAGCTTTGTAGAGCTGAATCTTCAACGATTGCGGAATCAATGTCTGCACAATTTCTTCCTTCGATGGCTCGAAGATATAATCCACGTTGGAGGTAGCCACTTCCTCAGCAGCTTCGGCAGGCACCAACGGTAGCAATTGCTCCGTGCGGACAATCTGCGTGGCCACATTCCGGAACTCGTTGTACACCATCACTACCTGATCGAAGTCACCGTTACGGAAACCGTCCATGGCTTGCTCTGCCGCTACCCGCACCGTGTCGAACGACAGCTGCGTGAAGACGTGGCCGTAGCTGCCCAGCGTGGGTAGGCGACGGCCGAAGTAATCCTGCGCTTTCCGGCCAATGGCCATTACAGTTACGTTGCCAGCAGCGGCCTGCGCGGCGTACTGCTCCCGTAACAGTGCATTCACACCTTTGAAGATGTTGCTGTTGAACGCGCCAGCCAAACCACGGTCGGAGGTGACGGCAATAACCAATACACGGCGAACCTCACGTTGCTCTGCGTACTCGCTCACCATTTCGCCGCCGGTCAGGCCTGTCAGATTCGCCAGAATACCGTTGAGGCGCTGCGCATAAGGACGCATCCGCAAAATGTTATCCTGCGCCCGGCGCAGCTTAGCAGCCGCCACCATTTTCATGGCTTTGGTAATCTGCTGCGTACTCTGCACCGATACGATGCGGTTGCGGACTTCTTTTAAGCTAGCCATTTTGTTAAAATAAGTTGTCAGTTGCTAGTTGTCGGTTGTCAGTTTGGATAAGCTTTCGCCTTGTCCTGACAACTGACAACCAACAACTGACAGCTAGATAATTACTTCGAAGCGTATACCGCTGACAAGTCGCGGGCTACCTGACGGATAGCGTTGGTTACGCTGTCGTCCAGTTTGCCAGCTTTCAGGGCTTGCAGGGCCTCAGGATGACGGGTGGTCATTACCTGTACGAACTCCTTTTCGAACTCACGCACCTTGTTCACGGGCACTTGGTCAAGCAGACCGTTGGTAGCAGCGTAGATAACGGCTACCTGATCTTCCACGCGCTGGGGAGAGAATTGCGGCTGCTTCAGGATTTCGAGGTTGCGACGGCCGCGTTCAATGGTAAGCTTGGTCGAAGCATCAAGGTCAGAGCCGAACTTGGCAAAGGCTTCCAGTTCGCGGAACTGCGCCTGGTCCAGCTTCAGCGTACCGGCTACCTTCTTCATCGACTTGATCTGGGCGTTACCCCCTACCCGCGACACCGAAATACCTACGTTGATAGCCGGGCGCACACCCGAGTTGAACAAGTTGGTCTCGAGGAAAATCTGGCCGTCCGTAATCGAAATTACGTTGGTCGGGATGTACGCCGAAACGTCACCAGCCTGCGTTTCAATGAGCGGCAGGGCCGTCAGCGAGCCACCACCTTTGGCGATGTGCTTGATGCTTTCGGGTAGGTCGTTCATATCGCGGGCAATCACGTCGGAAGCGTTGATCTTCGCGGCCCGCTCCAGCAAGCGGCTGTGCAGATAGAATACGTCACCAGGGTAAGCCTCGCGTCCGGGAGGACGACGGAGCAGCAGCGACACCTCACGGTAAGCTACAGCCTGCTTCGACAAGTCATCGTACACTACCAGGGCCGGACGGCCCGTATCGCGAAAGAACTCGCCGATGGCAGCACCCGTGAAGGGAGCGTAGAACTGCATAGGAGCCGGATCCGAAGCCGAAGCCGATACTACTACCGTGTAATCCATAGCGCCGCCACGTTGCAGGGCGTTTACTACCTGGGCTACCGTAGAAGCTTTCTGACCTACAGCTACGTAGATGCAGAATACCGGCTCGCCGCGGTCGTAGAACTCGCGTTGGTTCAGGATGGTGTCAATAGCTACCGTCGACTTACCCGTCTGACGGTCACCAATGATCAGCTCGCGCTGACCGCGGCCAATCGGAATCATGGCGTCGATGGCCTTGATACCGGTTTGCAGCGGCTCGTTTACGGGCTGACGGTAGATAACACCAGGAGCTTTGCGCTCCAGTGGCATCTCGTAGGTTTCACCTGTGATAGGACCGCGGCCGTCGATGGGCTGGCCCAGCGTGTTTACCACACGGCCAATGATGCCCTCACCTACCTGGATAGCAGCAATCTTATTGGTACGGCGCACCGTAGCACCTTCCCGGATATTGGAGTAGTCGCCGAGCATTACGGCACCTACGTTGTCCTCTTCCAGGTTCAGCACTAGGGCTTGCAGGCCGTTTTCAAATTCAAGTAGCTCCCCCGACTGGGCTTTGCCCAGCCCGTAGATGCGGGCTACACCGTCGCCTACCTGAAGCACCGTGCCTACCTCTTCGAGTTCAGCTTCGGTCTTAAAGTTCGACAATTGCTCCCGCAGAATAGCGGATACTTCATCCGGACGTACTTCTGCCATGACTTATAGTTGGGATTGGTAGGGGTTCTTAGAAAATTCGGTCCGCAATTTTTGCAGGCGGTAGCGTACGGAATCGTCGATGAGTTGGTCGCCTACCCGCAGCACGAAGCCGCCGATAAGGGCCGGGTCTACTTTTTCCGTTAGCTGCACCTCTTGCGAGCCGGTTTGCTGTTGCACCAGCGTATTCATGCGGGTGCGCAGTTCAGCTGTGAGCGGAGTAGCCGTAATTACCTCGGCCACTTGCACGCTTTTCAATACATTATACTGCTTAATGAATTCTGGCCCGATGAACTCCAGCGCGCTTTCGCGATTTTTCTGGGTTATAATGGACAGAAACTTCATTGTCAGATCCGAGACTTTGCTCCCAAATACAGCTTTTAGGATAGCCAGTTTCTTATCGTGATTCACGATAGGGTTGCGAAGCAACAGGCGCAAGTCGCGGCTCTCGTCCAGCGTCTGGCTGAACAGGTCCATATCAGCCTTCACGGCTGCCAGATTACCCTGCTCTTCTGCCAGATCCAGCAGCGACTTAGCGTATCGGGAAGCAACTCGTTGTTCAGACATTTTTTTTAGCTGATAGCTGATGGCTGATGGCTAGTAACTCCTGTCGTGCTTGTAAAAGCCAACAGCTAACTGCCATTAGCAAACAGCTTAGTTAAGCTTTACTTCTTTCAGGTAAGAATCCACTAGCTGCTGCTGGGCGGGGGCGTCGGTCAGTTCGCGGCGCAGAATACGCTCAGCCACGTCGATGGACAGCTGAGCAGCAGTGTTCTTCACCTCGGCCAGCGCCATATTCTTTTCCTGTTGGATAGCTTCGCGGGCTTGCGTAATCATACGGTTGCCTTCCTCCGTTGCCTTATTCTTGGCTTCCTCAATGTGCTGGGTAGCAACAGCCGAGGCTTCTTTCAGAATACGGTCGCGCTCCAAGCGGGCTTCAGCCAGCAGCTTTTCATTGCTAGCTTTCAACTGCTGCATTTCCAGCTTGGCCTGGTCGGCCATGCGCAGCGCGTTTTCGATAGAGGTTTCGCGCTCCTTCAGCGAGCTGAGGATGGGGCGCCAGGCAAACTTGGCGAGCAAGAACAGTACGATGAGGAAAATCACCGTCTGCCAGAAAATCAGGCCTAATTCGGGGGTTACGAGATTCATGGGAGGGTCGTCAGTCAGCGATACATCGTACTGCGTAAGCAAAAAACAGGTAGGTAGGTGCAGTAAGAAAGAAGCGGCATCTTACGCAATGCCACCTTCCTATAACTCCCTACCTGAAAGCTGAATCAGCCCGCTACGCCGTGCGCCGAAGCGAAGCGCAGCGGGCTGCTCCATCTACTGCTCTACCTTATTGGGGCGACAGGTTGAGGGAAATCAGCAGGCAAACTACCACTGCGAACAGGGCCAGACCTTCAATCAGGGCGGCTACAATCAGCATAGCAGTTTGGATCTTGCCCGAAGCCTCCGGCTGACGGCCGATGGCTTCCATTGCCTGACCACCAATACGGCCAATACCCAGACCAGCGCCCAGGGCTACCAGACCAGCACCGATACCGGCACCGAATACAGCCAGACCAACCGAATTGGCAACCTGCAACAACAAAGAGAGAAGCATAATAAAAGAGGTTTGTGGGGAGTGTGAAAACAAAAAAAACAGAGTCGTGAAACTTTAGTGAGCGGCCGTGGGAGCCACATGGTCGCCCTCCATCTGGTAGTCCGCCTCATCATGATGATGCTCTTCCACTGCACCGCCGATGTACATGGCGGTGAGCAGTGTAAAGATGTAGGCTTGCAGGATAGCTACCAGTAGTTCCAGAATATTGATAAACAGGCCGAAGGCCAACGAAGCAGGGCTGATAGCCAAGCTGCGGAAGATGAAAATCAAGCTAATGAAGCTCAGCGTTACGATGTGGCCGGCCGTCATGTTGGCAAACAAACGAACCATCAACGAGAAGGGCTTCACAATCACACCAATCAACTCCACCGGAATCATGATGATCAGCAGCGGCTTGGGTACACCGGGGGTAGCGAAAATGTGCGCCCAGTAGTTTTTATTGCTGCTGAACAAGGTGATGAGCAGCGTCATGGCAGCCAGTGTGAACGTCACGGCAATGTTGCCGGTGAGGTTGGCGGCGCCCGGCGTGAGGCCCAGCAGGTTGTTGAACCAGATGAAGAAGAACACTGTGAGCAGGTAGGGCATGTACTTCTCGTACTTCGGCCCAATAGACTTCTTGGCTACCTCATCACGAATAAAAATGATGATGGGCTCGAAGAATGATTGCAACCCGCGGGGCGCTTGCCCGTGGCGCTTCTTGAAGCCGTTGCCGACGCTGATAAATAGAATCAGCATAAGTACGCTGCTCAACAATAGAGCAAAAGCGTTTTTCGTTAAGGAGAAATCGTACACCTTGCTGCCGTCCTCGGCTACCAGATGCTCGTGCTCCAGCTTCAGGCCGTTGTAGGTTTCACCTTCAGCCAAGTGTTTCGACGAAAACACCTCTACTCCTTTGCCGGATTGGTAGGCAATGATGGGAAGATAGGTAGTGAAATGGTCGTTGTCGGTAGAGAACCAATGCCACTCGTGCGAGTCACCAATGTGGTGCAGAATCATCTCGCCTGGCTTGAAGGCTTCCGAGTCCGAAGCCTCCGTCATGGTGTCGGCTGTGTGCTGCGCGAAGACGGGAAGCGAAAGAATGCAGAAAAGAGCTATAAATAAACGCTTCATTCAGAAAGGCTTAGTGTCGTGTTCACAAAAACTTCATGTAATAGTTACACCCCGTTTTGAAAACGGGCGCAAGTTACTCAGAACAGTCCACACTTCAAATCCGGCAAAGAGAAAATAGAGGATAAAAAAGGCACCTAGGAAGGTCCACCGTGCGTCTCCTTCACGGGCGCCACCCCGGTAGAGATACAGCACAACCAAACCTAACGACAAAAGCAGCCGCAAAATCATGGAGCCAAAATAAGCTGCCATGAAGTTATCGGGGCTGATTTGTACCAGTCGTTGGGTAATCCAGTATGTAATGATGGTAATCAGAACGAAGAAACCAAAGATATATCCTGCTAAGGGGTGCACTAGGGTGGTACCATACTGCGTGTGCAATGCATAGAGCACGGCGCCGATGAGCAAAGAGAAGATCAACAGCTGACGAAAAAACTGTAGCATATATTTTTTGTAAGCGACAGAAGCGCTATTTATCCTGAGTAACGGACCGAATTACTTGGTACATGGCGCTAATTACTCCAACAAGCACAAAAGCCACAGTCCACCACGGTTTCTTGGTGTTTAAGTAGTCGTCCAGCTTTATTCCGATGAATGTGAACACCCCAATAATACCCAGCATTTGAAACCCCAGCCCAGAATATTTGGCTAGTGCACGCAAGCGGCTGTCGCTATCGGAATCAGGCTCGGGAGGGGTAGGAACGGCCATAGAAAAGGCGTTGGGGGTGCGAAAGTATTGATTTTCGGCGTACTACCTGTTTCCTTACGGAAACTCCTGCCAGCGCGTCGGCCCATCGGCGCGGAAAATCCCGTAATTTTACCTGTCTGACGGCGTTGTGTGGAAAGTACGTGCAGTATAGCCGAACAAATTGGCTGATAGCGCACGTTTTAATTGCTCTGTACCGCGTCATTCTGCCTGTGCCTTTGACCACTCTGCTACCTTTCCGTCTGCCCACTGCCTTGGTTGGCTGCTTGCTATCGGGCGCACTACTCACGGCCTGTTCTTCCGAGAACCGCTCGCTGGTGGGCCATGCCTACGACAACGTAGTGGCCCGCGACAACGCGTATTTTCTGGCGCGGGAAAAGATGCGTGCCGTGGAGGCAGATCTGTACAAGGCTCGCGTGAATGACTACAACCACGTGCTGTCGTTGTTTCCTACCCCCGACGAAGCTACAGCCACGCGCCTGGCCGCTGACCTCGACGACATCATTAAGAAGGCCTCCCTACCCATCCAGCACCGCCCCGGCAGCGACTGGACCGACGATGCCTACCTGCTGGTGGGCAAAGCGCGCTTTTATAAGATGGAGTTTGAGGATGCGGTGAAAACGTTCCGCTTCATCAATACCACCAGTCCGGACATCAATACGCGACACGCAGCCCTGATTTGGCTGATGCGCTCCTTTTTGGCAATGAAGGAGTATGAAAGTGCCGCCGCCGTTTCGTCGGTTCTAGAGCGGGAAGAAGGTACACCGGCGAATGCCAAAGACCTGTTTCTGACCCGCGCCGATTATTACTTGGCGATGAACGAGCCACAACGGGCTATCGATAACCTGGAGCGGGCGGTACCTCTGGTTGAGCCAAAGAACGAGCAGTCGCGCACGCGTTACATTCTGGCCCAACTCTATCAGCAGGCAGGCGAAAACAAAAAGTCCTATGCTGAGCTGAATCAGATTTTAAAGCGCAACCCGCCCTACGAGCTGGATTTCTACTCCAAACTGTTGCTGGGCCAGGTATCGGAGTTGGAACAAGAAGATCGGACGCGGCTGGATAAATACTTTGCCAAGCTCCTCCGCAATCCTAATAACAAGGAGTATCGGGATAAGATCTACTACGAGATGGCGCGCCTCAATTACCGGCAGCAGCGCTACCCCGAGGCCTTGGCACTTTTACAGCAATCGGCTAGGGCTGGGGGTAGCAACCGGGCACAGAAGGGCTACACGCAGTTGCTCGCTGGGCGTATTTATTACGACAACCTGCAGAAATACCGTGCTGCCGCGGCCTACTATGATAGTGCTGTGCAGGCCATGCCCCGCGAAGTACCCGAATATGCCGTGACGGCTGAACGCAGCGAAGTGCTGCAACAGTTTGCCCAACAGATTACTATCGTAGAAACGCAGGACAGCCTGCAAGCCTTGGCCAAGCTTTCGCCGGCGGATCTCGACACTCGCCTAAATGTCTACGCCCAAGCGGAGCTGGACACGCGGCGCGAGGCAGAAGTACGCGCCAAACGGGCAGCGGAAGCACAGAACAGACTGCAAACAGCTACTGGCCTTAGTCCTGAGCGGTCTGGCAATGTAGGCACCGACCCTGATTTATTTGCCAGTACTAGCACTGGCGCGGGCTGGTATTTCGACAACCCTACTTCCATGAGTACTGCCCGTGCCGATTTCTTGCGGAAGTGGGGCAACCGACCATTGCAAGACAACTGGCGCATTGTAACGCAAGCCAGCAACGCTCCTGTGAATGACCAAAACGGGGGCGCACCGGCTGCAGCAGTAGTTGCGGGCACCGCTACCGTTGTGAATGGTGCTCAATTGGGCGCAGCACCAACAGCCGCGCCTACCCCAGAAGCTCAGTTGCAAACGCTGGTAACGCAATACCGCCAGAGCATTCCGCTCACCGAGCCGCAATTGCAAACCTCACAGTTGCAGGTAGAGGAAGCTTTGTTCGCGCTGGGAGCCATTTACCGCTTGCAGTTGCAGGAGCCCACTAGCGCTATCGAAACTTACGAACAACTACTAACACGCTTCCCAACTACCAAGCACGCACCCGAGGCATACTACAGCCTATATCTATTATATAAAGATCAGAAAGACCAAAAGGCCGAGGTATACGCGAAGAAGCTGCAGGCGCAGTTCCCCAATTCATCGTATGCCAAGTTGGTAGCAGATCCGGAATATTTGCGGCGTGTATCTGTCACCAATGAGAAAATGGGGGTGCAGCTAGACTCCGCATTTGCGCAGTATAAGCGGCAAGCTTTCGTGCAAGCGTCAGCTACTCTAGCTCAGGCCCGCAAACAGTATCCCGACACCGACCTCAACGACCGGGCAGCTTACCTGAACACGTTGCTCACCATCCGGACTCAAACGCCACCTACCGCCAAAGCAGCGGTGGAAAAGTTCATCAAGGATTACCCGGAAAGTCCGCTGGTAAGTGAAGCTACTACTTTGCAGGCATCGTATCAGAAGTATGAGGCGGGACAGCTACCGGGCGCACTAGCCAGCACCGACAAGCCAATTGTTTCTAATTTCAGGCCTGGCGAGGTAGATACCAGACCACGAGCGTACTACCAGGCCAAAGTACCCGTGGCGCCGGTAGAGGTGTACCGACCAGAGCGCCCGGCACCTACACCAGCGCCTGCGACAGTGCCTACCTCAGCTGCTACTCCTGCCTTACCAACTGGTACCTCCAATCCTGTACCAGCCCCGTCATCATCAGTACCTACGCCAGTCCCCGGTCAAGCATCTACCCCAGGTACTGTGGCGCCTCCTACTGCCGGCACTACTCCTGCGACTACGGCAGCAGAGCCGGTCAAACCGGCTACCCCCTATAGTGTTGCCCCTGCTTCTACGCACGCTATAGCATTGGTTTTTTCAGCCGATGCTACCCTACTCTCGGAGCTACCCAAACAGCTAGAGGCGTACAACGGCCGTTTCTACCGCGCCAAAAATCTAGTGGTGCAGTCTGAAGCACTGGGCAATGCACAGGTATTGGTGGTTGTGAACAGCTTGCCTACCCTGAAGGAAGCTCAGAGCTACGCACTTAAACTACGCGGCCCGCAGTCCCCCTTAAGCAAGTTGCGCGGCGCAGGCTACCAGACTGTTGTGATTAGCACAGAAAACCTGCCACTGCTGCGCCAAACCAAGAACCTGGATGAATACCAGCAGTTTTACGACAACAATTTCCGCTAATTTTGAATGAAGTTTTACAGGAAGCGCTCCGTTAATCTGTTGCCGTTTTCCATCTGTAAATCAGCTATTTGAAAAGCTTGTGATTTACTTTTTAATGCTTCATTATTAATTCCTAATTCTGTTTCTCCCATGGCCTACCCTGCCACGAAGAATAAACCATCCTCGCGCAAACCCCAACGGAGCCACCGCTTTCAGGGCATTACCCGGACGCTGTGGGTACTGTTTGGGGGCGGGCTGGCGTTGTTTGTTCTGTACGTTTGGGCTGTCAGCGTCAATTTCCTGAACCTGTTTGGGCGCATGCCTAACCTGAAAACGCTGGAAAACCCTAGAAGCGAACTGGCCTCCGAAATCTACTCGGCCGATGGCGCGCTGATGGGCAAGTATTTCCGCGAAAACCGCACTCCCGCCGAATACAAAGACCTACCCCAGAATCTGATTGACGCCCTCATTGCTACTGAAGATGTACGCTTTGAGGCCCATTCAGGTATCGACCTGAAAGCCATGGGCCGTGTGGCAAGCGGTATTCTCACGGGTAGCAAAGGCGGCGGCGGCTCTACCCTTACACAGCAATTGGCCAAGCTTCTGTTTCGCACCCGCGAGGATTTGAACGATGGTCTGTTGAACGACACGAAGGGCCTGCGCGTGCTTATTGTGAAAACGAAGGAGTGGATTATGGCCGTGCGCCTGGAGCGCAACTACACCAAGCGCGAAATCCTGCGCATGTACCTCAACCAAGCTGAATTTGGCTCGAATGCTTTCGGGATTAACGTAGCGGCAAAAACCTTTTTCAATAAGAAGCCCAAGGATTTGAAATTGGAAGAGTCGGCTTTGCTGGCGGGCTTGGTGAACGGGCCTTCTTGGTTTAATCCGGTGCGCAACCCAGAGCGCTCCAAGCGCCGGCGAGACTGGGTGCTCGGTCAGATGCAAAAGTATGGTTACATCTCAGAGCCTGAGTATTCGAAGGCCGTGGCCACCAACATCAAGCTGAACTACAGCGTTGAGAATCAGAACAAAGGCATTGCGCCGTATTTCCGTACGGAGCTGGGCAAGCAGCTCTTGCAGTGGGCCCGCGAAACCGACCACGACCTGTACGCCGATGGCCTGAAAATTTATACGACTATCGACTCGCGTATGCAGAAATACGCTGAGCAGGCCGTGGCCGAACACATGACGCAGCAGCAGAAGCTGTTTGACCGAGTGTGGAAAGGCCAGCAGCCCTGGCGCGATGAGAACGGCCGCATCATTCCAAACTTCCTGCAAACTGCTATCAAACGCACTGGCCGCTACCGCTCGCTCAATAACCGCTTTGAGGGCAACAAGGATTCCATCAACTACTACCTGCGTAAGAAGTACAAGATGACGGTCTTTACATGGCAGGGTGAAAAGGAAGTAACCATGTCGCCGATGGACTCGCTGGCGTATTACAAGCGTTTCCTACAGACCGGCTTTATGGCCATGAACCCGCTGAACGGGCAGATCCGGGCGTGGGTGGGCGGCAACGATTTCCGCTATTTCAAGTACGACCACGTGAAGCAGGGTATGCGCCAGCCAGGCTCTACCTTCAAGCCCTTCGTGTATCTGGCAGCCATCGACCAGGGCTACTCACCCTGCTACCAAGTGGCCGACGTACCCGTTACTTTCCCTGCCGAGGCTGGACGTCCCGCTTACACGCCTAGGAACTTTGAAGGCAAATACTCTGGCCAGATGTATACCATTCGGCAGGCACTGGCGCGGTCGATGAACTCTATTACCGCTTTCTTGGTGCAGAAGGTAGGCCCACAGACAGTGGTAGAATACGCCAAACGACTAGGCATTACGTCTCCCATCGAAGCAGTGCCAGCCGTGGGTTTTGGATCTAGCGATGTGAGCGTATTTGAGTTGTGCGGCGCCTACGGCACGTTCGTCAACAAGGGTGTGTGGACAGCTCCTATGATGGTAACGCGGATTGAGGACAAGAATGGCAACACGCTGATTGAGTTTGTGCCCCAAACCCGTACGCCCATCAGTGAAGAAACCGCCTACCTGATGACGTATATGCTACAGTCCTCTACCACGGAGCGCGGTGGCACTAGCACCATCCTGAAAACTGGCTTCAAATTTCCCTACGAAATGGGCGCTAAAACCGGCACCACCAGTAACTATTCCGATGGTTGGTTTATGGGTATTACGCCCGATTTGGTGTGTGGTATGTGGGTAGGCGGCGAGGACCGCAGCATCCACTTCCGCTCTGGCCGCGATGGCCAGGGCGCCCGCATGGCCCTACCCCTCTATGGCTTGTTTATGAAGAAGGTGTATGCCGATAACAAGAATATCGGCATCAGCACCGGCCCATTTCCGAAACCAGCTAAGCCGTTAACGGTAGAAATTGATTGCAGCCGTTACTATGGTGCCGGTCAGCGCGATACGATTCCGGATGACCAGAAGCTTAATCAGGTGAAACTGGAAGATATTCGCAATCAGGATATCTAAGGTATATAGGTCAGGGAATGTGTCATCCTGAGCAGTGCGAAGGACCTTATCACGTGTGAACAACGGGTGTAACAACGACTCGTTTTACCTTGGTAAAGTCCTTCGCTCTGCTAAGGATGGCACATTTTTGCATTTCTAACACCTGCGCACTAACCACCGCTTATTTAGTAGAAATACTACGCTGCGGAAATTCCTCACTGAACCTCTGTGTTCTACCTCTGCGTATTTCCGCAAAGAACTCATTTGTCTATTCTATGGCCGCCAACGCCCACCTGCAAGAACAAATCCGCCACTTGCCGCATCGTCCTGGTATCTACAAATACTTTGATGACGAGGGCATTATCTATGTTGGCAAAGCAGTGGACATCCGTAAGCGGGTGAGCAGCTATTTTACCAAGCAGGACCACAACAAGAAAACGCAGCAGCTGGTCAAAAACATCAAGCGCATTGAGTTCACGATTGTGGACAATGAGTCGGAGGCGTTTTTGCTGGAAAACAATCTCATCAAACAGCATCAGCCCAAATACAATATTCTGCTGAAGGACGGCAAGACATATCCCTACCTGCTACTGACCAATGAGCGGTTTCCGCGCCTCATCCCTACCCGCAACAAGAAGCCAGGCGATGGTCGCTACTATGGTCCATATGCCAACTTGACGGCCATGAACGTGGTGCTAGAGTTGATTAGGGCGCTCTACCCGCTGCGCACTTGCACTTATAACTTGTCGCCCCAGAATATAGAGGCTGGCAAATTTAAAGTTTGCTTGGAGTATCACTTGGGCAACTGCAAAGGCCCCTGCGAAGGCTTGCAGGACGAGGAAACGTACAACCAATACATCGCGCAGATCCGAAATATTCTCAGCGGCAACCTGACAGTAGCACGTGCCTATTTCCGCGAAAAGATGACGGCGGCGGCGCAAGAACAGCAGTATGAGTTGGCGCACCAGTTCAAGCAGAAGTTAGATAAGCTTGAAGAATTTCAGGCCAAATCGACGGTAGTAAATGCGTCCTTGTCAAACATCGACGTATTCAGCATTGCCTCCAACGAAAAGTCGGCGTTTATCAACTACCTCAAGGTGATGAACGGCTCCATTATTCTGACGCAATCATTGGAGGTCGTGAAGAAGCTGGATGAGTCGGATGCAGATATTCTGGCACCGTTAGTTATGCAGATGCGTGAGGAGTTCGAGAGCCAATCCAAAGAAATCCTAACCAACGTTCCCCTTCCCGATTTGCCTCTACCTGGCGTATCAGTAGCGCAGCCCCAAATTGGCGACAAGCGCAAACTGTTGGAGCTTAGCATCAAAAACGTGCTCTATCTGCGTAAGGAAAAGGAAAGCATGAACGATCGTTCGAAAGATCTGAACGAGGTGCGCATCATGGAAACTATCAAGAAGGATTTACGTCTCACGGAGCTACCCAAGCACATCGAATGCTTCGACAACTCCAACTTTCAGGGCGATAATCCGGTGGCAGCCATGGTATGCTTTCGCAATGCCAAGCCCAGCAAGAAAGACTACCGTCATTACCACATCAAAACGGTAGTTGGCCCCAACGACTTCGATTCGATGTATGAAGTCGTAACGCGTCGCTACCGCCGTTTAGTAGACGAAGGCGCCAGCCTACCCCAGCTCGTCATTGTAGACGGTGGTAAAGGTCAGCTTAGTATGGCTGTTAAAGCCTTGAAAGACCTGAATCTGTGGGGGCAGATGGCCGTCATCGGTATTGCTAAGCGCTTAGAGGAAATCTATGTCCCCAACGACCCCCTACCCCTATACATTGATAAGAAGAGCGAGTCATTGCGCTTATTTCAACGCATGCGCGACGAGGTACACCGCTTCGGCATCACCTTCCACCGCAGCCGCCGTGACGCTGCTACCCTCAAGACAGAGCTTACCGACGTAAAGGGCCTGGGGCCAATTACAGCAGACAAGCTACTTTCAAAATTTAAATCTGTTAAAAAGATTAAAGAACTCACTGAAAATGAACTAATAGCAGAGGTAGGAAAAGCTAAGACTAAAGTATTGCTTACTTATTTCGCAGCGCAGGAATCTGCTACGTCAGAATAGCTTCTTTAATTGATGTATCATATATACGCAAAAAGCCCCAACCAGCAACTGGTTAGGGCTTTCACATAGTCAACTGCTTAATTATGAAATCTGCGTAATCCGTTAGAATACGAGCTAATTCGTGGCCCTAGAAGCTCCACAGGTTATACTCATACTCGATTAGGTCAGCTGCGGCTTGCTGCGAGGCCAGAATACCTTGCTGCTGCCCACCGTAGATTTCGTCGAGGCGCGCATTGTTTGGGTTCGACACACGCACGATGTACGAGTTGAACAACCATAACTCAAACGCGTCAGCTAGGTTCTTGTGTTGGGCGTCGTTCTGGGGATTAAACCAGATGGCACTAGCAGGATTGTTACGGAATACTCGCACCAAGTCACTATACTTGAACGTACCAATTGGCTTCTCGATTCCCGATGCGTTGGAAGGCAGTGTAGATGGAACTACTAGTGTAATAGACTTGATGTCATGATACATCCGCGACCGTTTCTTATCGAAGATCATATCTTCCCTTAACTCCATTTGGTATAGGTCTTTGGGACGATACTCGTAGCTGGGTGGAGCAGCAGGTTTTGGTGGGGCAGCAGCTACCTTTTTGGTAGTTTTCGCGCCCTTTTTAGTGCTCTTCTTAGCGGGAGCACCCCAACCATCACCACTAGCGCTTCCCCAACCGTCGTCGCTTCCACCACCTAAATCAGCATCTGTGAAGCCAGCAGCTTTCTCAGCATCCGTGAGACCTTGCGTTTCTTCTACGTAAGAAGCATTTGCCTGTACTTGAGCTGGTGTTAACGTACGAGTTAAGGAATCGTTGGCATATGCTTGTAGTTCACCACGCTTCACTGCATCTAAGATAACCCGGCTAATTTCCTTACCCTCGGCAAACATCGGCTTGTTCTGCTTCTCCCGCAGGTCGACAGCGCGCCAGATAGTTTTGCTGAACATGATATCCGAATTCGGAATCGGACGGTACGAGCCATTGCTGCTCGCGGTAGTAGCTTGTTCCTGTGCCGAAGCTGCTACCGACAGCGTGAGGCCTGCTGCCAGGGCAGCCAAGGAGAGAATCTTGTTCATACCGTAGTAATCAGTAAATCGCCGCGTTTCGTTCAGTTAGCAAACGCTTAGATGAGCGGAATATTGAACTGCTTGCCCATATTCACTTCTTCCTGCTGGCCTTGGAAGTTCATGCGCTTCACTTCTTTCACCTGAATATAGAGACGGTCACCTGGCTTAGCGGTATTCACCACATCACTTAGGTTAGCATCGGGGCCACTGATAGTACGAGAAGGCATTACAGGGCGAGGACCACGTACCAGTGTTACTTCGTAGCTAGTCACCCGATAACGAGCATCTTCAGGTAAGAAGTTGGCGAAGCTGGCATCTGGAATAGCACGTAGCGACAGGTTACGCACAGCAGTGATAGGGGTACCCTGCTTTTCATTAGCTTCACGGCCACCGACCACGCATTTGATATCAGGTTTCGGAACTGGGCGCACTTGGAAAATTTGCGAGCCGATAGCATTGCCGCTGCTGCTCACATTCAGAGTAACTTCACGCGAGTTAGGCACCAACATCACTTCACCGGTTTTGGAGCCGGGGATGGCCGAAGCGCCTGAAGCTGAGAAGCTAGGCTTGTATTGAGCACCCAGAGCAGGTACTTGCACGCTCAGCTTATTACCGCATTTGAAGTACAATGCCTGTACCGAAGCCGACTGAATCTGCATTACCGGCTTGGTTACGGTATAAGGAACCGTTACCTTAAAGGTGGTATCGCGGCCATTCTGCTTGAAGCGAATCGCACCTGACCAGCTTTTCTTGGCGTTACCAGCAGCATCGAAGCCACCAGGCGTAGCCGTGAACTCAATCTTACCACGGCCGTTGGCATCCACTGATAAAGGCGAACCGTTCAGGGTCATGCTCGGCTTCAGACCCGAAGCCGAAGCCGTCAAGAACATCTCTGCCTTATACTTGGTGCCGGCAGCTACCGTATTTGACTCAGCACTAGCGAACGCACCTACTTTGTCGAATACGATGGTAGTACCACCCACTTTAGCAGCCTGTGCGGCCAACGCATCCGACTCGTACTTCAATACTTCAGCTTCTTTCTGCGAAAGCACGGCTAGTGCAGCCACGAGAGGAGTCTTTTCGAAGTTTAGTTCGGCGAAGTCTTTAGTCTTCTGAGCTGGGTCGGCAGCTGTCAAAGGATCTTCCTTGGCGTCTAGCGCCAATGGGGTAGCACCAGGTACAAAACCTTTGATGTAGTTAGCGTACTCATTCAGTTTGCCTTTCAAAGGATATGCCAAACCATTTTTATTCTGGCCCAACATGGTGTTTGCTACCTTATCGTTCGCATCCATGTTGTTGTACGAGTTCTGGCCCTTCTTATTTTCAGTGGCCGTCACTAGCTTATCACGAATATCGTTCAAATAAGCTACCATTGCCTTGCTACGCTCCCGAATCTCTTCGCTTTGCTTCAGCACAGCTAAGTCGCTGGCTTGGTTGCGGTTTTTCTCAACCTGCGCCTGAATGCCTTTTACAGCATTACCGTTTGCCTTTTCTACCTTTTGGTTGATGCCAAACAATGCATCATCCAAGAATTTAAATTTCAGCAGAATTGCTGAGTCTACTTGCAGAGCCAGAAGAGCAGTCAGTACCAAGTACATCATGCCGATCATCTTCTGCCGTGGGGTTTCTTTTCCTCCCGCCATCTTGTCTTCCTAGTAAATATATAGTGGGGACAGAATCTCTTATGTGGTTCTAGTTACCAAATTAGCTGGTAGCACGCATGGCGTTCAACATGTTGCCGTACACGCGGTTCAGCGAGGTCAGATTGGTAGTTAGACCGCTGATTTCCTGCTTGAACTGCTCGGTTTCTTTACCTGCTTCGGTCAGGTTTTCCATTGCTTGGCTCAGGGTGCCGTAGAACTTGTTCATCGACTTCAGGTGCGTATTAGCATCCTGCAGTTCCATTTCGTACACTGCATTCAGAGCGCCCAGGTTCTTGGTTACGTTCTGTACTTGTGCGTGGTATTCTTTTGCGTCCGAGGTAGCATCGGCCATAGCAGTCATTGCCTGGGCAGTGTTAGCATATGCTTCATTGATGCGCTCCAGTGACTGCGCAGCGCCACGTACTTTAGTGGTATACTCTTCAGTAGCGTTAGTAGCGTCGCCCAGCGTCGACAATTGTTGCGTGGTAGTGCTCAAGCGGTTCAGACCAGCACCCAGCGAGCTAATAGCTTCGGGAGTTACGTTAGCATCCTTCAGCATATCGTCCAGTTTGCGGGTTAGGCCAGTGCTGCCGTTGTCGGCAATAGCGTTGGTCCGGAAGCTAGCGTTGCCAGTAGAGGGGTCATACCCTTCGCTCAGTTCGGGATAAACGAGCGACCAGTCTACCTCTTTCGGATTGGGTTGGAATGCACTTAAAAAGAAGATAATTGCCTCAGTGCCCAGACCTACAATCAGCATCTCGTTAGCGCCGGGTAAGTGTAGAATTTTGAATAGTGCACCAATGATTACGACTGCAGCTCCAATACCGTAGATTTTCGGCATTACACTGTCGAAGAAAAAGTTACCTTTTGCTGCCATTGTTGAAAAGAAGATTGGAAATGATGAGGGTTGGTGAGGTTAATGCGTTGGCCACCTGGCCTGATTAATTGAAAGCAAAGTTTGAATTAGCGGGAGTTGCGGCCGATTTGGATCATGGCGCAACGGAAACCAATGTAGGAGCGAGCAGAATCTTGGTATTCGAAATTACGGGTACCTGTTTCGAGGAAATAAGCAATGTCTTTCCAGGAACCACCACGTACTACTTTGCGGGGCTCGTTATCGTCGGGGTTGGTAGGGTTCATATCCCATACTACTGGTACTGAGGCTTCCATGTAGGCATCATCGCACCATTCGGCTACGTTACCCGACATATCATACAGGCCAAAGTCGTTAGGGAAGAAAGCTCCTACTGGCGAAGTGTAAGCATACCCGTCAGAAGCGTAGTCACCACGACCGGGCTTGAAATTAGCTAGCATACAGCCGTGTGAGTTGCGTAGGTAAGGACCACCCCAAGGATAGGTAGCGAGGTCGCGCCCACCGCGAGCTGCATATTCCCACTCAGCCTCGGAGGGCAAGCGGAAGTTAGGGGTAGGCGCTAAACCAGCCTCTTCATTGGCAGCGTTTTTATTCTTGGTGCGCCAGTTGCAGAAATACTTGGCGGCAAACCAGTCTACCCCTACCACTGGGTAATCGTCGAACGCTGGGTGAGTGTAGTAGTACTCCATCAGCGGATCACCCATATGGTAAGTGAAGTCGCGCACCCATACAGTGGTATCGGGATACAGCTCCGTCATCACGTACTCTTCGCCCAACACGTCAATAGAGTCCTGACGGATAGCGTTCATGAATTGACGGTACTCATTGTTGGTGATTTCTGTCTCGTCCATGTAGAAGCCGGCAATAGTTACCTGCTTGTTCATGTTCACCATGGAAGCTGAGATGTCTTGATCGGTTTGGCCCATGTGGAATGTACCACCGGGGCAAGGCACCATGCCAAAAGGGACCTCTTGCGGGTTGTATTCGGGACGGTCCTCCGCCCCCACCAGGTCGCCCTGCGGTCCTTTGCCAAAGCCACAGCCCCCCAGAAACAATGCCGAAAAGGCAACCAGAGGTAGTAGAAGTAACTTGTTCATGAGGTAGGTGTAGAAAAGGCTGATTGGGCGGCAATACCCAAGGATTACAATTTTATGGAATGGCAAATTTACTCTCTGAAGTGTACGCGCACAAGCCTTTCCTCTGGCGCGTCGGGAAGACCGCAAGAAGATGCAACATTCGGTGAAACAGGCGGATAGCTCCTCATGGTTCCCTACGATTGTCCTCTTCGTCTTTCTTACTCACCTAAACCGCGAAAACCCTGCCAGATATGGAGGCTAAAAACTATAACGAGGCGTACGGACTGCTGGACGCGTAAAAATTCCGGGTTTAGGTAAACGGTAGGATAGCATAAGCTCAACAGAACTCAAAGCCCTTGCATCTTGGTTAAATGCAACAAGGTCATAAGCTAGTCCAACGCGTGCAGCGTTGTCTTTTCCAAAACTGAATCCTACCAAGCCAGTAATGGATTCATCATAGCGGTAGCCTAGACCAGCCCAATACCGGTCATTGACAGTAGCACGAACTCCAGCTTCGTAAGAATTATTCTTGAAATTAAATTTATTGCTGTCGCCGAACTTACCTGGTAGCACCATTTTCATCAGTACGGTGGGCGTCACTACAACGGATGAAGATGCCTCAATATTGTAGCCTGCCGTCAGGTACGAATGGTTTTCATTCAGATACTGCGCCGTTTCAGAAAGAGGCGCGGTAGGGTCTATAGGTTGCGCTAAATAGCGGTAACCATTTGCCCGTAGCAAGTTATTTACACTTATACCAGCATAAAATTTAGGTGCCTCATACCAAACTCCTGCACCTATGTCAAATTTAGCGTCAGAACCTTCGACAGGAACACGTGGGTCGTTCGGGTCGACGGGACGATAACCGCCTTGGCTTACGTGGTTGTAAATGCCCTGAATGCCTATTCCTAATCTGGCTTCGCCAATTTTGAAATGCTTGGAATAGGAAAGCTGTGCGTTGGTAGTTTTCAGTACTGCCACTACATCGCGATATACTTGAAAACCAATACCTCCACCTATAGCAGGCACTGGCAACGAAGCAGAAAGCAAATAGGTTTGGGGGGAACCACCATCATCGAAACTGCCACTATAGCCGAGGTATTGATAACGGCCCAGCGCGGTGATTTCACCTTGCCCTTTAATGCCTGCATACGCAGGATTTAGGTAGAGACCAACGAACGGGTAATGCGTGAAATTGGGCTGTTGCTGGGCAAAGGCGGTACCAACGCAGGTGAACAGGAAACCGGCAAGTAAAATTCGCTTCATATAGCAACAGGTTTGACGGAGCGTATGCCTTATACCGGCTACGCGGGTACGTTTTCAAATGTAGAAAAAAAACTCGGTCGCATCCTTGCGCTAAAACGCTTCATTAGCGGATTAAGTGTCTACCCACCTTTATGTTTTTACTTGCTTAAATACACCTACAGCCCTGATACGGTTACTGATTTTTGTTGATAAAAGAAAAACCCCTTTCCCCACAACTAATTGCTGGGAAAGGGGTATATGCTGCAATTTTTACTGGTCTTCTACCTGCCGTTTTTAAGCGCGGCTGCAGCCTCGGCGTTCCGGCGGATGTATTCTTCAATAGCCCCCGTCATGGATGGCGCATTAGGCATAGGAGCTTCGATATCTAGCTCTAGGCCTGCGTCGCGCACAGCTTTGGCAGTGGTAGGGCCAAATGCCGCAATACGTGTGCCGTCCTGCACGAAATCAGGGAAGTTGACGAAAAGCGAGCTAATACCTGAGGGGCTAAAAAAGGCCAAGCAGTCATATTTCACGTCGCTCAGGTCTGATAAGTCACTGGCAACGGTGCGGTAGATTACTGCTTCCGTGAACTTGTAGTTATTAGCCCGCATGAACTCCGGAATATCGTCCTTGCGAATATCAGAGCACGGATACAGGAATTTTTCGCTCTTGTGCTTTTTGATAACTTCAAACAGATCAGATGCTGTCCGAAGCCCTACAAACAGCTTCCGTTTACGCAGCACAATATACTTCTGCAGATAGTTGGCCGTTTGCTCCGAAATGCAGAAATACTTCATTTCGGCAGGCATCTCAATTTTGGCTTCCTGGCAGATTCGGAAGAAATGGTCGACAGCGTTACGGCTGGTGAAAATAATAGCCGTGTGGTCGAGAATATTTACCTTTTCCTTGCGAAAGTCTTTATATGAGACTGGATCAACTTGGATGAACTCACGGAAATCAACTTTGATACCGTACTTCTCCGCAATGGTAAAATAGGGTGATATATCCCCGGTGGGCTTAGGCTGCGTAACGAGGATGCTAGCAATGCTTTTGGCATGCCGGCCCGTTCCCGGTTGATCTTTGCTTTCGGCCATAGGTAATCGAGTAAATCTAGCGTAATCGCAGGGTATGAAAGTGCTTCAAACCCGCAAGAGCGCGGTATCAGTAAGTAAAAACGATTATTTTAAGCAGAATGATGAGGGGAATCACTTCTGTGGCGCAAAGGTACGAAAACAAATGCAGATTCAGTAACGAAGCCCGACGGTGCAAGGTGCGAGCTATCCGAAATACAGACCCTAGTAAAAGCAAGGAAACCACCCCATTAGACACCCACAATACTGTTTCAGGCAAGGTCTGATTAAGTCCTAAATAGAGCAGCATAACAAGCGGAAGAAACAATCCCATAAAGAGAATCGTGCGAATAAATTCCCGATACTGGACTACCACCAATGCCGTTACATCAAAGATGTAACCCATCAGTTCAAGAAAAATGTATTTTCCTAATACGAAGGCGGCAATCAGGCTGGTATAAAACAATACTCTCAGTACAATAGCAGACTCGGGTACAGCGAATAAGCGCCGTAGAATTACGATGCTTTGAATATTGGTATGAATGGCAACAAGCAGCAGTGCAAAGGACAGCGAGAATATCAGAACAAGTAGGATGTTGAGCCATGTGATAGTAGGCTTCACCAAAAAATCGGGTTCATTGTTGCCGCGGCGCCATAACTGCTCAAATTGGTAGATGCGGGCGAAGCCTGGCTGATAAGACGCCCGTAGTCCTCCATACAGCAGCCCAATTAGCAGCAGAAAGCCAATGAATACTGTTTGCCCTTGGTGCCCTCGGGGCCGCGGAAGCGCTCTGGCTATTGTGGAGGGCGATTTGCCAGGAGCAGCTGATACATCTGGAGTAGCATTCGCAAACGATGACAAATTAGGCACTGCATCGGCGTGCCACACGCACAGGAGGCGCTGACCAGCCGGTGCCGAAGGAGGTAGGAACGTAGCCAGATCCAGCGTGTAGGATGCAGCAGCCGGAGATTTGAAAATCAGTTGATTGTCTAGAAACAAGCACTCATCCTGACGCGCTACAAACGTGATAGGTAGGGGCCGGCCAGGACGCAGGTTTACCCACTGGTAGTAAGCGTGCGCTGGCGCGTGGTAGCCAGGCAGATACAGCGTCAGCCGGTTACGGGACGCGCTATAAATCAGCCAATCATTCGATAAGCCATTTTTAGCGGATGGTGGCAACGGCCGGTACTCAGCTGCACTAGCAATTGTAGGCGAGGTCAGCCAATAAAGTAGCCACACCATTACCCAACGCCACGAACCATATGTGGTAACGGGTTGATTGCGCCTCATATTACTCAGCAAACTCAGTGTTTTACTACGATTGCGATGCCACCCGGCGCTGCACGCCCCGCCGACTGTGATACACACCCAAGAAAACACTTAGCAGTACCGAAAAAGCTACCAAAGCAGCAATCAACAGCGTATTGCCTAGAGTAGCGAAATTGATGACGAACAGAATGACTACTACGTTGAGTAGTCCTAGCAACAACACTGTGCTAATCTGTTGAAAGCCCATGGCTAGGATTCGGTGGTGAATGTGGTTTTTATCGGGAGAGAAAGGCGAGCGACCTGCTAGCATCCGGATAATGAACACCCGTAGGGTATCAAACAACGGCACAAATAGAATGCCTACCGCCACCGACGGCGACGAGGCTCCGAACGGCTGCCCTGTGGTAGCTCCCATCTCTACAAACTGAATGGTGAGCACCGACACGATAAATCCACATACCAACGAGCCAGTGTCGCCCATGAAGATGCTGGCACGGTGAAAGTTGTAGCGCAGAAAACCTACAATCCCCCCAATCAGACAGATAGCCACGTAGGCGTAGTTGCCATAAGAAGGACCGCCGTAGCGCAGAAAATAGTAACCAAACGTAGCGGAGATGATGCTCACAATGGTACCGGCTAAACCATCAAGACCATCGATAAGATTAATAGCATTCGTAATACCTACAATGGCGACGAAGGTAATGGCGTAGCTTACCCCCATAGGCAACTCATGAATGCCTAAGATGCCTTGGAAACTAGTGATGCGAATTTCTATATCGGGCATCACCATGATGATACCAGTTGCCAGCAGCTGACCAATAAACTTTTTGGTAACGGAGATAGTCACCAAATCGTCCTTCAACCCTACAAAGAACAGCACAATACAGCCCGCTAGTAGTTGCTGAATGCCATTTTCGAGGGGTGCGAAGATGGTAAGCGCCGACATAAAGCCTGCGAAAATGGCTACTCCGCCCAAGCGAGGCGTAAGCGACTCGTGCACGGTACGCACGTTAGGCGTGTCGAGCATATTCTTCAGGTGAGCGATGTAGATAATGGACGGCACGGCAAACAGCGCCACCAAAAACGACCACAGAGCCGACAGTACCAGTTTTACTCCGAGAACGGGCATCGTAGTGTCAAAATCAAATTGAAAGGGGTAGGATAAGGCACAAGGAGCACACTAGCTATGTAGTACGCCCTCTTGTTCAAGCAGCGCAATATGTGTCAGATTGGCGGGCACAATAGAATCGGGAACGAAGATGAATTTCTTATCGAAAATCTGCGCCCCCCGGTAGTAGCTGAGCCAATATTGGTTGTTGAGGTGAAAAAGAGCCGGATCAATAGGTTCGATGGGAACGGCGCTGCGGGGCCCTACCTCCGGCAAGGCATGACGCAGGGTAGAGGTGCGTACTGGCTCGCCCTGTGCAGTGGTGCCATAACCGTTGGAGCTGACGATAACGTTGCTGAGCGGAAAGGAATTGTAGTTCAGCAAATACACGAGCCAGCCGGGCTTGCCGTCTTCTACGGCCGCTTCCTGCTTGGGCACAACAGCAATAGAGACGCCTTCTACCGGTTCAAAGAGAATATCTTCTTTCATAATACAGACTGAAGTAAATAAGGAGGATTCTCTGGCTCAGTTATTCTTCCGTTGGCGTAGCCCTTAGCAAGGCCATCAAATGAGGCACCAGCCGGGCCGCTACTTCAGTCAGCGGCACAGCGCGCCCCAACTCCTGCTGCAACGACGCAACGGCTTTATCATCGATGCCGCAGGGAATGATATGGCTGAAATAGCTGAGGTCCGTGTTGACGTTGAGCGCAAAGCCGTGCATGGTCACCCAGCGGCTGCACTTCACGCCCATTGCGCAGATTTTTCGGGGGTTGGGTGCACCTTCCTTCCAGTCGAGCCACACGCCGGTGAGGCCGGCAATACGCCCCGCCGAAACGCCAAAATCGGCCAGTGTGAGGATAACAGCTTCTTCCAGTACGCGCAGGTAGCGGTGAATGTCGGTGAAGAAGTTGTCGAGGTCGAGGATGGGGTAGCCCACCAGTTGGCCAGGGCCGTGGTAAGTGATGTCGCCACCGCGGTTGATGCGGTGGAAGGTAGCGCCGTGGTGCGCCAGACCGGCCTCGTTGAGCAGAAGGTGCTCGGGCTTGCCACTCTTCCCTAAGGTATACACGTGCGGATGCTCGCACAGCAACAGGTAGTTAGGGGTAGGCACAGGAGATTCACCTCGCTCGATGGCGTCGCGGTTTTGCTTTTTGCGTTCCAGCGTATCGGCTAGCACACTCTCTTGGTACGCCCAGGCTGCCTCATACGGCTGCACACCCAGATCACGTACTTGCAGGGCACGATTTTGCTGGGGTGTAGCAGCGGGTGCGGCAATGGGCAATAAAGTGTCCGGAACCGACGCGATGCAAGAAGTAAGCACTGTATCCATCCTGATAAAAAATATGGTGTACAAAAAGTAAGCTGCGCCGGCTCCTTGTTGCACCCTTTCGGCTTGTCAATAACAGTCAACTGCAACTCTGACAATGGGTAGGCACGCAAACCACTTCAAAGGTACTAGATTTAGCACCAACCCATCCGCGCTTCTCCCTACCCACTTATGCTTCTCCCCGCACACCAACTTGGCCAAGACAGCGAAGACGCTGCTGCTGCGTACCTCACGGCGCAGGGATACACCATTGTGCAGCGTAATTACCGCTACCGCCGCGCCGAAATCGACTTGATTGCCCGGCTAGAATCTGCGTTGCTGGTATTTGTAGAAGTGAAGGCCCGCTCTACCACACAGTTTGGCTACCCCGAGGCCTTCGTGACGGAGCGCAAGCGGCAACTATTTCGCTTAGCGGCTGAACAGGTACAGGAGGAATTGGACTGGCACGGCGACATTCGCTTCGACGTATTAGCCGTGACACCCGTAGCCGCCGGCTTTCGGATAGAGCACTTTGAAGACGCGTTTTATTGAGGGTAGGCCCTACCCCCCTATTTCCGGCGAGTACTGCCTGGGCGGCGACGGTCTACGGGGTCGGCGCTGGCGTCGGCGGTACCGCGCTTGTCGTAGCCTTTTTCTTTGTCGAAGACGAGCACGCCGTTGCGGTTGTATTCCATCACCAGCTCCGGCGTGGCTACCTCCGGCTCATAGCCCGATTCGCCATAGGCATACACATAGTGGCGACGGTCCTTCAGATTGCGAAAGCCCCAGTAGTTAACCCACAGGCCTACCTTTTTACCATTCTCAAACTGGCCGTCCCACTCGCGTTGGCCATTTTCGTTGTAGCGTACGTAGTCGCCTTCCAGCTCCCCGTTCACGTAGGGAATCACTTCTTTCAGTTGCTTGTGCTCGGCGTCGTAATAAGAAATAACGGCGTCGCGGGGGAAACCCATTTCGTAGTGCACTTTGTCGCGCAGGATGTTGTCGGCGGTGGTTTGCTCCCAGCGCAAATGGCGCGTACCCACGGCAAAAAAGCCCGTTTCTATCACCTTACCGCCTTGTAGCTTCTTGTACGGGCCATGCAGCACCAAACTCTTTGGGTCTAGCTCGCCAGGACCAGCTTTGTAAATACGGTGCTTACCTGCATCGTAGATATAGCGACCAGGCGCGTAGAGATTGGGCTGCTGAAAATTTTTCAGGTAGTAGAATATCTCCACCACCTGCTTTTTCCCCTTCGGCCCCGACTTCGCATAGCCCTTTTTAATGGGCTGACCCATGAAGATGTTTTTCTTCTTTTTAGGTTTGCGCTGTTCCGCTTTGGCTTTCGCCTTGGCTGCCTTCTCCTGCTCTTTGCTCAGGGCGGCTACGCGCTTGTTGGTGAGCGAAGGCGCGCTGGCCGTGTCATTGGCAGTAGTCAGAGAATCGGTGGTAGCCAGCAGGGTAGCCGCGTCGGGCTGACTGCTAAACGAGACGGTTTTGCGGGTACAGGCCTCCGTCAACGGCAGCAACAGGGCCAAAAGTCCGACAAAGGGTAAACGGGTACTACGCATGCAAACAGGGTAGGAAAGGTAGCCAAAGAATATCCCAGCCAAACGTAAAGATACACCGCTTTGGTGCCCGGCGGTGAGTAATGAAGTTGTGAAATGGTGAGTAGTCAGACGCCGTTGGGCATAAGCTACTTGCACACTATACTCATGTATTTCACACAAAACAAAAAGCCCGCCGACCTTATGACAGGCAGCGGGCTTTTGTACTGTTTAAGACTTCTCAGACTTTCTTATACTGAGCAATCACGATTATTCGGCCGTTAGGAGCTCAGCACTGCGTTTCACGAAAGCCGTCAATGCTTCACCTTTCAGCATACCTTGGCTGAGTAGGGCCAGATCGAAGGCTTGCTTAGCGAGTTTCTGGCCAGCTTCACCTTCTTGTGCTAGCACGCGCTGAGCCACGGGGTGGTTGGCATTCACGCTCACGGTGTAGCTGTCGGGTAGGGAACCGAACATCTGCATGCCTCCACCGCCGCCCACACGTTGCATATCTTTCATACGACGCATAAACTCGGGCACCGTCACAATCACCGGCGCATCCTGCGGCGACAGGGCTTCTACCTGCACCTGCATGTGCTCGTTGTTGATGGCGGCTTTGTACACCTCTGTCAGCTTGGTTTTGTCGTCGTCGCTGAGCACGCTTTCGGTCGTCTCATCCTTCTCGATGAGCTTGCCTACCGTGTCGGCGTCCACACGCTTAAAGGTTACTTTCTCCAGCTTCTGCTCCAGCTGCCCGATAAAGTGCGGGTCGAGCACGGCATTCAGCTTCAGCACCGAGTAGCCACGGTCCAGGGCTGCTTGCACGTAGCCGTGCTGGGCCTCTGGGTCGGTGGTGTACAGGATAACCGTTTGGTCGTTCTTGTCCTTCTGGTTGGCCTGAATGTGCTCCTGGTACTCGTTCAGCGTATAGTACTTGTCGGTAGTGTCCTGCACCAGCACAATGTCCTTGGCGCGGTCGTAGAACTTCTCATCCGACAGCATGCCGTACTTCACGAACAAGCCGATATCCGACCACTTCTGCTCGTAGCCAGCGCGGTCTTTGCGGAACAGCTCGGCCAGCTTGTCGGCTACCTTTTTAGTGATGTAGGTGTTGATCTTTTTCACCGCCGCATCGGCTTGCAGGAAGGAGCGCGACACGTTCAGGGGAATGTCCGGCGAGTCAATCACGCCGTGCAGCAGCATCAGGAACTCGGGCACCACGTCCTTCACCTCGTCGGTAATGAACACTTGGCGCGAGTAGAGCTGAATCTTGTTGCGCTGCAATTGCAGCTCGTCCTTGATTTTGGGGAAATACAGGATACCCGTCAGGTTGAAGGGGTAATCCACGTTCAGGTGAATCCAGAACAGCGGCGGCTCCGAGAAGGGGTACAGCTCCTGGTAGAACTTGGTGTAGTCCTCGTCGGTCAGCTCCGAGGGCTGCTTGGTCCAAATAGGCGCCGTTTGGTTGATTACCTCACCCTCGAACTCAATCGGGATGGGTAGGAACTTGCAGTACTTGTTGAGGATGGCTTTTAGACGAGCTTCTTCCAGAAACTCATCCGAGTCCTCGGCCACGTGCAGCACTACGTCGGTGCCACGCTCGGCTTTTTCGTGCTCCCCGGTGGGCTCGTCCAACGTAAACTCGGTGCTACCATCGCAAGTCCAATGGGCAGTCAGTGTGTCGTCTTTATACGACTTCGACCAGATTTCTACCTCCTTGGCGACCATAAACGCCGAGTAGAACCCCAGACCAAACTGCCCGATGATCTGGTCTTTGGTGGCGGCATCCTTCTCCTTGTATTGCTCCACAAATTCGGTGGCGCCGGAGAAGGCAATCTGGTTGATGTACTTCTTAATTTCCTCGGCCGTCATGCCAATGCCGCGGTCGGAGATGGTGATTTTGCGGGCTTCCTTGTCCACCGTCACGCGTACTTTCAACTCGCCTAGCTCTCCTTTGAACTCGCCCAGTTGGGCTAGGCTCTTGAGCTTTTGGGTGGCGTCCACGGCATTGCTCACCAGCTCGCGCAGGAAGATTTCGTGGTCGGAGTACAGGAATTTCTTGATGATGGGGAAGATATTCTCGGTGTGAATCGAGATGCTACCTTTCTCTTGCATAACGGGAGTATTAGAGTGGACAGACGAATTCAGGCGCCAGGCGGCGCAACAGTTGGCTGTCCTCAAAAGATATTCCACGAGTCTTCTGGCTGCCAGTTTGACAGCGCTTGACGCCGTCCTACCCCCAATCTCCGCCTATACGGCGGCCAGCCACTCCTGCTGTAGCTGCGTTGCGCAGTCCTCATCCATCAGCGACAGCCAATCCAGCGCGGCCAGCACATCCGAGAAATACTGCATATCGCAACGCCCCGCGGGTAGGGTATCAGCCACCAGGTTTTCCAGCACCAACTGATTGTGTAAGGTAGAAGGAAGCAGTACAGCCAGCGCCTGAATATGCAACCGCCGATACTGAGGCAGCCAACTTTCGCTGAGCCAGTGCTGGTGCATGGGGCTTACAGTCGGCAGGCTGCTGACATCGGCCAGCCAGCGGAAGGGCTGCAGCTCGTCGGAAAGCTGCAACAACTGCTCAAACGCTTCCCGGAGTGCTGTATCGTCGGGCTCGCCGGTCCATTTCCACCACAGCAGCCGTAGGCTGACATCGAAGAGCACCGTAATAGAGGGGAACCGATAAATCATTGGGCTATTCCGGCAAAATCACATTGCGGAATAGTTAAACTTACTGTTGTGCTTGCGAAAAGGATTCGTGTTTTCGACCGTCGGAAAGCTTAGCCCGGCGAATGGATTATTTCAGGCGTTACACTCCTTCGTCAGTTACACGAACAGCATTTCCGGTATATCGTTGGCAACAGAAGGTGGAGAGCCCGCCGGGCGCAGTAGTCCTGAGAGCAAATGCAGCATCTTTTTCATAGCAGTAGCGTGTAAACAGGTTGACTACTACAAAGATGCAGCGCTAGTACTACCGCATTATTATGAGCATGTTATGCTTAGATAATGCTTACCGTGCGATGCTGAGGGTGCCGTGTTAGGGCGATTCCATTCCTGCTGTATCGCTGGCAATAACGACGACTCCCCAGTAACCCAATCGAGCGCGTCTTTCGTTTCGGAGAAAAACTGAATGTCAAACCGGATGAGCGCCTGCCCCATCCATAGGATGCTGTCTACTACCATCTGGTTGTAGAGACTACGAGGCGGCATTACCAAGGCCACTTGCTGCAGTGACTGGTCTGTCATTTTTGGAAACCAAGTCAAACTGATCCAAGCCTGCTCCATGATGCTGATATCTGGCAGGTCGTGCAGGTCTAACAGAAGATGTGTGACTGCGTGCTTTTCTGTTAATTCTAATATACGCGATAAGCCCTGCCGAAAATGCTGCAAGGAGTGTCCAGGCCTCCATTGAGCACGCAGCAACCGCAGCTCATCGGTATACTGGATAAACATATAATCTAAATCATATAGCATGATGTGAACAAAGATATGTTTTTTTCTATTAATATATGAATTATACAAAATAAATTTATTCAGTTCTGATTTGTAGAGACGTATTCCACAAATAAAACAAACTTATACGCCATCCAAAAAGCTACTAATCACTCTAAAAAAAGCTTATTTATCGACAATAAAGAGGGCTAAGCTTTTCATAACGATTACCTAGTCCCATACTAAGACTGATACCCACTACAAATAGTTCAATAACTGTTATTAGATAATTTAATTGAACTATTATAATAAATCACTACAATAAAACATGCCATTTAAGCAATGCATGACTTTCTACTACTTTTGAGAGAATAAGACGCTGCCCTACGAAAGTCAAAAGGACATAGGTATCCTCGTAAGCGTTGTCTTTTGCTGCTGTACATGACACGCTACTATCTACTATTTGTCGGCCTTCTTGCCCACAACGCCATTGCTCAAACCCTGCCGGTAGCACCCACTCCCCGCGCTACAACAGGCTCATTCGTTACGGGGCGCGTCGTAGACGCCGACACGCACGAAGCCCTACCTGGCGTGACGGTGTTGTTTCAGGATTTGCGTCAGGCAACTGCCACTGGCCCCGACGGCACTTTTCGCTTTACTACTCTACCCCGCGGGCGGTTTCTGGTGCAGGTACGCTCCTTGGGTTACACTACCCTGGTGCGCACCATCGATACAGGCAGCGGCCAGCCGCTGGAACTGGCCCTCACGCCGGCTACCACCGAGATAGGGCAAGTGGTAGTGACAGGCGTATCGGCGGCTACGGAAATGCGCCGCTCGCCTATTCCTACTACTATTATCAGCAACAAGGAGCTGAGCCAGCGGGCCAGTACCAACGCTGTAGATGCGCTGGCCCATACGCCCGGCGTGGCCCAGATTACTACCGGGCCAGCCATTAGCAAGCCCATTATTCGGGGGCTGGGAGCCAACCGTGTAATTACGCTGAACAACGGCGCCAAGCAGGAGGGGCAGCAATGGGGCGACGAGCACGGCATCGAAATCGACCAGTATTCGGTAGACCGGGTAGAGATTATAAAAGGTCCCGGCTCGCTGCTCTACGGCTCCGATGGTATGGCGGGCGTTATCAACTTCCTACCCGCCGACCCCGTGGAGGAGGGCAAAATACTGGGTTCGGTATCGGCCAACTACCAGACCAATAACCACCTACAAGGCTATTCGGTGATGAACGCCGGCAACCGCAACGGCCTGAACTGGTTGGTACGCGGCACGGGCAAGATTGCCGGCGCCTACCGAAACTCTTACGACGGCCGGGTATTTAATTCCGGGTTTCGGGAGCTGGATGCCAATGGCTATGTGGGACTGAATAAGAATTGGGGCTTCTCGCACCTCACGTTCAACTCCTTTAACCAAGAGCTAGGCCTCACCGAAGGCGACCGGGACGAAACTACCGGCCGCTTCCTGAAAGATGTGGGGGTAGGCGGCGATGCTGTGGTGGCCGTACCCGTTAGCAGTAGCGACTTGCGCGGCTACGACCTATCGGTGCCGCGCCAACGGGTGAATCACCTGCGCATTGGTACCGACAACAACTTTATCCTAGGCCAGAGCCGCCTGACGTTGAACGTGGGCTGGCAGCAAAACCTGCGCCGCGAGTTCGGCGACGTGCTGGTGCCCGACGAGCCTGAGCTATACTTTCAGCTGCACACCGTAGACTACGCCGCGCGCTATTTCTTACCCGAAACAAACGGATGGAACACGACGCTGGGGGTGAGCGGGCAGGTGCAGCAAAACCACAATAAAGACGTAGAGTTTTTGATTCCGGCCTACCGGCTGTTCGATGGCGGCGTGTTTGGCGTCACCAAGAAAACTATCGGCAAGCTCGACCTGAGCGGCGGTCTGCGCTACGATGTCCGGCGCATCAAGGCCGATGCGCTCTACCTGAACGCCGACGAGCAGCCCGTACCGGCCGATACCCCTGGCGCCGAAAACAAGTTTGGCCGCTTCACCAGCACCTTTCGCAATGTATCGGGTAGCGCGGGTGGGGCCTTCAATGCTACCGACGACCTGACCTTGAAGGCTAATGCGTCGCGTGGGTTTCGGGCGCCCAATATTGCCGAGCTGGGCTCCAATGGGCAGCATGAGGGCACCATTCGCTACGAGGTTGGAGAGCCGAACCTGCGGGCCGAGGTGAGTACGCAGCTAGATGCCGGTGTGAGCTACACTACGCAGCACATCAGCCTGAATGTGGATGCGTTTCATAACCGCATCAACCACTACATTTTTCCCAGCCGCTTGGCCACTGCTTCAGGAGCCGATTCTATTGCTGTAACTGGCGACCCAGTATTTCGGTACGGGCAGGGAGATGCTCGGCTGGTAGGTGGCGAGGTCAGCCTTGACATTCATCCCCACCCACTGGACTGGCTGCATTTCGAAAACACCTTTTCGATGGTGCGGGCCACTCAACTACACCAGCCCGACAGCACGCGCTACCTACCTTTCATCCCGGCCAACCGGTTTCAATCGGAGCTGCGAGTGAACTTCCGGAAAGTAGGCCAAAGTCAACATTTGGCTAATTTGTACGCCAGCTTTCTGGTAGAGCACACCTTTGCGCAGGACCGGTTTTACTCGGCCTACTCCACCGAAACCCGCACGCCGGGCTACACCCTCTGCAACGCTAGCTTGGGCGCCGACGTGCGCAATGCCAAAGCGCAAACGCTGTTCAGCCTCTACCTGGCTGCCAATAACCTGTTTGACGTGGGCTACCAGAGCCACCTGAGCCGCTTGAAGTACGCCGACGTCAACAACGTGACCGGCCGGCGCGGCGTATTCAACATGGGCCGCAACGTGAGCGTGAAGCTGGTAGTACCACTGGCGTTCAACTAAGTGGCCGAGTAATTCCTAACCCGCTTGTCATCCTGAGCGGAGCGAAGGACCTTTTCATGTGAGAACGACTGACGTCACACCGTCTTGTTCACACGTGAGAAGGTCCTTCGCAAGCTCAGGATGACAGACGGTTTTTTCTCCTCCCGCATGGCACACCACCACGACCATTCGCACGACCATAGCCATAGCCACGGCGGCCACAGCCACGGCATTCCGGCCGATGGCAATTTTGGAAAAGCGTTTGGGTGGGGCATTGGGCTGAACCTGGTATTTGTGGCGGCAGAGGCCGCTAGCGGCTTCTGGGGCAACTCGGCGGCGTTGCTTTCCGATGCTGGCCACAACCTCTCCGATGTGCTCAGTCTGGCGCTGGCTTGGGGTGCGGCGCTGCTGGCCAAGCGGCAGGCCTCGGCACGCTATACCTATGGGTACAAGAGCGCTACCATTCAAGCCGCGCTGGTAAATGCTGCCCTGCTATATGCCGCGCTGGGCTTTATCCTGTGGGAAACCATCGACCACCTGCGCCACCCCGAGCCAGTAGATAGCAAGCTGGTGATGTTGATGGCCGGTGCGGGCATCATCGTAAACGGCTTCACGGCCTGGCTGTTCAGCAGCGGGCAAAAGGGCGACGTGAACATACGTGGCGCCTACCTACACATGCTCACCGACGCCCTGGTATCGGTAGGAGTAGTAATAGGCGGGGCACTAGTGTACTTCACCAACTGGCTTTGGCTCGACCCGGTTATCAGCTTCCTGATTCTGGGCATCATCGCCTACGGCTCGTGGGGGTTGCTGCGCGAAACGGTGCAGCTCAGCCTGCAAGCCGTACCCGATGGCATCGAGCTGCCCGCCGTGCGGCAGTTCTTACTAGATCAGCCGGGCGTGACGCAGGTGCACGACCTGCACGTGTGGCCCCTCAGCACTCAGGAAACGGCCCTTACGGCGCACCTAGTACGCCCTGCTACCGGCCAGGACAATCAGTTTCTAAGCTATTTACAGACGGAGCTGTGGGAGCATTTCAACATCGGCCACATCACGGTGCAGCTGGAAGACACCACGCCCGTGCCGCACGAGGACAGCTGCCACGGCTGCGAGGCGGCGCAGCAATCAGTCGCGGCGGCAGGATAGGTTGCGGCGGGTAGGCGGAACTGCTTACATTGTTGCGGTCAACCTTTTCCTACCCATGCACTCCCCTACCCCCTCTCCCAAAACGGCTTCTTTGTTTAGTGCCGTTGTTATCGTGGCCTCACTGGGCTACTTCGTGGATATCTACGACCTCGTGCTCTTCAGCATAATTCGGGTGCAAAGCTTGAATGGCATTGGCATCACCGAGGCCAACGCCGTGACGGAGCAGGGCCAGTATCTGCTGAGTATGCAAATGGGCGGCATGCTGCTGGGCGGCGTGCTCTGGGGCGTGCTAGGCGACAAACGAGGGCGGCTGTCGGTGTTGTTTGGCTCCATCCTCATGTACTCCCTGGCCAACATTGCCAACGGCTTCGTGCAGACCATCGACCAATACGCTTGGCTGCGCCTGATTGCGGGGGTAGGACTGGCCGGAGAGCTGGGCGCCGGCATCACGCTGGTAACCGAGAGCCTACCCAAAGAAAAGCGCGGCTACGGCACTATGATAGTGGCTTCGGTAGGCGTGTCGGGCGCGATGGTGGCCTATTGGATAGGCGCAGCTTTTGGCTGGCGCAACGCCTACTTTATTGGTGGCGGGCTAGGGCTGGCCTTGCTGGCCCTGCGGGTAGGCGTGTTTGAGTCGGGTATGTTTGAGCAAGCCAAGCGCGAAGGCGTAGAGCGCGGCAATTTCCTGGCCCTGTTCAGCAACGGGGAGCGTTTCGGGCGCTACTTGCGCTGTCTGTTTCTGGGCGTGCCGTTCTGGTTTCTGATTGGCATCCTCATCACGCTGGCCCCAGAGTTTGGGCGAGAGTTTAAGCTGACAGGCCCCGTTACAGGCGGTCTGGGTGTGTTCTGGTGCTACTTCGGCCTCACGCTGGGCGACTTTACCAGCGGTGGCCTCAGCCAATTATTGCGGAGTCGCAACCGCACCTTGCAAGCCTTCATTGCGGCCAGCGCCGTGATGGTGGGCGTGTATTTGTTTGGCCTGCGTGGGGCCTCGCCTACCCTCTTCTACGGGGTCTGCTTTCTGATTGGCTTCGCGGGCGGATTTTGGGCGCTGTTTGTGACGGTGGCGGCCGAGCAGTTTGGCACCAACCTGCGCTCCACTGTGGCTACCACGGCGCCCAACTTTGCCCGCGGCGCCATCGTGCTCATCAACCCGGCGTTTCTAGCACTGCAGCCGAGCCTGGGTATTGTGGGCGCGGCTTTAATAATTGGCGCCGTTACGTTGTCGCTGGCGTTTTTCGGGGCAGCTACCCTACCCGAGAGCTACGGCAAAGACTTGGACTATGTGGAATAAATAAATTGAGCGCCGTTCAACTGGGCACGACCAATGCCGTATAAGGCGGTATCATCATCCCTCTGACAATGAAAAAGATATTTGGCCTTTTGGCAATAGCTGGCGCCGCGTTTTTCGCTACCCCAGCCCAGGCACAAACCACCACCGATGTGCAAACGCAGCAGCAACGTACGACTGATGCGAAAGCGGCGCTGCGCGAACAAAAGCAACAATCGGCGGCCAGCCGCGATGCGTTGCGTGAGAGCAAGCACGAGATGCAAAATCAGCGAAACGCCATGAAAGCGCAAAAAGCGCAGATGAAAGAACAACAGTTGGTTGCGAAGCAGGCTAAGCAACAAGAGAAAATGGCCCGTCAGCAGGCACACGCCGAAAAACAGGCGCTAAGCGAGCAGAAAAAAGCGGCGCGTGCCGAGAAGAAAGCCTCTTCTATGTAGCAGGCGGCTTTTTCCCGCGTTTCTCCGTAAAGAAAGCTCCGGCCCAGTGGTCGGAGCTTTTTCTTTTATTTTCTATCTATCTCCTACCCCTGCCTTCGTCCATGGCTGCCTCTCCTACTAAAAACACGGTTATGTATTATCCCTGGCATCACTTTGTGCTGTTGCCGGCGGCTTTCATTCTGGCAGCCTATGGCGTGCGGCGCTATGTGGATGTGGCCGGCAACGACTCGGAGGATTCGCGGTTATGGTTTACGGTGGCGGCGCTGGCGGTGGTAGGGCTGGGCGTGTTGCTGATGCTGCGCCAGCACTATGCCATCACGCTGCAGGACCGAATTATCCGGCTGGAGCTGCGCCAGCAGTATTTTGAGGCTACGGGCCAGAGCCTGCGGCCGCTGGAAAGCCAACTCACCCTACCCCAGATCCTGAGCTTGCGCTTTGCCGGTGACGCCGAGCTGCCGGGACTGGTGCAAGCTGCCGTGCGGGAGAAACTGTCGCCCAAGGATATTCAAGCTCGCATTCAGGATTTTCACTTCGACCACATGCGGATTTGAGTGGTAGCTTTGCCACTATGTTTTTACTTTCTCTCACCTATCTGGTTCCTTTTGAGGAGATAGAGCCACTGATGGCCCCGCACATGACGTGGGTAGACACGCACTATCAAAACGGTACTTTCTTGCTTTCGGGCCGCAAAGTGCCACGCACGGGGGGCATACTCCTCGCTCGCGCCGCCAGTCGGGAAGCCATAGAAGCCATTGTAGCTGCCGACCCGTTTACGCAGGCCGACGCCGTACGCTACGACATCATTGAATTTACCCCTACCCGCGTGGCGCCCGGCGCCAACGAGGCGTGGCTGGATTAACTTTTTACTTTTCCCGAATGATTTTATACAACGTAACTAGCAGCGTAGACCCCGAAGTAGCTGAGGAGTGGATGGAGTACGTCCGCGATGTGCATATGCCAGAGGTAATGGCCACGGGCTTCTTTGTGAAGCACCAGCTCTGCCGCCTGCTCAACGAAGAAAACGACGGCTATACCTACGCCGCCCAGTACTACGCCCTCGACTTAGAGCAACTCGAGACCTTCCAAGAAGCCTTTGCACCTGGCCTCAACGCTACCCTGGAAACCCGCTTCCCCGGTCAGTTCATCTCCTTCCGCACAGTGCTGGAGGTCATTAACTAAGGAGTAACTGAGTGGGAGAGTGACTGATAGGGCATTGCAAAACCGCGTGTCATCCTGAGCATTCCGCGCATCAAACGGCAGCGAAGGACCTTCTCACGGTAGAACGAGTCGTTGGTACGTCGGTCGTTCTACCGTGAGAAGGTCCTTCGCTGCCGTTTGATGCGCGGAATGCTCAGGATGACACGCGGTTCTGCAATGCCCTACTCACTCACTTTCAGCCACTATTGCCACTCCCGTAGCTGCTCGGCTGATAGATTACCGTTGAACCATTCGGGGTCGAGGTGGGCGCCTAGCTTTTGGTAGAAGCCAATGGCGGGCTCGTTCCAGTTGAGGACCTGCCACTTCATGCGTTGGGCGCCAGTGTCGCGAGCTTCGGCAACTACGGCGCCAAACAGCGCCCTACCTAGGCCCGTACCGCGGGCGGCTTCGGTCACTACCAAGTCTTCCAAGAATAGCATCTTGCCTTTCCAGGTAGAGTAGGCTGTGTAGTAGAGCGCTATACCGAGCAACTCGTGGGCGGTGTTTTCTGCCACGAAAAATTTAAAAATCGGCTCCGGGCCGAAGCCGTCGCGCTGCATATCGGCCAGCGTATTGGTGACTTCCTGCGGGGCACGCTCGTATTCAGCTAGCTCCCGAATCAGGGCCAGCACTTGCGGTAAATCGGCTTCTACGCCCCGCCGAATGGTGATAGAGGACGGAATAGACATTGGAGAAAATGGTGAAGGGTGAAAACGGCAACGCCCGGTCTGGCAAGAGGCCATAACCGGGCGTTGGCACAGGCCAAGCGGCGCGAATTACATCTGCGGCTGCATTTTCTTGATGTCCTCCGTCGCATTGGCCGCGTTGATTTCGCGGGTTGCGGGGTTTTCGGGGGCTTTTTTGCCGCCCGTAGTATCGGGCTCGGGTGGCAGCGGGGGTAGGGGCTCTACGGCCACGTTATCTTCTCTCTTATAATCGGGGTTGCTGCACGAGGCAATCGACAGCAGCGAGGCACCGGCCAGCAGACCGATCAGGAGCGTATTCTTCATAGTAAACCGAAATGACACAGGCATTGACGTTTGGTGGCGCAAGATACGGTGAGATGGTGAGACAGTGAAATAGTGAGTTTGACGTTCTGTCATCCTGAGCATTCCGCGCATTGAGCGGCGACGAAAGACCTTATACCAATTGAACGAGTCGTTGTGACGTTTATCGTTCATACGTAAGAAGGTCCTCCAAGCTCAGAATGGCACACGTTTTTTACTTCACACCCTCACTATCTTACTTCCCATACGGATTTACACCCATGTTTTGGTAAGCAAAGGTCCAAATGTCGGTCCATTCGTCTATTTGAAGCTGAGTGCTCTTGCCCGCGCCATGGCCAGCATTGGTGTCTACCCGGATAAGCTGCGGATTGGAGCCGGCATCAGCGGCTTGCAATGCAGCGGCAAACTTGTAGGAGTGCGCGGGCACTACCCGGTCGTCGTGGTCGGCGGTGGTAATGAGGGTAGCGGGGTAGTTGGTACCGGCCTTCAGATTGTGCAGAGGCGAGAATTTATATAGGTTCTGGAACTGGTTGTAGTTGTCGGAGGTGCCATACTCAGGTATCCAGTTCCAGCCGATGGTGAATTTCTGGTAGCGCAGCATATCCATCACGCCTACCGCCGGGAAGGCCACACGGGCTACGTCGGGGCGCTGGGTCATAGTGGCGCCTACCAGTAGGCCGCCATTGGAGCCGCCCGCAATGGCCAGGTGCGCCGGGTTGGTATAGCCCTGAATAGTTAGGTATTCGGCCGCCGCAATAAAGTCATCGAACACGTTCTGCTTGTGGGGAGTCATGCCAGCCTGGTGCCATTCCTCGCCGTACTCGCCCCCGCCGCGCAGGTTCACCACAGCCAGAATACCACCGTTTTCCAGCCACAGCATCCGGGCCATGTTGAAGGAGGGCGTGAGGGAGACGTTGAAGCCGCCATAGCCATAGAGGTAGGTAGGCACCTGACCGTTCAGCTTCACCCCCTTTTTGTGTACAACAAACATCGGAATCTTAGTGCCATCCTTGGAGGCGTAAAACACCTGCGTGGTCACGTAATCGGCCGGATTCACCTTGGCAGTTGGCGCCTGATATACGGTGCTGGTATTGGAGGCCAAGTCGTACTTGTAGATGGTAGTAGGGTAGGCAAACGACATGAAAGCGTAGTACACTTCTTTGTCGGTGCGGTGCCCCTCGAAGCCGGTGGCAGTGCCCAATGCGGGCAGTTCTACCTCGTGCAAGGCTTTGCCCTGCTCATCATACACCTTCACGGCGCTGCTGGCATCTTTCAGGTAGGTAGCAATCAGCCGGCCGCCAGCTTGGCTCACACTTTCCAGCTTTTGCTCGGCTTCGGGCAGTACGTCTTTCCAGTTGGCAGCCTGCGGCCGTCGGGGGTCTACCAGTACCAGGCGGTAGCGCGGCGCCTTGTAGTTAGTACGTACCAATAGCTTGCCTCCCTTAGTACCTACCACGTTGTTGTGGTAGGAGTAGCTGGTAACTAAGGAGGTAAACTTCGTGGCTTGCTTAGAGTCGGTGAGGTCGCGCACCAGCAGGCGGTTGCCGGGCGCCTTGCCGTTGGTGAGGTGCAGCACAGCAAACCGCGCATCATCGGTAGTGGTGAGGTAGCGGAAGCCCAGCGGCATCCGGCGGTCCTCATATATCAGCTTATCTTGGCTCTGCTTGCTGCCCAGCTTGTGGTAGTATACCTGCTGAAACTGATTCTGACCCGCCAAGCGGCTGCCGTTGGCTTTCGGCGCCTCATAGCGGCTGTAGTAGAACCCATCCTTGGCCCAGGCTGCCCCCGATACCTTCACCCAATTGATTTCGTCGGGCAGCGTTTTGCGCGTTTTCAGGTCAACCACACGGATTTTGTGCCAATCGGATCCTGCCCCGGAAGTAGCGTAGGCTAGGTAACGGTGGTCAGGCGAGAAGTAGGTGCCGGCCAGCGCCGTGGTACCGTCGTCGGAGAGCTTGTTGGGGTCGAGCAGCACTGTGGCCTCGCCGCCCTTTACGGGCTGCATATACAGCACAGCTTGGTTTTGCAGGCCGTCGTTTTTGGTGAAGTACAGGTAGTCGCCTTCCCGCTGCGGCACACCGTGACGCTCGTAGTTCCACATAGCCGTCAGCCGCTCTCGGATCTGACCCCGAAATGGAATCTTGCTGAAATACTCCGCCGTCACCTGGTTTTCGGCTGCTACCCACTCCTTGGTTTCGGGTGCGTCGGCGTCTTCCAACCAACGGTAGGGGTCGGGCACGGGTGTGCCGTGGTAGTCGTCTATCCGCTCGCCCTGCGGGGCCGTGGGGTACTGCACCGGAATACGGGGCGCCGTCTTCGCATTGGCGGCCTTCGGACTAGCCGCCATAAAGCCTCCCTGCGGCTCCGATGAGCGACAGGCGGCAACAGCAAGCAATGTACTGAGCGAGAGGGTAAATTTATTCATGAAGACTCGCGTGAGGAGAAGGCAACGAATACATCAACCGAATGCATTTCAATCTTGTTATAGTGAAATCACTATTCACAAAATCTTATACACTAGCCAACGTCTACCGGCTGCTTCGCATCCTCCCTACCTTCGGAATCACTTGAATCAAAAAGCGTTTGTTATCGCCCTCACGGCGCCCAGCGTAGCGACCGGTACCATAGAAACCGCTGCCACCAATCACCAGTTCAATGCTGCGGTCCTGGGTGAAGTCGAGGCCGTTTTGCTTCCAGAAGTTGAGTAGGCTCAGGGCGCGTCGGTAGCTGAGCTGGTAGGTCAGTTGCTCCTCACGGGCGTTGCGTGGGTCGCCTTGGGGGTAGCGGGCGGCCATGCCTTCCACAATCACGAGGTAGCGCACAGGTTGTTCGGTTTTGATGCTCTTAAGCAACGTGCGCAACGTGCGGCCCGCTTGTAGCAAAGCCGGCTTATAGCGCTCCTCAATCACATCCTGTCCCGCTCTAAACTGCACTGGCACCAGCAGTTCGTGGCGCTCATTGGCGGGGTCGTACTTGAAATACTTACCCTCCAGTTGCTGCAACGACTGCTTGATCTTGTTGATCTCCTCTAACTCTTCAGCTTTAGCTTTTAGCTCGCCGTTAGCCTGCTTCAATTCCCCTTCACGGTCCTTGAATAGCTTGAAGCTGTACACAAACAGCACTAGCATCACCACAAACAACGACGTCATCAGGTCCACGTAACTGGGCCAGAAGAAGTCAGAAGATTGTTGACGGTTTGACGAATTATTCATTACACCGGCCGCACGCCTCCAAATAGCTTATCCATAAACCGCTGCCAACGGTTCTTAGAAGTGGCCTTCACCAATACCGTATTCAGTGCTGACAGCTCCGCAAGCAACTTGGCGTCTACTTGCGAGTCGATTTCTATTTTGCGCAGTAGCTCGCGTTGGGTAGCCGTCACATCGCGGAACAGGGCTTGCTGGTTGGCTTGCACGTCTTTCAGTGGGTCGAGCTGCTTGAGGATGCGCTCGAACACGTTGTCTTGGTTGAGGCGGCGGAAGTAGTCGCCCCATTTTTCGTAGGCTTGCTGGGCGTCGCGCTCGTGTTGGGCGAGGCGCTGCTGCATGAGGTCGGTGAGGCGCAGGGTAGCCGCGTCGAAGTATTGTTCGGTTCGGGCAGCCAAGTTGTCCATTTCCTTCTGGTGGCGGCTGAAGAACTCTAGCTGATGCTGCACCACGTTGTTTTGCTGCCCAATGTACTGCCCCACATTATTGATGCCGCGCTCAAAGCCCGTGAGACGATCTAGAATACTGCTTACTTGCTGGGCGGTGGCGGCACCGTCGGCCAGCATCTTATTCAGTTGCTGCTGGTAGCCCGTAAACTGCCCAAACAACTCCGCCGACTCGCGCACTTTATCAAACACGGCAATATTGGCCCGCGCCATTTCGTCGTATCCAATCTTGTCCAGCGCCTCCAGAAAGCGGCTCTGCACCTGAATATTGTTGGTGAGCTTGTCCATGATGGGCTCAAACAGCGTCACCTTGCCTACAAAATCTTGGTTGAAAGCGTCCAGCACGCCTTTCAGTGTGCTCAAGCTACTCGACATATCATCATGCAGAATAGGGAGTAGGCGGGCTTGTAGGAACGTATAGTACTGGTTCTGATTCTGATCGAGCAGTTGCCGGGCGCGGCGCACTACCTGGTTGCCGAGCAGCGTGAGCAGCAAGCCCACAAAAGAGCCCGTCATGGCAATGAGTACGCCAGTGAGGAAAGGCGTCAGGGCGTTATCGTCTGACACGCCATTGCGGGCAATGCCTATCAGGCCGAGAATCACGCCGAGAAAGGTACCCAGCAGACCGAGGTAGAGCGGGGTAGCCACGTTAGCCTGGGTAGCGTTGTCGAGCACCTGGGCCTGACGGGCGGCAATATCCTTGAGAATGTCGAAGTTAGCCGCAGCACCTTTGTTGTGATAAAGGTAGGCGTTGGTATCACGCAGAATATCTGTGAATTCCGGTGAAGCCGTGTCCGCCTTGATCATGTCGACGGGGTAGGCGCCGTCGGGTGCGTCGGCAGCGTAGTCGGGCAGGTCACGGCCGTCGGGAAGCAGCAGACGGCGCTCCAGGCGCAACGTATGCCGCTCGGGGTAGAGCTGCCCAAGCCGGGTAGCTTGGGCTTTAGTTGATAGAAACGTGCGGATTTGCAAACCCACTACTACCAACACCACCGCTATTTCAAGGATAATTTCGAGCATGAAGAAAGGAAGAAGCAACGAATAGCTAAAGCTATAAACAATCTGTCATCCTGAGCGCAACGCAGTGAAGCGAAGGACCTTCTCACGTTGAACGACCGTTATAAAAACAACTTGTCGAACGTAAGAAGGTCCTTCGCTTCACTGCGTTGCGCTCAGGATGACAGCCAAACCTATTTACTCGAAATGCACAACGGCCTTTTGCTCAATCTGCCAGGCGCCACCTTGTTTGCGCAGCGTACCCGGCTCGTCGTTGATAATGTACGACACGGGGCCACCCGGCTGAGGATAGCGGCAGGCATCGCGCAACGAGTATTGGGCGCTCTGGATGGCATATGCGTGCACACTGGGGTCGGGGTTTACCTGGAAGGTAGCCGTGTCCGGTTTGTTGGCATCGAGCGTGATTTCGTAGATGCTATCGTGCTGCGGATCTTCCTGTAAGTCGTACTCATTGAAGGTGCCATTTACGGGTACTTTAGCGTAGACGTAACGCACCGAAGCTGGCGCTGCCGCCACCGACGCATACGACTCCGGGGCGGGAAGCTGCACCGGCGGTACTAGACTATCAAACTCATCACGCGACGCAGCCGACGGCGGACCAGCCGGAATTGGCGTTTCCAGGTGCGGGGCCGCGGGCGGCGAGTAGGCCGAGGGTGCGGAGGCTATGTTTTCAAACGATGAGGCAGCAGGCGCGGGGGCTTCTGTGGTAGTGGTAGGCGCTGGTGTAGGTGGCGCAAGCGCAGGCGTTGCAGGCTTCCCAGGGTTGAAACCCTGGGCTACGAAACGGTTATCAGCGACTGGTGGCCGCTCAGTTGGTGGCGGCGTTTTTTCAGGCACCGCTGCATAGCCCAGGGTTTCAACCCTGGGACTTTCGGGGCTTTCGGAACTCTCGGGACCAGCTTGCCCTAGCTCCTCCGCTACGCGTTGCTGCACTATGCGTTCTATTTCAGCGCGCAGCTCCGGCGTGAGACGCTTGGAAGAAAACGTACCACCGGACGACGTAGACACACTCTGCCCAGCTGATTTCAGCTTTTCCAACTCGTCGCGGTGTCGGTCCATGCGGGCGTTTAGGTCGCGCATGCTGCTGCGCAACAGCCAGAACAGTACCAGGCTCAACAGAGCCACAATGAACGCAATGGGCGCAAATAAGCTGCTCATAACACCTTCTTTATTGCCCGTGGGAGCGGGCGTGGCATAGTTAGGATTCTCTTCGGGGCCAGCATCGGCAGGCGCAGCGGCAGTGGCTTCGTCGGTGCTGGTGTCGGGTGTAGCTTCTGCGTTGAGGCTGCTTACATCGCCAGGCGGGGTGCCGTTTTCTACGTAGCTGGTCAGCGACGCGGCCAGGGCATCCACGGCCTGCATGCGGGCCGGGCTACCCTTCCGGCTCGGCGAAGCCTTCAGCTTGTTGATGATTTCATCCCTCAGCTTTTGCAGGCGTGACTTGTCCGAGCCCAGGCCTTTGTACATAGTCCCCCTACCCTCCAGCGGCTGGTAGAGTAAGCTATACACCTTCTGGCTGTCGGCCTTGATGCTGTTTTCCAGCTGCTTCAGCGAGCCGCCACAGTTCATCTTGCTCTTGAGGTTAGGCCGGCCGGTGTCGTCGTACACAAATTTTATCGCTGCACACCAGATTTGCGCCTTCTGTTCATCTAGGGTAGGTTGGCCGAGTTGAGTTTGGGCGTGGGTGAGAGCGGCAGAAAGAAATAGGCCAGTGAGTAGGACAGCAATACGGCGGGAGAAAGTCATAGGCTAAAGGAGGTAAAGAGATTAAAGCTAGAGCTAAACTGGTTTCCTTGCTTTGGTGAGGGAAACCGGTTTAGCTCTAGCTTCTAGCTTGGGTTCTGAAGTTCCCGACTCAAGTTATACAGCGCTTGCTTCAAGGGGTAGAAAAACAGCGTTTCCGGCAGCGTCTCATCTTGGCTCAACTGGCGGTCTAGCTGGTGCAGGCCGAGGCTGAGGCTGTCGTCGATTTCGCGCAGGAGCAGATCTTCCACTCGCTTGCGGTCCACATCCACGCCTACCTCGCGCATCAACGGAGCAACTTCGTCGCCCTCCAATACCAACTTCAGGAATTTGCGCACGTTGTCGAGCACATTCGACTTTAGGTCGGCATCTACCTGCGGTAGCTTCAAGCGTTGTTCGTCGATGTCGGCACCTTGGTCGGCGCCGTTGAGTTTCACGGTGCGCACCGCGTCGAAATCGGCGCGGCTGGAGCTGCTTTCTTCGAAGAGCACACCACCGTTGGTGGTGGCTTCCTTGGGGTTATCGGCCAGAATCACGCGGAAATTTTGAGGCGGTTCCTGACCGGTTACGCCCTTGAATACGGCTTTCGTAATCTTTTCGATGGCTGCTAAGCTGCTGCCACCAGCCAGCAGACGCAGGTAGAGGCTACCCTTGCCGGAGAAGCAGATGTAACGTGGCGTTTTGAGGTTGAGCTGCTGCGTTAGCTGCGCCACGTGGTAGATAATGGACGTGTAGTGCAGGTAGAACAGCACCCGCAGTTGCCGTCCTTTGCCCAGACCGAGGCTCTGCGAGAAGCGCAACTTATCGTCGTAGGCGAAGAGTAGGCTAGTCACGTCGGCCGAGCCAAAATCGGGGTTTTGCAGGGCGGCGCGCAGGTAGCCTTTGTACTCCTGATTTTCCTCCGAGTCGGGTAGGCTTTCCACGTGCTGCACACCCAGGCGGAGCAGACCGTTTTGCTTGGGCGCACCCTGCACGCGGGCGTAGCCGTCGCCCCACAGGTCATCGCCGGCAAAGCGGAACGACGAGCTGAACGCCGGGCGCTGGTCGGCAAACACCAGCAAATCGGTGGTGCCGCCACCAATGTCAATGTTCACTACGTTCTCGTCGCGGTTGGGCACTACCTGGTTGGTAGCCGTGAGGTAGTAGTAAGGCGCTACTGATTCGGAAACGAACTGCGTATTGCGCCGACTGTGGAAAACTTGTTGAAAAGCCTCGTCCCACACTTGCTGGAACTGGTTGCGCAGGAAGGCATCGAAGCTAAGCGGTGCAAACCACACCACGCGCGTATCTTCCAAAATACCCCCGTGCAGCGCTGCTTTGTGGCGCATCAAGAGCAAAATCTCTTTGAAAAACGCCGCAATGCGTGATACGCCCTGCGGGTCCAACTCCGCTGACCACTTCAAGTTCGTCACAAAACGGTTCTGCGGCGGCTGACCAGTCTCGGTGTTGATGCTGAAACCAATATTAATGTTGCTCAGCACTTTACTCGGCTCGTTGGCGTAGGTGTTCGTCTCGCACACGGCCGTCCGAATCGGGAATTCATACACCGACTGCTGCTCGCCGATGATGCTTGGCACAAACTCGCGGTTCTGAATCAGCGGCACATCGAACAATTGGCCAGGGCCGCGCATGTAGCGCTGATAGGCCGAGTAGCCGGTGTCGGGCAGCGGAGCATTCAGTAGCTCTACCTGCACATCCTGTTCGCTGATGATAAACGGCCGCGGATGCGCCGACGGTCCATCGGCGTAGGCCACGTGCGTGTTGCTCGTACCAAAATCGACAGCGAAGGTGAAGCGGCGCGTGCCACGGTCTACCTCGCGCCAACGCGGCACGATAAGGCCACGGGCCGGCTCGCCGTTCAGCACGGCCGGTGGGCAAGTCAGCTCGGCTAGGTCGAAGTGCGTGCCGGTAATTTCGTAGTACGTGCTGCCGGCTGTAGACACGCTTTTCTGCGTCCGCTCGAAGCGGGTAGCGCGCTTCGAAGCGCCTTGTTCGCTGATGCCCGCGCCGTCCACGAAGAACTTCAAGTCGTAGCGACGGCTCACCATGGTAGGCGAGTTGTCGGCATCTACTAGCATCACCTTGTAAAAATCGTTGTACTCGGGCTGCGAGCGGTGCTTGTAGAATGGGAACACGCCCAGCCCGATGTTGGCTTTCACGATGCGGCCCTTCTCTAAAATTTCCCTACCCTGCGCATCCTTGGGGTTCTGCGGATTGGGGTAGTAGCTGCGCTCGAAGGTGATGAAGCGTCCCGCCTGCACCGGAATCCTCAGCTGCACGCGCACGTGGTTCAGATCGATGGTGAAGGTAAGCAGCTCGGCCAGCTCGTTTTCAGTGAAGTACTCGAAAAACGTTTGCCGGAGCGGCAGCAAGTACGGAAACCGTGCCCTACCCTGCGTATCGGCGCCGTACTGAAACGACACTTTGCCAGTATGGAAGCGTTGGGTATTCAGCTCGTAGGGCAGTTCCACCAAGGCGTCTTCTAGGAAGTCGCCTACCGTGAGGTAGGGATATTTGAAGCCTTTGCCGGGTAGCACGCGGTTTTCCAGCGCTAGCTCGTCGAGGTAGGGCACCACGGTGCGGTCGTCCCAGGGCTGGCCGTTGAGGTAGTTGGCGCCGGGCATAGTCAGATTGGGCCGCAGCACCAAGGGGCGCGGGCCGTTTCCCACCGCTGCCCGCGTCGGCTGAATAAACAAGTCAGAGCTCGTCACGGCCGACTGGTCGGCGCGGCCGGGTAGCGGCACGTTCTTCACCCCCGCCGGATTTCCCTGAATATCCGCTAACGACGGATACTTAGCGGCAAACTGCTGTGCCGTATGCTCGCCCTGCATCTGCATCTGGTTGATGCGCCCACGGTCCAGAGCAGCGTACACTGCGCCGGCAAAGTCGCGCCGCTGCAGTTGCGGGTAGGCTAGAAACAGCTCGTACACAAACTCCTGAAACTGCGGCGAGCGGTCGGGCAGCAGCACAATGTTGTGGTCGAAGTAGTGGCCGCGGGCCTGGGCGCGTTCCAGCTCCAACGGCTGCGTGCCGGGCGCGGTGAAGAACAGCGTCAGCGGCGAGGTACCACCCAGTAGGCGCGGTCCGCCTGGCAGCTCTGGCGACTCGTAGAACACCAAATACATGTCCGAAAAGTCGCGGAACCGCTCGTCTTGCAGGAACAGCTGCAAGGTTTCGCCGAGTAGGCGCGTACCTTCGTCGACGCGCATGCGCTGCACTTCGGCCGCCGCGTTCCAGCGTCGCAGCGTGATTTTGCGCCCGGCCTGGGTGTAGAGGTGGTAGTTGTAGAGCAGCTCAAACAGGTCCCAGAAGTGCGTCACCAGCTCGTGGTACACCGATTTGGGGTTGCGCTGCCCCTCCCGGGCCACGAAATCAAACGCGGCCTCAAACAGGTGCATCCGCGCAAATGGCGTCGGGATGGACACGGCCACGTTGCGGGCTTTGCTCCCCGTCGGGTCCGTCACGGTATTGATTTCGGTGCTGGTGATGGGCGCGGTTTTCTGCCAGCCTTGGATTTGCTGGGAGCCGTTGTTGTGCAGGCGAAGGACTTTGGGCATAGTAGGACCCCACTATCTAGCTTTTCAAAAGAAGCCAGACATACGTGGGTTTAGCTAGAATTAATACTTACTAGAAACTACGATTAGTATCTAGAAAACTAGAAGCTAGTTCCCCTCCTTAGTTAAGGAGGGGCTAGGGGTGGTTACAGTCGTTGCTTTCTCCGTCATCCTAAGCTTGCGAAGGACCTTATCATGTCTAGATTACTACCGAACGACAATCGTTCTTACTTGATAAGGTTCTTCGCTGTGCTCAGGATGACAGGGGAAACAAGTAAACAACATCAGCAACGACACCAACCACCCCAGTTCAGCCTTTCGGCTGAACGTCCCCTCCTTAGCTAAGGAGGGGAGTCTCATTCTGACTTACACTACTTTCACCTTCTCCTCAAACCCCTTCTCCGTCACATCATAAAACAGCGCCAGCAGTTTGCGGAAGTTATCCGGCTCGGCGTTGCTCTTGGAAGCGTCGTTGAGTTTGTTGAGGAAGTAGTTGTGGCTAAGGCCTTTGTTGAAGAACTCACTCCACTTCTTCTCTACTGGTTTACCGAGAATCATGGCGTTGAAGTCGTCGGTACTGAGGTCGAAGGGGCGGAAGGCGCGGCGGTTTTGGGCCAGCTCTTTCAACCACTCATCTACCCCAAACTCGGGGCTGTGGAGGAAGGTGTTCAGCTCCTTGAAGATGGGCTCGTTACGCAGGGCGTAGTCCAGGTTCAGGGTATCGAAGTAGGGCGCCTTGTCGGTGGGCAGATGCTGCTTGTGGTAGCGCGTGAAGTAGAGCAACTGCGTGAGGCGCTCGGCCACGATTTCGCGGGTTTCGGTAGGCAAGTGCGCAAACTGGATTTCCGGCGCGTCGCTTTCCAAGCCATACTCGTGGAAATGCGGGCCGGAGCGCAGCTCAGCCGTGGGGTAGCGCATAAAGTCCACGATGCTCAGAGCCGCCAGCAACTCAATGAGGTGCGCTTTGTTGCGCTGCTGGGTGCCACCGGGCTGGTTTTCGTAAGGCGTATCGGGCGTATCGGCGAGGTAGTAAAGGGCGTCGAGGCCTTGCAGGTTGTGCTCGTAGTAGCTAAGCGCCGCCTTGGTTTTCGTCAGGAAGTTGTTGGACTCTATGATGGCGTTGTCCTCCGATTGCAGGGCGAAGTAGGGCATCACCGTCACGGCGCCGGTGGGCGCGTCGCGCAGGTAGCGGGCGTTACTCAGGCGCGTGTTGTTGTCTTTCAGATTCTTGAGTAGCAGTGGGAATCCCGCCGCGCCCGTGCCGCCAAAGATGCTCGACACAAAAAACACCCGGTCGCCCTCCTGAAAGTTATCAGCGAAGTAGCGGATTTCCGGCGACTCTACCACTTTGTTTAGTACTACCGAGCCCACGTTAGGCGAGCCACGGAAACCAATCGTCAGCGGGCTTTCCAGATTGTCCTGCGTAAACAGCAGCTCCACCAGCGCCTTCGAATCGACGGACAACTGATCATAGTGCAGATACTGACGGAAGCTCTGGTTGATGCCACCAAAATCAAACACAAACGTGTCCTTCACCGACCCATTCACATCCTGCGAAATGCTGCTGAGCGTGCTAATGTTGGTGCGGAAAAATCCCTCATCACGCTGACCTAAACTATTGTAAATCTGCTGATAGCTTTTTAGCAAAGCCACCGTGCGGTTCATATCGCCATTGTGCGCGTCGGGGTCGATGATGATGGGCACTACCCGGTCGCAATTGGGTAGCTCTACCCCCGCCGCCAGCAGCATCGTGAGCGAGCGAATGACGCGGGAGCCCGTACCGCCAATACCAAATAAAAAGAGTTTAGCCATAATCATGAAAGTCGTTGAACGAAACTCCCCTCCTTAGTTAAGGAGGGGACGTTGCCGCTTTAGCGGCAACTGGGGTGGTTGGCGCCGTTGCTGATGTTGTTTACTTGTTTCCCCTGTCATCCTGAGCGCAGCGAAGGACCTTATCACGTTAGGTCAACAGTCGAACGGCAATCGTTCTTCCTTGATAAGGTCCTTTGCTCAGCTCAGGATGACAGGAGCAACAACCCCTAACCCCTCCTCAAAAGAGGGAAGCTGGTTTTCTATCTAAAACGGCGTTGTACTCGCATTGCGCGAGCCACCTTTCAGAATAACAGAGAACAGGAAAAACCACAGCAGCCCGTAGAACGCGTTGAACGTGGCCAGCCAATAGATATAGGAGTGCGACGCCACCGCCTGCGCATTGGTCTGCCAGATGACTACCCCGAAAGCAATCAGCGCATTCAGAACCAGGAACAGCACCCAGTTACCGGTTTTATTGAACGTGGCCACGCCCATCGCGCGGTTGATGAGGTAGTAGAAAATCAGCACCAGCGCCAGCGATACGCCTATGTTAATAAGACCAATGTTGGGGAAAATCACGTCACGGTAAACGGGAATTTCCGAGGGCGGCTGCGGTGTGCCGATGAGTTCGTAGAGGAAGCGGAAGAGGCTTTTCATAGAGTAGCGCGAAGCCTATTTGTGTTTCGTTGAATGATAAGGGTAAAAGCGGCACAGCAGTCAGTAACGCCGCGCGAAGCCCGAGCTTCGCGGTACGGAGCCCTACTCGCCGGGTTGTAAGGTAAACGGAATCGTGAATACGGGCGCTTCGGCTTGCTCGTCGCTCGTTACGGCGGCCACGCCGTCGAGGAGGCTGCTGAGGGCAAAGGTTTTGGCGCCTACTTGGTTGATGTTACTGTCGTTTGGGGTGGTCCACTGCCCTACCCAGGCCGGGCGGCGGTGGTTAAGCAAGAGCTGCAATGGGCGGGCGGCGCGGGGTTGCCGCGTGAGGCGCACCTTTACGAAGTGTGAATACTGGTTTTCGGGGCCGCTGCTGCCTTGGGTTTGTGCATTGGCGGCAAATACGTCGGCCACTTTCGCATCCGTATCTTGCCCAACGAGTTGCAGGTTTTGCTTGAGGTAGGCCACGTCGCGGTAGGCGGCAGGTAGGGTGTTTAGATCCAGGCCTACCACAAACTCCACCGGCTGCGCTGCCGAGGCTTCCTGCACCGCTACCGTGTGGTAGCTAGCGCCAGCCGCGCGCTTGCTGGCGCCAGCATCACCGTAGTACCACGCCCCTTTGTTCTGGAAGCGGCTGAGCAGGGATGAAGCGGGGGTAGGATAATTCACCCCGAAATGCGCCTGCTGCCCCGGTTGCTTCGTGAGCAGCGTCGCGTCAAACTGCCGCACAGCATCGGCCGGGCCGACTATCCAGATATAGTAGGGAATCGGTGTGTCGCAGCAATTATTGATGCGCTTGGCACCGGTTTTCAGCGCGGGGTAGAATGCCCCTTTAAAATCAGAGGTGAAACCGTAGACCGACACAGCTAAGTCAGGGTGGCCGGTACTGTTCAGGGCATCGGTGATGTCGGTTTTGACATAGGCTTGGTCGCCGGTGCGGGGCGGAGCGTAGATGAAGTCCGAAATCAGCACGCTTACGGCGCCCGGCTGGTAGTAGTGACTCACCAATGTATCCAGAATGGCCGGGATGCTCGTGCTGCTGGCCGCCTCCCGGATACCGCCGCGCACGGTCTGGGACAGTTGCTGGTAGGAGTCGCGGTAGGGCTTCTCCTTGATGCGGTAGAAGTTTTTTTGCCGCACCGCCGAGCTGCGGTTCAAGTCGGACAGGAACTGTGCTACGTGCTGCTGAAACTGTGTATTCTGCGCATCGGCGCCGGTTTTGGGCATAAAGCCTTCCATCGAGCCTGATACTTCCAGAAACACGTTGGCCTGCGCCAGCGGCTGGGTAGGGGCCGGAGCAGACGATTCGGCGGCGGCTGGTGCTTCGGAAGTAGCCGGCTTTTCAGCAGTGACCGGGACTTTGGCGCTACTGTCGCTTTTCATGTCCTCGCGAGAGTAACAGCCGGCGAGCAGCAGCGTGGCGCCTAGCAGCGCTGGGAGTAAGCGGGGAGGGAGAGGTAGGTGCATCGAACCAAGGTAAAGACTGTCGGCCGAAGCCGCAACCTTGCGTACTGCCACAGCTAGCAGCAGGTTGTGTAGGAACGATGTGCAGGGCAGAAAATTTTACAGTGCCTACGTGCTCATTTCTACATCATCCCAGTCGGCTGCCCGGTTGAATATCCATTCAAGGGCTTTACGCCGTTCGTATACGATACCTTCCTGCACCACTGCCTCGCGGCCGTGCAGCCGCTCGTCCACGCAGTACCAATGCAAGCGGTAATGAAAATCCAGCATCTGGTAGAGTTTCTCTGGGGGCCGTAATGATTGCAGTTGCGCCAGCTTTTGGTTATCCTCTCCCTGTTCCAAGTTCGGCAGCAAGGAGGCCATATGGTCGCCTACCCACTCGGTTGGCGAAAGGTCGTCAATCATCCCAGTGGCCCACATCATGGCCCACAGACTTTCCAGGCTCCAGCGTAGATTGATGAGTTCTTGCTGGGCCAGATCGTCGTTATCTTTTGTTAACAGTTCTTCTTCCTCAGCCGAAAGGAATACTTCCAACCCGTGCCTTTGTATCCACTCCCGAATAACGGCGATAGGTGCTTCAAAGGAGATGTTAATGAGTGCATTCAGCACACTCATGCGGCCTTTCACCTCCTCTATGTCGCGCAGCGCTGGCTGGTCTAGGTATGGTAGCCAATCGTTGATGCGCCCGCCTAAGGCTATTACCTGTGCTTCTGAAAGCAATTTGGTTTGCTCCTGAAATTCTTCTTGCATAAGAAATAGAAGAGAGTGTGCCTTTAGCTTACGTAATGGCTGGGCTAACTGTAGTCAATCTCCGTATTGTCCCCAATGTTCAAACTATGGTTCACGCCCCGAAACGACGAGTCGCTGCCCACGATGCAGTCGTGCATGACGGCTTGGCGTAGCTCGCTGTATGACCCAATAATGGAGTCGCTGAGGACGGTGTGCTGAATGATGGTTTTGTCGCCGATGGCCACGTTGGGGCCAATGATGGAATTGGAAATCTGACAGTCCTTACCGATGCTAACGGGCGGGATGATGATGGTATTGGCAAACTCGGGGTACTCGCGGCGGCGCATGGCATCGGGACGACGCAGCAGACGGGCGTTGGCTTCGAGCAGGGTGTCTTTGCGGCCGCAGTCAAACCAGCTGTCTACCGTAGCAGTCGTCATCTCCTCGCCCTGCTGAATCATCAGCATCAGCGCATCCGTGAGCTGAAACTCGTCGTAAGTACGCAGGTTTTCGTCGATCAGGCGCTCCAGGGCCACGGCCAGCACCTCGGGATGGGCCAGCTTATAGAGCCCTACCATGGCGTAGTTCGACTTGGGGATACGGGGCTTTTCTACCACCTTCAGCACGCGGCCGCCAGGACCGGTTTCCACCAGACCAAACATAGAGGGCGTTTTCACCTCCTGCACGGCCAGCACCGAGCCAGGGTCTTGCAGAATGGCTTTCAGGTCGACGTCTACAATGGTGTCGCCGAGCAGGATCAGCACGCCGTCAGTGTCGTGGCGGAACTGCTCGCGGGCCAGCCACAGAGCGTGGGCAATGCCCTCGCGGGGGTCTTGCACCACAAACTCGGCGCGCAACTCGGGGTGGTAGCGGCGCACATAGTGCTTGATTTTCTCGCCCAAGTAGCCAATTACAAACACAAACTCTTCGACGCCCGCGGCCACTACCCGGTCAATAATATGCCCTAAAATGGGCGTACCGGCCACCGGCACCAGCGACTTAGGCTGCGTGTGCGTGTGCGGACGAAGGCGCGAACCAATACCAGCAACAGGAATTACGGCTTTCATGTAGATGGGAAAAAAGCGTGCAGTTCGCAAATTAGCGAACTGAATGGTAGCACAGCGCGGCAACTGCTAAGAACCGAATGCGTACGTTGCACCAACTTACGGTTCGTGAGGCAAACCGCTGCCCCCTACCCTAGGTTTCACGTTTCAGTTGTCTCTCCTTTTTTTCATCTTACCCCCTACCCTCTATGAAACGCCTTTTAATTTACCTCTTCGGCCTGGTGGTGCTGCTCTCGCAGTCGTCGTGCGGCTACAATAGCATGGTTGAGAAAGACCAGGCTGTGAAAACACAATGGGCGCAAGTGCAGAACAGCTACCAACGCCGCGCCGACCTAATTCCTAACCTGGTAAACACCGTAAAAGGTGCTGCTAACTTTGAAAAATCAACTCTGACCGACGTAGTAAACGCCCGTGCCAAGGCTACTAGCGTGCAAGTGTCAGCTGATAATCTCACACCTGAGAAGCTGAAGCAATTCCAGGAAGCCCAGAGCCAAGTAAGTGCCGGGTTAGGTAGGCTGCTTGCAGTATCAGAAAACTACCCCGATTTAAAAGCTAATGCCAACTTTCAGGAATTGCAGGCGCAGATTGAGGGTACTGAAAACCGCATCAATGTGGAGCGCAACAAGTTTAATACAGTAACCCAGGACTATAACACCTACATCCGCTCTTTCCCGCAGAACCTGTTTGCAGGGCTGTTTAAGTTCAGCGAAAAACCGTATTTCGAAGCTGACGCTGCTTCGCAAAAAGCGCCTACCGTACAATTTTAGATTGGTTTTTAGTTTTTTGGAATTGGTTTTTGGTGACGATGTGCTTCGACGCCAACAACCAAAAACCAATACCCATAAACCACTGCCATGACCACCCCACTCACCGCGGAGCAGGAAGCCAGCCTGATTGCCGCCATTCAGCAGGCCGAGCGCACCACCTCGGGCGAAATCCGGGTACATCTAGAAGACACCTGCCCTACCCCCGAGCCGCTTGATAGGGCCGCGCAGGTGTTTGCCGAACTGGGCATGCACAAAACGGCTCAGCGCAACGGTGTGCTGTTTTATCTGGCCTGGAAAACCCGGCAGTTTGCCGTTATCGGCGACGCGGGCATTAACGCCACCGTGCCCGACGATTTTTGGGAAACCACCAAGGAGGCCGTGCTGGAACAGTTTCGGGGCAAGCATTTGGCGGCGGGGCTGGCCCGCGGTATTCAGCTGGTAGGCGAGCAGCTGCACCGCTATTTCCCGTATGACGCCGCCACCGACCAAAACGAGCTGGACGATTCCATCTCGTATGGTTCTTCTACCTCGCCACCGCACGCATGACCTATCCTACCCCTACGCTATTTCTTTCGCGTGTATCGGCCGCCGTTGCGCTGCTGCTCCTACTGTGCAGCTGGCTGCCGGCCGCGGCTCAGACCATTCCGCCGCGCCCCAATCCGCCGCGGCTGGTAAATGACTTGGCCGGTATGATGAGCGCCGATGAGGTAGCCAGCCTGGAACGCAAGCTGGTGGCCTACGACGACAGCACTTCCTCGCAGATTGCTGTGGTAACGGTGCCCAACCTCGACGGCGACGACATTGCCAATTACGCCCAGCAGCTCTACGAAAGCTGGGGCATTGGCCGCAAGGGCAAAGACAATGGTATTTTGGTGCTGGTGGCCGCCCAGGAGCGTCGCGCCCGCATCCAGACCGGCTATGGCCTGGAAGGCGCCGTGCCCGACGCCCTGGCCAAGCGCATCATCAGCAATACCATTGTGCCCGCCTTCAAGCAGGAGCGCTACTACGAGGGCCTCAACACCGCCACCGACGAGCTAATTGCTCTGGCCAAAGGTGAGTATAAAGCCGACCCCAAAGAGCAGCGCCGCAACCGCGACTCGTCGGGCTCGGGCTTTCCGTTTTGGCTGATCATCCTGGCCCTAGTGCTGTTCTGGTTCCTGAGCCGGCGCGGTGGCGGCGGGGGTAGGGGCGGCCGACGCAACCGCGGCAGCGGCGGCATGTTCATCCCGCCCGTCATCTTCGGCGACTTCTCCGGCGGCCGCGGCACTTTTGGCGGAGGCGGTGGTGGCTTCGGGGGCGGCGGCTTTGGCGGTTTCGGCGGTGGCAGCTCCGGCGGCGGCGGCGCCAGCGGCAACTGGTGAGTAGTGAAATAGTGAGATGGTGAGTTTGACGTTCTGCTGGCGCTACTGGCGTAATCTGTGAAGAAAGTGCGGCCAGAACGTCAAACTCACCATTTCATCATCTCACTATTTCACCATATAAAACGGCCTTAACAGGCGCACCACATCCAGCGCGTCTGCCAGCGCCTCGTGTGCTACGGTATCGTCCTCAAACTTTGCGCGGGCCTTGCAGATTTGCATAGTAGGCAGGCGCGTGTCTTTGTGCCAGTTGAGGTAAAACGCGGCCGGGTCGAGGGTAGCGGGCTCCGTGCGCACCAGCGTGCCGTAGCCGGGTAGGCGGCGCAGAAACGGCACGTCGAACACCGCCACGTTTTTGCCGGCAATAGTGAAGGTGACGCAGTTTTTCTTGTCGGTTTTGAAGCCTTGCGCCAGCAGAAACTCGCGCAGTTGCGGCAGTAGCTCCTCGGGCATGCACAGTTCGGGGTTGGGCTCTTTGCGGGCTAGCTCTTCCAACAGCCGGGCGTTTAGGGCCAGCGCGCCGGCCGAGCCCACATACTCGGGGTGGCGCACCACCCGCCGGAAGCTGGGCAGTTCGGCCAGGGGTAACAGGTGTTTGGTGTCTTCTACTACGGCGGCCAGCTCCAGAATCTGGTGCCGTTCGAAGTTGCCGCCGGTGGTTTCGAGGTCGAGGGAGACGTAGCGCATGGTAGGCGCTTACGGGTAGGGTAGGCAGCGCGTTGGTTTCGCAGTGCCTTCATCCTAACTCCGCCTGCCTACGTACCTTTGCTTTACTATGACCGACACCGCCGCCCCCGCCAAAAAGCTTTTCTTACTCGACGCCTTCGCCCTGATTTACCGCGCCCATTTTGCCTTCAGCAAAAACCCGCGTGTAAACTCCAAAGGTCTGAATACGGGCGCCATCTTGGGCTTCACCAACACGCTGGTGGAGGTGCTGCAAAAGGAGCGGCCTACCCATATAGGCGTGGCGTTTGACGCGGCCAAGAAGACCTTCCGGCACGAGCAGTTTGCCGACTATAAGGCGCAGCGCCAGGCCATGCCCGAAGACATCGGCTTGGCTATTCCGTATATCAAGCAGATTATCAAGGCCTTTCACATTCCAATCCTGATGGTGGAAGGCTACGAGGCCGACGACGTGATTGGCACGCTAGCCCAGCGGGCTGAAGCTCAGGGCTTTGGCGAGGTGTATATGATGACGCCCGACAAGGACTATTGCCAGTTGGTGACGGACTGCGTGAAAATCTACCGCCCCGCGTTTATGGGCAACGCCGCCGAGGTGCTCGATGTGGCCCATGTGCTCCAGCGCTTCGAGATTGAGCGGGTAGAGCAGGTGATTGACATTCTGGGCTTGCAGGGAGACGCATCGGACAATATTCCGGGTATTCCGGGCATTGGTGAAAAAAACCGCTAAGAAGCTGATTCAGGAGTTTGGCTCAGTGGAAAACCTGATTGCTAACGTGGACAAGCTCAAGGGCAAGCAGCAGGAAAATGTGCGCAACTTTGCTGAGCAGGGCCTGATGAGCAAGGAGCTGGCCACCATTCATGTGAATGCACCCATCGAGTTTGAGGCCGAAAAGCTGGTGCTGGACAAGCCCGATGAAGACGAGCTACGTCGTTTGTTTGATGAACTGGAATTCCGGCAGCTGTCGGCACGCGTACTCAGTGGCCCTACCCCAGCCACCTCTACCCCGCCACCCAGCCGCGGTGCACGCCGTCCTGCCGTACCGGCTGCCCAGCAGTCGTTGTTTGATGGGCCCGGCATTACGGCCAGCAGCGCCGAGCTGGCCGAGCTAGAGCCCACCAGTCCGCGCCGTACCCTGGCCGACGTACCTCACCACTACCACCTCATCGATACGCCCGAAGCGCGTAAGTCGCTGCTCAAGCACCTGCTACAGCAGAAAGAAGTCAGCTTTGATACCGAAACCACTGGCCTCGATACCATGACGGCGCGGCTGGTCGGGCTGTCGTTTTGCTGGCTGCCGGGCGAGGCCTACTATGTACCGGTGCCTCACGCCGATGCTGTGGCTGCGCAGGCGCTGGTAGACGAGTTCTGTCCCTTCTTCGAGGCCGAGCATATCCTGAAAATTGGTCAGAACATCAAGTATGACCTCACCATCCTCAAGCACTACGGCGTCGAGATTCGCGGGCAGCTGTTTGATACCATGCTGGCGCATTACCTGCTGGAGCCCGACATGCGCCACAACATGGATGTGCTGGCCGAAACCTACCTGCACTACACGCCAGTTAGCATTACGGAGCTGATCGGTCCCAAGGGTAGGAACCAGAAGACCATGGCCGACCTGCCACCCGCCGAGGTGTCGGACTACGCTTGCGAAGACGCTGACGTGACGTTGCAGCTTAAGCACGTGTTCGAGCCCAAGCTGCAGGCACTCAACCAGCTTAACCTGCTGAACGAGGTGGAAAATCCGCTGGTGCCGGTGCTGGCTGCCATTGAGTATGAAGGCGTGAAAATTGACTCACACGCCATGGGCGAGTACTCGGCTGAACTGCAAGGCTACATCACGGAGCTGGAGCAGCAGATTTTTGTGGCGGCCGGTGAGGAGTTCAACATTGGCTCGCCCAAGCAGTTGGGCGAGGTGCTGTTTGACCGAATGGGCCTGGGCGGCAACAAAATCAAGAAGACTAAAACCGGCCAATACGCTACCGGCGAGGAAATATTAAGCCAGTTGGCTGCCGAAGCGCCTATTGCGGGCCTCATCCTGGAGCACCGCCAGCTCACCAAGCTGCGCTCCACTTATGTGGAGGCCCTACCCCAGCTGGTATGCGAGCTGGATGGGCGCGTGCACACCTCCTTCAATCAGGCCGTAACAGCCACCGGCCGCCTCAGCAGTACCAACCCCAACCTGCAGAACATTCCTATCCGTACCGAGAAGGGTAGGGAAATCCGAAAGGCCTTTGTGCCCCGCGACGCCAACCATGTGCTACTCGCTGCTGACTATTCGCAGATTGAGCTGCGCATCATGGCCGATTTTTCGGGTGATAAGACCATGATTGAGGCTTTCCGCCTGGGACAGGATATCCATGCCAGCACGGCCAGCAAAGTGTTTGGGGTAGGGCTGAACGAGGTAGACGGCGAGATGCGCCGCAAAGCCAAGACTGTCAACTTCGGCATCATCTACGGCATATCGGCCTTCGGCCTGGCCCAGCGCCTAAGCATTTCGCGCAAGGAAGCCACCGATATCATTGATGCCTATTTTCAGGAATTCCCGGCCGTGAAGCAGTTCATGGACGACAGCATCAATAAGGCCCGCGAGTTGGAATATGCCGAAACTCTCCTGGGTCGCCGTCGCTACCTGCGCGACATCAACTCGCGCAACGCCACTTTGCGCGGCTACACAGAGCGCAACGCCATCAACGCCCCCATCCAAGGCACCGCGGCCGACATCATCAAAAAGGCCATGATCGACATTCACCACTGGCTGGTGGACCAGAAACTCGGTACGCGCATGATCCTGCAAGTACACGACGAACTAGTGTTCGATGTACCAAAAGAGGAATTGGCTGTTGTGACCCCTAAGGTTCAAGAACTAATGGCTACGGCCCTGCTACTACCCCACGGTGTCCCATTAGAAGTGGAAGCCGGCACGGGCAGCAACTGGTTGCAGGCGCATTAAGAGCACCTATTTACCAAAAGTAGAATGCAGTGTTTTAGCTTCCGTAATCGTTTGCAGAAGCCGAAATAATGCCATGTATTCGGTATATACTATCTAAATTTCGCAAAAAGATTATATTTCTTTGCGAAATTGAATAATATTGTTGTTTTTTGTAAATATTTCTCCTCCACAAAGTAGCATTAGATGCTGCTCTCACGCTTTTGCTTGCCGTTCGCTGCGCAGTTCTGTTGATCGGCTAACAAAAATGCTAGCCCTCCGGCTATAAAATTCCCAATTAGAAACACTCTTTTTTCCCGGTACGGTCATCGACAACATGATTATCACACTATTCAGCAACAGGGCGTACCTGCGTTTATTGTCTTTTATAGCTGTACTGATTGCCGTCAGTGGCTGTGCAGCTGACCGTAATTTGGTGTATTTCAGCAACCTGAAAAACTCTGATGAGTTTCAGGTTCCAGTCACGAGTGTAGTCTCTCCTAAGATTCAGCCTGACGACCTGTTGTCCATTACTGTTAGCAGCCTGAATCCAGAGTCGAATGTCTTATTCAATAATGGCGTGATTCCTTCTACTAGCGGCAATCTTCCCGCTACTCCTACCCGCATAGACAATGGCTACTTAGTGGACGCTAATAATAATATTAATTTTCCTGTACTAGGATTAATTAAGCTCGGCGGCCTCACTAAAGAAGAAGCTACCACCAAATTAACCGATGCCATTCGGATACACGTCAAAAATCCTATCGTAAATATCCGCTTCCTAAATTTTAAGATTACAGTAATCGGTGAAGTTACGCGCCCAGCTAGTTTCACTATCCCAACAGAGCGCATTAATATTTTAGAAGCGCTAGGCTTGGCCGGCGATATGACAGCCTACGGAAAGCGAGAAAATGTGCTGATCATTCGCGAAAAGGATGGCTTGCGCACTACTACGCGCGTGAATCTGAACGATAAAAATATATTGAGCTCGCCTTATTTTTATCTGCAACAGAATGATATCGTTTATGTAGAACCGGACAAGGCAAAGGCGCTTCAAGTCAGCACTAGAACCTATTATTTACCTATTGTTTTAACTGCTATTTCTGTTATAAGTATTCTGTTCACTGCACTTAAATAATTCTTACTTTGATGAATACCAAGGAGCTATTTCCACTGCAGGTTGAGCAGCCCGAGGCGAAGAGCCTAAAGAATATTTTGTCGTATTATCTAAGGTACTGGTACCTTTTTGCTTTCGGTATTGCATTAGCATTGGGCGTTGCTTTCGCCTATCTCCGATATTATGCGATTCCCCGCTATCAGATTACAAGCACCGTATTGGTGAAGGATGATGATGGTGGCGGAACAGCTATGTCCAGCGGGGCTATCGATCTTAACGTTTTCAGATCTTCTAAAAATCTGAACAACGAAATAGAAATTCTAAAGTCTGCGGACCTCATGCACCGTGTAGTGAAGGAGTTGGACTTAGGTACCACTTACTACGTGGAGGGCAGATTCCGAAATGATGAATTGTATAATAGTGGTAATCCTATTCGCACAATTGTCAGCAAGTTGGACACCAATATTGTCAACAAAGACATTTATTTGGTTGCAAAGTCAAACATTGAATATCAGCTATTCGACAATAATGATGAACAGGGTATTACCTACCGTTTTGGCCAGTTAATCCATAAGCCCTATGGTTCTTTCACAATTGTTGCTAACAATAATACCTTATTGAAAGAATATTTAAATAAAAAGATAATTATAGGATTGCACGATACACGCGACGTAGCCGAAAATTTCAGTAGTGGCTTAACAGTATCTCCTATAAAGGAAGATGCTACTGTGCTACGCATTGGTATCACAGATGCTATTCCTTCAAGAGGAGTTGATATTGTAAATAAGCTGGTTCAAGTATATAACAAAGAGGCCCTAGAGGACCGGAATATAACGGCAACAAATACCATTGCTTTTCTGGACGACCGGTTGAAATATATCACCGGTGAGCTATCGGATGTAGAGAAGAGCGTTGCGCAATACAAAAGCTCTAATGAGCTAACCGACGTGACAACGCAGGCCTCTAACTATGTAGAGCAAGCGAGTGATTATAACAAGCGCTTATCTGACTGGGCTATTCAAATTGATATTTTAGAATCAATTGAGAGCTATCTGAAGCAGAACAAGGGTCAATATAAGATGGTGCCTAGTACGCTCGGCATTCAAGATGAGACGCTGTTGGGCCTGATCAACAAGTTCAACGAATTACAATTAGAACGTGAACGTATGTTGCGCACTACGGAAGTAGATAATCCGCTTGTGCAAAACTTCAATGAGCAATTGAATAATCTGCGGGCTAATATTCTTGAGAACTTAGGTAATATAAAGAGAAGCCTCGTTATTACCAGCAACAGTTTAAAAGCCAGTTCTGGTCAATTTAAATCAAGAATCCAACGTGTTCCTAAAGTAGAAAGGGAATTGCAAGAGATAAACCGTCAACAAGAGACTAAGCAAAAGCTCTACCTATTCTTATTACAGAGAAGAGAGGAAGCTGCTATATCGCTGGCCTCTACTGTTTCCAACTCAAGGATAATTGATACGGCTACTAGCACTAATTATCCCATCAGCCCCAGTAAACAGATTATTTATCTGACCGCTTTGCTGCTAGGCGCTCTTGTACCTTTTGGCATCCTGTATACCAAGGATTTGCTGAACGACAAAATTCGCACGCAGCAGGATGTAGAGCGTTTAACAAACACGCCTATTCTGGGAGAATTAGCGCATAATTCGTCTGGTACTCTTGTCGTAACTAGAGAGAACAAATCAGCTTTGGCTGAGATGTTCCGATTAATTCGCTCTAACCTCAGCTTCGCGGCTGGCAACGCCGAGAATGGAAAAGTTATCCTAGTAACGTCCAGCATGAGTGGCGAAGGAAAAACATTCTTCACCATCAACTTAGGCGCCTCGCTTGTATTGGCAGGCAAGCGTACGCTGCTGATAGAATTAGATCTACGCAATCCTAGTTTATTATTCGAGCTAGGTGAAAAAGTTACGACAGGCTTAACGGATTATATTCAGTCAAACGAGGTACGCATTCAGGACATTATCCGTCCTATTAATAGTATTCCCGATCTAGATATAATTGGAGCCGGTACCAGTTTGGCTGCAAACCCAGCTGAGCTAATGATGTCTGATAAGCTCCAGTATTTAATCAGTGAGTTAAAAGATATGTACGACCACATAATTATTGACACAGCTCCTATTGGTCGGGTTTCGGATGCTTTTAGCTTGCGCACATTGGTTAATCAAACCATTTATGTAGTGCGT